>CAXBHX010000039.1:0-55900 GCA_963975655.1 uncultured Verrucomicrobiales bacterium
TACCGCCTTCGGCCCAGCCAGCGGTAATCTTTGGCCACTGCGAAGCAGGGTGGGATGACCGGCCCGGTCGTCCGGGAGTCAGCTTGCCGTTGGGAATTCAGTCAAGCTTTCCGAGCCAGTGATAGCCACTCGCCACTCGCGGACAGGCGGGCCGCATGTCCCTACCGCCTTCGGCCCAGCCAGCGGTAATCTTTGGCCACTGCGAAGCAGGGTGGGATGACCGGCCCGGTCGTCCGGGAGTCAGCTTGCCGTTGGGAATTCAGTCAAGCTTTCCGAGCCAGTGATAGCCACTCGCCACTCGCGGACAGGCGGGCCGCATGTCCCTACCGCCTTCGGCCCAGCCAGCGGTAATCTTTGGCCACTGCGAAGCAGGGTGGGACGACCGGCCCGGTCGTCCGCGAGTCAGCTTGCCGTCGGGAATTCAGTCAAGCTTTCCGAGCCAGTGATAGTCACTCGCCGCAAGGGCAAGGCAACACTGCCCTTTCACTCGATCGTCCGATCAGTCGGATCGGAGTCGGAACTGGCTTGGGATCCTATACGTCAGTTTAGGTCTGTTCGACCACTAGTGGTGCCGCTGCCGTCTTTTGGGTTGCGGGATGAAATTAATAGCCGACTCTGATTTTCAGCTAAACCCACATGAGCACCTGTAAACAGATCATCGCGAAGACTCTCCGACCGGATTCGGTCTGGATGATTTTTCGTAGTTATGGTCTACGCAAGGTAGTCGGTTAGCGCTTTTTTTTGCTCAGTTCTTTTTCCGACCAGCCCTGCACGCGAGACCGCATGCAGGGTTTTTTTTGTTCCTACGTCATGAACTCTGAAACCTCAACCATCCGATCAAACGAGACGCTCACTGAGCAGATACGTGCGTTGCCACGTGTCGTGTGGGTGCTGTTTGCCGGTTTATTCATTCACCGTTTCGGCACTTTTGTGGTGCCGTTTCTGACCCTTTATATGAGAGATTCCGGCTATTCGGTCGGGGAAACTGCAGCGGTGTTTGCTTCCATGGCTTGTGGAGGAATCGGAGCCATGATTCTGGGTGGACGGCTGACTGACCTGGTGGGGCGTCGAAATACGATGGGGATATCACTCTTTGGCGGTGCGGCATCGATGCTGTTGATGTGGCAGGCTGAAGGACTGATCGCTTATGCGGTTTCTGCCTTTTTCGTGGGGCTGACTCACGGGATGTATCATCCTGCTTCGAATTCGTTGCTGATCGATGTGGTGCCGGAGGAGCGTCGCATCACTGCATTCGCGGTGGTACGCTGGGGGGTGAACCTCGGGTTCGCGTGTGGGATGGCGGCCGGCGGTGTTCTTGCGGAGCACAACTACTCCTATCTTTTCGTTGGAGATGCAGTGACTTCCGCTGCTTTTGCCATCATCGCCGTGACTATGCTGCCTCATGGTGTCCGCACGGACAAGAGTGAGAGTCGTTGGTCGACGGCGCTCGCCGACATGATGGGAAACCGGGCTTTCGTCATCTTCTTCTTCGCCAACCTTTTGGCGATCGGGACATTCTTTCAGTGGGGCAGTAGTGTGGCCAGGCTCATTGGAGATTTGGGGTATCCCAAATCAGTCTACGGATGGCTCATGGCTGCGAATGGACTGACGATTGCGTTTTTCGAGATTCCCTTGAGCCAGGTTGCACGGAAGCGGAGTCCCCGGAGTGTGATTGCTCTTGGATTCCTTCTCTGCGGGGTGGGTGTCTGGATCAATGGTTTTGCCGATGTCTGGTGGGTGATTGGTGTGGCTTTGCTGGTTTTTACGGCCGGAGAGATGATCAGTATGCCGGTTTCCGGTGCCTATGTGGCTTCATTGGCGCCTGAGAAGATGCGAGGACGTTACAGCGCCGGGGTAGGGTTAACGTGGAACTTGGGACATGCTGTGGCTCCGGGGCTGGGTTTGCTGCTCTATGAGAGCGCCCCGGATATTCTTTGGTATGGATGTCTCGGCGTGGGCTGCGCCGCCGCCGCCTTGATGATGATGGATGTCTCGAAGAGCGAAGGAGGCCCAGTCTCTGAATGAGAGTAGATCGACGCGTCTTGCGTCGGTAACCCCTCCATTGTAGAATGAGTCCCATGTCCGGTGGTGATGCAGAGCGATTGTGGAATCAGGAAGCTGCCGGGGTCGTGCGCCGTGTCAATACGGGTTGGTGGCTGGAGCGGTTCAATTTGCTGGTTGTCGTGGCTCTCATTCTTTTTTCGGTCGTGATTCTCTGCCTGCGCACCGTTGGGTTGGCCTGGATGGATTCGATAGGCCCACTGACGGTCGTGGGTGTCATCACTGCGGGAGCTGCCCTGTGGGCCTGGCTCTGGAGCCGCAGCCAGTTTATCGGTAAAGAGGAGGCTCTGGTCCGGCTGGATGACCGATTGAAGTTGAACAACGGATTGAGTTCGGCATTAGCTAAAGTCGCTCCCTGGCCCGTGTATGAATCGGTTGGCCGGGAGGTCGGTCTGCGCTGGCGATGGGAAATGGCGATTCTCCCGTGTGCTTTTGCTGCCATCATGGTGGTGGCTGCCTTCCTTGTTCCTGTGATCGATTTGAAGGGGAGCGATCCCACGATCACTCATGAGCCCAACGCATGGGGGCAGATGGACGAATGGGTGGCGACGTTGGAAGCAGAGGACTTGATTGATCCCGACAGCCTCATTGCGATTGAAGAAAAGATCGAAGAACTCAGGCAGCAGCCTGAGGAAGATTGGTATGGGCATGCCAGCCTCGAGGCGACAGACACCTTGAAAGATGGTTTAGGAATGGACCTTCAGGAGTTGGCCTCAGAGATGGCGACTTTGGAACGAGATCTGGAAGCCCTGCGGTCTTTTTCCAGCGAGATGAGTGAGGCAGGAAAGGAGATGCTTCTGCGTGAAATGGAAGAGGCTTTGAAAAGCCTGGCTGCGAATGGTCTTGAAGTGAACAGCGAATTGGCCAGTCAACTCAGTAAGATTGATCCGTCAAAGCTGGGGCAGCAGATGATGGGAGATCTTTCCCTCGCAGAGCTAAAAACGTTGCAGAAGCAGTTGTGTCAGGGTTGCGATGCGCTCGGTTCGATGGACGGTTTACCAGCTTTGTCAGAGGATTCTATGGTGGGGGCTGGAATGTGTATGGGGATGGGTTTGAAGCCGGGAGTAGGTGGTATATCTCGGGGGCGTGGTGATGCCCCCCTATTTTTCGGAGACGAAGATGATCTAGGTACGAATCGGATTGAGAAAGTGGAGAATCTCGATTTTTCGAATGCGGCTCCTGGCGACCTGTTGGGGTTGGGGGAGACTGAGCATGACATCGATAAAAACGCCAAGGGGCCACAATCCGGTGGTGCTGTTTCCTCAGGAGGGCAGGGTGGTGATGCGGTCTGGCGTGATTCGCTCCTTCCTGATGAGAAGGCCCTGTTGAAGCGCTATTTTAAGTGATCACGTCGCGGTGTTGAATCGGTATTGCGGTGGGACTCTTGCTGGCTATGCTGGAGCCATATGCATCGGAATCCATTGATCGAAATGATCGACCGCTACTGCGAGCGGCATCCAGGAGAGCTTGATACCGCACTCAGGTTCCGGGATTTTGTCGTAAGTCATTCGAATTGTTATGACCGGGAACTGACGGTTGGCCACATCACTGGGTCGGGGTGGATCGTCGATGAGAGCGGCATACGGACGCTCTTAACTCATCATCGTAAGTTGAACCTGTGGTTGCAACCCGGGGGGCACGCGGACGGGAATGACGACGTTATGGCTGTGGCGATGCAGGAATGTCTTGAGGAGACAGGTTTGAGAAACCTGTCTCCCGTGAGCGCTGAGATTTTTGATCTCGATGTTCACGGTATTCCTGCCCGGAAAGATGAGCCGTCGCATTTTCACTATGATGTCAGGTTTCTGATCCAACAGCACGGAGAAGATAACTACATTGTCTCTGAGGAATCCCACGATCTGGCCTGGGTGGCGATGCACTCGCTTGAGGACTACACCGACGAATGGTCCATGCGCCGGATGCGCGACAAAGCGATCCGGCATTTCAATGGGGCCTGACTCTTTGATCGGCCCGTAGCCGTTACTTTCTCACGGCGTAGAGTTGGTCATCAGTCCGGATGAACAGAGCTCCATTTGCGGGGACGATCGAGGAGCGGATGTTCACGCTCTGGGAAGATCCAAATGTGGTCGCATTAAGAACCTCTCCTCCGTTCGGTCCGGCGCTGTAGACAAAAACTTCGCCAAGTTGGCTGATGAAATAGATCTTTCCGTCCACTCCAGTGGGAGAAGATTCGATTTTTGTTTTTGCATCGATACGGGCACTCCAGAGCACTTTTCCGGTGGTGGGGTGAAGGCAGGTCAAAAACTTGTTCCTTCCGTTCAGAATGTAGAAGTAACCGTCGTAGAAAAGCGGGGTGGGAACATCAGCGGTGACCTCTTTGCCTTCGGATATCCAGGGATTGGGGGCTTCTGAATGATCTTTGGTCGCCCCTGCTTGAACGGCGTATACCGGAGCACCTTTCGGGGCGCAGACGAGAATCATTCCCTGGCCGTATACTGGGGAGGGAACGAGGCGCCAGTGGCCGATTCGTTCGGGGTTGTAAGTACCCCATCGCCAGAGTTCTTCGCCGGTAGCGGGACTGTGACCGGTAATACAGTCCGCCCCAGAGATGAGAATCTCATCGCGACCTTCGAAAGTGATTGGGATAGGTGTGCTGAATGCCTCCTTGGATTCCTGAACTGCCAGATTTTCCCGCACGTGTTTCCATTTGGTTTTTCCGGTGGCCGGATCCATCGCGAGAAGAAATGATTCAATCGGGCCATCTGTGTTGCCTCGGCCATTAACCGGTTCGTCCCGCTGCAATACCTGCAGATAGAGGGTGTCGTGAGCGAGTTGAGGGGTGCTGGAAAAAGTCCACTGCATAGCGAACTGACCGTAGTCCTCTTCGATGTTACGGTGCCAGATCAGGTTTCCGTCGAAATCGAAAGCAGCGAGATCACCAGCTCCAGTGAAGAAGTAGACTGTCTCGCCATCAGTCACGGGAGAACTCCCTGCGATGTTGGAGCGTTCGTCGCGCATCGTGCCTTCACTAAATTTTTTCGACCACACGATTTCTCCCGATTTCGCGTCGATTCGGATGGCGACAATTCCGTCTATTGATTCGTCTGCGGAAGTGAGGAATACCGCATTGTCCCAGACGATGGGCGTAGAACCACCGGCGCCGGGGAGTTGGGCCTTCCACTCAACACCGTCATCTATAGCGAATGTCGCGGGAAATCCCGACTCTTCAGAGGACCCGTCGAAATGGGGGCCCCTCCAGTTGGGCCAGTTGGCTGCCATGGACGATGAGATCGTGACGAGAAACAACAAGTTGAGAGTCACTAGAATGAGATGGAATGAAGCGCTTTTCTGCATAGATCAAAAAAATGGTTGGCCTTCAGATTCGGTAGTCTGCTAGTCTCTGTCAAGCAACCGGATTGGCGCAGACGAGGGTTCGTGCACTTGATGGGGACGCTATTGAATTACAATGAAACAATTGCTGCTTATTCGACACGGCAAGTCGAGTTGGGATTCGGCCAGCACGGCTGACCATGACCGCCCGCTCAATGAAAGAGGGCTACAGGATGCACCTGCGACAGCGAAGGCACTCCGTGGAAAAGGGGTCAGTCCCGATGGTATCTACTCAAGTGCCGCGCTCAGAGCCGCAACGACAGCCAAATTGGTTGCTGAAGGGCTTGATTACCCGACCGATCAGATTTCGTATGGGGACGCGCTCTATCTGGCTTCACCGGGAACCCTTCTTCGTATCATTCAGCAATTTGACGAGGGGCACAACGTGGTGATGATGTTCGGTCACAATCCCGGCATGCACGAAGTCGTTAATTTGTTAGCGCAGGGGGACTTGGTGGACTCATTTCCTACTTTGTCGGTTGCCCGGCTCGATCTCGACATAGCGTTTTGGGGAGAGGCCGGTCCCGGATGTGCTTCTCTGAATGAGCTGATTACTCCGAGACTCCTGAAGCAGCAGTGACCGGCCTATTGCCGTTACTCGGGTGGTTTTTTAATGTCTGAACTGGCGAAAATAGAGGAATCGAGACGATACTGCCGCCATGGATGAAGATCCCTATTCACGATCTCCTGATTCAGGCGGCACCGGAAAGTTTGCTGCCTGCTGCGGCAGCGGGTGTCTGGTGATGGTCATCCTGATTGTAGCGATTGGGTTTTTCGGCTTCAGGATGCTTTCAGATAAAGTTGAGATTTTAGTTTCCAGCTACACCTCAGAGCAACCTGTCGCGATCTCAGCGCCGTTGGTTTCTCAAGCTGAGGCGGACCGTGTGGTGGCACGCTTCGACGACTTTAGCGCGGCTCTTTCGTCGGGTGAAATCCCTCCGCCGCTCGTTCTTTCGGGCGACGATATTAACACCTTGATCTACCATCATCCGAACCTCAAAGGGCTTGCTGGCAAGACGAAGGTCTCAATCGAAGGTGACCAACTCAAGAGCATCATCAGCGTGGATCTCGATGCGTTGGACATCCCGATTAAGTTTATCGCCGACCAGGTTGAGGGGCGTTATTTCAATGGCGAAGGGAGTTTCTCTCTCAATATGGTCGGGAGAAATCCAGTTCTGCACATGGAGGCCATCGAGATGAATGGAGTGACTCTCCCTGAGCGTGTCATGAAAGAAGTGAGAACGGAAAACCTGTTGGATCAATTGCAGGCCGAGCCCGAAGTGAGGAGCATGCTCAATCAGATTTCGGACCTCAAAATTGAAAACGGGCGGCTCATCATTCTACCGCTGTCGGAGCAGTGACTCCTTCTAGAGTTTTTCGTAGGTGCCTTCGTCTCGCTTCTCAAGAACGGTGAAGCCCGCCTTTTTGGCATCGCTGACCGAAAGTGGTTTGGTGATCTTTGGCGAAACAACCCCCTTCGATACCAGCTTTTTGACTGGAGCCCGGCACAGAGGGCAGGTTTCCATGGGGGGGCGGCTGAGAGGACGTCGTATCTCGAAGCCTTTGCAGCAAATGCGGCAGCCCTTTTCAGGGTCGGCCGAGATGTATTCGTAGAGAGGCATCCCAAAAATATCCGTCTGAGCCGGAAGCTTTGCAACTGAATAGGGGCTGGTTGATCGCCTGTACAACAAAAAAGCGGAGCATTCGCTCCGCCTTTCCACCTGAAATTGTTAGCTGTCGGCTGCTACCAGCTCGACTTGGTCACGCCGGGGATCATGCCGGTTGAAGCCAATTCGCGCAAACAGATGCGGGACATCTTGAAGCGGCGAAGGTAACCACGGCGTCGGCCGGTGATCTCACAGCGATTAACGACGCGAGACGGGCTTGCATCACGAGGAAGCATCGTAAGACCGGTGTAGTCTTTTTCAGCTTTCAGTTTAGCGCGAAGCTTCGCGTATTTCTTAACAGTGCGCTCTTTGCGCTTGTTTCTGGAGATCCAACTTTTTTTCGCCATGGTGTTGGCGGGAATTTACTCGTTCTGAGCGTATTTCAAGCGGAAAATCACGAAATACGCCGGTTTCACGTTATTTTAACCAACCTGAAATGGCGGAGCTCCCGTTATCTGCCGCAGAAAAGCGCTTAAATCCTCAGCGAACAACCCTCGCGCCACCACCACCGACGATTTTTTCCACTTCAGCCAAAGAGGCCATGGTGGTGTCGCCGGGGGTCGTCATGGCTAGTGCGCCGTGGGCAGCGCCGTAGTTGACGGCTTTTGCGGGATCATTGTGCTCAAGGAATCCGTAAGCCAGACCTGAGGCGAAGCTGTCTCCTCCACCGACACGGTCGAGGATCTCAAGATTGGGGTAAGGGGTGGCTTCGTAGAACTCACCGTCGTGCCAGCAGATGGCACCCCAGTCATTCACCGTGGCCGTGTGAACTTCGCGCAGGGTTGTGGCGGTTGCTTTGAAGTTCGGGAACTCTTTTACCGCCGTCTCGATCATGCGTTTGAAATTGGCGACGTCGATGCCTCGGATGTTTTCGTCGACTCCTTCGACCTCAAATCCGAGGGAGGCCGTGAAATCCTCTTCGTTGCCGATCATGACGTCGACATACTGAGCAATTTCGCGGTTCACCTCTTGTGCCTTTTCCAAGCCACCGATGGCGCTCCACAGCGATGGGCGGTAGTTGAGATCATAGCTTACGATGGTGCCATGTTTCTGGGCCGCCTGGCAGGCTTCGATTGTGACTTCAGCTGCTGACTCGCTGAGGGCGGCAAAAATTCCGCCGGTGTGAAACCACCGCGACCCTTGTTTGCCAAAAATGTCTTCCCAGTCGATGTCGCCCGGCTTCAGTTGGCTGGCGGCTGTATTGGCGCGGTCGGGGCAACCCACAGCGCCGCGAATGCCGAAACCTCGCTCAGTAAAGTTCAGGCCATTGCGGACTTCACGGCCAATCCCGTCATAGTCACGCCATTTGATGAAGCGGGTGTCGACCCCTCCCTGAAGGATGAAGTCTTCCACGAGCCGGCCTACCGGATTGTCGGCAAAGGCGGTGACACAGGCCGTGCGTTGTCCAAAGCAGCGCCGGAGACCACGGGAGACGTTGTATTCACCGCCTCCTTCCCAGGCTGAAAATGATCGGGAGGAGTGGATGCGCCCTTCTCCGGGGTCTAGGCGGAGCATGACCTCTCCGAGAGAGATGCAATCGAAGGCGACTTCAGAAGCGGGTTTGATATTCAGCATGGTCGTAGAAGGGTCAAAGTCAGAATTGGTTTGCCTGAATGAAGTCGGAATCACCGTTGAGGAAATTGATGAGATTATGGGTGGATCGTAGAGCTTGTCGCTCAACGCTCTCGTAGGTGCGAGAGGCGATGTGGCTCGTGATGATACAATTGGGGGCCGTGAAAAGCGGGTGATCGCTCCGGGGCGGTTCTTCGTCGAGGACGTCAGCACCGTATCCTGCCGCTTTTCCGCTGGCGAGAGCCGCGGCGATGTCGTCAGTTTCGACCAATTCACCGCGGGCGCAGTTCAGGACGATGACGTCATCCTGCATCTCAGCGATTTTGGCGGCGTTGATCATTCCGTGGGTATTTTCATCGAGAAAGCAGTGCAAGCTGACGACGTTGGCGCCGATCAGCACTTCGTCCATCGAATCACAACGCGTGACGCCATGCTCTTCCGCGAATGTCTCGTCAAAATACGGGTCGTAGGCGATCACCTTCATGCCGAATGCTTTGGCTCGAGTGGCGACTTCTTTGCCAATACGGCCCAAACCGATGATTCCCATGGTCTTTCCCATGATCTCGTGGCCAACGGGTTTTCTCCAGCCGGCCTGCCATTTGCCGTTGGCGACATCGACCGCATTTTCCTGAATTTTTTTGGACAGGCTGAGAAGGAGGCCAAACGTATGTTCGGAAACGGTGGTGTGGTTGACACCCGGGGTGTTGAGTACGGCCAGTTTCTGCTCAGTGGCATAGGCTACGTCAATCTTGTCGAGCCCGATTCCGTATTTGCTGATCACTTTGAGACGAGGCTGTGACTTCTCGATGACGGCCTGAGAAATGGCGTCGTCTCCGCAGAGGAAGGCATCAAATTCACCAGCTAGATCGAGCATGGCCGATTCAGGAAGGGGGCCCCGTTCCCGCACAATATCGAAATTTTGAGACTCGAGTAATTCGTGATGAGGACCCGGAGTATCCTGATAACTCGTGGTGGTAAGCAAAATACGGGTTGTCATAGGCAAGTCGAACGGTTAGCGAGGAGTAGCGACTGAGCAATCTACAAATTGCGCAGAGGCGCGAAAGTTTACGCAATTGGAAGGATTTACGCAGATGGAAGACGAGGAGATCAAAAACTATGGCCCTCAACCTCTTGGTGACATCCTCGGGGAGGTGGGGTTGGATAATCATGACTTGGTGAATGCCAGCACTGAACAGCTGACTCACAAGCAGGTGCAGAAGGCCCGTAAGGGGAGGAGGGTGACCAAGAACATTCAGAAAAAAGTGTTCACCGCTCTCGTTGCCGCTTTGGCTGAGAAGTCGATCGAACGAGAAGTGCGTCAAAAAGATCTGTTCAACTATCGCGCGTAAAGGTCGTGGCGAGTGAATCATGCAAATCTCCCGTAAAGCCGATTATGCGTTGAGAGCGACGACAATTCTGGGATCGCTCCCGCCTGATCGTACCCTGCAAGCTCAAGAGCTGGCCATGGCAGGAAAAATTCCTATCAAATTCCTGGAGCAGATATTGCTCGTTTTGAAACGATCAGGTCTGCTGAAAAGCAAAAGGGGAGTGGGCGGTGGATATCGTTTGAGCCGGGAAAGCCGACTGATATCTGTGGCTGAGGTCATCGAGGCTGTCGATGGAGAGTTGGTTCAGCTGGTCGATCCTGACGACTATCCTTCGTTTGTCGGTTCAGCGGGGGTGATTGATTGTCTGTCTTCGGCCGAGGCGTTGGTCAATCGTAAATTCGAGCAGACCTCTATCGAGGATCTGGCTCATCACGACGATGGCGATGCCATGGTTGGCTATGGTATTTGATGCCCTGCGATGCCTACGGCGACATCTTCGCTCGTTGGATTGACTAAAGTAGAGTTGACAGGAGGCGGGTTATCAGGCCGTATCTCACACTTCATTTAGCGTTTCTCAAAGAGGAGATCGCGCCTTGATCCATGATTGCTGAAACCATAGCAACCCAGTTTGATGTCCCCGGACGTCTAGTGGCTTTGCAGACTATTGGAACCGGGAACGTGAATGACACCTATCGGGTTATTCTCAGAACCACTTTCTCGGAAGAGCAATACATCCTCCAGAAAATCAATCGCGCCGTGTTCAAGGATCCGAAAGCGGTCATGTCGAACATGAAGGTGGTGACCGATCACGCTCATGGCCGAATTGCAGCAGAAGCTGACGGGGCGGATCGAATCTGGCAGCTGCCACGAGTGATTCCCAGTAAGAGTGGCGGGGATTTTGTGATCGATGCGCAGGGTGAGTGCTGGCGGGCGTTGTCCTTGATCGCCAGTGCGACTAGCTACGAAAGGGTCAGCATTCCTGAGCATGCCGCGGAAGCGGGCCGGGTCCTGGGCCATTTTCAGCGCATTATTTCCGATTTTCCGATTGATCAACTTGCCGATACGCTTCCGGGATTTCACATCACTCCGGGCTACTTGAAACAATATGACGAGTGTCTGGCTGAGAGTGGAGCGATGCAGCGTTTGCAAGCCTCATCTGAGGCGCGGCGATTGAGTCAGTTCGTGGAGGCTAGACGAGAGTTTGCTGCGGTTTTGGAGTCAGCCCGACAGCGAGGAGAACTGATTGAGCGTCCGATTCATGGTGATCCAAAAATCACGAATGTGATGATCGATCAACTGACAGGCAAAGGAACCTCCATTGTGGATCTGGACACCGTCAAACCGGGGCTGGTCCACTACGATTTTGGTGATGCTGTACGAAGTAGTTGCAACCCTGCAGGCGAAGAGGCTTCAGACCTCGGCGAAGTGATTCTCGATCTGGAATTATTCGAAGCGCTGGTTCGCGGCTACCTTTTCGAAGCAAAAGAGTTTCTCACGGAGGCCGACAAGACCTATCTCTTCGATTCGATTCGATTGATCACTTTTGAATTGGGGCTTCGGTTTTTTGCCGACTACCTCGTGGGTGATGTGTATTTCAAGACAAGCTCGGAGGGGCAGAATCTTAGCCGGGCTCGTGTGCAATTTGCGCTTTGCGAAAGCATTGAGGCGCGAGAGGGGAAGATGCGCGCGATTTTGGAGCAGTATTGCTGAGGCAATTCCTGAGAAGTGACTTTGCGGTTAGCTGAAATACTCCCGATTCCACTTCTGGCCGTAGTAGAATCCGACGAGACTGGCAACCAGGCTCACGGCAAGAGCAATGGCCATGCCAAAAAAGTTTCCGATCCACCAGCCGATTGATCCGGCGAGGGACGATACAATTGTCGCGAAAATAAATCCCATAAGTCAGGCCTCAATTATTGAAATTATGGTAATTATAGATCACTTGAGTGAGAAAGGAAGCAAAATCTTTCCAGCTGCGGCGCGACTATTTCTCAGGCGGAACCGTGGATCGTCATGATTCACCGAAGACTCCTGCGTCGACCCTCGTCCCCGGATATCGCGGTGAGGACGATGTAGCGATCGGGATTGGGTGAGTCTATGGTAGCGCCGATGGCAGGTGATTCACACAGTAGCGCAGATTTCGGAGGAGAATTGTCGAATGAATGGATAGGGAAGCGAGTTTGGTTTCTGGAGCAAATTCCGAATTCTTTGCCATGGGGGGATGACTCGTTGCTTGAGGAGGTACCTGAGTCAGCTCGTGGGTGTTTTGGGCTGAAGGTTGGTGAATACACCACGATTGATGACCAACGGTATCAGCCCGGCAATTTCATCACGGTGGATGACTATGGTTCGCTGGTGAATTTGCTCAGCCGGGTGAAGAAAGTTTCCGGTATTTTTGTGCCGCAGTACGACAGGCTGATTCCGACTTCCCTTTGGCGTCCTCATCATCAGACGATTGATTTAAGCGTCTATCGACAGGGTGTCCGAAATCGATTTGTGAGGTCTTTGATGCTTACGGTGGGTCTCCTCACGTTTGGCTTTCTCAAGCCTGAATTTTTGATGATGGCGATTATTGGGGTGGCGATGTTCGGCCTGTTTCCTCTGGTGGAGTCCTCAATGGCCTGGTTTCGCAGAGTTGATCAATTCTCCATTGATGAACTAAATAAGCGACTCGTACGCAACGAATTTTTCCGGCTTTGGGTCATGAGGCAGCCCACAGGAATGCTGAAAGTGGCCGTAGGGATTCTCGGATTGATCTTCGTCGGCCAGATGGTTTTCGATGCCCAGAATCCTGTATCGGGTCCACGAATTCCGGATTCCATCATGCGTGCAGCGTTAGTTCCCCAAGCCGTCGAGGAGAACGGTGAGTGGTGGCGCATAGTTACCACTGGCTTGATGCATGGGAGCATCCCTCATATTCTATTCAACGGCATGGCTCTCTACAGTTTGGGGCGGGTCATCGTTGCACTGGTCAGTCCTTCGTTGCTCAATATTGTTTTTCTCGCCACTGTGATTACCGGGTCACTAGCCAGTTTGTGGCTGGGGCAGGCTCCGGCCTCGGTGGGGGCCTCGGGAGGGATTCTCGGATGCCTCGGGTTCTTAATGGTGGTGACACAGAAGTTTAAAAATGAGTTACCGGGCTATCTCAGGGCAAATCTGATTCAGTCGTGTATTGTGATTTCAATTTTCGGTTTGTTAGGAAGTCAATTCATTGACAATGCAGCTCACGCGGGTGGTTTTATCGGTGGTCTTGTATTGGGTCAGATTTTCTATCCATTCCTGCAATTGGTGCCCGGCGAAACACGGCCGCTGATTCGAGGCCTTTCCGTGGTAAGCCTCGCTATTCTGGCGGGAGGAATCGTTAAGATCGCGTGGGAGTTTTGGGGGTAGACGGAGATTTGATATGCGAAGACAAGGCATTACCGTCAGACCATTGCCAATGCCGAACAGTAGATGAACGACCTTTCCAACAGCTTGAACAACAAACTCGGTTCTGATGAGATTCGCGTCACGCCATTTTCTCTAGATGACGAAGAGTTGCTGCCTCTGGAAATAGCCAGGCAATGGCTCAGTGATGAAGAAAGGAAGCGCGCTGATGCGTTTCATTTTGAGAATCACGGAGAGAGGTTCATTCGTGGACGTGCCGTCGTCAGGAAATTGCTTTCAGATTATCTTGATGTGACTCCTGACTCTTTGACGTTTGGAACAGGCGAACGAGGGAAACCCTTTTTGATCGGAGAGGATCTTCATTTTAATCTTTCTCATTCCCTGGATCGTGCCGTGGTCGCCATTTCCCGGTTGCCGTCGATAGGTATTGATATCGAGTGTTTCAGTCGCGTAGTCGACATTGGCGGATTGAGCCGGCGGTGTTTTCGCGATTCTGAAATCAAGCGATTGGATAACTTGGGCAACGACGAAAAACAGAGGGCGTTTTTCTGGACCTGGACCGCGAAGGAAGCGCGGATGAAAGCGACGGGAGAGGGTTTTAGTTTGGAGCCAAAGAAAATTGAGATTGAGTTTGAAGGCGAGTGGCCCAAGGCCTGCCTTGAGCCTCTGGATCCAGTCGCCTATGTGTTGCCCGCGCTCTTTGATGACAAGGCTGTCGCCTGCACGGTTGCTGCGACCAGTCCGTTCCGTATTGGGATGGCTAAGGTTCGATCTGTTTTGTAGCAGTAGGGGAGGGCTTTCTCGAATGAGAGTCTGATTTTGTGTGGCTCGAGTGCAGTCCCGTCGCTTCATCATCAGGATCGGACCTGATCGTCGAGCGGCCACAAAAACCGCGATCCCCTTTTGCTGTAGCAATCGAGATCTCGGCTGATTCGCATCGGAATGCGGAGATAAGCCACACTTTTGTGTTGCTCTATCTCACGTAATTCAGTTTTCTCTGTCAGCGATAGTTCGCGTATGCAAAATTCCGAATCACCTATGAAATTAAATTTGTTTTTCCGGGGAGTCTTTCCTCTTATTGTTTCACTGGCCTCGGCCTCTCTCTGCGCCCAGGATGATTTTGATATCTCACTTCCGGGTGATGAAGCCCCGGTAGTCGCTCCCGCCGCCTCGAGTTCAGAGCCGGTAGAGGGCACTGCATCGACGGGTGAGGTGAACCTTTTGGAAATGATTCAAGCAGGAGGCTGGTCCATGTGGGTGCTGGGCTCCTTTTCTGTCGCGGTGATTGGCCTGTTGATCTATTGCCTGATTGACCTTCAGCGAAAGAACTTCCATCCGGAGTCGCTCATCATGGCGCTGCAATCAGATATGGAGACGGCTGACCTGGAGGCGGCATCCCACAAGGCCGCTTCTTCTCCCAACTGCCTGGGTGGAGTGATGCATTCTGCCGTTCACTTCATTGCTGAACGGGGATATGAGATCATTGACTCCGAGAAGTTGGAGGAAACCATGGCGGCGGCATCCCGGAAATTCAATCGAGGGCGAGTCAGAACGATCAACTACTTTTCAATTATTGCCCAGGCGGCTCCGATGATGGGGTTGTTGGGAACGGTTTCCGGTATGATCGGAGCGTTTGCTAAGTTGAGCCAGGGGGGGACCGGTGATCCTTCCGCTTTTGCCGGGAATATTTCCGAGGCCTTGATCACGACTGCAACCGGATTGGTCGTGGCTCTGCCGGCTATTTTCTGTTACTTCATTTTTCGTGATCGTCTCCAGCAGTTGGTGGCAGAAACTGATGAGTCTGCTGAAGAGTTGATAGGCACTCTGCGACGGGCCGTGACGCAGCACACAGAGGGCTGAAACCGCGCGGAGGCAGCAAGAGGATGGCAAAGCATAACGAGTTGTTCGAAGGCCCCGGGCTGAAGGCTGATCTTTCTCCGATGATTGATCTGGTCTTTCTGCTTCTGATTTTCTTTATGGTTGCCGCGAACATCATTACCTTCCCGAAAGACCCGAACATTATCATACCGGTGGCCAGCGATTCGAAGGTGCCCGCACTCGTTGAGGGCCGGGTCGTGGTCAATATCTACATCGACGGGACGATTAAGGATGTGGATGGAACGGTTTATAGTCTCGATGAGCTTGAGCAAAAAATGTCGCAAGCCAAGGGGAAGAACGCCAACACCCGGCTTCATCTGCGAGCTCACAAGGATGTGCCGTACAAGCATATTCAAGATGCCAGTCGTGCCTCGTCATTGGGCGGGGTTCCAACCGTGATTTTTTCAACCTATCAGGTTTCAGATTGAGATGGCAGATAGCGATCCATTTGGCGGTGAGGAAGAACCAGTGATGGACATCAGTCCATTGATTGACGTTGCGTTCTTGCTGCTGATCTACTTTCTGGTGACGACGACTCTTCAAAAATCGGAAGCAGATTTGAGTCTGGTTCTGCCGGGAGTTGAGCAGGAGGATGCACGCGAGATCAAAATTGATCAGATGCTGGTGAAAGTGGAGGCGACCGGCGTAATTATGGTGAACGAGGAAGTCTCGGATTCAGATCCAAATGATCGGGCCTTGCCCAATCTGACGGAACGGCTGAGCCGGTATTCAGCAAGTGCCGATGTCGCGAATACCGAGACACAGGTTATTATTGACTGCGATCCTGAGGCGGTGGGACAGCGGTTTATTGACGTGCTTAATGTGTGCGCAAAAGCTAAAATCAAGAATGTGAGTTTGGCGAACTGAAAAAGGAGACATCATGAGTGATTTAGAACTATCTCTAAAAGCGGTATTGGAATCCCATCCCGACGACTGGTCGACTCGATTTTTGCTGGCGGATAAAATGCTGCAGCGCGGTGCTGCTGATGAGGCGGCCGAGGCGGTGGCAGCCTCGCCGGTAGCTCCGGGAAGCGAGGAGGATCTTCAGAAGGCCGCTGAAATTGCGGGCGTAGGGGCCATTCCATTTGCCGAAGCCTTTATCGCGCATGATCCGTTGAGTGCCTATTCCCATGAATTGCTGGCCACCCTGTTGGAGCATCGGGGTGAGACCGATCGCGCGGCGCGTCATTTTGCGGTGGCAGCGAAACTATCAGGCAGTGTGCCGGATGAAAGCACTCAGGTTCCGGGTGGACCTGAGGTTTCTTCTGAGTTCTCTCAACCTCCGTCAAATTCGTTTTCTACGCCCCCGCCTCCGCCTCCGCCTCCCGCAATTTCTGAGGTGCCTGCTCCTGATTTCGACAGTGATTACAGCGAGGAGATCGTGATCACAGAGAATTCCGAGCCGCCGCCTGCGGCGGGCAAGAAAGCGACCGCTATTCTATTGGCCGTCGCAGTGCATGCCGTCATTGCTCTGATCGCCATGCTGGTGGTGATCATGCCGGCTTCCCGGGATGAACCCGAGATCGTAGCGGCCGTCATAGGCCCTACTGTTAAGAAGCAGGAGATGCAGAAGAAGAACGTGGTCAAACAGACGAAAAAGACCACCGCTTCCTCAGCTGCGGCAGCGCCGATGGCTCAATTAATGCGTGCCAACGCAGTCGCGAAGCTCTCGTTGCCTAACGTAACCAAAACCAGTAAAGGGCCTCTAGGTTTGGGGGATGCTGATTTTGGTAGTGGCGGATTTGGATCCGGCGGCGGAGGCTTGGGCTCTGGTGCTTCGTTTTTTGGCGGGAGTTCTACGGGGAAGCGATTTCTCTTTGTGTTGGATCATTCGGGATCGATGAAAGCCAATCAGGTCAAACTTCGGAATACTGAATTGGAGAAGGCTCTCAAGTCTCTTAAAGGGGTCGAATATCAAGTTTTGCTTTTTGCCGGCGGTGCTTATTACGGTTCAAAGGGATGGTCTCTGAAGCAGGAGAAGGGTAGGACTAACGTTGCCGTAGGACCAAAGGGTACCTACAAGTTTGTGAGCAAAAAGGGCGCAGGCGATTACGATTTTGTGGGCACCGATGCCAATCTGCCGAAGGCCGAGTGGCTCGTTTCCAGTCCAAGTAATGTTAAGCTCACGATGGACATCATTAAGCGTGACAAATTGTTTTTCGGCACGGATTGGGGCTTGGCGCTAGATGTGGCTCATCACATGGATCCAGCCCCGGATGTGATTTTTTTCATGGCGGATGGAACCGGTGGAAATAGTCCGGCTCCGATCCTTGCCACTAATAGAAAAAAGGGGCGTCCAGTGATCAATACGGTGGCGATGCAAACGACCCAGGGAATGAAAGAATTCGCGGAAGTCGCACGGGAAACCAAGGGCAGTTACACCATCGTCGATAAAAAAGGGGAACCCATCGATGGGTTTGACTACTTGAAGAATCCCGGGAAATACAAAGGAAGGCTATAGAAGGCCTTGATGAAGTTGATGAATTGTATGCCAAAGGGCGTTTATAGCAGTGGGTTGTTTGCGGTTGTGGCAGGGCTCGTTCTTTTGAACGGGGGGCCTGCGGATTGTCAGCAGGCGGTGGCCATTGATCCAGTGGTCGAATACAATCGCGCTGTGGCTGCCGTACAGGCAAAAAAGTGGGATGAAGGACTGAAGGCGGTAAACGCGGTGATTAGCGAATACGGGAGCGAGGGGCTGTCGGATTATGGGCCTGTTTTCGGCCACTTCTACTTCATCAAGGGATTGGCGCTCCAGGGTAAGGAGGATCTAGGGGGGGCGATCGAGGCATTTAAAGCTTGTTATCAAAAATACAGTAACAAGTATCTTGCCGACCTATCTGATAAAAAGAAACAGGGGCTGCTGCCGAATAACTTTATCAATGCTGCTCACGTCCAGTGGGCCAACACAGAGATGAAGATGGAGAAATACACGGTGGCTCGTGATCTCTACGAAAAGATTTTAGTTGAGGCCAAGGCGGACCCGTCGGTCAGCCTGATCTACGTCGCAGTGAACCTGGGCCGGTGTTATCTCAAGGCAGGAGATCTGCAGAAGGGTTTTGACTTCATGGAGCGCCCCCTTTCGAATGAGGCTCTGAGCGATGGTTTGCATGAAACCGTATTCATGGTCATTGCGGAGGACTGGTCTACTAAAGTGGAGTATCCCGAAGTGAGAGCCTTTCTCCAGGAATATGCGACCACCGTTGATCTCGACCCATTTGAGGAGCGCTACGAGCGCAATCCCCGATTTCTCTACCTGGCGCAGTTGGCGCTTTCACAACAGGACCCGGTTCGAGCACTAGCCTGGTATGAGCGCATGGTAAATCCGACGCTGCTGCGTCCCGATTACGAGCGAAGGTATGAGCAGCTTGAAAATCGGGTGGTTCCTGAAGCACTGGAAGCCAAAAAGAATGAGGCGCTCGATGAACTCGCCAAGAACAAGAAAAGACTCGGAACCGATTATATTCAGATTTTGAATGGTGTGGGCTCGATCCATTTTATGATGCAGAATTTCGGGGGCAGCTATGTCGCATTTTCACAACTGTCTGACATCGCAGGGCCGAAGCATTCACTGCGCCCGGTATTTCTTCATAATGCGGTGGTGTCTGCAGCGCAGACCAACCAGTGGAAAAGTGCCTATCATTACGGTAAACAGTTTCTCAAAGAGTTTCCGACACACGAGTTGAAGCCGGGTGTGGCCAGGGTGCTGGTCGAGATCTTATTTATCCGGGAAGAATACAAAGATGCTTACGAGATATCCGGGGAAGTTCGGACCGATATGACGGAAGGCGAGGCGATGCGGGAAATTCCGGATTTCGTGCGCGGTGCGTCTGCCTTCCAGTTGGGGCACGTCGAAGAGGCGGAGACGGAATTATCAAAATATTTCGATGTCTATCCGAATGGCGAGCGACTGGAGATGGCCCAATTCTTCCTCGGATTGTCCAAAGTCCGACTCAGCAAGTGGGCTGAGGCAGCCGAGTTGCTCAATGATTTCCTAAAAAAGTATCCCGGTTCAGTGTTGGTGCCGACGGTGCTGTATCAGTGTGCCATGTCAGAGTTCATGCTCGACGAAATGGATGCTGCGCTCGCTAAAGTGGATCGAGTGGTGACAGAATATCCCGGACATGAGGTGAGTGCCGCGTCGTGGAATTTGAAAGGGGATATTCTGGCGACGATAGGCAGTGAGTTTGTTGATATTGAGCTCTGCTATTTGAGTGGCCGGGATGGAGGAAAAGAACTGGGGCAGCCTGAAACGGTGGCTTACGCGCTTTGGCAGTTGGTGATACAGACCGGTGACGCGGAGCAGTGGGAAAAAGCGGACGCCCACTATATTGAATTTCGGGACAATCATTCTGAGTCCGGATATCGCCATGATATGTTGGTCGCCGCTCTGCCGGTGTTGGTCGAACAGGGGCGAAAGGAAGAGGGACTGGAGAAACTTCGTGAAGTGGTTTGGAAAAACAGGGAGGATCCTGAATCCAGTGTGCTGGCCGAGATATTTGGCAGCTACGTTGCGTTTATGGAAGACGAGTTCGATCGGGACTTTCTCCTCGAGCAGATGAGCGCTTTTCAGGAAGAGCGGGGGGTGACTCCATGCCTTCGGGGGTGGGCTGCGGTGGCCAAGGCGGATGCATTGGAAGCCCGGGAGGCCTCACAGGAGCTGGTGGATAAGGAATTCTACATGCTCGAAGCGGATTTCGATCCGGCTTTGCAGAGCAATTATCCCATCGTTCGGCTGGCCCGCTGGATTTCACATTCGAGGAAGCGGCCGGAGGAGGCACAGGGACTCTACGAATATATTTTGGAAAATCGTCCAGGCACACCGAATTTTGAATACTGCCTTATCGATACTGCGGAGATTCAGGCACAGTCCAGTGATGCCGCTCAGCGTGAGGAAGCGATGGATAAATTTGCTCGAGTCATGGCCGAAGTGCCTAATGAGGAACTGCAGGAGAAAGCGATTCTGGGGATGGCACGAATTCGGACGAAAGAAAAGCGTTACGAGGAAGCGAAAGCTCTCTGGGGAAAGTACCTTGAGAACCGGAGTTGGGCGATCAGTCGGCCTGAAGCAAACTATCGACTGGCGGAGTGTTACGAGTCGGAGGGGAATCTCGGAGATGCCCTTAAGGTCTATGTCAGTATCTACGCCAATTTCCCGGGGCATCTGGACTGGTCGACCCGGGCCTACATTCGCACGGCATTGATCACCAAGTCGCGGGGTGATGATTTGAAAGCACTCAAGGTGCTTCAGGATATGCTCAAGCGAATGGGGCATCATGACCATGTCGGAGTAGAGAAAGGCAAGGAACTCTTTTTGACATGGCGTGAGGAATTTCAGGCAACTGCAGCAAGCGAGGAGCAATAGGATGGAAAGGATTCGATCACTGGTTTTGTTGGCCCTATGCCTGGCCCCGGTTTTTCTGGTAGAGGCTGTCCGTGCTGATCTAGCCACGGTACATTTGGCGGACGGGCGTAAATTGACCGTAGAATTGGTGGCGGTGGATCGCGGTCAAGTGCAGTGGAAAATGTCTGCAGCAGCCACTCAGGTTCAGATTTTCCTGAGAAGCCAGATAGAGTTTGTGGATTTCCCCCCTACCAATGAGTGGGAGGCCGCTGAATACGCTTTTGAGTCGGGCCGGTTTGAAGAGGCTATTGGCCTCTATCAGGACGTCATCGCTGAGCCGGTATCGCAGTTTTATCCGATGCCGGGAAATTTTTCCTCACTGGCTCAAGTCAGACTATTGGATTGCTTTCGACTTCAAATGAATACCGAGGCGATTGGCCTTCAAGCACAGGTCGTTCGAGATGGGATTACCGATCTGCCTCCATCCTATCGAGAGGTGAAGCCGGAGGTGGTGGCCTGGGTGGCAATGTCCAAGCAGCAATGGCAGGCTGCAGTCGATGCTTTGGAGGTCGTTGAAGTACAGACTCCCGAAACCTGTTTGATCCGGGGGATGGCTCTTGAGGAACTGGGTCAGACTGAGGAAGCGATACGACAGTATTCTGGATGCTATGTATTGAATTTTGGCGGGCCGATTGAGATGACGAAAGAGTCTCTGCGACGATCTGCCAGCTTACTGGCTTCGCTCAAGAGTGAGCATCGTCAACCAGAGCTACAGGCGCAGGTAAAAATTTATCGCGATCTTTTTGGTAAGGGCAGTCTATGGGAAGGTGCACCGGACTGGCTAATTAAGCTGGCGGATGGTGAGCTGGTCGTCATGAGTGAGTTGGCGGACGATGTGGAAGAACCAGAGAAGCCAAAGGGAACAGAAGCTGAAAAGGGGGCGATGGAAGACAAGCCGGCGGTTGCTGTGACGCTTCCCGATTTGAGCGAGCGAGACTGGATTTTGGCAGAGGAACTTCCAGGCGTCTATGTTTTTGGAAAAAACGGCAGAGATGAGCAGGAACCATCCAAAGCGGGAGGGGTTAAGAAAACGGAGGTTGGCTACGAGTTTGATGGAACCGGTGGCTGTGTGACGCAACCGGGAGTCGACGGGACACAGGCCTATTGGAAAATTAGAGTGCGCCTGCAGGCTGAGTCGCTCGATGGGGTGATCGCTGAGATGAAAGGGGGTTCTGGTGGGATTGGTCTTTATTTGGAGAAAGGTAAAGTGATATTCAACTGGGCTCCGGCTGGCGAAAAAGTTCAGAGGTTTGAATTGGGGGCGGTGAAGGCAGGAGCGATGTCCAGTATTGCAGTCACTTGTAGCAGTAAGGGCGGCGTCGTCGGGCGGGTAAACCAAGTTTCAAAGCCGATCAAATTTGATTTAAAAGGAAAAGCGAGAGGGCTGGGTCTTGGGAAGAGCTTGAAACTGGTGGTTGGTGATATCCACCCGTTGGAGGCCAGTAATACAGGCTGGACTGAGAGCATTCCGTTTAAAGGGAAAATAGTGCATTTCTCCTTTGGTTTTGGTAAAGATCAGCCAGAACTCGGTGCAGGTGAGATGATCTCCTTTGACGGTAGATTGGTTCGTTTAGGTCCCCCACCTCAGCCTGAAAAATAGAGTGGGGTTGTGGGGCTCTGGGGTTCTGGAAATTAGAAATGTTTTACATTGTAAAGGCATAGGCGATCACTCTATCCTTCCACTTCATCTGATTGAATAGGAATGAGTAGCAGAGATTTCCCCCCCCATCCAAGAGCCTGCAGTGCGCACGTTCAGGGTAGGGGATTCACTCTCATCGAGATGATGGTCGTACTGGGGATTATTGGTGCGATGCTGGGGCTGTCGACCCTGGCCCTTGGGGTTCTGACTTCAACGAGCTTGAGTTCATCGACCCGGAACTTCGCCGATTTCGTCAATTCCTGTCGAAGTGAAGCGATTGCCAAGCACACTGCCGTGAGAGTGGGCATTGTCGTGAATAAGGAAGGAGATATCCGTCGATACAGTTCCTGGGCGTGGAATCGGAAGGGTCGAAAATTTGAACAGGTCAGTGCCTGGGATTCTCTGGCAGGGGATGTGAAGTTTGAGAGATCTTCTCCGAAGTACCTACGGGGAGCCCCCTATGCGACACGCGATGCGTCATCGGTGAGGGGAGATTACCTTCTGGGAAATCGCCAGAACATTTTTACGGTGAATGACTGGGATGATAAGGAGGTCGATATTGCCTATTTTCAATTCACCCCATCTGGTCGGGTCGAGGCACCCGGCGCCGATTTGCGAAATTTAATTTTGGTGTTGAGGCCGAGCAACCAAGCGAAGGAAAAGGCTCCTTCGAACTGGTCTCAGATTAATCTGGATACGCTGACGGGCCGCTATCGAGTCTACCGACCATGAGACTTCGACTGAAGACATTCAATCGTGGTGGGTTTTCTCTGATCGAGGTGTCCATCGCCATGGCGATCGCGGCAATCGCCCTGTTGTCCATTATCGGCATTCTGCCCCATGCAATGGACATGAGCCGGGACAGTGCAGATCAAACGGCGATAGGCGCCATCCTGGAAGACGCACACGACCGTCTGGAAGGGCAGCGTCTGATCAAGGGGGTTCCTTTGGTGAGTCCACTTTTTTATGATCAGCAGGGCCGTTTCGTAGAGAAAGTGGAAGATGTAGACGATGTTGAAGACCCGCTCATCAACGGAGCATTCTTTCGGATTGATCTGATCTTGAGCGATATTCACGAGCTGAATCTACCCGCTCTCGCCTCCTCCATGAAGGCGGTTAAGATGAAAGTTTTTTGGCCGGTTCGTGAAAACGGCGATCCTGTTCATGCCTCTGCTCCGGAGCTCAATGTCTCTTATTTTGTGAGTGCCCTCACGGGTCCTGATTGGTCGACGATTGATCCGGATTTCAAACCTAAGATCGAATACTGACTCGCAGGTAATGAAGCGGCAATCTACGATACAGTTTCCAGTGAGCCATCCCGGTCAACCCGTTCGCAGGTTGCCGCAGAATTCCGCCTTTTCACTGATCGAGCTGATGACGGCTTTTTCTGTGCTGGCGGTATTGATGGTCATTCTGGTGGGTGCCTTGGAACCGGTATCCAAGACCTGGACGGAATCCGAACGGCGGGTTCAGACCTATCAGAGAGCGAGAGGAGCCCTTGAGTTGATGGCCCGGGAGTTGACTCCGGCGGTGGTGGATACTCGAATGCAGTTTGTGGTGGCCCCGGGGGAAATGCTAACGGAGGCTGGTGCTCTCAATGTGGTGCCCGACTCTCCTGCGTTGTTTTGGATGGCTCCTCTCGGCAAAAATGGCGATCTTCGCTGCGTCGGTTATTACCTTTTCCGGGATGACGAGAAAGGCTTCTTCCGGCTGAAGCGAATCTTCGTTCGGCCGAAGAATCCGGAAGGCTATTTCCCGCCGATGGTGAATCTCGAGAATGCGCGGGATTTGAAGATGCGAACCTCACCAACCTCGGCGGACTGGTTTTTGGATCAGTGGGATGAGGAGGCCTTCAATGAGGAGGATGCCTACAACGAACATGCGATTGTTTCTACCGTATCTGACGGAGTGCTTGCTTTTTGGGTGCAGTGTTATGATTTACTCGGCAATCCCATTCCGTGGTTGTCGGAGTCGAAGGTGCATCCGAGGAGTGACTTAATGTTCAACTCTGCCGCTTTCTTTCAGCAGGCGACGACGGAGCCTTTTGAGAATGGGAAGACCATGATCTATCTCGCAATGACCGAGTTTTCGATGAAGGCGAATCGCCTGCCTGCTGAACTTGAGATCACATTGCTCACGGTCGACGACGACTCGTTGGTGAGAGGGCGGGAAATTCCCATGGTTGAGAACCATCTGAATGAAGGAGGGGCGTTGGATCTTGAAAAGACGGTGGAGAGTTATCAAGATTTGCTGAAGGCCAGCGGTATCAACAGAGTCAAAACATTTTCAACCCGGGTGAAGTTAGTGGGCGGCTCATGAAACACGGGAAGGAATCGAGATTGGCGGGATTGCCATTTTACGACCTGCGAGGTGCTTGGCCCGCGGGGAAAGAGCATCGCCGCGGGGCGGCCCTGATCCTGACGCTTTTGATCACCGCCATGCTGACCATGATGGTGATCGCATTTTTCACAACGATGCAGATCGAGCAGCGGGCAGCTCATTCCTACGCCGATGCTCAACGGGCCAAGATGGTGGCGCAAGGTGCCGTCAGTCATGGCATTGAGTTGCTCCGTTCCAATATTCCGGAACCGGCTCTGATCAGCGAGAGTGCCGAGAATGCACCGGGCGAAAACTGGGCCATTAACCCGGGGAGACTAACGGTTGTCCGGTCGCCCGGTGGTGAAACGGTCGTTCCTCTGCATACAGGGGGAGCCGATCGCTCGCCAAATGAGACCAATGATCCTGACGTATACTCTGTCGATTTAAACGAGCCTCTTCCCGGGAGGGATGCTCCTTCGATCTGTGTTTCGGTTGATTCGAACGGTTCGCCCCAACTGGATGCTCCTACTCCTTCGATGCGGGTGAAATGGGTGCCGGTGATGCGAGATCCGGAGCTTGTGGCCTCCGAGGAGAATCCCATCTCGGCACGCTATGCGTTCTGGATGGATGACGAGAGCAGTAAGATAAACTTCAACGTCGCCTTAGGTAAGCCGGCGCGGCATCAGGCTGATCCTGCGGGATTTTGGGAACAGTATAATATGGGGTTGATGACGCCTCTGTTTACGTCGGGTCAAGGGGACGTCGAGTTCAATGATAAGAGCGAGGATAGGGAGTGGGCATTGGGGCAGCCTCGATCGGTGAACCTGGATGTCCTGTTTGAAAATCGTGGTGATCTTGTAGCGGATCAATTGCTAGCGCATGCCTGGTTGCGTGGGTTCAGTCGTTATCCCGAGGCTATTCTTGATTTCGTGAACCTTGATGAGGAGAAGCGTCACGAATGGTATGTAGGGAACCGGTTCAATCTGACTTTCTACAGTCGAAGCCCTGAATTTAATACCTTTGGACGGCCCCGTTTGTTCACTACGCACACCCCGCTATCGTTGGAGGCGGGACCTTTGTATCAGCTTCCGTTTGTCTACAACGGACCGGAGGCACCCGACCCCGATTACAATATTGAGGGAGTGCTTCATCTGAATTCCCTGTTGGGCAGCATGGGGTTTACTAGCGGTGTGCAAGACGAGAATAATAAGCGGGTTCTCGCAGGGAATGTGGTCAATCGGGCTCAGTTTGAAATGCTGATGCGCTACATGTCGCGGAAATGGCCCGGGTATGATGTCAGTTTCGTCGATAAATATGGCGAACGGGAATGTTATCAAATGGCCCTGTCGATGATATTGATGGCTCGATTGGCAACAACGACAGTGTCTAACAAGGGGACAAATAGGGGCACGAATTTCAGTCGAGATTGGGCGTTGAGAACATCTTCGACGATCTATTCGCCGTCGAATGGGACCCGAAGGTTTGCGCAGCCGGAACGTCATTATTGGCAGATCGAAGTAGATGACGGTACGCCTGAAATTGTGCCGATGTTACCTCAGTCACCCGGACCTCACATTACGGAAGTATTGCTAACTTTTCAGGCGGTGGCCGACAAATCAGGAAAGAAAAAGATTCGATTTCGGTACCAGGTTGAATACTACATGCCGGAATTTGGCCCGGAATTGTTTTTGAAGTATTTTCCCGTCAAGGTGGACTATTTTGGAATAGAGCCCGTAGGACCCAGTCCACCTGGAATGCCGGTCTCCTATGAGCTGGGACCAACCGACTCGGAGGAGGTCGAGAAGCCGAATAGAAATGGCGATCACAATTGGAATTACAACCCAACCCGCCCGAAGCCTGATCCTAAAAAGGGAAGGCTCGTGGACAAACTAAGCCTGGGGTCTCTCCGCGTAAGCCCAGGGAATAATATTCGAATCGTTAGTCGAAGTTCAACGAAGTATAACAAGGGAAAATACAAGCCTACTGAACGGCGGGTCGTATCAAGCCCGTGGAGATTTCTGGGTAAAAATATGAATTTCCTTCCCCATGTTCGGGACAAGGAGCGAACGGAGGATGGCAAAAAGGAAGATGAAGATAAGCCTCTGCTCATTGCTTCTACCTTTGGATCAATTCAGCTGGACGTAAAATGGCGTTTGGGCATGGGGATTTCCTCGGATGCCAGTCGGGCCATTCAAATGATCCCGATGGGGGAAACGGATGCTCCTGAACATGTTTTGGAGGCCAGCTTCGAGTTGGATACTCGTTTTTCGGGAGGTCCTCAGACCGTTTCATGGCAGATCAATGATCCTCGATTGAGCTGGAATAAAGATTCATGGGTAGTCGACACGGAGGATGGCGGTACTCCGGGAGCGATCAACTCGGTAGCAGGCGGCACTTTTGAGCCGGAGGAAGATTCGTCGGAGAAAAGTAAGTACCGCTATTTTCAGCGAGGTCCGGGAAGGGTGCAATCCTCGGAGTCAGGGGCGCAATTTTCTTTGAATCGACCTGATGAATACAACTCCCGGAGCCGAGTGACATCAAAGGGCTACTGGTCGATGCTGCATACGGGGATTCAAGGAAACCCCGTTGAGAACCAACCACCCACTCCGTGGCGGACGCTTGATCTGGGTGGCGGGAACTCGAATCAGGGTGCTGATCCTCCCGATTACCTATTACTTGATCTCCTCGGGGCGACCTACCCGATGCAGCATGATCAATGGAAAATTAATTCCACGCTGCCGGATGAATTTTCTACGGTGTCGTTCATGAACAGCACGGCGGGGCAGATCAATTTGAATTCCAAAATTTACCCTGACGACAGTCCTTATTTCCAACCTCCCCGGCGAACCAAGCCCTTGGAGGCAGTGTTCAGGCATTTGCGAACAGACAGTGAGATCGAAGGACTTGTTGAACAGGTCGGGGACCATCAACAATCGAGTCCGTTTCTCTATATTGGTGAATTGTCCGAGGTAGATGGGTATCTCCGGGATCCTTCCGCGACACAGTTTGAGAATGAAGAGCTCCTTCGCAACATGGCGGGATGCCTGACAACCAAGTCGAATACCTTCGGGTTGTGGGGCGCCTCTCAAGTGGTGAAAAAGATACGCGGCCATTCAGCATGGGGAAAATTCGAGGATGGCGATCAGGTCTTGGCAGAGAAGCGGTTCTTTGCGTTGATCGAGCGTTATGTCTGGCCGGGGAATGACAACATTCCGGGGAATGGACACGTTGATATGATGGGGGTATGGGATCGCATTGCCGAACAAGCCGCTCCCATTCCTTTTGACGGCAGTACCACGGACACCTTGTATCAACTGCCGGGTTCTCCTCCGATGAAAAAGATCGGCGAGACTAAAAGACTACAGCTGGATCGCAACGGCACTTACCCGTGGTATGACGGCCCTCAAGAAGTCGAAATGGACCGATATGTCACCAAGGCTCTAGGTAAGGTGAAATGGCAACACAGCTCCCTGGATGAAGCCTACAATCCACCCCAGCCGGTGATCAAATACCGGGTGGTCTACTTCAAGTATCTCGACGAATGACAAAAATGAATTCATGGATGGTGGCTGCTCTATGGGCCCTGACAAACGTCTTTGTAGTTGCTGAGGAGTCAGGCATGAGACCTGTCCCACCTCAATTGATGTGGAAGGCCCTGCCGGAGAATTTGGAGGAGTGGAACTTATTGAAGTCGAAGGGGGAAACGGGATGGGGGACCTGGCTGGAGTCAAAGGTTGAGCGAGAGTTTGAGCGGCCCATCCCGCCCGATCCGAAAGCGCCCGCTGATGCGCCGGCGCCTCCCCCGATGTGGACGAGAATCCAGATCACCGACACGGGTAAGCACCCTGAGTCTTTAGCGCAGTTCGAAGATTTTTCTGTCGAGGAGCCAAGCACCGTGGAGGGCATGGAGAAAACACACATTCATTCGTGGCCAGCCTTCGTGATGACTTACGATGACGGTTTGATCGTGGCTCAAATCCTGGTGGCCAATCGCTTCTCCATAGAGCTTGTCTTGAAGCATCAGCCTAGGCGCTTGCTCAAAGTCTGGTGCCGTCACATGGACTTTACTGTTTTGAAGGGGATTCCTGATTCCGAAGTGATTCCTTTACCCGAAATGGTAGCGGTCATTAAGCTGGATCAACTTAACCCGAAGAAGAGTCGGGGTTATTTGATGGGGACGACATCTGAAAGCCGTCTCGAGTCAGAGCTGGAGGAGGAGAGTCGCTATTTGGAAGAGGTGATGGGAGATATCCCGGAGTTGGAGGAAGGGGAGGCTGAATTTCTCGACGAAGGTGAGGAGAACGAGTGAACCGAGCGAAGGCGGTGAAGTGCATTTGAGTCACCACCAAATTCCAGCGAGTGACTCCGCCGATTTCGAGACGATCGACGGCAATATTGATGTCATAGGGTGAGATCTCATGGTCGAAGGGGCCCTAACCGAAGAGCAACGTGCTGGGATGACAGGAATTGCTGATCAGTGTCCGGTGCCTTGCACCTTGGAGTCGGAGATCAAGATATGGACAAAGTTGTCTCACGTTCGCCGCTAGATCGGCGAGGCAAGCCGGGGCGGAGCGTGATCCTCTTTTGATCAGTCAGCCCGGACTTCGGGCATTCGCGTTCCGCTCGGGACCTCGCCTAGAACGTTGGGAAGGTCCGTAAAGATCCCGATGGCCGGTATGGGTATTCGCCGGGCGGTGTTTGGGAGCGCGGGTAACAGGCGAATTTTCCGGGCGAGATTCGAGCACGATAGTGCTGGCCTGCAAAATGCATCGACTTGCGCGGTGAACGTGACAGACTCCCACAACCAGAAGAAACCCGACCCGTTCGAATCATGAAATATCTCGCGAATTCCCTCGCCTCCCTCTTCGCCATCAGCTGCCTCGGCGGACTGATCAGTTGTCAGACCACTCCGACCACCGAACAGAGCTCTCAGGGAGTCGATGCCTTGGAGCGCAACGAGCTCTATGTCGACACCGTAGAAGATGAAGAGACCGAGGTCGTGAACGCTTCTCTGGGGAATCCGTGAGGGGCGACCGTTTTGCCTGCTGGGCACTCTGAACATCAGAGATGTAGAGCTCGATCATCTCAAGGTCGATTAAGCCTTGGGGGATCAATCTGAAGAGCCTTCCGTCGGAATTTTCTCAGCGGTTACGGCACACCATCCGTTTCTGTGATCACCATTCTCTCGGATACCTTGGTCGAGGGCGAACGGCGAATTTTCGATCCTGGGCACGCCTAAGTATAAGCCCCGCTGGGCGTGTAATTCCGTTGCTTGCTCGAATGATGTTTTGCGACAGCACAACGGATCCGAGGCATTCGGCTGGGAGAATCGTCAGGCATGGGTCTAGCGCGAAAAATATTAACGACTATCAAAAATAAGAATTCCGGAAATCTCAACCCGCAGCCTTGATAAAGCCGCTTGATTTCATATGTGAATACGATATTCTGCGCTTTCTTCCCTGATGACCTCATGAACCGATCAAATATTGTATTGTTTGCCGCTCTGATTTGCCTCCACTCGCCAGGCTTGGCGGGTGACGCTAAAAGCCCTATCGAGCCGACGCCGATCATTGATGATGGTTTATACTCTGATTTTAGATTCGATGGGTGGATCCCTCAGATCTATGTTGGCTTCACGAATTCAGCTCTGGGAATAGATCAGAATGTCTTCATCGGCTATGACGATATTATCAGCAATCTTGATTGGGCAGTTCCTCTAGGGTTTGACTTTCGACTGGATCGCATCGGATTTCTTCCCGACATCCTGGCTCTCAAGATGAGTGGTGGCAGCGCGACTCCGCAGGGCACCTTATTTAGCCAATTGGACTACAGCCTCAAAATGGGCGTATTCAACATGCCGGCCTACTACCGTGTAGTGGACCAGGAAAATCTTACGGTCGATGTGTTGGGAGGAGTTCGCTTCCTCACGATTGATCTCGATGTGGGTCTGACTGGTGGACCCCTCGGGACGGCACTTGGCCCTGTATCGGCTGGAACAAATGCGCGAATTCTCGATGGAATTGGAGGAATTCGTATTCAACAGAATATTAGTGACAAATTGTTTTACTCCCTCTACGGAGATGTCGGCGCCGGTGACTCTAAGTTGACCTGGCAAGTGATGGGTGACCTCGGGTATCGCGTCCGTGATGACTTTTCTGTGAGCCTGGGATACCGCTACCTCACTTACTCAGAATCTACAGTAGCCAGCGCCGTTGATTTGACGGCAAGTGGCCCGCAGATCACTCTCAATTGGGAATTTTAATCTTAGAAATACCACCCCCTAATTTCCACCTAGCCGGTTCGATCCGACTATGAGATTTTGAAGACGGAGCGCTGAGGTGCTCCGTTTTTTTGTGGTGCCGGGCATCCCGATTTTGGATCAGGTGATGTTCAATCAGGCGGGGCCGCCGAATCAACAAGCTGGATAGAACTCATCCCTTGCGGCTCGATTTTTCCCGATCCAGTGTCCGTTCCAAAAGCATGGCATAGATGGGACGACCTCCGACGGCATGTGAGATGAGGCTGGCGGAAAGACAGGTCACTAACAGGGGAAGAACGAGCTGGTAGTTGGCTGTCATGCTGACGGCGAGGGCGATGCCGGTGAGGGGAGCTCTCACCGTTGAGGCGAACAGGGCCGCCATTCCCGCGACGGCAAAGACTTCGGGATGGGGGACTGCCTCAGGGAAGAAATGGGCGGCTTGATGACCGAACCAAACGCCCAGCAAAGTGCCGAGGGTGAGCATAGGGGCGAAGATCCCGCCTGGCACTCCGCTGGCAAAGCAAATGCCGCCAGCGGTAAATCGAGTCAGAAACAAAAGCAGCAACATGCCGCCAGCGAGCTGGCCTCCCAGCGCCCTGCTGATAAGGGCTTCACCTCCCCCGGTGAGATTTGGGTTCCACCAGGTGAGGAGTCCCACCAGACATCCTACTGCGATGGCGAGTAAGACAGGGCGCTGCAGCTTGGCAAAGCAATTGAGGAGAAAGGGGATGAATCGATTGAAGAGGGGACCGATCAGGCCAAAAATCAGGCCGAGAAGGAGAAAGAGGCACAATACAGGAAGCGCCGGAGAGGGGTCGGCATTCATCAAAATGATGGGACTGGTGCCGAGCAGCCAACGAATCACAATATCGGCAATGACCGAGGCAGCGATCACGGCATGCAACGAAAAGAAGTTGTGGCGAAACTGAGGGCGCATTTCCTCGAGCACAAAGAGAACCCCGGCAAAGGGGGCATTGAAGGCCGCCGCCAACCCGGCCCCGGCGCCAGCCGCGATGAGTGCATTGGAGTCCGTTTTGTGCATCTTGAGCTTGTCGCTGGCCATTTTGCCGAGGGCGCCTCCCATCTGGATGGTTGGGCCCTCGCGCCCCAGGATCATGCCGGAACCGATGGCTGCGATTCCACCGATAAATTTAACCGGTAAGACTCTTTCCCAGCGCATGGGGCGTTGCCCGCTGAGGGCTCCCTCGATTTCCGGGATGCCACTGCCCGCCGTTTCGGGCGCAAATCGGCGGGTCAGCCACGCCGCAAAACCGACTCCGCTGGCCGACAGGATGGCTGCAGTCAGCCATCCTGGCACCCCCATATTGGTGGATGTTGCGACCGCCGCATGCCAGGCCTGTTGAGTCCAGTCGACGCACTGGCGAAAGGCTCCACCTACCAGTCCGACCAACAGGCCCACGAGCATGGCGACAGTCAGTAACTTCACCCCCAGGGGAGCGCTTTGGGAGGCAATATTTTCCGGAGGCTGGGTCATGGGTAAGAGCCGCATTTATAGATAGGCGGGCAAGTTGATAGACCGCAGTTTAGTGATAGGACGTGAGGGATCGCAAGAAGGACTTTGGCAGGAAAAGCATTTGTTACGGAGCGGGCATTTGCAGCATGAGTGCTTGACTCATGTCCGGGTCGGCTGAATCCCTTTCCTATGAATCATTATGCTCAAGGAATGGTAACGGTCCTATCGCTCGTGAATCCTGTGATTTGTGCGGCTCTTCTCTCCAAGCTGACCGCAGGAATGTCAAAGGGAGGAAAGGTAAAGGCAGCGACCAAAGCGGCTCTAATTGTCGCAGTTATTTTGTCAGGGGCTGCTTTCGTAGGGGTGAAGCTGCTCCAGGTCTTTGGGATCTCTCTGGATGCCTTTCAGGTCGCGGGTGGATTAGTCCTGATGTGGATGGGGTTTACTATGTTGAGTGGAGGCGCCGGTTCGGCCACGTCTGATTCCGATGAGGATGGAGAGGGAGGAAAGAGCCCGGCCAAGCGGTCCATTGCGCCGCTGATTCTTTTCGCTGCAAGTCCGGGAACGATCACTGGTGTCATCACCTTGTCTGTCTTTCATTCCGGCAGCGGAGTCCCGCTCGTGGCCCTTGTTGCCGTTATTGGAGCGCTCGTTGTGACCTGGTTGCTTATGTTGTTGTCCGTTAGGACGGCGGGGGACGGCAAACCAGGCCCGATGCACGACCTCACCACCCGGTTCATGGGGTTGGTTGTGTTGGCGATGGGAGTTCAATTCCTCCTAACCGGGCTAAAAGCCTTCTTTGCGTGAACGATGTATCGGCCCGGAAGATTCTGGTGAACAAGAATACGTGCGCTTTTTGTGACGGATTTGGCTCATTCACTTTATAGCGGAAGATTCTCGCCACGCCCTTTTGTCTGAGTGAGAATGGGCCTCGGAAACCAATCCAACCCTTTTAACCATCATGAATCAAAAATTGGAACGCTGTTGCGACCGCCTGAAGAAAGAAGTTCAGGTCACGGAGAATCATCTCGCGGAGGTGGGACACTATTTGGAGTCAGCGATCGAGATCGAAGTGGATGCTCTTGAAGTCCGGGGGAAGGAGGCTTTGGCAAAATGTGAGGCGAAGCGAGAGGAGGCGACTGAGGCCGGCGAACGAATCAAGCACTTCATCGAGGAGACGAAAAACATGGCCGTCACCAAATACGAAGACTGGAAAACGGATCGTGAGATCGATAAAATTGAAAACCACGCAGATAACGCCGAGCAACAGGCGGTTGATGCGATCCTGTTAGCTGCCTATGCCATTCTCAAAGCGGAGGTGGCCATGGTCGAAGCCTTGAAAGCCCGGAAAATCGCGATCGAAGTTGCTGGCTGATCACTTGGATTCGAATCTACTCGTCGCATGAAGGATCATCAGCTTTTGCCCATACTTTGGGGTATTTTGTTCTTCGCCGTTCATGTCGTCGTCATGATCCGGGCGATTCTTCGACCGAATCGTGAGCCGGCATCACGTGTCGCCTGGGTGGTTGTCATTCTCGTGATTCCCGGGATTGGGATCGTTGCCTACCTCCTGTTGGGCGAGACCAATATCGGCCGCAAACGGGTGGCTCGAATGCGCGCAATCTTAGAGGGGATGCCGGATGTCGCGGCGATTCCCGGAATTGACGCGGAAAATTACAAGCCGGAGATCCCGGATCGCTACCGGCCGTTGTTCCGAGTGGGGCATTCGATCAATGGTTTCGAGCCGGTCGGAGGCAACAGGGCTCACCTGCTTCCGGATTCCAACGCGACTATTGAGTCGATGGTGGCGGATATCGATGCCGCGAAAGATCACGTCCATCTCACTTTCTACATTTGGTTGGCGGACCACAATGGCCTCAAGGTGGCGGAGGCCCTCAAACGAGCTGCCGCGAGAAGTGTGACCTGCCGGGCCATGGCTGACGGTCTGGGATCGCGCGCCATGATCGGGTCGGAACATTGGACCGCCATGGCCGATGCGGGTGTGCGCGTCGCCGTTGCCCTGCCGATCGGAAATCCTCTATCTCGGATGGTGAAAGGTCGAATTGATCTGCGAAATCATCGCAAGATTCTGGTGATCGACAATGCCATCACCTATTGCGGCAGTCAGAACTGTGCGGATCCGGAGTTCCTCGTCAAAGCGAAGTATGCGCCCTGGGTCGATGCGATGATGCGCTTTGAGGGGCCAATCGTCAGGCAGAACCAACACCTTTTCGCCAGTGACTGGATGGAGGCGATCGATAGCGATGATCTTGACGACCTTCTTCAGGCTCCCATGCCGGATGGAGATGCTCCCGGTTTCACGGCGCAGGTGATTGGGACCGGACCGACGGTGCGACACTCCGCCATGCCTGAGGTTTTCGAGACCCTGATGTATGCGGCACGGGAAGAGCTTTTCATTACGACTCCCTACTACGTCCCCGACGAATCGATGCAGGCGGCACTCTGTGCAAGCGCCCGTAGGGGAGTCAAAACGACCATCATTTTTCCGGCGCGTAACGACTCCTTTATCGTTGGGGGCGCCAGCCGAAGCTACTACGAAGAGCTCCTCGATGCGGGGGTGGATATTCACGAATACGAAGGGGGTCTCTTGCACACGAAGTCACTGACCCTCGATGGGAAAGTGACTCTGATCGGATCTGCCAATATGGACCGGCGCAGCTTTGATCTGAACTATGAGAACAATATCCTGCTTTGTGACGAAGCCTTGACCGCAGAGATGCGTGAGCGCCAGGAACTATATCTGGCGCACTCTCATCCGGTCACCGCGGAGATGGTGGCGGCCTGGCCGTTGCATCTTCGATTCTGGAATAACCTTCTCGCGATGTTAGGCCCTGTATTATGAAATCATCATTCAAGAAAATTGCCGATGCGACGAGCACTCCGCTGTCCTCTATTTTTGGGAGTGGATTTCTCGTCATTGTGCCGATTCTGGCAGGCGCCGTGGGTGAGTATTCCGTGGCGGCAATGGCGGTTGTCTGCGCGCTGGCCTACGCGGTTGGGATGGTGATCCGATTCAACATTCGAGCGGCCGAACCGGTTCTCGCGAATAATCCCTCTGAAGCGACTTTGTCGATCGAACGGTCTTCCGATCTGGCACTCGTGCTTGCCTATGTCATCTCGGTCTGTCTCTACCTCCACATCCTCGCGTCTTTTGTCCTGGGCGGTTTGAATGCTGACACGGAACTGAACGAAAATATTTTAACAACGGCTATCATCGTGATCATCATGGCGATCGGGTTGACGAAGGGGCTCGATGGACTCGGTAAACTGGAAAAAATCGGTCTCTACGTCACTTTGGTGATCATTGTTCTGCTTCTAGCGGGCTTTACAGCATACGATGTGAAGGCGTTGGGCTCGCCTGATGGTATCACCCTGCCAAAAGCGAGTCCGCACAGCCCCTGGGAAATCCTGACAATCGTCGCGGGGACCCTCATCGTGGTGCAGGGGTTTGAAACGACTCGCTACCTGGGGAAAGAATTTGATGCTGATACCCGGGTGAGCGCTTCCCGCTGGTCTCAAATTATCTCAACGGTGGTTTACCTGGTATTCGTCGCGGTGGCCTTGCCGTTGGTGCACACTCTGAACGGCCAGTATGATGACAACAGTCTCATCAAGTTGGCGGGGACCGCCGCTGCGTTTTTGGTCGCACCGTTGATCATCGCGGCAGCCATGAGTCAATTCTCCGCCGCAGTAGCGGATACGCTGGGGGCCACGGGCAATATGGAGGAGGCCACCAATGGCCACTTAAAATCCAAGTGGGGGACTCTTCTGGTCGGCTTTGGCGCCATCGCCTTGAGTTGGTCGGCCAGTACCGAAGAGATCCTCGCGATTGCTTCCCGGGCCTTCGCCTTTTACTACATGCTGCAATGCCTGGTGGCGGTGACGGTCTGCAAGTCCACAGCGAAGCGAGTCGGCATGGTGGCGATTGCCATCGTATTGGCGTTCATCACGATTTTTGCGGTGCCAGCTGGCTAAGGGTTTTCTGTCATGGAATTGTGTGGTGAACTGTTATCGCCAATCCGATTCAGGCGAATGGTAGCGGGTATGACGCAAATGCGTTCTCAAACTTGAAAGTAGAATGAGCCCTTCCATCGGGAATTGGCGCATTTACAACTATAAGAGATTCCCGTGAAGAAGAGATTTTTAGAGATGCAATTCGTCTTCCCGATGAAAATCTTGCTGCTTTTCTGGGTGCCGCGTGCGGTAATGATCAGTCATTGAGAATGAGAGTGGAGGAATTGATCGCGTGCCATAGGCAGGGCAATTCGATTGTCGATCGACCAAATCCGATTGCGGTTGAGGTTAGTGGAAGATTGCGGGAGATTGTCCCTCTTCAGGAGCGCTCAAAAGATCTGCTCTAGATCAGTTCAGAATGGCCGGCATATCACATCTTTCGACAAGAGCCAGGGAAGCCATCAAGGTCGGCATCGCGATCGTGATCGGCTATTACGTGGCCCTGCAGCTGGACTGGCTCAGCCCGACCTGGGTGGCGATCTCGATTGCGTTCATCAGCCTGCCGACCGCCGGCCAATCGCTCGCCAAGGGATTTCAGCGAATGGGCGGCACGATTCTCGCTTTCGTGGTCGGCCTGTTCTACCTCGGACTCTTCCCGCAGGACCGCTGGCCCTTCATCCTCTCGATCACCCCCTACCTGTTTTTCGTCGCCTACATGGTGACGGGGAAAAAAAACCAGTACTTCTGGTTCGTGGCCGGGTTCGTTACCCTGATGATCACCACTGCCGGACCGGGCTCGTCCGAGCATGCCTTCTATTTTGCGGCCTACCGGGCTCTCGAGACCATGATCGGGATCGTCATCTGGACACTGGTTTCCCTGTTCATCTGGCCGCGCTCCAACCTGGGAGAACTCAAGCTGCTGACCCACGACCTGATGAGCCGGAACCGGGACCTGGTGCGCCGCTACCGGACGCGGATGACCGGCGTGGGGACCGATGACGACGGTGAAGGGGATGAAGGCGAACCCCTTCAGGTGATTCGCGACCAGGCCGGCCGGCTGACAGTTCAGTTGGAGCAGACCATCAACGCGGCGGCGGCGGAAAGTTACGAGGTCTACGAGGTGCGCAAGCTATGGCAGCGACTTTCCGCCCTGTCCCTGTCGGCCATCGAAGTGCTCGACCGGATCGATGCCGGTCTCGACGATTTGCCTCAGTCCGACCTGAAAGAGTCACTGCCGAAGGCGAAGGCGCTTTTCGACGAACTGGACGCGCGCTTCACCGAGGCCCGCGCCGTGCTGGGCGGCGAGGAGCCGAGCCGTTCCTGCGAGGAAATTCCGGTCGTGATCGACGACGCTACGCTTGCCCAACTGGATCACTTTCGCCGTGCCGCCGTCGAGGTCACGCGGAACGAGCTGGAGCAGTTCGACGAACTGGTTCGGGAAATCGTTGACTGCGCCCGCGACATCCGAGGTTACCAATCGGAAACGGAGAGCACCTACACGGCCGAAAAAGATTCCCGCCTTTTTTCCGCGCCATTCGGCCTGCCCGTGATCGATTCCGACCGGGTTCGCGGTGCGGCGATGGTCACCCTTTCGATGTGGGTCGGCTACCTGCTCTGGATTTTCGTCGATCCGCCGGGTCACCTGAGCTGGTACCAGTTTGTCCCCAATATCGCCCTCATCGCGATCCAGACACCGCAGGCAAAACCAACGCTGCTGAAGCCCTTCTTTTTTGCCTACCTCGCCGGCCTGGGGGCCTACGTCTTCATCATGCCGCAGCTGGTGACTTTCTGGCAGCTCGGTATTCTGATCTTTGCTTTCGCCTTCGCGGCGGCCTATTTTTTGTCGCCCATGGGCCGGGTGGCCCTGTTTCTGGCGCTTTTCAACATGCTCGGAATCGAGAACCAGCAGACCTACGACTTTGCCTCCGCCGCCAATACCTTCCTCTTCACCATGCTGGCGCTGATGGTTCTTTTTGCTCTGGCTTACGTCACCCGTTCGGCCCGGCCGGAAAAGGCCATTCTCAACATGGTGAGCCGGTTTTTCCGCAGTTGCGAGTTCCTGTTGTCGTGTCTCGGCGCCGAGCGGATGGAGTCGAAGTCATGGCTGGATCGTTACCGGCGTGCATGGTATCTCCACGAATTGCGATCGTTACCCGGCAAGTTGCACAATTGGGGCAGACAGATCGATCCGAAGAAATTCCCGAAAGCGACTCCCGGGCAAATCGAAGACATGATCGCTTGTTTCCAGGTGCTGGTCTATCGGCTTGAAGACCTGATTGAAACCCGCCAGGCGCCCCAGGCGGAAGTGCTGGTCCGCGAACTGATTGAGGATGTCCGGGCCTGGCGCATTGTCATCGTCGATGGCTGCCGGCAATTCGCGAAAGATCCGACCCCGGATTTTGAGGGTGATCTCCGCGACCGGCTCAAAACCCGCCTCGCCAACTTGAACCGGAGGATCGAGGAAACGCTCAACACCGTCGGTGATGGGGAAATCAGCCAGCAGGAAAGAGAAAATTTCTACCGTCTGCTTGGGAGTTTCCGGGGATTTTCTGAAGCCGCCCTCGCCTATGCCGATAGCGCAGTTGCTATTGACTGGGACCAATTTCGGGAGGAACGATTTTAGTTAGTTATTAGTTAGTGCTTCTGCCTTCTGCCTTCTGCCTTCTGCCTTCTGCCTTAAAAAAATGACACCCAGTGAATTTGAAATCGGCGGTATTTTCGTGCCACCCCTGCTCGTGGCGGCGCTGTTCGCCTGGGTGTTGGCCTGGGTCACCGCGTGGATCCTGAACCGCTTCCGGTTCTCCCGCTTTTTCTTTTACCCGCCCCTCGTTTTCCTCGCCCTGATCGTCATTTACACCGTGATCATCGGCACCTTTATCATTCCCTCCTGATCCGACTTTCAGTCTATTAATCCTCATGAAAAGTAAACTCGTTCGCATTTTCCTGACCCTCGCCGTTGTCGCGGTCGCGGTGATTCTCGTCCTCGTGAAATACCGGCACTATGTGTCCAATCCCTGGACCCGTGATGGCATGGTTCGCGCTCAGGTCGTCCAGATGACCTCGCGGGTCACCGGCCCCATCATTGAACTGCCAATCGTAGACAACCAGTTCGTGAAAAAGGGCGACGTCCTCTTCGAGATCGATCCGCGCACTTTCAAGGCCAATCTCGACCAGTCACAGGCGAACCTCGACAGTACCAAGGACAATCTCAAGGCGCTCGGCAGCCAGGTGGCTGCCTCAACCTCGATTGTGGCGGAGTACCAGTCGCGGATCAAGCAGGCCGGGAGTTCGATCAAGGCTTACAAGGCCAACCAGGATGATGCCCAGATCACCTACGACCGGATCAAGAAGGCAGCGGTCGCGGGAGGCGTGTCCCAGCAGGATCTCAGCAACGCGCTCAGTAACCTGAATATCGCCATCTCCCAGTTCGAAAAGGCTGAGGAAATGCTGATCGAAGCCAACGCGTCCCGGATGCAGTCGGAGGCGGAGTTGTCCAAAGCCAAGGCCGATCTCGGCGCCGCCGGTGACGAGAATGCCCAGCTTCGGGCTGCGATGGCCGCCGTCGAACAGGCCGAACTCGACCTCGAGTTCACCAAGGTCCTCGCCCCGGTCGATGGCTATGTGACCAACCTCAACCTTCGCCTAGGCAGCCAGACCGTCGCCAATCAGCCGGCGCTGGCGCTGGTCGACGTGAACAGCTTCTGGGTCCACGGATTTTTCAAGGAGGATGTCATCGGCGATGTCGAAGCCGGCGACCTCGCCGTCGTCACGCTGATGAGTTATCCGGAGCTGGCCCTGCAGGGCCAAGTCGACAGCATCGGCTGGGGCATCGCCCAGGACGACGGCAGCACGGGAGAGGATTTGCTTCCAACGATCAGCCCCACCTTCGAATGGATTCGCCTGGCTCAGAGGATTCCGGTAAGGATTCATCTCGATAATGTGCCGGACGAGGTGAAGCTTCGTGTCGGAACGACCGCTTCCGTGCTGGTTCGAAAAGACTCAAAAGGCGGAGCGGTTGACGATAAGGTTTTGCCGGTGCCCTCAGCACTGCAATAGGTTCGATTCACCCTATTGGGTCGATGCACTGAGCGTGCTCGAGGGATGCTCGCCGAATAGCTGACGGTAGTCTCGAGAAAAGTAACCGAGGTGCGAAAATCCATAGTTTCGCGCGACGGATCCTATTTTCAATGATCCCGGAGTTGCTTCCAACAAAGTCGACCGGACTGCGTTGAGACGACGAATTTTGATGTAGTGAACTAAAGTGATATCAAAGATATCGCGAAAGGCATATTCGAGCGTGCGTGGGCTGACGGATACGGCTTCAGAGATGATCTCAAGCCCCAGTGAACTTGCGAGATGACTTTCGATGTAGTCTCGTGCCGCGAGGACGTATTTTGCCCTCGCATGGGGATGTAATACCTCGCCTTTTGTGAAATCAGGTCCTGCAATCAAAGAAAGGTATCCTTCGATAAAGCGATATTCGCGCTCCGTTTGGCACAGGTCAGGAGCTTCGCCAGAGGTGGGGGTATAGATGCTCTCGCGTGCTAGAGCGATTAGATTTTCGGAGACCCCCTGGGGCATGGAAAGCAACCGTGTCTCGCCGATCAGGGGATCGAGATCCTCACCGGTGAGAATGGAGTATGATTTCTTGAGGCGCTCCACTGGCAACGCGACCGTCAGCATGTGCAGATCCTCCGGGGTTTGGAAGGTGCTTTCAGATCCCGGACACATGGCGACGGCCTGACCTTCCTTCAATTCCCGTCCCTGAAAGCGGCCCCGCGATCCCTCATTCAGTACCATGAGGATCGGCAGGTGACCCTGCGGGGGAGCGCCGGTGACAGCCATTGATTTGCTGCAGAATTGCTCTACCGCCCTGAACTCAGCGGTGACGGAAGTGTCAAACCAGGCTTCAAAGGATCCCTTGCCGATTTGACGATAGTCGGTCTCCCAACCAACCGCTTTGGACCAGAAGTCCAGCTCCTCGCAATGGCACGTCGCCATCTGGGGCGGTTCATCGGTACGGGATCTTGCGCTCATCGGGCCACATCTTGTTTACAATAGCGAAGGTTGGGTGTCATGCTTATTGCGGAAATTGGATACAAAAGATGAGCCCCGTTTTTTGAAAAATGCGCATTCTAAATAGGCAGAGAATCGCAAAACGAGACAGCGGGGAGTTCCATCTTGATTGTTTGATAGATCGATTCTTCCGAAACCACATTAAATCAGTGAACTAAACTGCGACAACATGATTGCAAAACTCGCGTTGTTTTTCCAGTCTGTATCTGGTCATCGATTCTCACGTGCCGAGCAGTAGGGCGAGCCAGGTATTGGATTCTCACGCTTTGATCAACAAATTCGCCGACAAGGTGGAAACAAAGATCATTAAAATCAGGCACAACTTTCCGGTTACCGTAATGATCGGTCACCTTATAATTGAACAGATCCAGACGTACCAGAACACAAACAACCAATGAACTACTCCATCAACCTACACGGCAAGAACAATCTTCTCGAAATCAAACTAACAGGCAAACTGACCAAGAAGTTGTACCAAGAACTCGAGCCAGTCGTCGCTGAACAAGTCAAGGAACTCGGCAAACTCAGGCTGTTGGTTGTGATGCAGGACTTCGAAGGATGGACCTGCGGAGCTTTGTGGGAGGACACCAAGTTCGATCTCAAGCACTGGCGCGATTTTGAGAGACTTGCGCTCGTCGGCGATAGTAAGTGGGAACAAGGAATGGCGGCCTTCTGCAAGCCCTTCACTTCCGCTAAGATTCAATACTTCGACATTTCGAAACTCGCCGACGCAGAGACGTGGATTCGAGAGTAATCGAGCCACCGAATCCTGGGGCTCACACATTTCCCCGGCGGAACTGAGTCTTGGGGGATGCTTTTGCGGTCCCCCACCACCGCTTGAATTCATACCTAGATGCGACCACCAACTTCAATATGGGTCCTCCTCCTCGCGGTCACGTCGATATCGGCGGCTTCAGGACAGGATGCCAGCACTCTGGAGTCCGGAAATGCGGTCCACAACCGGAGGGCCTTTCTTCAGTCGTGGCCGGAGACTGACACGCTCACCAATGATTGGTTTGGCGAGGGGGACAGATTGAGAGAGTCGGGGATCACTTCGACCTTGAATCTGTGGACCGTATACCAGGCCAACGTCTCCGGTGGACTCTCGAAACAGGGTGGCTTGAACGGAGTCTACTGGTTCGCCAATCACTTCGATCTGGAGGCTCTGATCGGGCTCGAGGGTGCCTCCGCCTATGCTCTCGTCGAGGGGGGCTGGAACGATGGGATCAACGCTTCGGCCGGCAGCCTGATGAACGTGAACGGAACCGGGGTCGGAGATCAGGCAATCGGCGTGCCTCGTTTCTGGCTCGAGCAGAAACTCTTCGGCGACAGGTTGAGGGTTCGAGGGGGCAAGCTCGACGTGAGCCTGGATAATTTTGACTTCTACGGCCACTCGGTCGGGTTTGATGCGATGCCCTTCGCGAATGCGCCTCGCACCCAGTTTCTCGACGGCGGACTCGTCAACAATAGCGCGATTCCCTTTCCGGCCGCCGGACTGGCTGGCATGCTGTTAGTCGAGCCGGTGGATCGCTGGTACCTGGCCGCCGCTGCTCTCGACCGGAACACCGATGCCTTCGAGACAAACTTTTCCAATGCGTTCGACGAATGGATGATCACGCTGGAAACCGGGGTGGTGGTTCCCCTCGGTAAGGAGAATCTCCAGGGCCTCTACTATGCCGGCTACTGGCATTCGACCTTTGACGGATCGCCGGACGGGAACGGGGTTTATCTAGGAGTGGCCCAGCAACTCACTCGGGAGTCGATGGTGACGGACGGTCAGGGCCTGGGCGTCTTCGCGCGCTATGGCTATGCCGATTCTATTGAAAACGACGTCAGCAACTTCTGGAGCCTCGGCCTCCAATACGAAGGGCTCCTTCCGAACCGGGACAAGGACGTCGTCGCGTTGGGATGGGCGCAGGCCTTCACCAGTGGAGCCGAGTTTTCCGCGCCATCCGAGGGAGTGCTGGAATGCTATTACCGGGCAAGCATCAGCCCATGGTTTCACCTGAGTCCGCACCTTCAATACATCGCCAACCCCGGTTCAAACGCAATTGCCGATGCTGTCACGGTGGGAGTCCGCGGACAGATCACTTTTTGAGCATGACTTTTTAGAATTCGATTGGCATCCTATTTCCTTCTATTGGGCTGTTTGCCGAAGAAACGGCGCATTCATCGGTGAAAAGCGTATCCCTTTTTTGATGGGGCAGCTAAAAAACAGTAGATGACAGAAAGCACCCAAACCAGACCGACAGTGCCGGTGACGATTCTGACGGGATTCCTCGGGTCTGGAAAGACCACGCTGCTCAATCACATCATCAGCGCCACTCACGGACTTCGGATCGCGGTATTGGTCAATGATTTCGGGTCGATCAACATTGACGCCAAGCTCGTTGTCGGCGTCGAAGGCGAGACCGTCAGCCTGGCCAACGGCTGCGTATGCTGCACGATGCGCGATGACCTCGCCACCGAGACCGTGCGGCTACTCTCCCGGCCGGAGCCGCCCGAGTATATCCTGGTTGAGGCCAGCGGCATTTCGGATCCCGGGCTGATTGCTCACACCTTTCTCAGCTCCGATCTGGAAGCGATGGTCCGCGTCGACAGCATCATTGCCGTGGTGGATACCGACCAACTGCTGGAGCTTTGCCACGACGATCTTCAGCTGGCATTCGAGCAGATCGACGTGGCCGACATCGTCATTCTCAACAAGATCGATCTGGTGACCCGGTCGAAGCGTGATGCCGTTTCCGAGCGCCTCCGGGAGTTGGTCCCCGGGGCCCGTCTCTTGCCTGCGGTGCATGCCCGGGTGCCCGTCGAACTGATATTTGGTGTCGATTCCCGTCGATTGCGCTCCATTGAGAATGAGAGCGACGACATAAACTCACATTCCCACCACAGCTACGGTCACGGTTTTCACACCTGGCATTGGACGAGTGATAGGCCCTTGTCGCTGGCTGCCTTTCGGGCGGCCATCGCAACCCTGCCGGCCACGGTCTACCGGGCGAAGGGGATCCTCCAGTTGCGCGACTACCCACAGTACAAAGTCGAATTTCAATTGGCCGGAAAACGGTCGAGTCTGAACGCAAGCGAACTCTGGAGTGAACCCTCGCCGCATTCGGAACTGGTCTTCATCAGTTCCGGGGAAGAGGAGAGTTTTGATGAGTTGCAGGCCCTTCTGGACGGGTGCACCCTCGAGCAGCTTTCGGAGCCCGCCTTAGTCAATTGGAGAGACAAACCAAAGAAGAAAGAAACATCATGGATACCAACTACGATCTAGTCATTACCGGAGGACGGGTCCTTGACCCCGAGAGCCAACTCGACGCGAACCGCAATGTGGGCGTCAAAGACGGAAAAATCGCCATCGTCACGGAAGACGAGATCACAGGCAAGGAAACCATCGATGCCAGCGGCCATGTGGTTTGTCCCGGGTTCGTTGATGGGCACGTGCACGTTGTCGATTCGCCGCTTGGGCAAAAAGCCAGACTGCGCGACGGCGTGACAACTGCCTTGGATCTCGAGGTCGGTGCATTTCCGGTTCCGACTTGGTACGACAATCTCGAAGGCAAATCCCAGACCAACTATGGAGCCGTTGTCTCGGCTGCTGGGGCTCGTACTGCGGTATTCCATCCGGATTACAAGAACCAGAGCGGCAAGATGAAGAGCAAAACCGGGAACATGGTGACTGACTTGTTCACGGGGGTTCCGGTGGGGTTCGAATGGTCGACGAAAGTGGCAAGCGCGGACGAAATCGATGACATTCTGGCAGTCGTCGAGGAAGGCCTCGAGCAAGGCGCCCTCGGGATTGGGCCGCCGAGTGGCTACATGGTGTCCGGTTTCACCTCGCAGGAGGCGACCGGGATGGCGAAGCTTGCGGGAAAATACGGACGTTTTTTGCACGTGCACACCCGCTTTTCGAGTCAGCAGCCACCCACGACTGGCATCCTCGCCATCGAGGAACAGCTCGCAGGCATCGCCACCTACGGCGGCGGCGTGATCGTCGCGCACATGAGTGCGCAGACCTTGAACCTGACGGCGGCCGCGCTCGAACTCATCGACGATGCGCGGTCGCGTGGCATCCAAATCATCGCGGAGATCTATCCCTACAACTTCGGCGCTGCGGGAAACGGTGTCGCGGCGGATTACCTCGACCCGGAAAACTACCAGCGCAACATGGGGCGTAGCTACAGCGACATCATCGACACCCAGACAGGCAACCCCCTCGACGAGGCGACCTATGACGAGATGGTCAAGGACGACCCCAACCATCCGGTGATGTTCTACAACGCCACCGAGGAGGACATGGAGAATGCGATCGCGCACCCGACAGCGATCGTTGGCTCTGACGCCTTCCCCTTTACCGACCCGAAAACCGGCAGAATGGTGGCAGACTGGGATGCGCCCTGGGAATCCGTCAATGGGCACCCGAGGACGACCGGCACCTGCGCCAAGGTCCTGCGCATGTCGCGAGAGAAGAAGCTTCTTCCGCTCATGTTGGCCGTCAGCAAGATGAGTTATCAGTATGCCAAGTTCCTCGAGGACAATGGCTGTGCGCAGATGGCTAACAAGGGCCGAATCAAGGTCGGTGCCGACGCGGATATCACGGTTTTTGACCCCGATACCGTGCAGGACAATTCCGCTCTCGATCAGGGAAAAAACTCCCTTCCTTCGACCGGAATTCCGTATGTCGTGGTCAACGGAACCATCGTGGTGAAGGACTCCGAAGTTCTGAAGGGCGTCTTTCCGGGACAGCCGATTCGGAACTGAAAAATTCAATCCAGATGCCGTTGTACAAATCCTCTGAAAGATGAACGTCGAATCCTTCATCAATGCCATCGGCATTTTCGGCGTGGTGGTTTTTGCCGTCAGTGGCGCCTTTGCTGCAGCGCGCAAGAACATGGACCCGGTGGGGTTTCTGCTTCTCGGTACCATCACCGCAATCGGGGGCGGCACGACCCGCGATATCATTCTTGATCGCCCGGTATTCTGGCTCGCGGATCCCAGCCAGTTGATCATCGCTCTGGTCGCCAGCCTGGCGACCTATCTATTTGTGTCGTTCGCGGCTCACCTCGAACGTCAGAAGTGGGTGGCCTGGTCTGACGCACTCGGTCTTGCCGCTTTTGCGGTGCAGGGCACCTTCATCGCTCTGCAACTCAACGCCCACCCGCTGATCGCCATCATTATGGGGACGATGACCGCGGTGGGCGGCGGTGTCATCCGTGATGTTCTGTCCAGCGAGCGCCCCATGATCTTCCGGGGGCAGTTGTATGCCATTGCCGCGGCGGCCGGTGCCATTGCCGTCGTCGTGTTGCATCGTCTCGGAATTTCCGATCCTGTCACCGCCACCGCGGGTTTTATTATTGTTCTTGCCACACGGGGAGCGGCGATGATTTTCAACATCCGCAGCGGTCCTCCCGGAGAATGGTTCAAGATCGGGACCGACGACTCGTCTTCCAGTTGAGGTGCGACAATTAAGGGGTGGCCGGAGGTCTATCGTTCCACTGGCAGAGAGACTGTTAGCATGCGCAGGTTTTCAGAGGATCGGAATGTGCCTTCCTATCCCGGGCACATGGTAGCGGCCTGACCTTCCTTCAATTCCCGCCCCTGAAAGCGGCCTCGCGAACCCTCATTCATTACCATGAGAATCGGCAGGTGACCCTGCGGGGGAGCGCCGGTGACAGCCATCGACTTACTGCAGAATTGCTCCGCCGCCCTGAACTCAGCCGTGACTTGAGTGTCAAACCAGGCGTCAAAGGATCCCTTGCCGATCTGACGATAGTCGGTCTCCCAACCCGCTCCCTTGAACCAGAAGTCCAGTTCTTCGCAAGGGCTCGTCGCCATCTGGGGCGGAGCATCGGTATGGGCTCTTGCGCTCATCGTGCTGCATCTTGTATACAGCTGCGATGGTTGGGGTTTATGCTTATTGCGGAAATTGGATAATAAAAATGAGCCCTTTTTTCTGAAAAATGCGCATACTAGGAGTGAGAAGAATCGTGAATCGCGATGGTTGGGAGTGGCACCTTGCTTGTTTGATAGGGCGGCTCTCGCTAAACCACTTTAATCACTGAGCTAAGCAGCAGAAATAGGATTGCAAAAGCCGCCTCATTTTTCTAATCTGCGTCTGGTCATCCGGGACACCTTCGAATATTCCAATAGAACCAATAGAACCAATAGAACTATGAAGACAAACACTATCCTCTGTATTGCACTCGCACTCGGAGCCGCGCCTGCCTTCGCTGATGATTCCAAGGGCGAACCCGGCCGCGCAGCAGGCGGCAAGAACCCTCTAAAAAACGTCTATTTCGGCGAGCAACATCTGCATACGGCGAATTCGCCGGACGCCTTCGCCATGGGAGTCCGCAATACGCCGGACGATGCCTATCGCTTTGCCAAGGGTGAAGCCATCAAGAAAATCGTCAGTGGCACCACGGTGCAGAAACGGACTGCCTATGACTGGTGTGCGGTGACCGACCATGCCGAATACCTCGGTATCATGCCCTTGATCATCGATAAGACGAATCCGATGTCGAAGTCGGCGATGGGTAAACTGATCCTCTCGGGTGATCCGAAGCAGGGCGCGGAGGCCTTCCAGCAAATCATGGACTCGGTCGCGGGGATGAATCCGATTTCCTACATGAATGACCCGAAACTCCTGGCCACTGCCTGGGAAAACCAAAAGGCCGTTGCGAATAAGCACAACGAGCCGGGGAAATTCACCACGCTGATCGCGTTCGAATGGACCTCACAGGCGATGTACATCAACCTGCACCACAACGTATTTTTCCGGGATGACAAGGGTCCCGACGTGACCTTCTCCTCAATGGACTCCATCCATCGGGCGGATCTGTGGTCCTATCAGGAGGTTATGCGTAAGGAAGGGCACGAGAACTTCTCGATCCCTCACAATGCCAATGTCAGTAACGGCCTGATGTACGCTCCGGCTCCGCTTGGCAAGTTCATCGACAAGGAATGGGCCGAGCGCGCAAATCGCAATTCGCCGGCCACCGAGATCCTCCAGACCAAAGGACAATCAGAGACCCATCCAGCGCTGTCGCCGAACGATGAGTTCGCCGGCTTCGAGACCAGCTACAAGCATCTGCTCGGGTCGGGCGGGGTCGTCGGCAGGATCAACAATAGTTACGTGCGCCGGGCGCTGACCGATGGAGTGGGATTCCAGGAGATGATCGGCGCAAACCCATGGAAATATGGCATCGTCGCCGGTTCCGATTCACACAATGCGTTTTCCGATAATGAGGAGAACAACTACACCGGCGTGCATGGAAATACGGACGACACCCCGAAGATTCGCCTGAATTCGGGCACCACCGTGGCGGGTGAACCACCGATGAATTTTGGTACCCCGGGTGCCACCGCTGTCTGGGCTCCGGAAAACACGCGCACCGCAATTTTCGATGGCATCAAGAGTAAGGAGACCTACGGCACTTCGGGTCCGTTGATTCGGGTTCGCTTCTTCGGAGGTTGGGACTTTTCGAAGGACTTGGTTGATGATGATGACTTCGTGAAGAAGGCCTACGCGGATGGCGTGCCTATGGGCCAGGATTTACCGAAAATGAAAGCCGGGGCCAAGGCTCCGACTTTCGCCGTTTGGGCGCTCAAAGACCCTGACAGCGGCAATCTCGACCGCGTCCAGATCGTCAAGGGCTGGTACAAAGACGGTCACCCGTGGGAGAAGGTCTACGATGTGGCCTGGTCAGATAGTCGCCAACTCGGCACAGACGGTAAGGTGCCAGCGGTTGGCAATACGGTTAACATCAAGGATGCCAGCTACACGAACACGATCGGTGCCAACGAACTGAGTGCGGTTTGGTCCGACCCGGACTTTGACCCGTCTCAGCACGCGGTCTACTACGCACGTGTGATCGAGATCCCGACGCCGCGGTGGACGACCTACGATGCCAAGGCTTTGGGGGTTGCGCCGCCACCGTCGGTCCCTGCGACCCTCCAGGAACGTGCCTGGTCTTCAGCGATCTGGTATACGCCAGCACCTGAACTGGTGAAGAGGGCAGATTTCTATCCCGGCCTGAAGCCGTTCCTTCCGTAGGCACGCCGGCCCTTATCGGGTGTTGATCTGAAGAAAGGAAATTTCGATTTTCAAATTCAACAGGGTATGGTCACTGACCGTACCCTGTTCGTTTTTTGGAAAAGTGACAGCGACCAAAAATCACTTTGATCGTTTGAATAAAGGACGATTTCGCATGAGCCTTCTCAGAGGATAAATACGCATTTCCCCATGAGGCGTATTGCTATTTCCTAAAAAATATTTAGGAGAGACAGCCCTTGCCATTGACACATAAAATGAAAAAACTTTTTGCAGAACCACTGGTGCAATTCTTACTCATAGGAGGGTGCATCTATTTGGCTTTCGCCCTGTTCGGGACACCGGAAGAAGATTCGAGTGAAAACCGGATCCATGTCGACTCGAACCGGATCGAAGGATTCATCAGCCAGTGGGAAAAGCGCTGGAATCGTCTTCCCACGAAGCAGGAAATCGACGGCCTGATTCAGAGCCACGTGCGCGAAGAAGTCCTCTACCGCCAGGCGGTGTCGATGGGGCTGAACGAGGACGACGCGATCACCCGACGGAGGATGGCGCAGAAGCTGGAGTTCCTGACCAGCGACCTGGCCCAGTCACAGCAGCCAGCGGAAGGGCAACTGGAGCAGTTTTTCACAGACAATGAGGCGACCTACCGGGCGCCCGATCGGATTTCGTTCAGCCAGGTGTTTTTCAATCCGGATACCCGGAAAGACGCGACGCTTGACGAGGCCAAGGCGGAGCGGGCGAAACTCGAGGCCGCAGGCAAGCCGGATCCCGAGACACTCGAGGCCGGTGACAAGTCCATGCTGCAGGATCATTTCCCGAACGTGACCGAAGCCGAGGTCAGTCGTCAGATGGGCTCGGGTTTTGCCGAGTCGGCCATGGAACTGAAGCCCGGAGAATGGCACGGCCCGGTCCTGTCGGGTTACGGCGTGCACCTCGTCTATGTCTACGAGATGGAGAAGGGTGCGGTGCCGGCCCTCGAGGATGTCAGGGACAAGGTGTTGGCTGACTGGCATGACGAGCAACGCGAAGCGTTCAATGCGGAATTTCTCAAGAATCTCAAGGATCGCTACGACATCGTGATCGACGAAATGCCTGCCGAGCGATTGATCGACGGGAACGTGGAGACCATTGTTGAGCCGGTTGCCGAGCCGGTTGCCGAGACCCCCTCGGAAGCTGAAGTATCCACTGAATCATGATTGGGAATTGGAATCACAGTCCTCGCAGCGTTTTTTCCGGCCTGGTGGCACTCTTGCTGGCTTTTTCCGGTATGCTGTTCGCGGATGAATTCCGGCCGGCCCTGCTGGAACTCACCGAGACCGAGAGCGGCTGGGTCGAGGTGACCTGGAAAGTTCCCGCGAAAGCTGACAAAGCACTGGCGATTAAGCCGGTTTTTCCCGATTTCATGACGCCAGTCGGATCCGGGTCCGGCCGCCAGGTGCCCGGCGCCTACGTAGAGACGACGACCTTCAGTACCGGAGGTGAATCCCTGAGCGGAGCCACCCTCAGTATCGACGGCCTCGCAGCCTTGCCAGTTGACGTGATGTTGCGCGTCAAGCTGAAGGACGGGGCCGAGCACGCGGCGATTCTCCGGGGCGGAAAGGTTTCGTTCACCGTTCCCCCTGAAGCGACGAAATGGACGGTCGCGACCTCCTACACCCGGATGGGTACAGAGCATATTCTGGAAGGTTATGATCACCTGCTCTTTCTGGTTGCGCTGATGTTGATTGTGACCGGTTTTTGGAAGCTTCTCAAAACCATCACCGCCTTCACTCTTGCTCACAGTATCACCCTGGCTCTGGCGACTCTCGGTGTGGTCAATTTTCCGTCCGCGCCGACCGAAGCGGTGATCTCTTTGAGCATCCTGTTCCTTGCCGTGGAAGTATTGCGCATGCGAGCAGGGGAGACTCCGATGACGGCGAAATATCCCTGGGTCGTTGCCTTTGCCTTCGGTCTGTTTCACGGGCTCGGCTTTGCCGGCGCTCTTTCTGAAATCGGGGTGCCGCAGAACGAAGTGCCGCTGGCGCTGCTGATGTTCAATGTCGGCGTAGAAGCCGGACAGATCCTGTTTGTCACCGTGGTCGCGGGGCTGTTGGCACTGGGCCGCATCGCACTGGCGAAAATGAATCTGGTGCCGCAGGAGTGGATGGGGAAGATCGCGCCGTATGCCATCGGGATCATCGCAGCCTATTGGACGATCGAACGCACCCTTTCCTTCATGGGGTAGTTCCTTGCTCGGTTCATTACGGGTTGAAACTGCGCAATACCCATCATACGTCGGGAGGTTCTGGATATTTCCAGGGCCACCGTCAAACGTGACTGGGCATTCTCCCGGGCCTGGCTGATGCGAGAGCTGAGTTGAAGGGTAAAGAGCAGGATTCTGAGCGAGGCGGGTCTCGGACCGGCTTCAACTGCTCCCTCGCCGTCGCTTCTTCGCGACCGCGCAGTTTCACTGCGCCGAGTTCACTCAGTTTGAGATCTTCGGGGATCGCAGATGCTACGCGAAATGTTATTGAAGGTGAACGCCGAAGGCGTTTCGGATGGTAGCCTAGGGTTCTCGAACCCTAGGAAATAGGAAGAAAAACATTGAGGAACTCCAACGGAGTTCGGTACCATCGCGACTGCCATGCCCCAATCACTCGCCAACGTCCTCATCCACACCATCTTTTCGACCAAGGATCGAGCTCCGTTCCTGAGGGATGCCGATTTCCGACGCGAGACTCACGCCTACATGGCGGGAGTGACGGAGAAACTGGCATGCAAGGCGATCAAGATTGGTGGGGTGGACGATCACATGCACTTGCTTACCACCCTTTCGAGGACCGTAACCATTGCGGATTTCGTGAAGGAAACAAAGCGAGCGACGACCGCTTGGATTCAACAAAAGGGCGGGGGCCTCGCGGATTTTCATTGGCAGCGAGGATATGGGATCTTTTCCGTCTCCGAATCCGGTCGGGATGAGGTGGTGCAGTATATTTTGAATCAGGAAGACCATCATCGTGATCTCGATTTCAAAGATGAGTTTCGCCGGTTTTGCGAGAAGCACGGCATCGAGATCGACGAACGCTATGCCTGGGAGTGACGAAGCGGTAAAGGGAGGGGGGCGGTTTCCCAGCGTCCGCAATCCCGTTGGGATTGTCCTAAAAATGGATCGGATGTTCCTAGGGTTCAAGAATTGTCCGCCACCAACGGGCGGACCCGCGACATCGCTTCGCCTGTTTTTCATCCGCTTCGCGGCATGGCGGTCTAGGCTACCGTCCGCAACGCCGTTGGCGTTAGCAATCCGAATCGGTGAACGCCAAAGGCGTTCCGTAGGGAAGCATGGGGTTCTTGAACCCCATGGATGGTGAGAGAAAATTTGAGAACTCCAACGGAGTTCCGTATTCTCGCGGGAGTCGGGCCCAAATAATTTGGTAACGTCACCAATCATTGGTGTTCGCTCTGCGTACGCAATCCTGTTGGGATTGCCCTCAATTCGGACAGGATGTTCCCAAGCTTCGAGAGAGAAAATTAGAGAACTCCAACGGAGTTCCGTATTCTCGAGGGAGTCACGGCAAAATAATCTGGTGGCGTCACCGATGGCTAGTCCGGGAGCTAAGCTACCCTGCAATGGGAAGGTGATTTTGCCGATGAAAGGAATCGCAAAACCCCTCGTCTTGGGATACCGGTGAGCCATGAATCCTGAAGTCGCATTTTTTGGCACTGTGTTCGCTTCCTTTTTTGCGATCATGAACCCTTTTGCCAACACTCCGGTGTTCCTCGGGCTGACGGAGGGGATGGACAAGAAGACGACCCGGCAACTGGCGTTTCGAGCCTTGGCCCTGACCTTCATCATCATGGCGGCGTTTGCCGCCTCGGGAAATTTTCTGCTGAGTTTCTTCGGGATCACCCTTTATGCTTTTAAGATAGCAGGGGGTGTCCTGGTAGGACTGGTTGGATACCATCTTCTCAACGGGGGATCATCGGGAGTGCAGCAGCCCAGTGACGAACACATGAAGGAGGGTGGGGACGCCGTCCTCGGAATGGCGGTTTCTCCACTGGCCATGCCTCTTTTAGCGGGTCCAGGCACTCTCGTGACGGGGATGAACTTTGCGGCGGATGGTCACCGAGGCCACCTGCTCGTCGTGCTGATCGCCTTTGCGGTGGTTTGCGTCATTACCTTTTTCTGCTTTATCGGCGGACAGGTCATCACCCGGGTTCTCGGGAAAAATTTCATCATGGTTATCAGCCGAATCATGGGGCTGATTCTTGCTGTGGTAGGCACTCAGATGTTGATTGAAGGGATCCGTGCTGCGGTCGCCGCCAGTTAGGCTGGTGCGTCTTGATTTTGGGAGAGGGACAGAGACGTTCTTAATCTTACTCTTACCCTTAATCCTACTCTCCGGAAGAGTAGAAGCATGAGTTGGGGGCGGATGGGCTCTGTTGGAAGGGGAGTAAGAAGAAGATTAGGATTAAGCGTAAGAGGGTGGGACTGAGTTGGTTTGTTATCGTAGCGAAAGTCGTGAGACTTTCGGGGGGCAGAGGGATTTCACCTGAAGGTCTAACATTTTTTCATGAAAGTCGGTTTGCGGGAATCCGGGGGATCCTGGCTTTCCAAATCATCGCAATTAGTGATGGACTCTTTTATCCCAAATGCGCACATGAAGGAATAGAGGCAGTTGGATCGGTGACTGATTTGAAGTTCAGATTAGATCGATACAAACGACCTTATTTGCCTGAGCTTCTTTCTCGGGTGCAGCCCGGAGATCAGTCCGTTGGGATATCCGCCGGTGAGTGCGCTGATTCCAAATTAGCCTTACCTATTTTCTCATTTTGACAGATTCAATTCATCGCCTATTGGCGACGGATCGAATCCTGAAATGAAAGCAACCACACTCACCATCATCCTGTCCTGTCTCGTAGAATAGTGTGAGGTTAGTTAGAAAGTGAAGAACAACATCCCGATGGAAAAGCTATCCATCTCCCAGGAACTACTCCTCGGCCTTACCCTGGTCTCCACAGCGGATGTCGTGCGCCGAAAACATTCGCCCAGGACAGTTCCCCGTCGAAAGATGCGGTGTCCGAATTTCGGGGAAAAACGAAATTATCGCCCTACGCGGGCCGCTCGTTTCCGGCCATCGTAATGTGGGGTGACCAACACCTGCACACCGCAATCTCGGTGGATGCGGGGACAATGTGCCGCCTCGGACAGGAGGATGTCGACCGATTCGCCCGCGGCGAGGAAGTCGAATCCAGGCGGCCTCCGCGCGAAGCTATAGGCGCTCTTCTTGAGCCCGGAGGTGGCGAATGAATCGAGAAGGGTGGGGGACCCAAAGGAGGATCAGCATGATGCCGATCTTGAGGTTTCTAATTAGGGTAAGCCGCGCGCTGATTAATCCCACTCGGCGACGGAGCGACCGTTGAGTGGTTGGGTAGGGCGGAAGCTGTTGGGATGAATGTTGCGGTAGACTTTTTCCTGCGCTGGGCTGATTTCCCGGGTTTCTTCGAAGAGATACCAATTGACGCCTTCGGTGCCGGGGGGCGTGGTGAGGGAGCCCTTGTAGGCGTAAAGATCGACGTCTTCGGGGATGAAGTCAGCGAGGTTGAGGGTGACGGATGCATCATTGAGATTGGAGTGCGCTACAGCGGGCATTTTGTCCCAGAAGGTGGCGAGGAAGGGGTTGGGGTCGTCGCCCAGCTCGAGAAGAGTGCCGACGACGAGAAGTTCGCCGTCATCCGCGGCGTGGACGATGTGCATTTCCATGGCGAACTGTTCGCCTTCGACAGTGTGTTCGCTACCGTGGTGGAAATGGAACTGGAGGGCGTTGAATTTCTTGCCGTTGGCGACGACATATGAGCCGGGATCGAGGTTTTGCTGGATGGTGTGGCCGTTGTTGACGAGGCTGAGTTGGCTGGTGGTGTAGTGGAACTCGAGGGGTTCGCCCTCTTTTTCGACCGTGTTACTGATGTCGATGGGGGATTGTTGATCGCCGGTTTTGCAGGAGGCATAGGTGGGGTCAAGGTTTCCCCAATGGGCTGGGCCGGTGTCGCCGGAGTAGCTCCAGGCGGCGTGTTTCTCGTCGGCGTCGGTGAGGGTGATGACCGCCATGAGGGCGAGGGTGGGGACGAGGAGTATGAGAGGCTTCTTCATGGAGTGGAGTGTCGGCTGGATTTGGCGTGGGCGCAAGGCGGGTGGGGACGGATTTGGAGAGAGTCATCTATGATACGCCTCCCACGCCGATTTGACTTCTTCCGTATATAGATTGGCAATCGATGCAAGTCGTCCGCGAGGTTTTGATATGTGAAGTTACGTAATCCGCCCAGGATCGGAACGGGGTAGGCGACCGCAAAAGGTCCCGATGAGGAGCGCCGCGAACTACGGTGAATTCTTCGTGGCGGATTTGTCTTTTCCCTTTTCCCTTTTCGCTTTTCGCTTTTCGCTTTTCGCTTTTCGCTTTTCGCTTTTCGCTTTTCGCTTTTC
>CAXBHX010000040.1:0-52586 GCA_963975655.1 uncultured Verrucomicrobiales bacterium
GTGGATCCGACCTCGGACTGCTTCCTTCGAATGAAGGCCTCATTGATGCCAATATCCCCCTCACCGGAATGCGCCGCGTCATCGCCCAGCGTCTCCTTGAGAGCAAGACGACCATCCCGCACTTCTACCTGAACATCGAAGTCGACACTGAACCTCTCATGGATCTCCGGGGTCAGGTCAATGCAGCCAGCCTCGCCAATGGCGGGCCCAAGTACACCGTCAACGACTTCATTATGCGTGCTACGGTTCTAGCCACAGCCTCCGTGCCGGAAGTGAATGCCTCCTTCATGGGTGATTCTGTGCAGCAGCATGGTGAAGTTCATCTCTCCATCGCCGTTGCCATCGCTGATGGCCTGGTCACCCCAGTCATCCGATCGGCACAGAATAAATCCATTAAAGAGCTCGCCGTTGAGCTGAAGGATCTTGCTGGCCGAGCTCGTGACAAAAAGCTGGCGCCTGACGAAATGCAGGGCGGCACCATCACCATCTCCAACCTGGGCGCCTCGGGCATCGGTCACTTCGATGCCATCATCAACCCGCCCCAGTCCGCCATTCTCTCTGTCGGCACCATCACAAAGCTTCCTGTGGTCAACAGCGCCAACCAGATCGTTCCAGGTCAGCGCATGTGGATCGGCATGAGCTGTGATCACCGCGTCATCGACGGAGCAGTCGGAGCGCGTTTTCTCTCAGAGCTGAAACGCTTCATCGAAAATCCATTCCTTCTAATTTCCTAACTCTTCCCTATACCTATCATGGCATCCTATGATCTCATCGTAATCGGAGGTGGCCCTGCCGGCTACGTCGGAGCGATTAAAGCCGCTCAACTCGGTAAAAAAGTCGCCTGCATCGAAAACGATCGCGCCGGCGGCACGTGTTTGAACTGGGGCTGTATCCCAACCAAAGCGCTGCTCAAAAACGCCGAGTTGTATCATACCCTTGCCCATCGGGCTGACGAGTTTGGCCTCAAGATTGAGGGCCTCAGCTACGACTGGGAGAAGGTCATCAGCCGTTCCCGCCAAGTTTCCGACAAGCTCGCCGGCGGCATCGAGTTCCTCTTCAAGAAGAACAAAATCGACTACATCCGGGGAACAGGTGGCCTCGCTGCCAACGGCAAAGTGGAAGTGATCGATGCAGAAGGCAATGCGGAGATTCACAATGCCGAAAACGTGCTCATCGCAACAGGCTGCGTCTCCCGCGCACTCCCCTTCCTTCCCTTTGACGGGGACAAGGTCATCGGCTCCAAAGAAGCCCTGACCCGGACCGATCAACCCAAATCTATCGTCATCATCGGCGCAGGCGCAATCGGCATTGAATTCGCCTACTTCTACAATGCATACGGCACCGAAGTGACTGTTGTCGAGATGGTCGACACCATCCTTCCAGTCGAGGACAACGAAGTCAGCAAGACTCTCGAGAAGTCTCTCGCCAAACAGGGCATTAAGTTCAAGACCCGCACCAAGACCACTTCAGCTGACGTCAGTGGTTCGACCGTGAAACTCACCGTTGAGCCTGCCGAAGGTGGAGAAAGCGAGGTCATCGAAGCCGATGTCTGTCTCGTCGCCGTTGGCGTTCAAGCCGTTCTCCCCAACAACGCCGAACAGCTCAAATTGGATCGTGGCTACATCGAAACTGACGATCGCTACCAGAGCAGCATTCCCAACGTCTATGCTGCCGGAGACATTATCGGCCCGCCGTGGCTCGCCCACGTTGCCAGCTACGAAGCGACTCAAGCGGTTGAAGGAATGTTCGATTCGAACTTCAAGCCGAAGAAGGTCACCCTCTTTCCCGGCTGCACCTATTGTCATCCAGAAGTCGCCTCAATCGGCCTTACCGAAGAAGCCTGCAAAGAGCAGAAGCTCGACTATCGGGTCGGTAAGTTCCCCTTCGCTGCCAGCGGACGCGCCCTGGCCGTCGCCGAGGCAGAAGGTTTCGTGAAGATCATTTTCGATAACAAGCACGGAGAAATTCTCGGTGCTCACATCATCGGTGCCGGCGCCACTGAGCTTATTGCTGAAATGGGACTGGCCATGAATCTCGAGGCCACCAACGAAGAAATCGAGGCGACCATCCACGCGCACCCCACGCTGGCCGAGGCCATCCACGAAGCAACGGGCGAAGCATTCGGCAACGCAGTTCACATTTAGAAAAACTCTCTCCTCCCTATAATACGGCCTCATGGATCGACTCGTTCTCAACGAAGAAATCCATGAGGCTGTTTTTAAGGACCTCATCCCCTCGGCCCGAAAGTTCATTTGGGTCGCCACGGCCGACTTGAAGGACCTTCACCTTCAGCGGACCAAAAAGAAGTTCGACACCTTTCTCTCCCTCTTCGCCGAACTCGTTGGCGAAGGCGTCGAAATTCGGCTCATCCACGCCAAAGAACCTGGCCCTCGTTTTCGCAAAGACTTCGACCGATTCCCGGAACTGATCAATTCCGACCGTTTCGAACGAGTACTCTGCCCCCGCAATCACATGAAGTGCGTGATCGTCGATGGCAAGCGGGCCTTTCTCGGCTCAGCCAATTTGACCGGTGCCGGGATGGGCGCAAAATCAGTCAAACGTCGCAATTTCGAATGCGGCATGATGGTGGAGTCTCCCGAAACGGTAGAACCCCTCATGGAGTTGTTCGACAACCTCTTCATGGGAGAGCACTGCCTCAAGTGCCAGAGACGGGACGTCTGTTCCGATCCCATCATTTGAACCGGCAACCCCGATTCAAAGCTCGATCTCAAGCCTTTCGAGAGAAACGCTCCTTCTCAACGCATCCATCCCATAACGATAGCGAGAGGCGGCTGTGTTAGGAGAAACACAAAGAGTCTTCCCGATCTCTTCGAAGGTTTGCTCACCCCAGATTTTGAGAGTAATGACCTCACGAAATTTCTTCGGTATCTTCGAGAGTACAACCTGCAACGCCCTGGAAGTATCGTCTTCCGGCAGAGCAAACCACGTCACCAGCTCACCACGCTCACGGATCGAGTCGTCCTCACGCTTACGGCGACGATCAGTGCTACGTGCCAAATCGATCGCACATCGCCTCACGTTCGTGTAGGCCAAACTGGCGACAGCTTTGTCAGGCTGACCCACATGTGTCTTCCATGTTTTTATCAGCGCCAGCTGCAAAACATCTTCGGCGTCGGCCTCACAGCGAGTCTGCTGACGCGAAAAAAGCATCAACCGACTACCGTATTCATCTAACCATGTTCGCCAATCCTGTGAGAATTCCTGCATCACTAGCTTTGACGCTTCATCTGAGAATATGTTCACAATAAACTGCAATTTTTTCGAAAAACCCAATTTTGGCTCCTCTGACAAAACAACATTTTGAACAGGATTTACGGCTCACTCGCAAAACTGGCCTCGTACTGCTCTCTTATCTCAATGAGCCGCTCAACCAGCTCAGGATGCTCCGAACTCAGATTACTGGCTTCCCCGGGATCGGAGTCTAAATCAACTAGAAACAGCCTCTTATCATCCTTGCTTAGCTCGGGAATCCCTTCGGGCCGAACAATTTCGGACGCATTGCCGAGAAGCTTCCATTTTCCTTCACGAACCGCCCACTTCGATTTTACCGGGTCATTTCCGAGCCGCCAATACAGAGTCTTGTGAGCACTCGCTACAGAATTCGAACGAATCAACTCCACCATAGACCGGCCGTCGACAGGATGATTCTCAGCAATCGAAGAACCCGTAAGCTCCGCAATCGTCGGGTACCAGTCGATACCGCACACCATTTGATCTCTCACTTCCCCTTGCGGAATCCCGTTGGGCCAGCTCACCACTGAGGGAACCCTGAGGCCGCCCTCCCAGAGAGTCGCCTTATGACCCCGGTATGGCCCCGCCGAGCCACCACCGTAAAAAGTACGTTCCTCAACCGAATGCCCGTGGTCGGATTGAAAAATCACGACAGTATCATCCCTCAATCCAGATGCCTCGAGGTGATCCAACAACTCCCCTACCATCTCATCGGTGGTAGAGACAAAGGCCGCATACTTATTTCGCGGCTCAGGCAGGTTCTTGTAATACTCCCTCCATTTTGCCGTGCCCTGAAGCGGGTAATGCGGCGAATTGATCGCCCAGTAGACAAAAAATGGCCCATCACGATTCGAATCGATGAATCCTTTCACCTCCTCCACCATCGAGTCGCCGAAGTACGTCCCGTCCTGCCAGATCTCCTCCCCGTTGCGCCAGAGGTCGTGGCGATTGGGGCCCGACCAATAGAAAAAATGAGAATAGTTATCAATACAGCCACCCATGTGACCAAAGGAATAATCAAAGCCCTGCCCGTTAGGCATGGTCTCAGGCGTATAGCCCAGGTGCCACTTTCCTACATGACCCGTCGTGTACCCATTTGACTTCAAAAGCTCCGCCAATGTGACCTTCGAAGTCGGCATTCCCTCGTTGCCCCTCGATGACGAAACATTGCCAGCCACTCCCGCCCGCGCAGGAATCTGACCAGTCATCAAACCAGCACGCGAAGCGGAACAGATCCCCGAAGGAGCCAACATCTGAGTGAATCTCACACCCGACTTCGCAAGGCGATCAATATTGGGAGTTTCCAAATCCGTCGCCCCATAGCAATTCGCATCCACCGATCCCTGATCATCCGTGTATACGATGATGACATTCGGCGGCCCTCCCTGAACCATTTGAACGAAAGCAAAGCTGAGAAAAATGAGACTGGGGAAAAAGCAGCGTTTCATGTGGGACCGTCGCTTTGTTGCATTCCCCTCACAAGGGCGGACCTGCGCATCAAGCAAGCCCACCACCACCCTCCGTTTCTTCGACTACAAAAACGCAGGATTTTTCATTTCAGAGTAATCTAATATCTCCTAACATAGGCCGATGGACAGTCCAGCTTCAGATGACCTCAACTTCATGCAGGAGGCACTGCTGGAGGGCGAGAAAGGCCTTGGGCGGACCAGCCCCAATCCCGCGGTCGGTGCCGTCATCGTTCGGGAAGGAGCCATCATTGGAAGGGGCTGGCACCAAATCGCCGGCGGACCCCACGCGGAAGTTAACGCAATTGCCGATGCCCAATCCAATGCGGGCGCCGAATCGACCCGCGGCGCGACCATTTACGTCACCTTGGAGCCTTGCTCAACTCAGGGGAAAACCCCTCCCTGTGTCGAAGCGATCAAGGCTGCCGGACTGAGACGAGTCGTGGTTGGCGCCACAGACCCTAACCCCAGCCATAGCGGCGCCGCTTTCGAGATCCTCCGCCAGTCGGGAATCGAAGTCACTTCCGGCGTGATGGAGGAAGAGGCCAACCATCTCATTCGCTTCTTCGCCAAACGCATCACCACCGGACTGCCATGGCTAATTGCCAAAACAGCAGCCACCCTCGATGGACGAACTACCCTGAAGCCAGGAGAGGGGCAATGGATCTCTAGCGAGGCGTCACGCAACGATGTGCAACGCTTGCGGCAACTGTGCGATGCCGTTCTTGTCGGCGGTGAGACCTTTCGACGCGACAATCCTTCCCTCACACTCCGGGGTGACTACGCGAAGAATCGAACGCAGCCACTGCGTGTTGTGCTTACTTCCGATCCCGAGCTGCCGCTGGGCCACCACCTATTCACAGACAAACACGCGGGACGGACCCGGATTCAACACGGATTCACCTTCAGGCAATCCCTAGAAGAACTCGCCAGCGAAGGAGTCAATGCCGTGCTTCTGGAGTCAGGCGGACGCCTCCTCTCTCACGCTCTCGATCTGGGATTTGTCGATGAACTCGTTCTCTATCTCGCACCCCGGCTCGGCGGCGGCGAAACCTCACTCATCCCCAGCCCCAATTTGACGGCACGCCTCGAGAACATGAAGGTCGACCTCATTGGATCCGACATCCGCATCATGGGCCATATCATCAACAATCCATAGATCGCAAACTACGATCGTCACTCAATCCTACTTTTCTATCTTCAAAAAACCGACTACAAATCTCACCATGATCACCCGCATCATCCCCCTCATCGCTTTAGCTGCCCTTATTACCCCTAACATTCGCGCAGAAGAAGATGCCATCAACATCACCAAACTCAACGACTCCCTTGCCTTCCTCGCTGGCCTTGAACTAATTCACGACACCGACATCCCTCTTGCCAGCTCGTCTTCCTGGAAAACGCACATTCAGCAGATGGACCGTGAATTCGCCAGTCATGAAGAGCGAGTTCTCCACCCCATGTCGAACTGGTCCAACGAAGCGCTCAAACCAGATCTAACGACAGGTTCCACCGTGCGCTACCTCTTCAGCGGTCCTGATATCATTCATGCATTTCACCTCTTTCCCACCGCTGATACTTTCATCATGTGTGGACTGGAGCCAGTTGGAGAAACTCCCGAACTCACTCAACTCAACAGCGGAAACGCCGGTAGAGCCCTCGGAGAAGTACGCAATGCATTGGGAGAGATCATCAATTTTAGCTTTTTCCGCACCAAGGACATGAAGGATGATCTGCGCTTCTCAACCTTCCACGGAACCACTCCCATCATGATGATTTTCCTGGCACGCTCGGGCCAGTATGTGAAAGGCCTCGAATACCTCAGTTTGAATGAAGACGGAACCCTCACCAGTCAGGGCGCCAAATCTTCCGGAGCCGACGCGGTTAAAATCGATTTCTCCCCCCGCCGCGTCGAGCAGACAAAGACCCTCTACTATTTCTCATCTGATCTTTCCAACAGCGGATTCGGAAAAACTGGATTCGAGACCTGGCTTGAAGCACAACCCCGCGGGAATGCCTACCTCAAGGCCGCTTCATTCCTGATGCATTCCAGCTGGTTCTCTGAAGTGCGCGACCATCTCATCGAATACAGCAACCAAATCGTTGAAGACGATTCCGGGATCCCCTTCCGCTATTTTGACACCGATACCTGGCAGTCATCTCTCTACGGCAGCTACAACGGGCCCATTGATCTTTTCTCCGAATACTACCAGCCGGACATGCGCAGTGCCTACCAAGGTGGCAGTACCGCCCTTTCCTTCGGGACTGGCTACAAATGGCGCAAAGGTGAATCAAACCTCATGCGTTTTGTAAAAAAATCCGCTCTCGCCGATGCAGCAAAAGCTGAAGCCTCCGAGACGGAAAATGCTCAGAAAGCTTCGACAAAAGCTCCCCCTGCTGAACCGGCCAAAGAAACTGGTGGCCCCAAAGTATCAGAGTGAAGCCTCAGTCCTTCGACCCGCCAAAGAGGCGCTTCAATATCGGGCGGGTGTCTCGCGGCAGTGGCTCAGACCCGGCTTCTTCGGAAACCCCGGCATTCGTAAAAAGAATCCGCAAGAAATCAAAGTCCCGGAAGTCGTGCCCGGGCTTGCCGTGGTGAACAATCACCAACTGCATCGACGGCACCAGATAGAGCCGTTGAAAGGTAGATCCGAGGGAGACTACCAAATCACCCGGAGCCCCCTTAGCAAGACAACAGGCCCGCCAGTCCTCTGGCAGTGGCTCCTCCTCCAGCCGTTCCTCCACATCCACTTCCCAGGCATCCGCTCTATCCTTGTAGGAATTTAGCCAGAAACAAAGACCGAATGAAGGATTGATCTCAGTACCCTGAAAACACTGCGCCAAGCTCTCTACTTTGACCAGCTGCCGCCCTTTCCATCGCCCCCCCTGAAGAATCATTTCGCCAAAGGACATCCAGTCCTGCCCTGTCATGTACATACCTGCAGACGGGATCACATTGCCGTGAGAATCTTCCCTCCACTTCGCGATATCGATCCCTAACGGATCAATCAATTTCTTGTTGAGATAGGCTTCATAACTGACTCCTCTCGGCGCGAGCTTGCGACGCAAAACTTCACAGAAAACCTGGAGATGACTCGGGCCATATATAAACGAAGATCCCCTGGGTCGCTTGGCTTCAAGCCCCAGAGAAAGAGTCAATTTGTCAGCCGTAGATCTACCGTAGATTTCTTCAAAACCGGTCTCCAATCCTGAGGTGAAGTTCAGGAGATCACGAATCAAAATGTGACTCTTCCGGGGATCGACTCGCCACTCCTGAATCGTATCAGCCACTCTCTCATCAAGCGTCAACAGACCTTCTTCCTGGGCGATCACAGCCAGCACTGAGAAGAAAGATTTAGTCCCCGAATAAATATGCATCGGGGTCCCTTTGGCGAGACCGTTGTAATACTTTTCGAAGCGTAGCTGCCCCTGTTCTTTGACGATCAACGCTCGCCCTGAATGTGAAGCCGAATAGCGATAGGCCGCTTCAATTGAGTCTGAATTGAGCTGCCCCTTCACCGTCTCCACCATGCTGGCCCCGACGATCATCATCATGAACAAACCGGATCTCATCACTGATGCAGGCATAACCTAAAGATGCCCGAACACAGGCCCTGATAAAATGCGAAAGTATCGATTAACTCAATTTTGTTCAATCCGAATCAGGCCACGCATCAGAAACAATGAACACCCGCCCGGTCTCGCGGCCACTCGCATCACCCACACTCACACATATAGGATGCCGCTTCTGACCAAAGTGCTCAAAGACATCCGCCCGCAGGGCATCGATGGATTGAACCGCTGCCCCACTTCCAGAATGGACACCCGATAGCCAGTAGGGCTTTTCCATGACCATTCCGCACGAGAATCCGTTCTCAGCACATAGCCAGTCGCAGAATGACTCCCGGATCCAGAAACCCCTCCGATGATCCGGATTCAAGCCTTCTGGCAAATCATCCGGCCGATCCGTCCCCGGGGGGTAGAATATCAGGCCTTTCATCATGACCTGACTGATATCGATCTCAGGATGAAACTCCCGTCCCAACGGAATCTGTTGCCTTAACATTTTGTCCCGCTTCCTTTCGAAGGAGTCCGACGCATTCGGCCCCACAAAATGACTGCCCAGGCCATTTTCCTGCGGATGGTAAAAATAGAACTTCAGCGCTACCTCCAGATGATTGATCACCCCGTTCAACCGGTAGAGAAAGTCCAGTTCGCCCAATGTGCGCTTGGAAGCCTTGATCTGCAGAGCGTGCTCCACTTGCCCGACGCCCTCCAGCCCATTCAGCCAAGCCTCAATGAGAGACTCCACATAGTAGCCGACCCGATAGGAGGCCTTGGATTGTAGAAAAGATTCAACGGAACCAAAATCCGACACAGCAGCCGGACCATCTGTCTCGATCGTCAGCGCCGAATCCAGCAGCGAAGGACACCCTAACAGCCAATCCAGATCTCGAGAGAATCTCCCGGGAGAACTTTCCGTCAGCAGGTCCAGCATGATCTTAGACGGCTTTTCAACCGGCCTCGACGGGCTGAGAAGCCTTCTTCCCTATCTTGGGGCCCGATTTCTCCGCCTCTTTCGCATTTTCGGGTGAACTCGCCGGGCTATCCGGTTTTGGCTTCGCCTGCTCAGTTTTCCTGAAATCCTCGAGGCGCTCCAGAATAACCGAATTCTCCGGATCGAGCTCAATGGCACGCTCAAGATACTCGACCGCCTTTTCCTTCTCTCCCAACTTGTGGAACACCCGACCGATGTGATCAAAGATTTCCGCTTCCCCTGCCGTCGCCTCTCCCATCGCTTCCTCGGCCCGCAACAGAGCATCACGGGCTTCTTCATACCTCTTTGTTTTGAAATAATACCACCCCAAGCTGTCAGCAATTGCACCGCTCTCAGGATCCAAATCGGCTGCAGTCTTAATCAATTCACCCGCCTCGGCAATATTCATATCATTCTCTAACCACATGTAACCCAAGTAGTTATACACCGTAGCAGTAAACTGCCTATCCTCTTCACCAGGCGCCTTCTTGGCGATCATCTCGATCGTCTTCTGGAAAAGTTCCTCCGCTATTTTGAGATCCCCGTTCCGCTCATGTGCAGCCGCGTAACGGAAAAAGAAAGTCTCATTGAACATTTCAGGTCGATCCTCTTCTCCCAGCGCAAGCGCCACCTTGAAATGCTTTGTCGCCCTCTTCCACTGCTCAAGACGGCTCGTGGAAAAAGTCATCAGAAACGGAAACTCAGGTGAGTCCGGGAACAAATACGCCGCCCCGGCCAGAAACTCGATCGCAGCCTCGTCTTCCTCGGCTTCAATCATCATGCGCCCCAACACGCCATATTCCGCCTCACTGCCTTTCGAGATAGCGAGAGACTTCTTCAAGTAGGGAACCGCCTTGAGATAATCTTCACTTCGCATGTAAATCCCCGCAATCTGCTTAAGCACCACGGCGTTTTGGGGATCGATCTCGACGATATCCTTAAAAGTCTGAATCACGTTCTCCTCGTCGCCCATTCCTGCATAGACCCGCGCCAATTTCTCACGAATATCCAGCCGGTCCGGGTGCTCTTTGATCACGTCATTGTATAGAATGACCGCATCATCAAATTGACGGGTCGCATGGTAAAAATCGCCCAGCTGCTCAACAACCTCTGAATCACCCCCGGAAAATTCACGCGCTTTTCCGAATATACGGTTCACCAGTTCGGTATCACGGGAAGGCCCATTGGTGAGCGGCGGCCAGGTCCTGCCGGCGATTTTCCCAATATCCAGCCAGTAACGAGGGTCCGAATTATCGCGACTGGCGGCTTTCTCGATGACCTCACGGGCCTCATCTTTGCGGCTCGAAGAAACCAGAAGCTTCACGAGATGGTCGTACACGGCTGTTTCATCGGGAAATCGCTCCGCCGCATCCTCAATGATCTGAAAGGCTCTAGCCCTGCCCTCAGGATCGTTTCCTTGGTAGGTCACCAGATACTCGGACAGAGAAATATAGGCATAAGCCTCATCCGGATTGCTCTCCAAATTACTCTCAAGCAGCGCCAAGGCTTGGTCGTTACTCCCCTGACGAGCCAGTAGATACGCCGTCTTACGTGCGAGAAAATGCTGATCAGGCTGGTTTTCGAGCACTTTCCGATAAGATTTCACCGCCTCTCCTACCCGCCCTTTAGCCTCAAACGCCCGCCCCATCGCATAGTGGGCAAGGGCCTGGCTCTTCTTCTTACTCTGCTCGTTCAGAAGAAACCGGGCGTCCGGCTTGAAATACTGGTCAATGTACACCTCCGCGAAGTCCTCCAAAGCATCTCCATCAACCGCGGGAGCCACGGATAGGAGGGAAAAAGAGAAAACGACTACCGAGTACATGACAACGCAGCGGTGTGCGCCAAAGATTGGGCCACCTCGCTGCATTGTATTCATTAGTCCAAGATCAACGATTAGCTCTTGTAACGCAAACGCTTCTTATGGCGATTAGCCTTCATGCGCTTACGTCGCTTGTGCTTGTTGATCTTGGTCTTCCGCTTTTTCTTAAGGGATCCCATAATCGAAAATTCCAGTGTTTAACCCGCTTCCGGAAATAGCTCCGAAATTGAGCGGGGCGCGACCATCGGTCACCCAATGACTTTATTCAAGGGGTATTCGATGATTCCTTCAGCACCGAGTTCCTTCAGCAGAGGAATCAACTCTCTCGCCTGCAGTTCAGTCAACACCACTTCAACCGCTACCCAATCGTCCTCAGTGAGACGGGATACTGTTGGTTTGCGGAGCGATGGCAGCATCTCCAGAACCTCTTCGCGCTTGGCTGCGGGGAGATTCATCTTCAGGCCCACCATGTCACTGGCAGTCAATGCCCCCTGCAGAAGAACCGCCATATGTTCGATCTTGGCTCGTTTCCACGGGTCATCCCAGGATTCCTTCTTGGCGACAAACTGTGGGTAGCTTTGCATCAGCTCATCCACAATCCGCAGATTGTTGGCCCGGAGCGATGAACCTGTCTCCGTGATATCTACAATGGCATCGACCAATTCGGGAACTTTCACCTCTGTAGCGCCCCAACTGAACTCGACTTCAGCATTGACGCCGTTTTTTTCAAGATATCGCTCAACAATTCCAGTCGCTTCAGCTGCAATCCGTTTACCCTCAAGGTCTTTTACAGATTGGATCGGAGAATCATTTGGCACTACCAGGACCCAGCGAGTGGGATTCGAGGTGGCCCGGCTGTATTGCAAATCGCAAACCACATGCACATCAGCGCCATTTTCAGCAATCCAGTCCATGCCAGTAATGCCGCAGTCGAGGAATCCATGATCCACGTAGCGGCCGATTTCCTGAGCCCGAATAATCCGCACCTGCAATTCAGGATCGTCAATAGAAGGGCGGTAAGAGCGGGATGCCCCGGTAATGTTGTACCCAGCCTTCTCAAAAAGGTCGAGAGTCGGCTCCGAAAGGCTTCCTTTTGGCAAGCCGATCTTAAGAAATTGGTTTGTGTCTTCAGCCATGTTGGCCGCCAACTTGCCTCGAAAAGAGCGTCTGTCCAGCAACTGTCATGCGTGTTTTTCATGCGGGCTCCCTTCTCTTTTCATGAAGCCCCATCCAATGTCCGCTTGATAAGGCACCCAAATGCGCCAAATGTGGGCGCCTTCCAGTAAGGAACCGAGAGAGAATTATGAGCGAATTGAACAAAGAAGCCCTGTCACAAGCAGCAACCGAGGCCCGCGGACTCGCGATCGACGCTGTCCATGCCTGCAGTTCAGGCCACCTAGGCCTACCTCTTGGATCCGCCGAAATCGGCGCCACTCTCTACGGCCACGCCCTTCGATTCAATCCTGATCAGCCCAAGTGGCTCAACCGCGACCGCTTCATACTTTCCGCCGGCCACGGCAGCATGTTTCTCTACAGCTGGCTTCATCTTGCCGGATACGACCTCTCTCTCGACGAGGTCAAGAATTTCCGTCAGCTTCACAGCAAAACGCCCGGACACCCCGAATTTGACGAGACCGATGGCGTCGAAGCGACCACGGGCCCGCTCGGACAGGGAGTCGGTAACGGAGTGGGATACGCACTTTCCGCCAAAATGGCCGGTGCCAAGTTCAACACGGCAGAACACACCGTATTCGATCAGACCATCTTCGTCCTCGCCGGCGATGGCTGCCTTCAGGAAGGTGTCGCAGCTGAAGCGATGGCTTTTGCGGGACACAACCACCTCGACAACCTGGTTCTGATCTACGATTCAAATGACGTCACACTCGATGCCATGGCCGACGTTTCCCAGAGCTACAACGCCTGTGCGCGCTTCGAAGCTTTCGGATGGGACGCCGTTCAAGTGGACGGTCACGATCTCGACGCAGTCGCCACAGCAATCGACAACGCCAAAAAGAACAAAAACGGCAAGCCCACGCTCATTGAGGCCAAAACCACGATTGGTAAAGGCATCCCTGAAGTTGAGGGAACCGCAGCCGGACATGGCGAAAGCGGTGCAAACTACGCTGAGACGGCCCGCGCGGGACTCGGACTTCCTGCCGAGACCTTTTACGTCTCTGAAGACACCAAGGCCTACTTCGCCGCTCACAAGGAGCAGCTTGTCGCAGAATTCACCGCCTGGGAAAGCACCTACGCCGCATGGAAAGAGGCCAACGCAGGTCTCGCCAAAGAGCTCGAAGACGGAATCAACGGATCCACACCAAACCTCGTCGACTTGATTCCTGAATTTGCTCCGGACTACAAGAACGCCACTCGCGCAGCTGGCGGGGACGTCATTCAGGCTGTCTCGAAAATCGTCCCGAATCTCATCACAGGTAGTGCCGACCTTTTTGGCTCCACCAAAAACTACATCAAAGGCGCTGGCGACTTCGGCAAAAACGATTTCTCCGGAAAGAACATCTGGTTCGGTATTCGCGAACACGCCATGGGCGCTATTTGCAACGGCATCGCCTATGACGGCATCTTTCTCGCCACAGGCGCTACCTTCGCGGTCTTCGCCGACTACCTGCGCCCCTCGATTCGCCTCGCTGGACTGGCCAACCTTCAGGTCGGATACATTTTGACTCACGACTCCGTCGGAGTGGGTGAAGACGGCCCCACTCACCAGCCCGTCGAGACCGTGAGCGGTCTTCGCGTCATTCCCAACCTGGATGTGATCCGCCCCGGTGATCCTGAGGAAACCGCCGGCGCATTCGCCGCTCTAGTCGAGCGCAAGAACGGCCCTACGGCCCTTTTCCTGACTCGTCAGGCCGTAGCCACTCTCAACGAGTTGCCAGTCAGCACCCGCCGCGAAGGAGTTATCAAAGGCGGCTACATCGCCAAGCAGGAAACGGGTGAGCTGAACACCATTCTCATCGGAACCGGCTCTGAGCTCCAGCACGCCATGGTCGCCGCAGAGCAACTTGGAGACGGCGTCCGCGTCGTTTCCATGCCCTGCATGGAGCGCTTTGACCGCCAGTCCAACGAATACAAAGAATCCGTGCTGCCAGCCACCTGCACCAAGCGGGTTGCCATCGAAGCCGGCGTTTCCGCCCCCTGGTGGAAGTATGTCGGCACCAACGGCGCTGTCGTTGGTATCGACCGCTTCGGCATCAGCGCTCCGGGAAACACCGTCATGAGCGAGCTCGGCATGACCCCTGAAAATCTCGTTGAGGTCGTCAAGGGACTCGGCTGAAAGCTCGGCCGAAGTCTCAGTTGAAACATTTTGGTGAATAAGGCCTCCTCCTTATGAACCGACCAAAGGGAAGGGTGGAACTGCAAGGTTCCACCCTTTTTTTGTATCCTGGCCGCGTAAAATAAAAAGAGGGCATTGGATCTTTCGCCTCTCTGAAGTTATTCTTTCGCTCATGAAGCGTCTCGCCCTGCTCCTTCTCGCCCTGCTCCTTCTCGCGCTCTCCTCCCTCGCTCTCTCAGCATCAGCTTTCGAAATTCCTGGCGAAAGCAGACAAGTCCTCGTGGGAGTCGCCTCAAACTGGGATTCATCCTACGTCACCCTGACACTCTACGATAAAACCGGACAAGGATGGAAGCCATCGGGGTCTTCATGGAAAGGCCGGCTTGGACGAAACGGACTCGTCTGGGGTAGGGGACTCCACCCTGTTCCCGCCGGCGCTCGCGCCAAAAAGGAGGGGGATGGCCGCGCTCCCGCAGGCGTCTTCTACGTCGGCGGCGCCTGGGGCTATGCTCCTTCGATCAAAAAATCACCTCAGCTCAACTACGTTCAGGTCACAACCCGTGATCTCTGGTATGAGGACTCCAGTTCATCTTACTACAACCAGTACCGCAGGATTGACCACGAACCGAGCACCTCCTCTGAAAAGAAAGCTCAAATGAAGCAGGGCGATTACGCCCATGCCCTCAAGCTCTTCATCGCTCACAATGCCTACCCTAACATCACCGCAGGAGCAGGCTCATCGATCTTCTTTCACATCTGGAGAAATGGAGGGGCTTCATCCACCGCTGGATGCACCACCATGGAAGAGGGGAAGCTCAAAGACCTCATCGCCACAATAGATCCTGCCAAACTACCCGTCTACGTGCTGTTACCCCAGGCGGAATACGATCGCTATCGCGCCGCATGGAAGCTGCCTTAATGTTAGCGTAAACCAACAGGGTAGGGTGGAGGACTCAACCTTGTAGAACTGGCTGCTGTACCACCTCAATACCCGCCAATACTTCACCAGAAGCACCGCGGGAGCGCACATCACTCCCGATTTTTCGAATCAATCCAAATCGTTACCGGTCCATCATTCGTCAACGTGACATCCATCATCGCCCCAAACTCACCGGTGGCGACGGGCTTGCCCAGGCCCAACTCTAACTCTTCTACAAACTTCTCATACAATGGGATGGCAATCTCCGGTCGAGCCGCCCGCTCAAAGCTGGGGCGCGTTCCTTTCTTCACTCTGGCGTGGAGGGTAAATTGACTCACGACTAGGGCTTCGCCACCTAGATCGAGGACAGACCGGTTCATCTTGCCCTCCTCATCCTCAAAAATACGCAGGGAGAGAACCTTCTTCACCAACCACTCGATATCTTTGACATCATCAGCCTGCTCAATGCCCAATAAAAGTAGCACTCCCGGTCCAATTCGACTCTTCTCCGAACCGGCGATGGTAACAGAAGCGTGACTCACTCGTTGCAGCAGAACTCTCATATCTTGATATCTTGACCGTAATACAGTCTAAAACGATAGATTTGCATAAAATTCGTAATTACTAGACTTTGCCTCTCAGCATCTCGGTGTTATATTCGCCGCCCCTTACTTCGTGTAAGCCTTTGATATATGGACCTCCTCATTTCTGCACTTCGTTTTCTCGGCATTGTCTTTCTTGTCATCATGATGTTCAACATCATGATTGTGGTCCACGAATGGGGCCATTTTCTCGCCGGCCGCTGGCGTGGACTTTACATTGATCGCTTTCAGATCTGGTTTGGAAAACCACTCTGGAAAAAAACCATCAATGGCGTGCAGTATGGCTTGGGTTCGATTCCAGCTGGCGGTTTTGTTTCGCTTCCTCAGATGGCGCCGATGGAAAGTATTGAAGGCAAAGTAGAGGACGAAGTTGAAAGAGCCGAGGGAGAGGAAGCTCCTCCCGAGATTCCGAAAGATCTGCCGCCCATCACCCCGCTTGATAAAATCATCGTGGCTTTTGCAGGGCCACTCTTCAGCTTCCTGCTAGCCGTAGTCTTTGCCTGCATTGTCTGGGTCGTAAAAAAACCCGTCAGCGAAGCAGTCAGCTCAACAACCATCGGAATGGTGGCTCCCGATTCGCCTGCCGACAAGGCTGGCATCAAACCTGGTGACACCATCACTTTTGTCGACGGGCAAGTAGTCGAACGTTTCCAGGGAATGGACAAGTCCATCATGTGGACCGTCATATCGAGCGACAATCAGAATATTGAAGTCGACCTCATCCGTCCCGGTGTCGGCGAAATGACGGTCACCGTCGAGCGACCTGCCGAAGCGCAGAATCAAAAAATCGATGGTCCCTGGTATCAGCGAACCTGGGCCTATCTATCGGAGCGACCTGCTCTCCGCACCATCGGAGTCGGCCCCATGATTTCACCGGTCGTGGCAAAAACGATGCCAAACAGTCCAGCTAAGAATGCCGGTCTTCGCAAAGGCGACAACATCACAGCTATCAACGGAACCCCTGTCAAAAGCACTGTCGATGTCGCAGCCTACGGATGGGAAGCGGGAAAAGAGTACGAACTCGATATCGACCGCAACGGAAAAACAGTGAACGCCTCCGTCATCCCAAGAGTCCCCGAAATTAATGGAGACGGCCCTCTGGTCGGCATCGTCTGGAGCCGGGAGGGCGTACGCTCACTCGTTCGCGAGAATCCCATCATTCAGGTGGTCGATAGCTTCAACGCGATTGTGAAAACACTGAAAGCCGTGTTCTCACCCAAATCCGACGTCAGCGCGGGCCATCTCAGTGGTCCTTTCGGCATCATGGGCCTCTACTATGATCTCTTTCAGGATGCCGAAGGTTGGCGTCTCGCACTCTGGTTCAGCGTGCTTCTCAACGTGAACCTGGCAATTCTCAACCTGATGCCTTTCCCCGTCCTCGACGGCGGACATATTGTGATGGCATCCGTGGAGTGGATCAGCAAGCGACCTATCCCTTTTAAGGTGCTTGAGGTCGTCCAAACCACTTTTGTCCTGTTCCTACTCGGCTTCATGGCATTCGTGACCCTGAAAGACGTGGGGGATCGAATACCCAAAGGGGACGGCGAAGCCCCCGAACTGCCTGAGTTCCTGCCTCTCGAAAAGGAATCGGCATAAGCCGTTCCTCGATGCACCGCCCGGCATGAGCCGCCCCTATTCTCCCTCACCTCTGAACAACAAGCGCCGCGTCACACGCGGTGCGCAGGTCGGCCCTGTCGGAATCGGAGGTGACAATCCTGTCCGAGTGCAGTCCATGCTCACGAGTGACACCCGCGATGCCGAAGCCTGCATCGCGGAGTCCATCGGCCTCATCGAAGCAGGATGCGAGATCGTTCGCATCACCGCGCAGACCCGAAAAATAGCTGAGAATCTCGAACACATCGTTTCCGGTATTCGGGAGGCGGGTTCGAATGTTCCTGTAGTCGCTGACATTCATTTCAAACCCGATGCCGCGATGGAGGCGGTGAAATGGGTTGAGAAGGTTCGGGTGAACCCAGGAAACTACGCCGACAAGAAAAAGTTTCAGATCCTCGAGTACACCGACGAGGAATACGCCGACGAATTGGCCCGAATTGACGAAGCCTTTTCGCCGCTGGTGGAGGAATCCAAAGCACGCGGTGCCGGAATGCGGATTGGAACGAACCACGGCTCACTGAGTGACCGCATCATGAACCGATTCGGCGATACGCCTCTCGGCATGGTGGAAAGCGCCCTCGAATTTGCCAACATCGCCCGGAAGCACAACTACCACGACTTCGTATTTTCCATGAAGGCGAGTAACCCCAAAGTCATGATCGAAGCCTACCGCCTCCTCGCGGCACGGCTCGCTGACGAAGGGGACGACTGGAATTACCCGATTCACCTTGGCGTAACGGAAGCGGGCGACGGCGAAGATGGCCGCATCAAGAGTGCCATCGGAATCGGGTCACTGCTTGCTGATGGGGTGGGGGACACCATCCGGGTCAGCCTGACAGAGGATGCGGTCTACGAAATCCCAGTCGCCAAAGCGCTCGTCGCTCTCATTGAAGAAATCAGATCCGACGCACCCGACCTCACCGAACATCTCACCTGGGACAACGTGCCGTGGGATCCGTTTTCTTACCAGCGGCGCACCTCCTCGAAGATCGAAATCCAGGGTATCGCTCTAGGTGGTGACGAAACTGTCCGCGTTTTCACTTCGCAGGAAAAATGGAACGCCCTCGCTCACAAACTTGATAAACTGGGCGACTTTCAGCCAGAGATCATCGCTGACTCATCCGGCGTTCTCGCCCTCGATCCTCGCGACGAAAAAGCATTGGCCGACCTCAACTCCCTGACCGAACCTCAACTAATTACAGTTACTGATGGCCTTGATCTCCCCGTGATCAGCGCATTCCGGCTCCTCGCAGCCAAGGCAGATCCGAAGCATCCCATTTTACTAAAGGACACCTTCACTCCCTCCAACGACCCTGATCGCGATTTTCTGCCGACCCTGCTCACCGCGAGTATGAACATCGGCTCCCTACTCTGTGATGGCATCGGCGACGCCGTTCTTGTGCAGGGAGAACAGGCCCCGGGTCAATCCCTCCGCCTCACCTACAACATCCTTCAGGCAGCTGGCACACGCATCTTCAAGACCGACTACGTCGCCTGTCCCAGCTGCGGCCGCACCTTATTTAATCTTCAGACCACCACCCAGAAGATCCGCGAATCTACCGGGCATCTTAAGGGAGTCCGTATCGCCGTGATGGGCTGCATCGTCAACGGACCAGGCGAAATGGCCGATGCAGATTTTGGTTATGTAGGGGGCGCCCCCGGCAAGATCAATCTCTACGTAAGCAAAGAAGCCGTAAAGTTCAATATCCCGGAAGACGAAGCCGTCGATCAACTCATTGATCTGATCAAGGAACACAACCGGTGGATCGACGCCCCGACAGACGTGGTAGCCATCTAACTGAGACAGTGGCGAACACTGCTTGATTAGCTCGCCACATTGCGTGCCTGTTAGCCAATTATTAAGGCCGGAGATTCAAGGTTCCTGTCCTATGAAATGGAAAAGAGGGGCGCTGATGCAGATTGCATTGTCCCACGTGCAGCACGCCTGAAAACTCAGGCCGCTGCAATCCACTAGACAAGCCTGCGAATACTCGCTGTCACTTCCTTTCCAGAGTCACCACGCACTCAAGGTGCCTCGTGTGCGGGAACAGATCAAAGGGCTGAATTCTGGTGATCTCGTAGTGTTCTTTGATGTGCTCCAGATCACGAATCTGCGTGGCCGGATTGCAGCTCACGTAGACAATTCGCTTAGGTCCAAAAGCAATCAGCTGATCGAGAAATTCGGGACTACTTCCCTTGCGCGGCGGATCAATCACCACCGCAGTCTTTGACGGATCAAAGCTCACTTCGGCAAAAATGTCGGTCGCATCTCCCTGAATAAACCGGCAGTTCTCAATTCCATTCTGCTTGGCATTCCGGTGAGCCCAGTCAATGGAAGACACACTGATCTCGATTCCCACGGCTTCATCAAACTCGGCAGCCGAACTGAGACAAAAGAGGCCTGATCCACAATAGGCATCGACCATAAATTTTACCCCACCATCGCCAAGCGCTTCGGAACGCACATGATCAGCAAAGGCAGGAAGAATATGAGGATTGTTCTGAAAGAATTCACCCGCATGAAATGAGAAGCGCAAGTCACCCACCATTTGCTCGCACATCTCGGTCGGGTCCGTGCACACATATCCATCGATCGAATCTCTAAGCAGCAACGAGACTCCCTTTTTGTAAAAAGGCGCTTTTGCCGCCACCTCTTTACGAACCACCGGAAGTTTCGCATTGATGGTATCAGAAGAAATCGGGCAATGTGTCACATCCAGAATGTGCTGACGCCGACCATATAACAGGAATCCAATCGGTCCCACCTCACCATCGCGCGGCTTCTGAAAATGCGGCGTAATCTTGGACCGATACCCATAAGCCACGGGGGAAGGGTGTACGGGATCGACAGGATGCTCGATTCCAGCCATACGCTGGAGTAATTCAGCGACTTGGCGCCGCTTCCAGACCAGCTGGCTCTCGTAGGACAAATTCTGATACTGGCAGCCACCACATTGAGTGAACAACGGGCACTCCGGCTCGACCCGGTCCGCACTGGGTTCGATCACCTCAATCAAATCGGCCTCGGAAAAATTCGAGGAGTTGCGAAATACCCGCGCCCTGATTTTTTCGCCCGGCAAAGCAAAGGTGACGAACACCACCCAGTCATCCACACGCGCCACGCCTTGACCCAGATTGGTCAGCGAGTCGATCTGCAGGATCAGCTCCTCGTGGTATTCGAAGGGCTCGGGATTGAATTTCCTTGGTTTTCGTGACATGGCATTGAAGATGCTAAGCAAACTACGCAATCTTCCAGAGCCTGCTTTGGAAAAATCAAACACTTAAGTCCACACTGCGCCACTATGTCGTCAGAAAAAGGTAGCACCACAGACCCAAACGCCCTCTCGCAAATCCTGGAGGTTATTCATCCTGATCCGTTTGGATTTCTAGGCCTTCACAAGAATCCCGCCGGCCCCGGCATGGTTCTACGTGTATTTCGACCCGAGACATCAAAGATCCTCGCCGTGCTGGAGAATGGTGAAGAGCTTGAGATGGAATGCATCGACCGGGCCGGTTTCTACGAGCTTGTCGTTTCCAACAAAACCGAGAAATTTCCTTACCAGCTACGCTACCAGTTTGGCGAGACTCTGACCGACCCTCAGTCAGATGCGTATTCTTTTGGGCCGATTCTAGGAGAACAAGACCTCCATTTCTTTGCCGAAGGAACTCACCGCTTTCTCTGGAAATGCCTCGGCGCCCATCTCACCAACATCGACGGTGCCGACGGTGTCTCCTTTGCCGTTTGGGCACCCAATGCCCATCGCGTCAGTCTCGTTGGCGACTTCAACTCCTGGGATGGACGTGTCAACCCGATGCGCAACCACAGCGGGGTCTGGGAAATTTTTATCCCCCACATCGCCACTGGCGAGCATTACAAGTTCGAAGTCGTCGGAGCCGAAGGAGATCTTTTCAACAAGAGCGATCCCTACGCATTCTTTTCTCAGCACGGGACACAGACTGCGAGCATCACCTATGACCTCGGGCAATATGAGTGGAAAGATAAGGACTGGATGGAGAAACGCGCCAGCGCCGATCCCTACCACAGTCCCATGTCTGTCTACGAGGTACACCTGGGCTCCTGGAAACGCCGCTTCGATGAAGAGAACCGATTTCTCACTTACCTCGAAATGGCAGACGAGCTCATCGACTACGTCGTCGAAATGGGCTACACCCATTTGGAATTGATGCCCATCGCCGAGTTTCCTTTCGATGGATCGTGGGGCTATCAGGTGTGTGGATTCTTTGCGCCCACCAGCCGCTTCGGATCTCCAGATGAGTTCAGGGAATTTGTGGATCGCTGCCACAGTAAAGGAATCGGGGTCATCGTCGACTGGGTTCCAGCTCACTTTCCCAAAGACCCTCACGGGCTTGCCAAGTTTGATGGAACGGCCCTCTACGAGCACGCCGACCCGCGACAAGGCGAACACACCGACTGGGGCACCTTGATTTTCAACTACGGCCGAAACGAGGTCCGCAACTTCCTTATCAGCAACGCCATGTTCTGGCTGAAGGAGTTTCACATTGATGGTCTGCGTGTCGACGCTGTCGCCTCCATGCTCTACCTCGACTATTCCAGAGAACCCGGGCAGTGGGTTCCCAATCGATTCGGAGGACGCGAAAACATCGACGCGATTGAGTTTCTCAAGCAGCTCAACCAAATCTGCTACGAGGAAAACCCCGGCATCATGACCATTGCCGAAGAATCAACGGCTTTCCCCGGAGTGTCCCGCCCCGTCGACACCGGTGGGCTCGGATTCGGATTCAAATGGAACATGGGGTGGATGAACGATTCCCTCAGTTACATGAGCCATGAGCCAGTGCACCGAAAGTATCATCACGGCATGGCTACTTTCTCAATGATTTACGCCTATCATGAAAACTACATGCTCGTTCTGAGCCATGATGAAGTGGTTCATGGCAAAGGCTCTATTGTTCAGAAAATGCCGGGTGATCGTTGGCAGCAGATGGCTAATCTTCGCTTTTTCTTTGCCTGGATGTTTGCCCACCCCGGCAAAAAACTCCTCTTCCAGGGGCTCGACATCGGCCAGTCCGATGAGTGGAATCACGCTCAAAGCATTCCATGGCACTTGCTCGAATACGAAGAGCACCGGGGCATTCAGAGTCTCGTCAAAGACTTGAACCGACTCTATACCTCAGAGCCGGCACTTTATGAACTCGATCATGAGCCCGGCGGCTTTGAATGGATCGATCACAACGACGCCAAACACAGCCTCTTCTCTTTCATCCGGCGGGGCCGCAACGGCGAAACCATCGTCGTCGTTGTCAACGCTACTCCTATGCAACGGGAAGGGTATCGTCTTGGAGTTCCAGAAAGCGGGTTTTATGAAGAAATCCTGAATTCAGATTCGAAACTTTACGGAGGATCAAATACCGGATCAGCAGGAGGGATTCCCACTAACGATCATGCCGCTCACGATTTGTCGCACTCGATCCACGTGGATATCCCGCCGCTCGGCACCGTCTTTTTTAAGCTTCGGGCCGTCTGAAACAGGCACAAAAAACGGAGAGCTTCCGCTCTCCGTTATCGTGACAGCGCCTCATGACGAGGCAGTTGTCGGTTTGAACAAAATTAGTAGTTCTGACGATATCCGCGATTGCGATAAGCGCGATTCTTGGAGATCTCCGAACCGGCGACTGCTCCAACGGCGCCACCAATGAGTGCGCCAGTGCCGTTGCCCGCAAGAGCACCAATACCGGCACCAACTAAACCACCGGTGACCGCTCCGCGTTCGCCGGGAGTACAGGAAACACCGATAATAGAAATAGCGGCGACTAATGAGATTTTGACTGCTGTTTTCATGATATTTGAGTAAATTAAGTTAACAGTTGATGATACGAACCCCGCTATCGTCTAACAAGAGAAAAACAACGGGTATTGTGAGGGTTTATCGGACAACAAACCTCATTCATTCCAAGGATGCCAGAAAAAAACCGGCACATTCGAACAGTTCTTTGTCGGAAAATCGCAACTCGACAGTTCACCTCGTCCAGTTTATGGAATCTTTAACCGCGTTCGATTCACGAACCACCTGGTAACTGAACTCAAAATCTTCACCATATGGCTGATCTCCCATCCAACGAAGCACCGCTTGTCGGCATCATCATGGGCAGCACCTCGGACTGGCCGACTCTTTTGAAAGCCGCCGAAGTACTGCGAGACTTTGGGATTCCGTTCGAAGCCAAGGTGGTCAGTGCTCATCGCACTCCAGAACTGCTGTTCGACTACTCGAAGAGTGCCAAGGAGAGGGGGCTCAAGTGCATCATCGCAGGAGCGGGCGGAGCCGCCCATCTTCCCGGCATGGCTTCCGCTCTCACCACGGTTCCTGTATTGGCCGTGCCCGTAAAATCGCGCGTGCTCAACGGAGTGGACTCCCTTCTTTCCATCGTTCAAATGCCTGCCGGCATTCCCACTGCTACTTTTGCCATTGGTGAAGCAGGTGCCACCAACGCCGGACTTTTTGCCATTGCTCTCCTCGGCAATGAAGATGAAGCCGTCGCTAACAAACTGACGGAATACCGTGAATCGCTTCGGGCCAAGGTCGAAGCCTCCGAATTGCCACCCCTTGGTGACGCCTGATGAGTCAGCCACTGCTGCCAGGATCAACGATCGGAGTGTTAGGCGGAGGGCAGCTCGGCCGCATGCTCACCATGGCGGCTCGCCGCATGGGGTATCGGGTCATTTCCTGGATCGGTGGACCGGATTCAGGGCCGGCCGGGATGGCCGATTCGGTCATTGAAGAGCCTTTTGATTCGGAGGCAGGTTTGGCCCGTTTTCTTGAGGGGGCCGACGTCGCCACGGTGGAGTTTGAAAATATCCCTCGGGCATTGCTGGAAAAGGTGGCCGATAAAATTCCACTGATGCCAGGCGTGTTGGCAATTACCACCTGTCAGCACCGCGAGCGTGAGAAGCTCTTTCTATCTGACAACGGATTCCCCTGCGCGGCTTATTACGTGGTGGATTCGGCTGAAGGCCTGGCTGAAGCGTTGGCGCAGCTGCCGGATAATGGAGGCATCCTGAAAACGGCTGAATTTGGCTACGACGGGAAAGGGCAGTTGCCGGTCACCCGTGATTCCAATGCCGAAGAGGTCTGGGCCAATTTTGATGCGCCACGTGCCGTGCTCGAAGAAAAAATCAATCTCGCGGCTGAGTTGTCCGTTCTCGTCGTCCGCGATCAGCAGGGGAGGACGGTGTGCTACGATCCAGCTGAGAATATACATCGCGATCACATTCTGGACGTCACTATTGTTCCCGCCCGCATCGAGGAATCAGTGATGGAGCAGGCCCGCAAAGTGTCACTCGGGATTGCAGAGGCGTTGGAATACGTCGGGATCATGGCGGTGGAGTTTTTTGTCTCGGGCGACGGTCGATTGATCGTTAACGAAATGGCCCCACGTCCTCACAATTCCGGCCACCACACCATTGATGCCTGCGAAGCGTCTCAGTTCGAGCAGCAGTTGCGGGCGATTTGTGGACTACCAGTGGGAAGCACCCGACTGCACAGCCCAACGGTGATGCTAAATATTCTAGGCGATATCTGGGGCGAAAATGGTGAATCTCCGGATTGGCCATCTGTTCTGGAACTACCGGGAGCGGCACTGCATCTCTACGGGAAGCATCAGGCCCGCGCCGGTCGTAAGATGGGGCATGTGACGTTCACCCGAGAGACTCTTGAAGGAGCGCTCGCCGCCCAGGATGACGCCCGAGCGATCCTGGGAATTCCGCCCCTCTAGTCGAGCTTCTATTCGCCTGTTACCAGCGCAGCAAACTTGCTTGGATCAGCATTAAAATCTTCGATGCAATTTTTACAGCAGAGCTTCACCGTTGTTCCTTCGTGGCTCACTTCGACCGGTGTTCCCATGCTGCCGAGTGGTTCACCGGAGACGACGCAGGTCTCGAGCGGATAGGTAGTATCGTTTGTAGATACGGGTTTTTCATCGCATCCAGCGATTCCAAACGCGAGTGCGGCGATGGCAAGTAGTCCGATTTCGTTCAGTGGTTGATTCATGGGTTCTATCTTTGTTTTCTTAGGTTCATTCTGAGCCGAATTTCCTCAATCCAGCAGTAAAGAGTGGGTACGACGAAGACGGTAAGGATTGCGACTGTCATCCCGCCAAAGGTTGGAATGGCCATCGGAACCATCACATCAGATCCGCGGCCGGTACTGGTCAGCACTGGGACTAGCGCTAGCAGGGTAGTTGCCGTTGTCATCATGGCAGGACGATTGCGCTTCACCGCTGCTTCCACAGTACTTTCCCGGATCGCTTGAATGGAGTCAGGCTGATTTTCGCGGAATCGTTGTTGGAGATAGGTTCCCATGAGCACCCCATCGTCGGTGGCGATCCCAAAAAGCGCGAGAAATCCAACCCAAACAGCCACGCTGAGATTGATGGGGGAGATCTGGAACAAGTTCCGAAAATCGATCCCCAATACGGAGAAGTCGAGGAACCACGGTTGATTGTAGAACCAGATCAGGATGAAGCCCCCGGACCATGCTACAAAAATTCCGCTGAATACGAGTAGAGCGGTACTGACTCGTCGAAACTGAAGGTAAATGATGATGAAAATCACCAGCAGGGCCAGCGGAACGATCAGCGCGAGCCGTTTTTCGGCTCGAACCTGGTTTTCATAAGATCCGGTAAATTTGTAGCTGACACCGGCTGGTATTTCGAAGAGACCGCGCCTGATGTGGTCCTGGAGTAGTGCATCGGCTTCTTCGACCACATTGACCTCGGCATTCCCCGCTTTTTTATCGAAGATGACATAGGCGACAAGAAAGGTGCCTTCGCTCTTTATCGCTTGAGGCCCTCGGATAAATTCAATGGCCGCAAGCTGTCCCAGCGGGATTTGAGCCCCGCTGGGAGTGGGCACTAGAATCTCCGATAGCTCTTCGATTGAATCCCGGCGCTCCCGGAGGTAACGCACTCTGACGGGATATCGTTCCCGACCCTCGACTGTTGTCGTGATTTGGCGCCCCCCCACTGCGACTTCAATGATGTCCTGAACTCCCTTCACGCTGATTCCGTATCTGGCGATCGCTTCACGATCGATGTTGATTTCAAGGTAGGGTTTACCAACCACGCGATCGGCGAAAACAGTGGTTGGGTCGATACTCGAAACTCCTTTGAGCAGGGCTTCGATATCGAGAGCCACTTTTTCAATAGTTTCCAAATTTGGGCCGAAAATCTTCATGCCCATGGGGGCTCTCATCCCAGTTTGCAACATCACGATGCGGGTTTCAATCGGCTGCAACTTGGGGGCCGAGGTGACTCCGGGCATTTCTGCGGCCTTGGTGATCTCCTTCCAGATGTCGTCTGGTGTCTTGATGTGATCCCGCCACTGCCGCACTCGCTTTCCGTTCTCATCGAGGGTCCACTCTGGAAGATAGGTGATTACCGTTTCGATCATGGAAACAGGAGCTGGATCGAGCGAGCTGTCGACTCGTCCGATTTTACCGACCACCAAGTCGACCTCAGGAATCGCATTGATCGCTTTGTCCTGAAGTTGCAGGATTCGCTTTGCCTCCCCAATCGAAGCGTGAGGCATCGTGGTGGGCATGAGTAAAAACGATCCCTCATCGAGGGCAGGCATGAACTCTTTTCCCAGATCACGCCAGATCAAGACTCCGCTCGTGACGACGGCAAGGACCATCCCCATCAGCAGCCACTTGAATCGAAGAAAGAAGCGCAGGATTCGCTCATAAACCTGAATGAATGCCCAGGCGGCCGAGATTAAACCTCCCACCAGGAGGATGACAAACACGTGATTGAGAATGCCATATTCCGGCCCCAGGGGTTCCCAGCTGCTTCCCAGGTAGAGAGCCACCAGAACAGCGATCGCAAAGAGTCCGATTCGGTGCAAACGCGGTTTCGCCGCACTGACCCGGTCGATTCGCTTGCGAAACAGTAAATGAATCAAAGGGGGTAGCAGCGTGAGTGCGATCAAGATGGCCGCGATCAACGCAAAGGTCTTGGTGTAGGCGAGTGGTTTGAACAGCTTTCCTTCAGCCCCTTCCATTGCAAAGACAGGGAGAAAGCTGATCACCGTGGTGAGCACTGCAGTGAGAACTGCCCCTCCAACCTCGGCGCAGGCACGATAGACCACCTCCAGCCGCGGTTCGTCATCATCAGCCTGCTCCAGTGCTTTGAGGGCGTTTTCGCAAAGAACGACGCCCATGTCCACAATCGTTCCAATGGCAATAGCAATGCCTGACAGAGCAACAACATTGGCATCGACACCAAATTGCTTCATGCCAAGAAAAGTCAGTAGAACTGCTCCTGGAAGCATCAGTGAAATCAAAAGCGAGCTCCTCAAGTGGAACGCCAGCATCAGGACAACGATGATGGTAATGAGTATTTCCTCTTTGAGGGCTATTTTGAGGGTTTGCAGGGTTTCGTTGATGAGCCCTGTTCGATCGTAGAAGGGGACTATCGTTATCTGGCTGACGGTGCCATCCTCCAGCGTCTTTCTAGGCAGGCCATCAGCAATCTCGCTGATCTTCACTTTGACCGCCTCAATGGTCGCCATGGGGTTAGCTCCATAACGAGCGACGACGACTCCCCCGACGGCTTCCGCCCCGGCCTTGTCGAGCAGGCCACGACGCAGCGCAGGACCAAAGCTGATATCCGCGATTTCATCGAGAGTGATCGGAGTGTTCTCCGGGGCAATGATCACAGTTTTCCGCAAATCATCCAGAGACGTCACGAACCCGCGGCCGCGAATCACATACTCAACGCGATTGATCTCAATCGTTCTGGCTCCGACATCGAGGTTGGTATTGCGTACCGCCTGGAATACCTGACCCAGACTGACCCCGTAGGCTCGCATCGCATCCGGATCGACGTCGATTTGGTATTCTTTTTGAAAACCACCGATTGAGGCGACTTCGGCCACCCCATCAGTGGCCTGAAGCGCATAGCGGACATAGAAATCCTGGATGCTACGTAGTTCTTGCAGGTCCCAGCCACCTGAGGTGTTGCCTTCATCATCTCTTCCCTCCAGCGTGTACCAAAACACCTGTCCCAGCGCGGTTGCATCGGGTCCGAGTGCCGGGCTCACCTCGGCTGGTAGAGTGCCCGCTGGCAGACTATTGAGCTTTTCAAGAATCTTGGCACGTGACCAATCCCATTCAGCCTTTTCTTTAAAAATGACGTAAATGCTGGAGAACCCAAAGTAAGAGTAACTCCGAATTGTCTTCACTTCCGGAATTCCTAACAGAGCCGCCGTTAACGGATACGTAATCTGGTCTTCGACATCCTGAGGCGATCGCCCCATCCACTCGGTGAAAATGATCTGTTGGTTCTCGCCAATATCAGGAATGGCATCCACAGGAACAGGGAACCGTGGCAATCCTTTAAGTTCCCATTTAAATGGGGCTGCGAGCATTCCCCCGATGGCCAGCGCCAGAGCGATGAGGATCACCACCAGTTTATTGGTCAGGCAGAAACGAATCAGACCTGCCACAGGACCATGAGGTTCATTGTCTTTCATCAATGCTTGTGTCCTGCGTGGGGTTTGGTTTTCCCGGCGGGTTCTGGAACCGGCTCGGACTTCTTTTGTTTTGTCGCACCCGCGATTTGCTCCTTGATCTCACCGCATCGCAGCATCGCATCCCCAAAATACGGATTGAGAAGATCTTCGTTACCTTGCAGCCAGTTGGCTCCCCGATTGGAGAAAGCCATGGGGCAATGGGCCACGTAGACGGGTAACTTGTGGGTTCCAAAACGTCTCACCAATTCATCGACCGAGTGGCTGGCAGGCTCGAAAGGGACTCGCGCTGCTTTGATGTCTTCCGCCTCCTGCAAACTCTTAAGTGAATCAGCGAGTTGCCCCCTTACAGTTCGATAGGCGTCGGCTGCTTCCTGACTCAATGAGTCGATTTCGATTTCCAGACTGTTGCTGAGAGCTGTTGCTGAGGCTTTTGATTTGGGAAGGTCATCCCCCGCCAGAGCGAGTTGGAGGGCGAAATAGGCCTCCACGATGGCATCAACCTGGCTGAGAAATTCATTCTCCACCTCAAACTGTTGAAAGAGGGGAGCTTGATCATCTCCCGGCAACATCATGCTGGGCCTGGCCTGAATCTGAAGGGCGCTGTCGATGGCGAAGGCTCCTTCGGTCACCACTCGCTCTCCCTCTTTGAGTCCCGCCTCGACCAGATAAACATCCCCGGCTCGGGTTCCAAGCAAGACCTCGCGCCCTTCAAAAGTAGGTTCTTCGGCATCAGTCTTCTCGACATAGACAACCGAACGCTTTCCTGTATTCAGCACCGCGCTGGCGGAAACGAGCAACGGCCCTTTGCCCTCGGGCGTTGCCACGGTGTACCCCAGCTCTTCCGCAGGAACGAGGTCCATCCCGCAGACGTCGCATTTTCCGGGGCCGTCCCTCACGACTTCCGGATGCATGGGGCTGATCCATTTTCCTGCAAGCGAGGGATCGATCACCCGGCCGGCTCCTGCGATCTTCGCTTTGACCACTCCCCGAACAAACATGCCAGGCTGAAGCAGTGATTCGGCGTTGTTCAGGTTCACCCTGACAGCAAAGGTCCGGGTTTTCGGGTTGAGGGAGGGAGACAGAAACGAAATTCTCCCCTCAAACTCCCTACCCGGAATCGCCTCTGCCGTAAACTGCACCGTCTGGCCGAAACGTAGCCAGGGTTTGTCGGATTCATACGCATCAAACATGATCCATAGCTCATCGAGCCGATCGATGGTGAAGAGGTTCATGCCAGTCTGCACATACTCTCCCTCGCTGATGTTTTTGTGCGTCACGATGCCGGAAGCAGGGGCATCGATCATGAGTTGATCCAATGTGGCGCCGGACGATTCGATCTCGTTAATGCGCTTGTCAGGAAATCCCCAAAGTCGAAGTTTATCCCGGGCGATTCGAAGGGCCCCCTCATTTTTGTACTGTTTTGCGGTGAGTAATTCCGTCTGGGCCGCGAGGAGGTCAGGGCTGTAAATGGTGGCAAGATGATCTCCCTCGTTTACCCGAATTCCAGTGTAATCCACAAAGAGCCTCTCGATCCGGCCGGGGAATCGGGCGGCGATAATTTTCTGGCGAGTCTCATCGTAGGCGACTGTGCCGTAGAGCCGGACCTCAGCTTCTGGAAAAGCCCGTTCGACCACTGTAGTATTGATCCCTGCCAGTACTTTGGCAGCGTCTGACATGGAATACTCCCGGCCCTCGCCGATGGCCCCGGCCCGGCTCAGGGGAATCAATTCCATCGCGCAAATGGGGCACAGCCCCGGCTTGGGCGCTTGAATCTGCGGGTGCATCGAACACGTCCAAATCTCTTTGGCTGTGCTGTTCATATCGCCGCCACTGGTAGCTGCGTCGTGATCATGTTTTCCAGGGACGCCGCCACGGAACAGGAGCGCTCCGATGAGAACCCCGATCAACAGGGCTCCCGCTATAGGAAGGTATCGTTTCATTTGTCGATGGTGGTGATAGGTTCAGAAAGAGACCTGATTTGCCAGGCGGCCTTGTGGGTGTCGGCCAGGGCTCTTACCTGCATCAGCTGTAAGTCCAGCAGGATGCGCTCGGACTCAATTAGGTCAGTCAAGCTGGCCTTATCATTTCGAAAATCTTCTTTCGTGAGGTCAACGGCCTGTGTGGCCGTGGGGATCAACTTGTCGCGGTAGTTGATGAGTCGGCTCATCGCTTCCTGTTGTGCCGCGTGCAGTTGAATTCCCCTGGCCACGAGCACTTGATCCGTGGCGTCCAGAGTGGCACCCGCCGCATTTGTCAGAGCGGTCGCCTCGTCTCGCTCGGCTCGGTATTTCTCCCGTCGAATTGGCAGTTTCACCCCGAGCATTACTGAGCTGGCCGTTTCGCCGCCATTGCCAATATCAATGGCATTGGCGCCCAGTGTGAATGCGGGACGATTGTTCTTTTCTGCAAGGACTTCGGTTCTCCTGGCCGCCTCGACGGTTGCGGCCGCCATTCGGATTCTTGGATGATGCGCTCGAATCTGCGCTTTGAGGTGATCGAGCGGCATCAAGGCGGGTGGCTGGCTCGGAAGGGCTGACCACGGTAGGACAGGCGAATCCGGCGCTCGCCCGAGAATCACCTTTAACTGGGCGTCCAGTCCTGGCCTTTGGTCGCGAAGCGTATCGACCTCTTGGTCGGCCACGGCCAATTCGACATCAATCCGAAGACTGGTGGCGAGACTTCCACCGGCGCGGACTTTCTCCTCCACCACAGGCTTGATCTGACGAAGAAGGTTCAAATTTTCTGAAGCGCGATCTGTCGCGTGCTTCAGGTAGGCATATTCAATTTCAGCGAGCCCCACCCGTTCAATGATGTCACGGCGTGTGGTCTCGTAGTGGTAGAAGGCAATACTCGCTCTTCCGTCCGCTACGCTTTGACGGAGCTTGAGTACCCCTGGCCAGGGGAATGACTGTGAAATCGCAAAGATTCGTTCCTGAGGTCCTGTGCGAGTCTGGACGCTGGTGAGGAACTCCGAATAGCTTAGAACTGGCTCATCCAGAGCTCTGACCTGGGTTCCTCTTTCCGAGGCAGCAAGGTAGGCTTGGTAGGCCGCGCTGATTTCGGGATTCGCTCGGAGTGCCTCGATCAAGTAATTGTCTTGCGCCACCAACTGGGCAAGTGGGAGCGCGAGAAGCGCAATTAGGAGTGTTCGGTACATGACTGTGTTTCAATTTGAAAAATGGGAGAGATAGAATGACGGCCAGCACAAAGGCGTGGTCGGCCAATAGTTGATCTCTCCAGATCAAATCAAAAACACACCGAGTAAGGCACAGCGATTCAGTGCCGGAGGAGCATTCAGCTCAAGGCACAAGCCAAGTCGAATGAAGTCGAAACGATTTCCGAATAATGAAACCGTTTCATCGCTGACAACTACGGCCGGTATTTCACAGAGTTGTGTCTCCGGAGCGGCGAGTGACTTTGACGGTGACACCAACGCGAGTTCCTTTACCGCATCACAATGCGGGCAAGGTTGCTGCTGGTCCTCCGCGGGGGAATGACAACAGCTGCTTTGGGACTCGATATCGGATAGTCCGTGACACAAACACAGAGGAGCCATCGCTGCCTGAAGGCAGATCATCAGAATGATGACGATGATGGATCTCATTCCAAATAGGCTCGTAGCTGCTTCCGCATCTGTCAAATTTCGGACAGAGCCACCAGCATCTCGATTGTTTGCGGTCATTGCGGAAAACTTGTTAACCTTGAGAATTGTACCGGCATTTGTTAACGAGAACGGAGATTCCCCGATGGAACACACCGAAGAAAACGACAGTGAATTTGTGGCCCTTCTGACTGAGCATCAGTCGGCTTTGCGTTTTTACGTCGCCTCACTTCTTCCAGGCAATTCGGCAGCGCTAGATGTGGCTCAGCAAGCGAATACGACGATTTGGAAAAAGCGTGACGACTTTGAGCTGGGGACGAACTTTAAGGCCTGGGTCTTCAGCATTGCCCGCTACGAGGTGCTGAACTACCGCAAAAAGGAGGCTCGGGATCGCCTCGTCTTTAGCGAAGAGCTGGAAGAAATCATCGCTGAGGAAATTGTCTCCCATTGCGACGATCTTAATGAACGGCAGGCCGCTCTCCGCCATTGCCTTAAAAAATTAAAATCGTCAGACCGGGCTCTCATTCAGCATCGTTACTTCGAGGATACCTCATTGAAAGACTACGCCAATAATGTAGGGCGAAGTGTTGGCGGTCTCAAGGTTACCCTCCATCGTCTTCGCTCTTCTCTTGCACTTTGTGTGCGCAGTCAGCTCGCTACTCGACCACACTCATCCTAATGCCGGGCGAATCCGATCAACTATCTGAGGATGAACTCCTCGACGAGCTCCTCGAAGGCGACATCTCCGAGGCTGATTTCCTGCGGCTCGAAGCTGAACTCATCGTAAGCAAAGAGGCCCGCCTCGCCTACTATGAACGGTTGAAGCTTCACACCGGTCTGCAGGAGGAATCCCGCACCCAGTCCGGCACTAGCGAGTCCAGCACCACAACCAGTCTTCCCCCGAGGCGTCGGCTCGACCCAATTCTCTCGGCCGCACTCGTCGCCCTGGCGTTTGCTGTTGGGCTGCTCATTTGGAAGGCGCGACAAGATACCCTGGCTGCCAAGCCCGAACCTCTTGCCTCCGGGTTCGGCGTCGTCGTCGACCTTGCTGATGCCGTATGGAAAGATGGCCTTACCCTGGCGGGTGGCGACCTTCTTCCGGAAACCTCCATCACACTCCAGGGCGGGCTGGCCCGAATTGAGCTTTTTAATGGAGTTGTGTTAGTTGTTCAGGGAGAGTCCACTTTTACTCTCATGACAGAGATGGAGCTATTGCTGGAAAGCGGAAGCGTTCAGGTTCTCGTTCCTGAAATGGCTCAAGGATTTCGCGTTCGAACTCCTCACGGGGACGTCGTTGGTCAGACAAGTGAACTCGCCATCGAAGTCTCCGGGGGCCAGGTCACCATGCAGGTCATCGACGGAGAAATCGAGTGGCACCCCGAGGCGGCCGAAATCCAACTCGTCTCCAAAGGGGCGTCTCTGCAATGGAACAGTGATGGCAGTTCAGAAATGGGAACCGCCGATGCGGCCTCAATGAGTCAGCTTGAAGCCGGGTTCGAACAGGAGCGGGACCAGCGACGAAGCGCCTGGGAACGCCGACGTAAAAAGCTGTTACGCGATCCACAGCTCCTAGCCTACTACGCAATGGGAGAAACCGAAGCCGGCCACAACAGATTAAAGAATCTTTCGGGCGTGGCCACGTCGGGCACCGTTGTCCTCGCTGATCGCTCGACAGATCGATGGGGTTCCTCACAGGTTGCTCTCGACTTCAGCCCCATGGGCAGTCGGGTGAGACTCAACGTGCCAGGGGAGCACGAATCGCTGACCCTCATGTGCTGGGTAAAAATCGACAGCCTGGACCGCTTGTACAATTCACTATTCCTGACCGACGGCCACGAGCTTCATGAACCTCACTGGCAGATCATGAGCGATGGCCGGCTCTTCTTCTCCGTTCGCGCCCAGAATTCGGGTAAAGGAAAGGACAAACACGTCGCCTATTCACCTCCCATCTGGACCCCCGCCCAGAGCGGTCAATGGATCCATCTCACGACGGTCTATCATGGCAAAGACTTCACCATCACTCACTATGTGAACGGTGAAGCGGTCAGCATCGATCAAATTCCGACGGACTTACAGCCGGAGAAAGTGAGCATCGGCGCCGCCTCGATTGGCAACTGGAGTGAACCCAGGCATCGCATCGATGCCGAATTTGCAGTCCGGAACCTGAATGGTTCGATCGATGAATTCGGGATGTGGGACAAAGCGATGACTGCAACAGAGGTGATGGGCCTTTTTGAGGCGGGGCGGCTCTAGGGGCTCAGGCAAATCGCCTGTCCCGGGGGATATTCTCGGAAAATTCCCAGAAACTTGTTAACCTTTTTCTGGTTGCGGGCATTTGCCTGCAGCTGGGTCGTAAACTCGGCAGATTTCACTACCCATGAAAACGCTTTTTACATTTCTATCACAGGCCCTTGTCGCCGCCTGCCTGATTCTCATTTCGCCCTCTCTCAACGGTGAGGAAATCTCAGCCGGAGACCGCCTCTTCACGCTGAAAGTGCAGCCCCTTCTATCCGAGAAGTGCAACGGCTGTCACGGCGATGATCCTGAGGACATCGACGGTGACTACGACATGCTGACTCGCAAAGCCTTGCTCGCCGGTGGAGACACCTTTGGAGAAGAAGTGATGATTGTCGGTGATGCCAAGACGAGCTTCTTCATGGAAGCAGTTCGCTGGGAAGACCCCGATTTCGAAATGCCCCCGAAGGAAAACGATCGTCTGACAGAGGAAGAGATCGGTTACATCGCAAAGTGGATCGATGCAGGAGCTCCCTGGCCGGAGGAATCGGTTCAGCTCACGATTCGCGAATCCAACGCCAAGAAGGAGGTGACCAAGGATGGCGTCATCGTTACCACCAGTGGCGGTCTGGGTGATGACTGGACTTTTCGTCGCTATCAGCCAGAGGAGATCTGGGCGTTTCTTCCCGTAGTGAATCATCCGGTGCCCTCGACGGATCAAACAGGGTTGAGTGAGGGAGCCAACCCTGTTGACTCATTCATTCATGCCAAGCTCAAGGAGGCTGAATTCGAGGCAGCGCCGAAAGCGGATGCCATGACCTTGCTCCGCCGGGCGACTTACGATCTGACTGGGCTTCCTCCAACGCCGGGGCAGACCGCCCAGTTCAAGAAAGAGTGGGACGCGAATTCCGATGGAGCTTGGGAAGCACTCGTGGATCGTCTCCTCGAAAGCCCTGACTACGGTGAACGCTGGGCCCAGCACTGGCTCGATGTAGCTCGCTACGCAGACACCGGCGGTATGTCCAACGACTACGAGCGGTCCAACGCCTGGCGCTACCGCGACTATGTCATTCGTGCCTTCAACGAAGATAAGCCATACAACGAGTTCATCATTGAGCAGTTGGCGGGAGACGAACTGGCCGACCTCTCCGTAGCGAAGCGACTTGGGGAGAACAAAGTGCACGCCACTCGCATGAGCGGCAAATACACCGCTCAAGAGGCAGAGCAACTTGTCGCAACGGGATTTCTCCGCATGGGCCCCTATGACGATGCCATGGTGAAAAAGCCGGAAGCCCGACAGATCTATTTGGACGATGTGGTGAACTCGGTGGGACAGACTTTTCTCTCGACGACGATGCGTTGCTTCAAGTGTCACGATCACAAGTTCGATCCATTGCCGACCAAAGATTACTACAGGATGTATTCTGCGTTCGCGACGACTCAGATGGCTGAGCGCAAGGTGCCGTTCCTGGAGGAGGAAAATCTCAACGGGCTCGAGGAGACAGGTGATTTCACCCAGGGGATGTTGGATTTTGCACAGAAGGAGAAGAATAAACTGACAGGCAAGAGTGAAGACGCCGCGCGGAAGTGGTTTGAGGAACACAATTTGGAATACCTCAATCAGGCCGATCGAAAAAGTCTCCCTGATGAGGTGAAACCTCCTCGTCATGTGGGTCTTTCCATCGTAGAGCAAGGTCAGCTCAAGGTTCGGGAGCAGGACGACTGGATCTGGACGCGCCGCCTCGACCGCAGTCAGCCCAAGGCACAAAGCGTCTACAGTGGCCGCGTCGGCAAAGGCAATGCACGTGGCCTTCAGGTGGCGGAAAATCCAAACAAGGGGGAGGAAATTGAGAGTTTCATCTACACGGGAGGTTCGCTCGAAGCCCCTGGTGATTCCGTCACCCCGGGGGTTCTCAGCGCCCTGGGTGTTCCCGTGAAAGAAGCGGGCAAAGAAGATGCGTTTGCTCTGCCGACAAATGAAAAAGGGCGTCGTCTCGCGCTGGCTTATTGGATCGCTGACGCAAAGAATCCGCTCACCGCGAGGTCGTTTGTGAACCGCGTCTGGCAGCAGCACTTTGGTCAAGCGATCGCGGGCAACCCGAACAACTTTGGCGTCAGCGGTAAGAAGCCAACCCATCCTGAGCTGCTCGACTGGCTTGCCTCTGACTTCGTGGAGAATGGCTGGACCTTGAAGCGTCTCCACCGTCTCATCATGACATCCGAAGCGTATCGCCAGGCCAGCCATCACCCAGAGCGGGATTACATGGCTGCCAAGGACCCTGACAATGCCCTGCTGGCGTTTTTCCCAACCCGTCGTCTCACGGCGGAGGAGATTCGTGACTCCCTGCTCGCCATCACCGGAGAGCTTGAAGAAGAGCGCGGGGGGCTTCCCGTCAACCCTGAGATCAATATGGAGGTCGCGCTGCAACCTCGCATGATTCAATTTTCTCTGGCGCCGGCCTATCAGGCGCATCCCACGCCGGAGCAAAGAAATCGACGGACGATCTATGCCTATCGGGTCCGTGGCATGGCTGATCCATTTCTCGAGCTGTTCAATCAGCCCAATCCAAATGATGCCTGTGAAATGCGCGACAGTGCAGCAGTGTCACCGCAGGCGTTTACCTTGCTTAACAGCGACGTCATCACTGATCGTTCCATCGCTTTCGCGAAGAGCCTAAAAGATCATTCCAGCGATGCTGGCGAGCAAATCAACGAAGCATTCACGCGTGCGATCGGAAGGCCGGCGGCCAGCGGCGAGATGACTCGCCTCACCCGGTATGTCGAGGACATGACGGCGTATCACCAGGATGTCACTCCGGAAAGCCCCGAGTATCCCACTGAGATCACGCGGTCCCTGGTGGAGGAATTCTCCGGCGAGATCTTCGAATACGAGGAGATCCTCCCCTACTTCGAAAATTACGAGCCCGACCTCAAGGCGGCTGATGTGGATGCCGAGACTCGCGCGCTCGCGGACCTCTGCATCCTGCTCTTCAACTCCAACGAGTTCGCATACGTATACTGAGAGGCGGGAAGGAATATCGAATGTCGAACAAGGAATTTAGAATTTTGAAGTGATGATGGATCGGAAGTTTGATTTGGAAGACCGGCTCGTGGAATTTGCCGCGCAAATGATGGATGTTGTCGATGAATTGCCTGACACGCGAGCAGGGCGGCATGTTGCAGGTCAGCTGGTTCGTTCCGGAACCTCTCCGGCTCCGAATTACGGCGAAGCTCAGGCGGCAGAATCTCGCGCCGACTTCATCCATAAAATGAAAATCTCCCTGAAGGAGCTTCGGGAGACCATGGTTTGGCTGAAGATCATCAGGCGCAAAGAAATGATTTCCTCGGCCGCCCTAGCAAGCCGTATAGACGAGTGCAATCAACTCATCTCCATCTTCGTGAAAAGTATCGAAACTGCCCAAAGCAATCGCTGAATCCTCACTTCGGAATTCAAAATTCCTTGTTCATTATTCAAAATTTAATCCCCTGTCATGAAACCTAACCTTTGTTCACGACCCATCTCGACGGCTTCTTCACGCCGCGAATTTATTTACGGCCTTGGTGCTTCGCTCGGCGGCGTCGCGATGACCGATCTGCTCGCAGCCGATCCGTTGAGTTCCGGTCCCTCGGGCGGTCCCCTGATGCCGAAGAAGCCAATGCACACGCCGAAGGCGAAGAATGTCATTATGCTCTTTATGGAAGGTGGCCCGAGCCAAGTGGATACCTTTGATCCGAAACCTAAGCTTCAAGAACTCCACAAGCAGGAGTCCCAGAGCACCGCCGGACTCGGCACCGGATTTCGTTTCTATGTGGGAAGCCCCTTTGGTTCCCGCAAGGTAGGTAACTCTGGTATTGAGATGAGCGACCAGTGGGTTCACATGGCGGATCCTGATGTCGCGGATGAACTTTGTAACTATCGTGGCTGTCAGGCTGAATCACTCAATCACCCGGAGGCCTTGTTTCACATGAACACCGGCAGCCGACTCGGGGCCGATCCCGCCTTGGGCTCCTGGGCCAATTACGGTCTCGGTTCCGTGAACCAGAACCTTCCGGGGTATGTGGTCATGACCGAGTTGGCCCTGCCTCAAGGGGGGTCCCGAAACTGGAGTAATGGCTTTTTGCCGGCACACTATCAGGGCACACGCCTACGTCCGGAAGGTTCCCCTATTCTGGATCTGGAATCACAGGATTTTAAATCCCGTGAGCACCAACGACGCGCGCTCGACGAGCTCAAGTCGCTCAACGAGAAGCACGCAGGATTGCACCCTCAGCACGATGCTCTGGCTTCCCGCATGGAGAACTACGAGCTGGCCTACCGCATGCAGACGGAGGTGCCGGGTGTGGTTGATATCGAAAGCGAGCCGCAGCACATCAAGGATATGTATGGGCTTGATCACAAGGACACCGAGAGCTTCGGTCGTCAGTGTCTCATGGCTCGCCGACTGGTTGAGAAAGGAACACGCTTCGTCCAGATCTTCACCGGTGGCTGGGACAGTCACGACTACCTCGAGCGAGGTCACTCTTCCCGAATTCGTGCCGTCGACAAGGGCATGGCGGGATTGATCAAAGACCTCAAGAGCCGAGGGATGCTCGATGACACCTTGGTGATCTGGTGTGGAGAGTTTGGTCGCACGCCCGACAACACTCGCCGAGGCGGAGTTTACTCTCTAGGCCGTGGTCACAATGTCGACGCGATGACGATGCTCTTCGCTGGTGGTGGCGTGAAAAAAGGCACTATCGTTGGCGCCACGGACGAACTGGGGGCAGAAGCGGTCGATTGCGTGCACCCGATCCGCGACGTGCATTGCACTATTCTGCACCTGCTTGGCCTGGACGACAACAAGCTGACTTACTTCCACGGAGGGCGTTATAAACAGCTATCGCAGTTCGGGGGACAGGTGATTCCTGAATTGATTGGCTAGCGTTGAATCGAAGAGACTGGCCGTATCTGAAAAGGGCTACGGCTTTCAGGATCTCGTGCTGGAAGTGGTCACCAGTGAACTGTTTTCTCAGCGGTGAGATAATTTGCTGTCCCTCGCGTTTGGTAGATATTGTCGATTTTTTTGAATCCCATGAGAACTCCTACCCGTTTTATCCGCCTCCTCACCTTGCTTCTCTGTCTGGCGGCTGCCGCCACCCAGCTGGGTGCTACTGAAATTCTGTGGAGCCAGTATTGCCAGCACCAGGGCAAGATGAAGCTGCTGGTGCATCTGGATACGGATCCCACCGAGCCCGTCGAAGGTGAACCGGAAACGGTGAAGCTCTGGCTGCGTGATAATGCGGACGGCGAATGGAGCGAAGTGCAGACTCAGCCGATTGATTCTCTCACAGCGACCGCCCTGTTCGAAATCGAGTCCTGGCCTCGTCACGAGAGAAAACTCTTCAAGGCCACCTGCGGTGACTCAAACTGGGAGGGCATCTTCCGGGCCGAGCCGAAGGAAGGGTCCGTTTTAAAAGTCGCTGGTCTCTCCTGTCACAAAGACATCGCCTGGCCATGGAAGGAAGCGATTGCGGAAGTGATCTCGCACGATCCGGACCTGGTCCTTTTCTCTGGAGATCAGATTTACGAGAACGATTACGGCATTCCCATGTTCCGTGCCATGACGGAGGAGGAAGTGCCGAAAGGGATGAAAAACTACCTTGGAAAATACCGCAAATTTGGCGAGGCCTTCCGCGAGCTGATGCGAGACAGGCCGACCGTTATGATCACCGACGATCACGATGTGTATTCCAACGACCTCTGGGGAAGAGGTGGGATCCGCATGAACGGTGATCGCACCACCGGGGGCTACCCCACCCATCCCGCTTGGGTCAATGCGGCCGAGTTCACTCAGGTGGGCAACCTGCCAGACGCGGCCGACCCGGGCCCGCATGGAGATGGCGTGCTCGCCTACTACACGGCCCTGGAGTATGGGGGTGTGCACTTCGCTATCCTGGAAGACCGCAAGTTTAAGAGCGCTCCGTCCGAGGTCATTACGGAACTGATCGCTCCAGAGGGATTTGAGTGGCCCAATCCCCGGGAGACCGACTTTGAAATCGAAGTGGTGCTGGATCCTGACTACGACTGCACCCAACTCGATCGCCCGGATCTGCAGTTGTTGGGACAGGAGCAGGAAGAGTTTCTCAAGAACTGGTCGGACGAATTGAAGCAATCCGGCAGTCTCGGTGCAGTGCTGTCTTCCAGCCCCTGGGTGCATGTTGCGATGTATTCAGCGACCTCCGCGGACACGGATTCCAACGCGTGGCCTCAGTCCGGCAGAAATCGCGCGCTCAAAGCGATTGGCGACGCGCCAGTCGTGATGCTGCACGGCGACGTTCACCTCGGCACGCTGGGGCGCCATGGGGTAGAGGCGTTCGACGACGGTCCCGTGACCTATTCGTTGCCGTCGTTTTCGTCACGGGCAAGCCGCAAATGGGAGCCACTCGAAGCCGGAAAGAATCGTGAACCCGGCGCTCCCGAGAACACTGGGGAGTTTCACGACCGCTTCGGCAACAAGGTCACCATGTATGGCGCCGGCAACGGGCTCAACGGCTACGGCATTATTTTGTTCGATACCGAGAAGCAGGAGACCGAGTTACAGTTTCACCCGATGAACGAGGAGAGAAAACCAATCAAGGTCGACGTGCCGGGTTGGCCCTACACGGAGAAATATTGATCCGGAAGACTAATTTGATGATGAACAGCCCCATGAAATCCATTGGCCGACGCCGCTTCCTCCAGGGAGCGGGAGGATCGCTATTGGCGTTGCCGCTTCTGGAGATCAGCGCGGCAAATTCCGATGCTACGCCACCGAAACGCCTCGCGGCGACGGGAGTGTTTTTTGGGCTGATGCCTCGCTACTTTCACCCCGACAAGGTGGGCGCGGACTACGAAATGACCCGCCTGCTCAAGCCCCTTGAGGCGCATCGCGATGACTTCACTATTTTTTCCGGACTCGATCACAATCTCGGGGGCGGGCACAACAGCACGAAGTACTTTCTCTCGGGCATCCCGGTGACTCAGTCCAAAGGGTATGCCGAAGCCAATATTTCCGTTGATCAGAAAGCGGCCCAGTTTGTGGGTAGCGAGACGCGCTATTCCTCACTTGTCTTGGGATGTGACAATGGCCCGGAGAATACCATCTCCTGGACGCGAAACGGCAATGCGGTGCAACCGGTCACCGACGCGGAGCGCCTCTACAACATGCTGTTTCGCAAAGAAAACTCCCAGTCACGGTCTCAAGTAGAGAGAGACCTTCGGGACAAACAGTCCATTCTCGACCTGGTTCGAGAGCAGTCGAAGTCTTTCGAGAAAGGACTGGGGCAGTCGGATAAGGAAAAACTGGATCAATATTACACTTCCGTCAGGGAGTTGGAGGGCCGTATTGAACAAAGCGAGCAGTGGCTCAACCGTGAGAAGCCTCCGACAGACTATCAACTACCGCTGGGCGTGGACGAGCTCACGCTGAAAGACAAGACGCCGTTTTACTACGATCTCATGGTGCTGGCCCTGCAGACTGATTCGACTCGGGTGATTACATTGGGCTTCACGGAACTCGGAAAAGAAGGAGGTGGTCTCGAGGGAGTAAGCACTGGTTACCACGCCCTTTCTCATCATGGTCAGGTTCAGGAAGTGATGGATGAGCTGGCTATCGTGGAGTCATTTCACACCGGGCAGTTTGCGCGTTTCCTCGACAAGCTAAAGGAGATCAAGGAACCGAATGGCCAAAGCCTGCTCGACAGTACCATGGCGCTCTTCGGAAGCGGGATGAGCAACGCTAATTCGCACAGCCTGCGTGACCTCCCCGTGCTATTGGCCGGCGGCGGGTTCCAGCATGGCGAGCACAAGCACTATGCCCGCGACGGGAAGACTTCGGTTTCGCTCTGCAATCTCTATCTTTCGATGCTTCAGAATTTCGGGCTCGAGATCGATCAGTTCAACAACTCCACAGGAACTCTCACCGGGTTGGATCTGGCATGAGGAAATACTTTTCACTACTGGAAGTCATTGCACTGCTGGTTGCTTTAGGGCTCCTGAAAGAAGATGCCTTCGCGGAGAAGAACCTGATTGCTCTCGACAAAGATGTTCACCAATTCATCCAGAACTATTGTGTGACATGCCATGGACCGGAGGAGGACAAAGGCGACTACGTGCTCCACGAATTCTTCACACATCAGGGTGATCAGTGGATGGTTGATGTGGGAAATATCGAAAACGTCTATGTGCTCCAGGATGTGCTTGATCAGCTCAACCTCGGCGAGATGCCGCCGGACAAGAAGGATGTGAAGCAGCCAAAAAGTGAAGAGTCGAAAGCGACAACGAAATGGCTCACCAACACCCTGCTGGCCCTGGATGAAGGCAACCGCTCCAACTATACTGTTCTACGTCGACTCAACCGCGCCGAGTATCAAAACACGCTGCGGGATCTTCTTGGGCTGGATGGCCTGACGAAAGATCTCACTGCAAATTTTCCAGCGGATGATGACTATCACGGTTTTACCAATATCGGTGAGACCCTCAACATGAGTGATGCGCACCTTGATGCCTACCTGGAAGCCGCGGATGAATATCTACGGATGGCGTTTCACTTTGGAGAAACGCCGAATCCGCGAACGGCTGGAATCCTCCCTCAAGAGTGGGGCTATCCGGAAAGCTCCAGCGTGACGCCGTGGATGTATCGGATTGCGACGCCCGATCAGTATCTGGACATCGGCGCCGGATTTAAGCAATTGAGTGACAAGTTCGATCTGGGAACCTACCCACACCCTCTGGCCAATCGAGGTGGGATTGGAGAAGCCGGCTACTATCGCCTTTCCATCACAGCTGAGGCGATTCGTCGTCTGACCCACCCCTACGACCCGGAGATGATTCCGACGAATCTGAAGCCACCGATGCAGTTGGGCCTCTACATTTCTGACGGGAAGAAAGGGCTTGCCCCTGCCGGTGTGAAGTCGCGGAAGCGCATCGGTTTGTGGGATCTCAAGGATCACGAAACCATGGATTTCGAAGTGACTGTCTGGCTCGACAAAGGAGCCATTCCGGTAATTAACTGGGACAATGGACCAGGGCCGTCCGATTACTGGATGCGAGACATTCTTGCCAAGTATCACACGGATATTGAGTTTCGCGGTAAGCAGGGCGGGCACGCCTGGCACATCATCGGTGAAGGTGCGGTTCCGGGCCGAAAGGTCTCGGATGTGTGGCAGGGGCCGATGGTCCGGGTGCACGACTTTGCCTATACGGGACCTACCCAGAAAACCTATCGCTCCTCTGCGCAGAGGGAGTTCGCTGGCGGGGTATTCGGCATCGGAGAACTGGATCTCGAACTAGCAGTGAAACGCTTCACGCGGAAGGCATTTCGTCGCCCGGTAGGCCCCAAGGACTATGAGCCATTCATCCAACTGGCCGAGCACGCGCAGAAGGAACTCGGGCGCAGTCGGGAGGAAGCTTTCTACCTGGCACTCAAGGCAGTGCTGGTGTCGCCAGACTTTCTCTACCTGAAAGAAAAGGGTGACGAGAACAGCAAGCTGACTTCCTGGGAGTTAGCCAGTCGCCTCTCCTATTTTCTCTGGAGTTCCATGCCGGACCCTCAATTGTATGCACTCGCGCAAGAGGACGAACTGGTGAAACCCAAAGTGCTTCGAGAGCAAGTGTTGCGCATGCTTCAGGATCCGAAGAGCCATGCTTTTGTGGAGGGTTTTTCCACCAGTTGGCTGCGGCTCGACAGGCTGGGGTCCATGCCGGCCGATGCACTCAAATTTCAGGAGTATTACCTGTATGGGCTGGAGGAATCGATGAAGCAGGAAACATTTTCCTTCGTCGAAAATGCAATCAAAGCCAATGTACCGCTAACCGACTTTCTTGATTCCGATTACACCTTTGTGAATCAGGATCTGGCTCGTCATTATGGCATCGATGATGTAGAAGGTATTCACTTTCGACCTGTCTCGCTACCGGAGGGGAGCCATCGAGGTGGTTTGTTAGGGCAGGGTAGCATCCTAACCCTGAGTGCCAACGGAATTGACACCTCACCGGTGGTTCGCGGCATTTGGGTGCTGGAGAATCTACTGGGAACACCACCGCCGCCACCTCCACCCGACGTGGAACCCCTCGACCCAGATGTGAGGGGAGCCACGACGATTAAAGAGCGTCTAGCGAAACACAGCGAGATCGAATCCTGTGCAGACTGCCACGCCAAGATCGATCCCTTCGGCTTTCCGTTAGAGTATTTTGACCCTGTCGGGGGTTTTCGGGAAACCTACTTCCGAAGCCGTCGCTGGAGTCGTCCGGAGCGGAAGACGATATACCATCCCGGGCTCCCTGTGGATGGAGGCTCAGCGTTGAGGTCGGGTGAGAAATTCTCCAATCCGAACGAGTTGAGAAAAGTCCTGCTCGATCTCAAGGGGACCTTCGCGAAAGGCCTGTCCGAGAAGTTACTGATCTATGCCTCAGGCAGAACCCTGACCTATCGGGATCATGCAGAACTCGAGGCAATTGCCGCGCGCGCGCTCGAGCCGAAGCGAGGCTTCCGCAATCTGATCATGACCGTGGCGACCAGTGAAGTGTTTACGAGCAGATAAACCACGAGAGGTGACGATGGTGGTTTGGAAAAGGTAGGGTCAGGCCTCCGGACTGACCGCGAAAAATCGACGACTTTCTATCCTCTTTTGTTGCCAGTTTGACTGGGCTCATAAGCGAGCGGCTCGTGGAAAGGCCACGCCCTACCATCCTACAACTCCGCCACCCGGATATTCCGAAAGTAGATCGACATCTCACGACCGGGATGCACCTGCAAACCGATGGTGCCCGGCTTGTCGCTGATGGTGTCGGAGTCGTAGTCGATGATCTTTTCACCATTGAGCCAGGTGGAGTAAGAAGAATCCACCACCTTGATGCGCAGCGTGTTCCAGCCATCCTTTTTGATGAACTTCTCGGCATCGACCTGGACGGGGTAACCCTTGCCCGGGATGTAGGCTTGAGCCGTCATATCCTTTTTGAGGCTGCCTGAGATTCCGATTTGAATCTGCTCCTTGTTGTCACGAAGAAACACGCCTGAATCGATGTTGCCTTCGCCCAATTTGAACTCGAGTTCGACGACGAAGTTTTTGTAGTCGGTTTTCTCGGTCAGAAGGATGTCACCTTTGCCGCCGTCGTTGCTGCCTTTGATGAGGCCGTCTTCGACAACGAAGCGGTCCTCCAGAGTCATAGTCCAGCCGGAGAGGTCCTTGCCGTTGAAGATGGATTGGAGTTCCGATTCCGCAGCCAGCAACGGAAGGGCGAGTGAGGCGGTCAGTATGATGAGAAGAGTTTTCATGATGAGAGGCTGATGTAAGAGTTTAAGAAGCCATCAGCGCTTCGAGCTGGCGGCCGTATTCAACGTAGCTGCTGTAACATTGGTCCCAGTCGACCTCTTCGCCTTCTTTGGCGTGGAAGACGGTGGCGACGTGCGGCTCGATCGCGACCCATCCGTCATACCCACGACTGTAGGCATCGGTCAGGATGTCCTTGATCCGGCCTTCGCCTTCGCCGGGCATGTTGAAGAAAGTTTCAGCATCGTCGCTGGCGGGGTATTGGCCGTCCTTGATGTGAATGTGGACGACATGGTCGCGGACTTTTTCCCAGAATTCCCAAGCATCCTGCCAGGGGAAACTTCCGTCCGCCTGAGGCTTGGAGCGGTCGCGTTGAAAGATAGGATTGCCAGTGTCGAAGACCAGCTTCATCCCGGGCACTGCCTCGACGAGTCGGAGGGTGTGGTCGGCAGAAAAGCCGCCCCAGTTCATGCAGTTCTCGTGAACGGCAGTGAGGCCAGCATCGTCGAAGCGTTTCACGATTTCGCGGAGGCGGCGGAATCGCTCCTCTTCCTTTTGATCTTCGCCCCAGGGGTTCTGGGCGTAGGACATCACACGGACGACTGGCGTGTTGAGCCGCTGCATCTTGGGGATGGCGCGCTCGATCTCTGCCAGGGTGATATCAAAATCGGAGTCGATCGTCTTTCCCCAGTTGGCGATCAGTGAGCCGAACTCAGGAATCTCAATGCCCGCTTCGTCGAGTCGATCAGCCACGCGATTGAAATCATCCTCGGGTAACTCGTGAATATTATGGTCGCCAATCATGCGAGCTGAGATGGCTGACCATCCCAATTCCTTGGTAGCAGCAATTTGTTTCTCAAGATCACGTGAGGCTTCGTCGGCAAATCCGGTCAGTTTCATGGTGCGTAAAATAATGGGTTAGAGTGGGGGCTATTCTCCGAAGAACTTACGAAGGTTGGCCATGCTTTCGCGGGCGATGGATTCGGGGCTGGGATCGTATTTAAATACTTCGACGGAGACCCAACCTTGGTAGTCCGTTTCACGGAGGGCTTCGACGATAGGGCTGTATTCAACATCACCCATCCCGGGGCCGTAGAGATTCGGATCATTGGCGTGAAAGTGGGCGGTCCAGTCTTTTGATGCCCGGATGATATCTCCGATCTGAGTGGGTTCGTCGCTCATTGCTTTCACATCGAGGTGCAGGCGGCAGGCGGGGTGATCAACGGCCTGGCACAGCCGAATCGTTTCTTCGGCGGTGTTGAGGAAGTTTGTTTCAGCCTGACCCAGTGGCTCCATCGCGATGGTCACTCCGAGGTCACCACAATATTCAGCCGCAGGTCGAAGCACCTCGACGGCACGAGCAAACGCTTCATCGTAGTTCCATCCGTCTTCGAGACTACGCTGCTGAGGACTGCCCCAGACCATGACTTTGCCTCCGAGGGCTTGGCACAAGTCGGCGAGTCGCCGGGCATAATCGATAGTTGCCTGCTGGACTGATGCGTCAGGAGCAGTGAGGTGAAACCCTTCAGTCTTGGCGAGTAGCCAGTGCAGGCCAATGACCTCAAGCCCAGCATCCCTCACCGAATTACCGAGCGCTTGCGCGTCCGAGGGACTGATTGTTGAGATATCGTCTGCCAGAGTGAACGGAGCGATCTCGAGGCCAGTGTAGCCGATCTCGGCACTCAGTTTGGCGGCGTCAGCCAGAGAGGCATCGGCGAAGGTTTCGTTGCAGATCGCGTATTTCATGAATCGTGGTGTTCGTTAAACTACGAAGAAAGTGATCTCGCGCACAATGGACAAATTCTGCAAAAGATCGCGTACTTGCGCAATGGCGCGCTGGGAATCGGGCCTAATTGCGGAGATACCTGAAATTGTGTATTTCGATTTGAAACAGTAGTTTTTCTGAAGACAAGGTTCAATGATGCCACTTAGGGCACTCGCTATTTTACTACCCCCAAACATTTCATGAGAATATTCGTTCTATCACTACTCGCCGTTTTCACGTCGATTTCCACACATGCCAAAGACCTCAAAGGCAGTCGGCCCAATATCATCCTGGTCATGACCGACGATCAGGGCATGGGCGATCTAAGTTGCCTTGGCAACGAAGTACTGCGCACGCCGAATCTCGACAAGTTCTACGAAGTGTCGACACGCTTTACGGAGTTCCACGTCAGCCCGACCTGCGCGCCGACGCGTTCGGCGATCATGAGTGGTCGCCACGAGTTCCGCAACGGCGTCACGCACACGATCAAGGAGCGTGAGCTAATGGCTCTTTCAAGCACGACTATGCCGCAAATCCTCAACGCGGCTGGCTACGAAACCGGCATCTTTGGCAAGTGGCATCTCGGCGACCCGGATGAGTATCAGCCTTACAATCGCGGCTTCAGTGAGACGTTCATTCACGGAGCCGGTGGCATTGGGCAGGCCTATGAAGGCAGTTGCGCGGACTTCCCGCCAAACCGCGAGACCGAAGGCAAATACTTCGACAACGTGATTCTGCACAACGACACCATCGTGCAGACAGAGGGGTTTTGTACCGACGTCTTCTTCAAAGCGGCCCTTGGCTTCATCAAAGAGAATCACGAGTCAGGCACTCCGTTTTTTGCCTACATTACTCCGAATGCGCCTCACGGACCCATGCTTGCCCCAGAGAAGAATAAGAAGCGATTTCTCGATGAAGGATGGGACGAGAGCACTGCCGGTCGCTACGGCATGATCGAGAACATCGATGAGAATTTTGGCCTTCTCATGGAGAAACTCGACGAGTGGGATGCCTGGGACAATACGCTCGTTATTTTTATGACTGACAACGGCCAGGCTGGAAAAAATGCAAAGAAGGACGGCGAGAAGGTCACGTTGCATACTGCTGGTTTCAAGTCAGGCAAAGGTTCCGTCTACGAGGGCGGATCTCACGTTCCGGCCTTCTGGCGCTGGAAAGGCGTTCTTGGTGAAGGCGTCGACATCAATGGACTCGCTGCTCACGTTGATTTTCTCAACACTTTCGCGGAACTCGCCGGCGCAGAAATTCCTGACGGCATTCAAAAAATCGATGGAAAATCCCTTCTTCCACTGTTGGAAGATCCCAAGGATGATTGGGCTGACCGGCACCTCTTCTTTCACAAAGGGCGCTGGGAAAAAGGCGAAGACCCCAACCTTTCTCAGTACAAGGGCTGCGCTATTCGCAACACCCGTTGGCGCCTCGTGGACAACACGGAACTCTATGACATCTCAGCGGATCCTTTTGAGACCACCGACGTCGCTGATCAGCATCCTGAAGTCATCGCTGAGCTGCGCAAGGTCTACGACCAGTGGTGGAAGGAAACCGTGCCGATGATGGTGAATGAAGACAATGCCTACTACAAAGAGCACCCCCAGGATGTGCGCTACGAAAAGCAGTTGGCTGAAAAGGGAATTCCTGAGTGGGAAGAGCCGAAGCTTTAAAGCATCGGCGTTGAGGCCTTAGATCTCGGTATCTAAGGCAACAGTGAAATCCCGTCACACATTCCCTATCATGAAAAGGACCTCCGCCCTCCTCATCGCACTCTGCATTCAGTGCCTGACTTCTCATTCTCCGCTCCAGGCAGCCGGCCCGCCCAATATCGTCTTGATCCTCACCGACGATCACGGCTGGAGCCAGCTCTCGGCGCTGATGGACCCTCGGTTGCCGGAGTCCATGTCTGATTACCTAGAGACGCCGAACATGAACCGGATCATGGAAGAGGGCATGCGCTTCACCAGCGGCTATTCACCTGCCCCCTTGTGTACCCCGACCCGCCGAAGCATTCTCTGCGGTACGACGGCGGCACGCAGTGGCAGTGAATTTAAGAGTGCATGGGTTCCCGCTGAGCACCTGACAATCCCCAAAGCTCTGCAGCGTGCCAACGCCGACTATCGCTGCGCCCACTTTGGGAAATGGGGCGAACAAATGATCTCCACTCCCGAAGAGTGCGGGTATCACGCCAGCGACGGCATGACGGGCAACGGCACCGGCGGAATGCCGAACACACTCGGAGTGAAGGGAAGCCACGGAGATGGCCCTCCACACTTCATCGACAATGAAGATCCCAAGCGCACGCTTTCGATGACGGACAGCGCGATTTCTTTCATGCGGAAGCAGGCCGGGGCCGAAAAACCGTTCTACGTTCAGGCCAGCTACTACGCCCAGCATCTGTCCGTGGTCTGCACTGAAGAGGCACTTGCCAAGTACAAGGCCAAAGGAGTTCCTGATCGCGGTTATCCCCATGCATGGGCTGCGATGCTGGAGGAGCTCGACCGCGGTGTCGGTCGCATACTCGATACCCTCGACGAACTGGGACTTGCCGACAATACCTACGTATTCTTCACCGCCGACAACGGGGGAAGAGGAACCGTGCCGGGAGGTAATGCCAATAGCCTCCCCACTAACTATCCTCTCACCGGTGCCAAACATAGCCTCTATGAGGGGGGCATTCGGGTGCCATTCATGGTTCGAGGACCCGGAGTGGAAGCAGGTTCAGTCAGCAGCGTTCCGGTAGCTGGCTACGACTTCCTACCAACCTTCTTCGACTTGGCGGGAGGAGCCAGTCCGCTTGGCGAAGAGATCGACGGTGCCAGTTTCAAGACGGCTTTATTGAATCCGAAGACAAAGAACATTGAGCGCCCAAATGACGCGCTCATCTTTCATCGCCCCGGCAAACTTGAGTCCGCCATTCGAGAGGGCCGTCACAAGCTGTTCATCAAATGGACGCCACAGGGAGAAATTGCGGCAAGTGAGCTCTACCTGGTCGAGCGCAACCCAGCCGAGGAGGGCAACGATCTCGCCGCGAAGAATGCAGAGAAAGTAGACGTGCTTCAGAAAAAACTACTCACCTACCTGGAATCGGTGGACGCAGAAAAACCCAAGCCGAAAAAAAAGAAGAAGTGATCCTGTCGAATTGCGAATTGAATGCGCATAGCGAGGTATCTCCTGACCCAACTGGCTCCGCGACCGCAGTAGCGGTATCCTGCAACTACTCGAAAGACGGCGGAATCCTCCCGTGGATGCGTCGTGAATGGCCCTTGTAACCAGCCTCTTGCGAGAGTCCTTGGTAACAAGTGTACATGAATTTCGCGCGGTTGATTATATGGCTAGCTCTATGCGGCGGGGTGGCCTCAGCTGAGGAAGCCTGGATGTTGTCTCCTTTACCGTCCCCTGAAGGGTCGATAGTAGAGAATTTGCCAGTCCCACGGACTGATACTCATCCGGTGGGTTGGGCGAATCCGGGATCCCTGGGAGCCATAGGAGTGATCGCGCAGCGCTGCATGACGGAGCTGCAGTATCGGGTGCTGGTGGTAGAGGAAGGATCGCCGGCAGATGGACTGCTGCTGCCGGGGGACCTCATTACCGGAGTCGATGGAGAGCGGTTTGAAGCGGTGGACTATTCCGGGGAGCATCCCTCGGTGGAGAAATACAATCACTTCATGGAGCCTACTGTGGCGATGGGTGAGGCACTGGGCCGCGCCTGCCGAGAGAATGACGGTCGACTGATCCTGACGGTGAAACGAGAGGCTCAGATCGGCACAGTGGAACTGCGTTTGCCGTCCCAAGTGGATTTCTCTCCGACCTATCCCTGGGACTGCTCCAAGTCTGAACAGGTGGCAGCTGAAATTGCAGAGCGTTTCGTCGGTGAAAAATTGCCCTACCGAAATGATATGTATTCCACCGCCTGGTTCGGGTTGTTTCTTCTGAATCAGGATCCGGAAAAGTTTGAGAAGAAAATAGAGGAGATCGTATCGCTGGTGGTGAAGGAATTGCACACCAACCGATCAGGCGGGAGTGCGAGGGGATATGCCGGGGGAACGTGGGTGTGGCACACGTCCGTGTATGGCTGGTTCCTGGCGGAGTATGCTTTGCTGACGGGCCAGGAACGTGAGATGCGACCGCATCTCGATCGGGCCACCGAACTCCTCTTTGATGTGCGAATGGTAGGCAATCTATGGGGGCACAACAAATGGCATAACTACGGGCGAGTTGAAGGAGGATTCGTGGCGGCATCCTCACAAGCGGCGATGACCTTGCTGTGTTTGAAGGAGGCGGGTGCAGCAGTTGATGACTCGGCCCTGGCCATGGTAATGGATGCACTCGCGGCATCGATTGATCGGCAGAGTGGTCAGGTCGGATACATGACTTCCGAAAATGAGAGCGCCAGGGAGAAACTGAACTGGACCGCCATTCTTGCCGACAAGTCCCAGTTGGGTGAAGAATCGATGATGCGTCAGGGGGCCGTTCAGATGGCGATGCTGCTGAATGGCAGGACGGACGAAGCTCGTGCCTGCAGCCATTTCACAGAGCGCATGAGGCTTTGTCATGCCACTCACGGGATCAATCCGGAATGGGGGTTTGTCGACGCGACCCGTGCCCTCGCAAGCACGGATCCGGAAGCCTGTCGTGAGCTGCTCGATACGATCCGCTATCGGGTGAATCTCTGCC
>CAXBHX010000041.1:0-52258 GCA_963975655.1 uncultured Verrucomicrobiales bacterium
CTCTCGCCCGCATCTAAATCGTCAAAATCGGAGCCCGGGTCAAAAGCAATCTGGTTGCTGCTGTCGATCGAGACGCTGCCCTTCGTGGGCTGGTTCACGCCTGTGATGAGCAGAGCATCGCTCGGGTCCGGATCCGTATCATTGTCCACCGCATCGATCGTGATACTCGTATCCTGATCCGTTGTCGCGACATCATCAATTGCGTCCGGTCCGTCGTTACTACCGTTCACCGTGACCGTCACATTTTCAGTGATCCCTGTGTCGGTCGTGTAAGTGAATGTTACGGTCGCGCTCTCGCCCACCGCGAGGCTCTCAAAGTCCGAGCCGGGATCAAAGGTCAAGTTCCCACCGTTGTTCATCACTGAACCACTTCCGGGCTGAGTCACCGATACGACAGACAAAGGATTGTCACTGGCGTCGATATCGCTGTCGTTCGCCAACACATCGATCACCACAGGAGTGTCTTCGTTCGTCACCGCAATGTCTGGAGCCGTATCGGTCGCGTCATCAGCTCCGTTCACCGTCACCGTCACGCTCGCTGTGTCGGTCCCGCCATTGCCGTCAGAAATCGTGTAATCGAACGTCACCGTCGTGCTTTCGCCCGCATCCAAGTAGTCAAAGTCGGTTCCGGGATCAAAGATGATCTGATTACTGCTATTGATTGAGGCGCGGCCAAGCCCAGGCTGATCCACTCCCGAAATAACCAATGCATCACTGGGATCCGGATCCGTGTCGTTTTCTAGAACATCGATTACCAAGGGCACTCCCTGGACTCCACTGCTGATGTCATCCACTGCATCCGGGCCACTGTTTGGTACAGGTGCTGGATCAGAAGCCGAACCACCGAGATTTCCTCCGCTCAAACTACCCAGAAAGTGACCAATATTCAGGTCATCAAGCTGATCCACGAACTCGGTGTATTCCGTGTTGGAAAACCGCATCAATGTGAATCCCCTCGCACTCGGAAGATTTCCGGTCTGGCTGTTGAACTCGTAGTCAGGATCTGCCGGTTCGACCGGATTGAGACTGATCGTAATCGCATCAGTCCCCTCTTCTGTATCGTAAAACCCTTTAAGGATCGCCTTGTTGCCATCCTTAAAATCCACGACAAGATCTTCCCCGATCGGGCGCAAACTGACATCAACGGGATTTCCGTTTTCATCCATAACGATGATGTCTTCTCCCGGCTCAACGGTGATATCAATCACACCCGATACGGGAACCATTCGAACGTCACCATCCGCGTTCTTTATAAGAAGAAAGTATTTCATAGCCTGCCTCTTCGTGTTTGCGTCCATCTGCTCACCCCCGGATTAACCGACTTCGAATAGATAGATACTATAATTTATATAATTTTTAGAAATTAGTCAACTGCTTGCTATTCAGCCAGTTTCTTGAATTCGATCACTTGAAAATGGGAACCTCAGAGTCAACAGGCTTGCTTCGGTGAAACAGCCGGAAGTGCCGCCCCTTGGGCTTACAATCCACGCTGGGTTGTACCGGAAGCTGCTCCCGCTCCACGTAGTAGCTCTGATGAGGCGATGGATAATCCGATTCCGGACCGTCAGAATCGAACCGGTTGTTCATGAGGTGCCCTTGAGTCAATGGAACTCGGCAATCCGGATCAGCAGCGGCGAAAGTGTCCCCTCCGTTGTCCTCGATAACTGATTTCTTCCCTCCCTGCTCGCAATCCTGACAGTCCACACCGTCGAGGATATGGCTGGTCACCCGGCCTTGAACTCCCAATATCCGATAAGCTGAACTATCGAGATCAAATTTGGCGTCCAGCAGCCGCGACTCAGCCGTGAAAGACTCAGATTGGACATCGAGAATATTGAGTAATTCACGACGCCCTACTTTAAACTGCTCCTCATAGTCAGCCGCCACCTGAACCAGCTCAGTGGCATACAAATTCAGTGATTTCACCGACTCGATGGATCCCTCACGCTCCTGCCAGAGCACGCTAAGATTGTATTCACGCTCGATATCCGCCGCCCGTAGCAGCTCTTCGTACTTACCCACTTGATAATGTTCGCGCTCCTGTACGCCCTTATTGTAGCCACCTGTAAAAATATCCCAACTGGCCACCACTAGCGCGCTGACTTCGTTATCATCGCCTGGCACACCGTTAATATCTCGACCCGCCGTTGCCGTCCCATCGAGATAAAACTTCGGCCCTCGGTTACCCTTTGTTGCCTCTGCGCGATGCCGGGCAGCATCGAGAGCTTCGGTTGCGGCCAGGTATTCGTGATTATTACTGAGATCGATACAGTCAATGGTATCGGGGATCGATGGGATTTCCGGGAAACTCAGGTCACCGGGGAGTATGCCTGTCAGCCGCTGAAAGCGACCGGAGGCCAGACGGAAACCCAATCTCGCAGTTGCCAGAGTATTGGTCGCGAGACCAAGACGCCCCATCACCAAGGCATAATCTGAACGGCTTCCGCCCGCTTTGACTCGCTCTTCGAGCATGTCCCGCATCTTCTCATGATTCTCTACATTCAGCTCAGCCAGCACGGTTTGGCGGCGAGTTCGAATCACCTCAAGGTAAACCTCGCTAAGATCCACGACACGCGAGTCGATCATGCTCTTCTCCAAATACTGCTGCGCAAGTAGGGAATTTCGTGAGGCGCGGCTCTCATTGACCGCTGTCCCACCGTCATACAAGAGCTGACGAAGCGATACTCCGACCTGACGTGAAACCAATGAGTTGCCCGTCTCGATCAATCCATCGAGCGAGCGATCTCTTTGCGAGTATCCACTTCCCGCATTGACCGACAATCTGGGAAATAGCTGTGAACGCACGATCTTTTGGTTCTCACGACTGCTCAAGGTGTCGTATTCCGCCGCGTTGAGCTCCGGCTCAAATTCAAGCATGGCGCAGACTGCTTCGCGGAGAGTTTGCCCCTGCACGCATGGCGCAAGAAGGGCGATCAGCAAAAAGCTGAGCGGAAAAAATGGAATTCTGCTGATTCGATTCATCACGATAAGGAGGGAATACAGAGGGAGTATTAATAATATCCCCTATATTCATAACGTGTAAACCTGAAAATTATGGTTATTTTAATAATTAGGAACTGAGAACGAGTGACTTACGAGGATTTTCTCGCCAGTTTCGATAGATCGCTGCGCCCGGCGCGACGAACGCCTACAGCGGCATGGGCGCCCTAGGAGACTGCAGAAAAACTCCATCACGCCGAGACCTGAATGTGCTACTGCCGTTCAAGTCACGGCTTCACCCGTTTTTCAATAGCCGCCCCCTTCGGGCGGCAGCCATTTTGCCAACTGGCTTTGTTACGACTCAGTCACGGTGCTCGCACCACTCGTTCACCCCGCCGCGCCAGTTGGCAAAATGACTAGCCGCTCGGCGCGCCGAGTTTTTCCACAGTCTCTTAGCGGAACGGCCAGAAAAGCGGGATCAAGACGGACGCCACTACCCAGAGAATCAGATTCAGCGGAACTCCCACCCGGGGGAAATCCGTGAATTTGTATCCCCCTGCCCCGTAGACATAGGTATTGGTCTGATAACCGATTGGAGTCGCGAAACTGGCACTGCAGCCAAACATCATCGCCACGATAAACGGGCGGGCATCGACGCCAAGAGTACCATCCATCGTCACTTTGGCTGCGATCCCTATGATGATAGGTGTCAACAAAGCCGCCACCGCCGTATTGCTAATCAGTTCTGTCAGAGTCGAGCTCAACAAATAGACCACCGCCAGAATCACAAAGGGCGAAAAATCTCCGCACATCGCCATAATCCCGTTGACCAGAATCTGAGCGGCTCCACTCTGATCCATCGCCAAGCCCAGCGATAACATGCCAAAAATGAGAAATACAATGTTCCACTGAACCGCTTCGTAGGCCTGCTGCGCAGTGACACAACGAAAGAGAATCATGGCCAGCGCCGCCAGCATCGCTAAAGCTGGTATTCCCATCAATTTGAGCGAGGCGCCTATGACAAAGGCGAGGGCAATCGAAACACCAATCCAGACCTTTTTCGAATTCACCTGCACTTCGGGAGCATCCGAAAGACTGACAAAATCTCTCTGCTGTTTCAACTGGTTGAAGGCATCGGGTGGCCCCTCCATGAAGAGAGTGTCACCAAAAGCCAGCCTCACGGTGTTGAAGTCCGCTTTCAAATTGACCCCCTGCCGATGTATCGCCAACACGTTGATACCGTAGTTTCGGCGAAAACCAATTTGCTTGAGCGTGCGACCTACCAAGTTCGAACGAGGCCCTACAATCCCCTCCAACATCTTCAGATCACGAGTCTCAAGTTCAGTTAGGTTCAAATCTTTCTGCCCTTCAAAACTGACGCCGTCTTCATCAATCAGCCGCGTAAATCCCTGCCCGTGGACCGTCACCAAAAGGCGGTCTTTCTCATTGATAGCCAATTCATTCAGAGGAGTCATGAGAGAACGCCCCCTTCGCCTCACTTCAAGCACCTGCAAACTGGGATAACTCTTCAACAGAGTCTCCACCAAGGTCTTCCCCACCAGGCTCGATCCAGGTTCCACCTGAAACTGAGTCAGCACCTCCCGGGTAGAATCGGTATCTATTAATTCAGACAACGAACTGCGATCCGGAAGCAGTTTTCGACCAATCACGAGAAGATAGATAAATCCAACGGCCGTGTAAATGATGCCCAGCTTAGTCAACTCGAACATACCGAAAGGCTTCTGTCCAAGCTCCTGGGCCACTCCGTCGATAATCAGATTCGTTGACGTTCCCGTCAGGGTACAGGTGCCTCCCAGAATAGAGGCGAAAGAAAGCGGGATCAGCAATCTCGAAGCCTTCAGGTTCATCGCTTTGGCATGGGCCAGAACGATGGGCAAAAACACCACCACAATGGGAGTGTTATTCACAAAAGCCGAGAGAACCGCGACCATTGTCATCATCACGAGCATGACCCGAATCTCGCTCTTCCCAGCCACCTTCGAGAAAAAGCGGCCGATCACATCAATCGTTCCCGTCCGCTGCAAACCAGCACTCAAGACAAACATGCAGGCGATCGTGATGGGAGCCCCATTGCTGAAGACACTGAACAGCCCCCTCTCCAGAATCACACCGCTCTCCACCACATCACCCAGTGGAAGAAGCCCCAGTAACAGTATCACCCCCATGGCACCCAACGCGACCACGTCGGGTGAGCCCCATTCACGAAAGAACGCAATGACGACAAACAGCAGCAGCAAAAAAATGCTGATCACAGCCAGATCAATTCCCGGAACGAAGGGTTGGAGCCAGTCAATAATCACAAGTCGATAATCTCCACTACCGGGGGATAACTCAAGTCAGCATTTGCACCTTCTCTGGAATCTCGTTAGTCTGGCTTATGGAGAGGGAGCGCAACCCTACAGAGTTCGAACGCAAGGTCTTCGACGCACTGCAGATGATTCCAAGGGGAAAGGTCACCACCTACGGACTTCTTGGACGCTATATCTCCTGCCGGTCCGCTCAGGCCATCGGGCAGGCTCTGCGTAGGAACCCTTTCGCTCCGGAGACTCCCTGCCACCGGGTGGTTAAGGGCGACCTCACCATCGGTGGATTCGCTGGCGAGCGCCAAGGCGAACCTATCAACCGGAAACGCCAACTGCTCGAGAATGAAGGCGTCGTATTCAATCCCGACGGATCCATCGGTCCGGAATCCTGCTTCCATTTCGATGAGTGAACCCGAGGAATTTGATCCCGGCGAATCCATGCGCCAGGAGCTAGCCGAAAACCTGGCCGACCTTGAAGTCTATCGTATGCCCTTCGGCCGCTACAAAAACCGGGGTATTCACACTCTGCCCTATGAGTACCTTCACTGGTTTATTGAGAAAGGAGACGGCTTTCCCGGAAGCCGACTCGGTGAGTTGATGGAATTCGTCTACCACACCAAGGCAGCCGGCGCGGAAATCGTGTTTTCAAAAATCGGGAAACGTTACTGAGGCAACCTTACCCGGCTGTCGGGTCCTTCACCTCAACAATACTCTTCACCGTCTTGAGCAGTCGATCGATTCGGATCGGCTTGCTGATCACATCCTTTACCCGCACGTCACGCTCCAATTCTTTCGGCAATTTCGCATCATCCTTTTCCCGAACAAAGACGACGCCGGGAGCCAATTGCTTCGGACCGCGACCACAGGAGCAAGCCTTGGAGATCAATTCATACAACAAAGGTCCCTCGAGCTCTCCAATCTGCATGCCAAAGAAAAAAAGCTGATATGATCGCTGCAAGGCCAGCTCAAAGGCACGCAATGAACTGGACGTCGTCTCAACCTCGGCATCGGTAAAGCTTTCCAGAGTTTCACGAATCAATCGTGTCGTCGACGCGACTGGGTGTGCTACCAGTATACGGACCGGCCCTTCTGGGGTAACATCGGGTAGCAACGGACTCTCCACTTCCTTCTCTTCAACCGCGATATCCCTGACATCTTTCGCCTCACTTTCAGACTCCGGTTGCGGGGAGGCGATTTTCCTTAATGTTTTCCACTTCTTCTGTGAACGACCTTCCATATGGGCGACGATGCGATGATCAAAATTCTTGGGGCGCGGCAGCATAACCTCAAAAACCTCAATTTGGAAATCCCGAGAGATTGCTTCATCGTGATTACCGGGGTTTCCGGATCAGGGAAGTCGTCTCTCGCCTTTGATACCCTCTACGCGGAAGGCCAACGACGCTATGTCGAATCTCTCTCCGCCTATGCCCGCCAGTTTCTCGATCAACTGGAGAAACCCGAGGTCGATTTCATCGAAGGCCTCACCCCTGCCATTGCGATAGAACAGCGAACTTCCCAGCCCAATCCCCGTTCGACCATCGCAACAGCCACTGAGATCTACGACTATCTCCGCATCCTCTACGCCGCGCTGGGTCAACCCCATGACCCCAAAACAGGCACCCCCCTCGTCCGCCACACCGTCAAAGACATCGTCGACGAACTCACCACGCACCCCGAACGCACTCGACTCATTCTACTGGCACCCGTCAAGCTGGAGAAAGGCGAGAAGCTCAAAGACGTCCTGGAACGCTACCGAGCCCAAGGCTTCCTCCGCGCCCGACTGGACGGAGAATTGGTCGAAATTGAGGACGTCGGGAAATCTCCCAAGGCAAAAGCCGTCGATATCGTAATCGACCGCCTCGTCGTAAGGGATGACATTCGAAGCCGCCTCGCAGATTCGCTGGAGCTCGCTCAAAAGCTTTCCGAGAACCGCATCACCACCCTGGTACAGAAGCCTGAGTCAGAAGACTCCGAGCCCTACGACTTTACCTTCCAGTTCACCAATCCAGAGACCGGCTTTTCACTCCCCGAACTGACACCCAAGCATTTCTCATTCAACAGCCACCTCGGTGCTTGCAGGAGCTGTCATGGACTGGGCACTCGACTCGTCCCCGATGGCGAACTGATGGTTCCGGACCCGTCAAAATCGATTCAGGAAGGAGGCATCAAAACCTGGTGGACAGGATCCAAGTCACGAAAAGGATTTCACCAGCGAGCGATCGCAGATCTTGCCAACACCTATTCAGCCGATCTATCGGCTCCCATCAGCGAGCTGCCGATGGAGTTCAAGAAAGCCCTCCTTTACGGCAACGACGACTTTGAAGGACTGTCTACTCAGGCAATCCGCCTGCTCGAAACGACCAAGAGCGAAGTCACTAAGCGCAATGTCAGGCGATTCATGTCGGCCCGCCCCTGCCCTGACTGTGAAGGCAAGCGACTCAAGGATGAAATTCTTTCCATCACCCTGAACCATCGAGACACTCCCCTCTCCGTCGAAGGGTTCACCGCACTCAGCATCGCCAAGGCGATCGAGTGGCTTGACGGTGTCGTGCTCTCAGAGCTCGAGGCAACCTACGCGACCGAAGTCCTCAACGAAATTCGAAAACGACTTAATTTTCTCAACACCGTCGGGCTGGGCTATCTTTCACTCGATCGAAAAAGCGGCACGCTGTCAGGGGGCGAGAGCCAACGCATCCGCCTCGCCACTCAACTTGGGGCCGGGCTTGCCGGAGTTCTATACGTGCTCGACGAGCCCAGTATCGGCCTCCACCAGGCGGACAACGAAAAACTCATCGCAACACTCCGGAACCTCAGGGATGTGGGCAATACAGTGATCGTCGTCGAGCACGACGAAGACACCATTCGCGCCGCTGACCACCTTCTCGACCTGGGGCCCGGCGCAGGGGAAAATGGCGGTGAGTTACTGGCTCAAGGTACGCCCGAAGAAGTCATCGCACACCCCGACTCCGTCACAGGCGCTTATCTATCCGGTCGTCAATCCATCGAAATACCGGCTCCCGATCCGGTCGACTCAGACACTCTTGAAATCACAGTTCGAGGAGCCCGTGAGAACAATCTCAAGAATATCGACGTCACGTTTCCTTTGGGGAAGTTCACCTGCGTCACTGGAGTGTCGGGCAGCGGAAAGTCCACCCTAGTCGACAACATTCTCCGCCGGGCACTCTTCCGACACTTCTTTCGAAACAAGGATAAACCCGGCAGCCACGACAGCATTGATGGCCTCGAACATCTCGATAAAGCCATTGTGATCGACCAGGCACCGATCGGCAGGAGTCCCCGCTCTAATCCCGCCACCTACATCGGCGTATTCACTCCGATTCGGGATCTCTTTTCCCAGCTCCCCACCTCCCGCACCCGAGGCTATGACCCGGGTCGATTCAGCTTCAACGTGACCGGCGGACGCTGCGAGACATGTCAGGGCGACGGCATGATCAAGATCGATATGCACTTTCTCAGCGACGTCTACGTCACCTGCGAATCATGCAACGGAAAACGCTACAACCGGGAAACTCTCGACATCACCTACCGGGGGAAAACAATCGCTGACATTCTAGGAATGACGGTTGATGAAGCCCTGACATTCTTTCAGAAAATCCCAAAGATCAGCCAGCAACTCAGAGCACTACAGGACGTTGGCCTCGGTTACATCCGACTGGGCCAGTCTGCGACCACACTCTCGGGAGGTGAAGCCCAGCGCATCAAACTCGCGGCTGAGTTGGGGAAAACAGCCACAGGGAAAACAATTTATCTTCTCGACGAACCCACCACCGGACTTCATTTCGCCGACATCGCCACCCTGCTCGAAGTCTTCTACCGTCTCCGGGATCAAGGCAACACGCTCATTGTCATCGAGCACAATTTGGACGTCATCAAATGCGCTGACTGGGTCGTCGACATGGGCCCGGGTGGCGGGGAGACTGGCGGGCAGGTCGTGGCGAAAGGAACGCCAAAAGAGATCGTGAAGAAGAAGAAATCGCTCACCGGGGAATATCTGAAGCGTTACTTTTAGAATCTCGTTTTCTCCGTCCTCATATTGAGGGAGACGCAGTGGAGAGAGAAAATCTGATCAACCCTTGAAAGTCGGAAGTATCGGCAGAAATCAAGGCATCTCCCGCCGGAACGGGTAGACCGCTCATTTGAGATGCTCTGGCCCCCAGGGATTGCCCCCTGCGATGATCTCTACCTTGGGAGTCACGGGCGAAAAGCCAATCGGTGCGGCCCGTAGCCCCGGAATCTGTGTCATCGAGTTGTTAGAGTCTTGGTGCCTGCTGGTGTGCTCCGGGCAGACTTTCTCCGGAGGCCACGTAGCGGCCGACCTGGGGAGCACGATTTTGAAATCGCCCTGCGCCGAAAATTCACAATTATCGGTAGCCTCACACCCGCTCAGCAGACAAAATCCATTCGCCTCGTGGTCAATCGGACGTCTATCGTCGGGGTCCGCGAAGAGGTTTTCACTCAGTGAACTCCAGATGGGCAGGGCATAGTCGATACCGAATGCGCTCCCACGGGTTTCTCGTGGTTCATCAAACCCTAACCATACGCCCCATGTGTAAGTGTCGTTAAATCCAACGAACCAAATGTCCTCTGATCTGTAAGAAGTTCCTGCCTTCCCCCCATGCCCCGGTGACAGATTGCCCGCCCGGGATTTCACGGGGTCCAGTTCCATCACTCGCATGAGGCTGGCTCGAATAACCTCGGCGGTATCTTCCGACACGACGCGGACGGACTTCCGGTTCACAGGGCGCCTGTAAATCACCTCGTCATTCTCGTCCCGAATCTCGGTAATCATGGTCGTTTCCCCTGACATCATTCCCCGGTTTGGAAACGTAGTGTAGCCATGGACGAGTTCTAATAGACCAACCATGCTTTCGCCGAGATACATGTTCGCAAATCCAGTGGGCTTTTCCGAGAATCCGGCTTTACCAAGAAAATCAGCGAATGACTCCACTCCGACTTTCTGACCGACCCGGACTGCCGGTCCATTTTTCCCTCGAACAAGGGCGTAGAGGGCGGGGATCTCCCCTTCGTAGCGATTTTTCTCCAGCTCGGTTCCCCACTCTCCCAAAATCCCTGTCATTCCTCCCACCATTACTTCCCGATTGTCAAAAGGGGCGTCGAGGATCAGTTCCCAGGGAGTGATCTTCTTCTCCTCCAGTGCCGCAGCATAGACAAAGGGAGCGATGGTGGTACCCGCTTTCCGTCTGGCATGCCAGACCCGATTGAACTCGCTTTGCGCAAAATCCCGTCCGCAAACGGCGCTCACGATGTCCCCGGTATCGTTGTCCAATACCACGATCGATCCCTGAAGGTAGTCAGGTGCCTTGTCGGCATCATAATCAAAGTCAACTTTCTTGGGAAAATGGTACCCTTCCAAATTTTCGATATCGTCCAAGTGCTCGGTCAGGCTCTGAGTAGCAGCCTCTTGAACATCGAAATCCACCGTGGTCATAATCTTGAGTCCCTCAAGCTTCACGTACTGTCCCAGGCAGCTCAGTGCTTCCCTTCGAATTGCAGACAGCAAATAGTTTGGGCGCTCAGACCTCTCAGTACCTGACACTGCCTCTATAGGGGTCCCCTCCCACTTCTGGTACTCGGCGTCTGTTAGGAAACCCAATTCCCGCATTCGGGAAAGGGTCCGGTTTCGGGCCTCGAGGGAAGCTTCCGGATCATTGAACGGTGAGAATCGCAAGGGACTCTTAATCAGGGCGCAGATGATGGCCGAATCCGAAACATTGAGCTGATTGGTCGCCTTTCCAAAATATCCCCGTGCCGCTGCTTCCACCCCCCAATACCCGGAACCAAGATAGATCCGGTTGAAGTAGTTCTGCATGATCTCATCTTTCGTGAACTCCTTTTCAATACGTAACGCCACGAAGACTTCTAACAATTTTCTATCAATGTTGCGGCCTCCGAGAGGGAAGGCGTGACGAGCCAGTTGTTGCGTAATGGTGCTGCCGCCCTGAACGACCGATCCCGCCTTGTAGTTTGCTACTGCAGCGCGGGCAATCCCTTTCATGTCGAATCCACTGTGGTCTCGGAACCGGGTATCTTCGGTCGCGATCAGTGCGTTCGCCAAATGGCTCGGGATATGTGCCATCGTGATGATGCGCCTGTCCTTCAGCGCCACCTGTCCCAGCAACTGTCCTTTCGCATCGTAGGCCACGCAGCCTTCGTCGATCCGGCTAATGTCCTTCAGGTGGTATTTGGAAGCCTGGATACGAAAGCGATTCAAATACCCCAGTCCCACCGTAGCGATGAGGAACCCAACCGGCAGAACAATGGCGAAAAATACGGCCAGACGACGATGCCGGCTCAGAAACGAGCCGCTCTTCTTCCTCTTTTGTTTCTCCTTTTTCATCGTGGAATGACAGGGCTTTGCGGTACGAGGAGTTGGCCAGTCGGGACAACGGGTAGGACGCCAGCACCTGGTATCATTTGAGCAGGTTGGAGTTCATCGAGGAAATAACTGGAAGATCCAGTCGCAGTTATCTTCACTGAGTATTTTTCCGGATCCCCGTAGACAGTTTTTACGAAGTCGGAGATTAAGGGCGCAGCATTGCCACCGCCCGACAGAGATTCACCAACTCCCCCTTCCACCATCGCAGCGAATACGATCCGGGGCGAATTTGATCCCACGTAGCCGGTAAACCAGGCGACATTGGTGCGTCTGCCGTTCAGCATCCGCTGAGCCGTTCCCGTCTTCCCATACACTTCAGGCGAGTCATGGGCTGCCACTTTTGCCGTGCCTTTCTCGTGATTCACCACTCCCCACATTCCCTCCCGGATCAGCATTCGATCCATCCGCCTGGAATCCAGTGTAGAAAACTTCTTCTTTTTCGTAGTCGATAGGATCTGGTTCTCTCTTCCCTGCGTCTGCAGAACCAGTCTCGGCTCGGGGACGTAAGTCCCGACGGAAAGTCCTGCCATGGCCATTGCCATTTGCAGAGGACTCACGAGCACTTCACCCTGACCAATCGACAAATTGGCGACTGCCTGCGGTGCCGTCGCCTGCTTAATCGTGGGGAGATTTCCGGACGTCACTACCAGTGAGATATCCGGTGCTCTTCCAAATCCGAATCTCCGCGCCATATCGAGGATCGATGCCCCGCCTGTTGCGACACCGGCCTGATAGAACCAAGTGTTGGACGAACGCAACAGGGCGTATCTCACATCGATCATGCCTTCGTCTCTGGTGCTCCAATTGTGAAATCGTCGCCCGTCAATTTCGACGTAAGGCAAGCTCTGGTAGCGGGTCATTCTCCCGATCACGATGCCGTGGCTCATCGCTGCCAGAGCCACGAATGGCTTGAAGACGGACCCCGGGGGGTAGGCCCCCATGGTCGCTCTCGGAAACAGCGGTGCATCGGGTGCATCTCTCAACTTCGCATAGTCCTTCGTGGAGATCCCTTCCGTGAAATCGTTCGGATTGAAGGCTGGATAGGAAGCCAAAGCAAGAATATCGCCACTCAAGGCGTCCATCGCTACGATCGCGCCCGGCATCCCGTTCTTTTTGAGCAAGTCGTAGGTGAGGCGTTGCATCGCTCCATTCAAGGTCGTCACCACCGTATTACCGGGAAGAACGGGATCCAGCAGCACCGCCTCAACGAGCGCGCCATCATCGGAATACACATAGCTCACCTGCCCGTCCGTTCCGGTCAGTAGTTCATCAAAGGATTTCTCCAGTCCCTCCACTCCCTCTGTGGAGGGAAACATCTCTTCCGGGTCAGACAGGGGGCCGTGCTGAAATGGACGCATGCGCCGGGCATACCCACTGATATGCCCCATCACCTCTTTCATGGGATACTCTCTCACAAAACGCGTCACGAAACTTAACCGGGGATCTCTTTCTACCAGCTCGCGAGCCTGCTCTGCTTCTTCCACGGTCAATGGGGCGGTCAAGGGGAAGGGAACATGAGCGCGATGCTGCCAATGCTGAAGCAGGCTCGATTTATCGAATTCGGCCCAGGGAACTTTACCGGATACTTCTGTGATCTCTTCCAAAGCGGCGACGGCACCAGGCAGGTTGTCTGATTTCTTGAAGGCTTGAAGATTAAAGGCTACGTAAAACGCGGAGCGACTTTGGGCAATGGGCTCCCCGAAACGATCTACGATCAGTCCACGTGGGGCGGGGATTTTGTAGTACTGCGGAATCAACTCCGTCTGACTCGTCATCGGAGTCTTCACGTCTCCCAGGGCTTTTACGTCAGCGCTGTCAGACGGGGTTTCCTGCGCAGCCACCTGATAAACGGCAAATAGCCCCGAGATAAGACTGAATCTGACAACATCACTCAAGCTCATCATTATTGGTTACGACTCCCTGAAGAAATACTACACAGATAATCTTCGACGCCGCTGTCAAAAATCACCGAGTGTCATCGCGCTCTCTTTCTTATAGATCCTCAAGGAAGCATTCAAGCTTTCTGGCCGTATAATCGACCTTCACTCTATGGATGAAAAAGAGGGTTTCAGCCTCGCTGAAACATACACCCACCAGGAATCGAACCTGGACCTACGGCTCCGGAGGCCGTCGTAATATCCATTTTACTATGGGTGCCTTTCGTCTCGAGACAGAGTCGAATCTGACCTCGCTCTGACAGGGGCGGCTAAGATGTGACCTCTCGTCCCAATTCGCAAGTCTTAAACCTGTCGATTCCCTGGGGTAAACTGACGCTTTACACCCTCCGCACGCGGCCATACCGTCCCGCCCGGCACCAATCGGAGACTATTTCCCCCATGGCAGAGGCAGAAACAGGCAAACGAGTTGTTATCAAGATCGGAACCGGCGTTCTCACGCGCAATTCCGGGGGCGAAATCCATCACGCCATGCTCGCCCGTCTCTCCCAGTCGATTGCGGATCTCAATAGAGCCGGACACGAGGTTGTCATGGTCACTTCGGGAGCCGTCGGAGCTGGCCTCTCCACCTTCGGTCTGGAGCATCGCCCGGCAGCTACCGCTATGCTCCAGGCATGCGCGGCGGCGGGACAGGCACGGCTCATGCATCTTTACGAGAGTCAGTTCAGTCACCACGACTTGAAAGTTGCCCAACTGCTCGTCACCCAGGGAGACCTTGAGGATCCACGAGGCAGCGAAAACGTTCTTGCGACCCTTCAGGCTATCCTCCCTCATCGTCAGGTCATTCCTATCCTCAACGAGAACGACTCTGTCTCGGTTCAGGAGCTCAAGGTCGGTGACAACGATATTCTGTCCTCCATCGTTGCCAATCTCATCGGTGCCGATCTGCTTATCCTGCTCACCAGCGTCGATGGCCTGCGCGGTCCCGATGGGACCTCAGACACCGACATCATCGAACGTGTCGATGACATCGAATCCGTGCTCGACTTCGCCCGCGACGAAACCGGTGTCCTCTCCGTCGGCGGCATGGCCAGTAAACTTCTCGCCGTACAGGCGTCTGTTTCCTCAGGCATCGAAACCATCATCGCCAGCGGATTGCGGCCGGAGCAACTCAATGACCTGGTTAACGGCAGAGGCAAAGGCACACGGTTCCCCGTCTCCTGACACCTCCTTTTCTTTTTCTTAATGATTTTCTTTTTCCCCGCAGAGCCGTCCCTCCAGAACCCATGACTTCCGAAGAAATTTGCGAACAGGTTTGGCTGATGGGCAAGCAAGCCCGTGCTGCCGCCCACGCCCTCACCAGACTGAATTCCGACAGTAAGAACGCCATCCTGCTGGCCATGGCCGACGGTATCATGGCGCAGGAGGAAGCCATCATTTCCGCCAACGCCGAAGATCTCGCTGCCGCCGATTCACTGGGACTCACCGACGCGATGAAGGATCGCCTGCGCCTCGATGCACCTCGCATCAAGGCCATGGCCGATGGCATCCGCGACGTCGCCGAGCTCCACGATCCCAGCGGAGAGCTCATTCGCGAATGGGATCGCCCCAACGGCATCAAGTTACAGAAGAAGCGCACCCCCATCGGCACCATCGGCATCATCTACGAAAGCCGCCCCAACGTGACCGCTGACGCCGCCGTGCTTTGCTTTAAAACAGGAAACGCCACCATTCTCCGTGGGGGCAAAGAAGCCATCCATTCCAACCGCGCCATCGCCGCCGCTCTTCAGGAAGGCGGTGCCACCGCAGGTTTACCTGACCACAGCATCCAGCTCATCCCCTTCACCGATCGCGAGAGCGTGCGCCACCTCTGCGAGATGGACACCTACCTCGACCTCATCATTCCCCGTGGCGGTGCCAGCCTGATTGAAGCCGTCGTTGGCATGGCCCGCATGCCCGTGATCAAACACTACGACGGCATCTGCCACGTCTACGTCGACAAAGACGCCGATCTCGACATGGCCGAGGCCATCGCCCTGAATTCAAAAGTGCAAAAGCCGTCCGTCTGCAATGCGCTTGAGACGCTATTGATTCACCGCGACGTGGCAGAGAAATTCGCCCCTCAGATTGCCGAAGTAATGGCCGCCAACAAGGTTGAGCTGCGCGGAGACGAAGCTTTCCAGAAACTTGCCGGCATCACCGTCAAATCCGCCACCCATGAGGACTGGACTACTGAGTATCTCGACTACATTCTGGCCGTGAAAGTCGTCGATGATCTCGATGCCGCCATCGCGCACATTAATCACTACGGTTCCCATCACACCGATGTCATCGTCACGTCTGACGAAGCCGCCGCCGAGCAATTCCAACTTGAGATCGACTCGGCCTGCGTGTTCTGGAACGCCTCAACCCGCTTTGCGGACGGAGCCGAATTCGGCTTCGGCGCCGAGATCGGAATCAGCACCGACAAGCTCCACGCCCGCGGCCCCATGGCCCTCGAAGAGCTGTGCAGCTACAAGTACCTCGCGTTTGGCAACGGCCAGACGAAATAGGCCCCTCTGACGGGAACTTGCGAGAAACACCCGCCTTCTACTCGGAAAGCGGAGGCCCTTTCAGATCCATTCCATATTCGTCAAAGAATGCGGCGACGTCAGTAATCGCGTCGCTCTCTTCACTCAGCCGACGGAACGATTCTTCGGCTTCGAGAGCCGGAATCAGTTCAAAATGGATACAGGCAGGAGTCTCTCCAATGTTGCGAAAGGCATGCACAACTCCCTCCGGTACAACGGCTGAATCACCGGATCCCAGCTCAAACTGTTTACCATCCACTTGAAATCGGAAAAGCCCTTCCATGATGTGAAAAACCTCAGTCTGGTGGCGATGCGTATGCAGCGGAGGTCCTGTCCCCGGGGCCACAATCTCCTCAAAGACGGCCACTTTACCGTCCGTCTCTTTCCCTGATATCAGGCAGCTAATTTCAAGATCTTTCATATCTTTCAACACTTGTTTTACAACACGAATCACTCATCGATCAACTCGCGAAGAAAGGGCGACTGAACTGCAATGCCCAGCCCCAGCGGCAAATGCGTCGTCTTCTCCTCCAACTGAGTTTTGCTCTTCTCCGTCTGCCTCTGCATACTGGAGATCACCCCGATCACGAACACGGCGTCGCCCTTCCAGGCCACCACCGGAGCGCCACTCTCGCCGCCGAAACTTGATGAATCGACAAAGAAGGTTTCTGCCTCCGCCAGAGGAGTCAGCGGGTGAGTAGCAATCGTCCCACGGCGAAGAACCGGCCAACCCGCCTTATTCGATTCCGTTCCCACGGGAAAGCAGGGAATGCACACCTCGTCGCCCACCTCAATCGTTCCCTTTTTGGCGACATCCTCTTTCGCAATCTGACTGAGGGAAAAGGGTTTCACCGCGGATCCTTCAGGTAGGTCAATCGGCATGAGGCCGATGTCGAGCGTCTCATGCTTCCTCCACAGTGGCTTTTCCCCTTTTCTAATCGTGAGATCAACCGGGTCGCGATCGTACCCCCCGGCATCGTTCGACCGACGAAAAATCACCTGACAGGACTCCCCCTTCATATCGCTAAAAACATGAGCTGCCGTCGCGAGAACGAACTCGCCCTCATCCACCTCGATTAAAAACCCCGTCCCGGAAGCGTCTTCCCCCATCAACCTGACAGTACCACTCACCGCATCAACAAACGGGTTGGCGTGCAGAAAAACGGGCATCACCAAAAAGACTAAAAACAGGAATTTTGTCATGATCGGCCGCCAGACTACCCAAAGCTTCAATCAAATGCAAGATCACCCACCCAACGAAAACACACCCCACCCTGCCACACCTGACAGGATGACCACCAGCCAGGATGGCCACTTCAGAACCAGCAGCACCGCCGCCACCCCAATGAGGAAAACCAAATCATAGGACGACCGAATCGCACCCACCCAGACAGGATCGTAAAGAGCCGCACCGAGTAAGCCGACCACCGCGGCATTCGTTCCTGCGAGCGCCGCCCGCACTCCGGGCCGACGCACGGCCCCGTGCCAAAATGGCATCACGCCGAGAACCAGCAACCAGGCGGGAAGAAATACTCCGACCAGACAGATTGTCGCCATCCCCCAGGGCCCGCCGGGGCCTTGAACCAAAGACCCTAGATAACCCGTGAAAGTGAACAAGGGCCCCGGAACCGCCTGTGCCGCCCCGTATCCTGCCAAAAACTGCTCAGGCGTGACCCACCCCGAGTCGACCACTTCCCGACTCAAAAGAGGCAGCATGACATGCCCACCACCGAACACGAGCGAACCACTTCGGTACATCGCATGAAACGCTTCCAACGGCTGCCCCGGCCAGAGCTTAACCAGAATTGGCAGGCCAACGAGCAGAGCAAAAAAGAAAACGAGGCAAGCAATGCCCACCGCTTTGCCCGACTTAACAGGGTTCGATCCCTCACTTAACCCTGTTATGGCATCAGTCTCCTGCCCGCCTCTCAGAAAAATCAATCCGATCGCTGCACCCAGCGCAATCACCACCAACTGCATCCAGGCTGGCTCCGTCGCCAGAATCAAGGCGGCCACGGCGAGGGCAATCAGCTTGTGTAAAGTCCCGGGGCACAACGTTTTCCACATGGAAACCACCGCATTTGAGATCACGACCACCACGGCAATCTGCAAGCCGCGCAGCCATCCCTCGCTCCCGTCGAGACCACCCCCCAGATTCATCATGCCCACACCAAAAGCAGTCATCGCCACTGCCGACGGCAGAGTAAATCCAACCCAGGCGGCAAAGGCTCCCGCCCAGCCAGCTCGTTTCCACCCAATCGCCAGCCCCAACTGACTGCTCCCCGGCCCCGGAAGAAACTGACAGAGAGCCAGCAAGTCAGCATACTCGGTTTCCGTGACCCATTGTTTGACCCCGACGAGTCGATCACGAAAGTACGCTACATGGGCACTTGGCCCTCCAAATGCCGTCAATCCGAGCAGGAGAAATTCACGCAAGACTTCAAAACTGGACTTCATGATGACCTTTGGTCGAACGAACTTGAACACGAATCAATCCCTGATCCACGGAGTGACAAATCTGTCACGACGCTAAGAGAATCAAGTCTACGCCATCTCTGGCAAGCAAGAATGAACATTCCAACCCCACCCTCTGTCCAAGATGGAAGCGAATTCAGTGACTTCCGCAGTTCCCCACCTTGCAACTCGCTGGTTTCAGAATCACCTTAAGCAAATCAACTCCCGCTCGTCTAAACACCCATCATGACTTTTCGCCTTCTCTTTTTCTCTCTGGCTCTACTGATCGCCCCATGGCTCCCTCCGACAGCCAATGCTCAGTCCAAGCCTGTCCGCGATGGCAATGTCGAGGCACAACTGATCTCCAATCAGTCCACCATCGCTCCCGGTGAGTCATTCTCCCTCGGGCTGAAACTGACCATCGATCCGACCTGGCACACTTATTGGATCAACCCTGGCGAAACAGGAAAACCCACCCTGCTCAGCCTCACCCTTCCCGACGGGTTCAGCGCCGGCGAACTGCAGTTCCCCGTCCCTAAACGCTTTGTCACGGACTACGGATTTAACATCCTCGAAGCAGGCTTCGGCTACAAAACCGCCGTGATACACCCCATCACAGTCACGCCACCGGCTGACCTCAAGCCGGGCGATTCTATCACTATATCAGGCAAAGCCGACTGGCTCATGTGCGATCCCAGTTCCTGCGTCCCAGGCTCCGTCGATCTCTCGATCACGCTTCAAGTCGGCGACTCGGCCGTCGCATCGGCTGATGCCAGCGGTATCGAACTATACTCTCGCAAAGTCCCCGAAGCCGTCGATTGGCCTGTCACTATTGCTCTCGAAGGAGAGAATTTGATTGTGAAGGCCACAGTCCCGGCTGATGCCATTCCCGAGGGGGCAGAGCTTCACTTATACCCTTACGAAACCAAAATTTTCGACCAGCTCGCTGAGCCCGTTGTGACGAAAACCGCAGCCGGACTTTCCTTTGCCACTCAAAAGCACAAAAAGCTCACAGCAGCCCCCGAAAGCTTTTCCGCGCTCATCGTCGCTGAAACAGGAACCGGAAAAACCGGCTTTCGAATCTCTACTCCGGGAGGAGAAACCACCGGCACTCCTGCTGATACCGCAGGAATAGCCGCAGGCGCTGTTGCAGGTGACACAGCCGAATCAGCTCCCGGGCAAGACATGGGGGCCCTCCCCTTCGGTGGCGGATTACTCGGCATCCTTCTCGCCGCCTTCCTCGGAGGCATGATTCTCAATGTCATGCCCTGCGTCTTCCCCGTCATCTCACTGAAAGTGCTCTCTTTCGTCGGCCAGGCCGGAGAGGACCGGAAGAAAATTTTCGCCCACTCCGCCACCTTCGCTCTCGGCGTGCTGGTCTTCTTCTGGGTGCTGACCGCCGCCATGTTGATCGTCCGGGCCACTGGCGGGGCTGATATCGGATGGGGTGCTCAACTCCAACAACCGGTATTCGTCATCGGCCTGATTTTTGTGATGGTAGTCGTAGCATTGAGTCTCTTCGGCGTCTTTGAATTCGGTGCCTCGATGACAGGCGTCGGTGGAGGCCTGGCGAATAAGTCAGGATATTCCGGCAGCTTCTGGAGCGGAGCGCTCGCCGTTCTGTTGGCAACGCCCTGCACCGCCCCTCTCATGGCCCCGGCGATTGCATTCGCGCTTAGCCAGCCCGGACACATCATGATCCTTGTCTTCACATCTCTGGGAGCGGGAATGGCAGCCCCTTACTTCCTCTTTGCCATCTTCCCTAAGCTTCTCGACTTCATGCCAGCGCCGGGAGCCTGGATGGAGACCTTTAAGCAGTTCATGGGATTCCCCATGCTGGCCGTCGTCGCCTGGCTAATGGGCGTGCTTTCAAAACAACTCAACGTATCCGGACTGCAATGGTCAATCGGTGCCGTCATCCTCCTTTCTATCGCAGCATGGGTCTTCGGGCGTTTCTGCGGGTTTGATCGGTCCAGTGCTTCACGCACCAAGGGGCGGATCATGGCCATCACCATCTTCCTTATCAGCCTCGGGATAGCCTATCAGGCCTCCGGCCAGAGAGCGCCCTTCTCCGCGGTCGCCATTGAAGACGTCATCGCAAGTCATCAGGCCGAAGGAAAGAATGTCTTCGTCGATTTCACCGCTGAATGGTGTGTGACTTGCAAAGTCAACGAGCGCACCACCATCAAGACTGAGAAAGTTCAGCAGGCGTTCGTTGACAACAACATCGAGTTTGTCATCGCAGACTGGACTAACGAAGACCCTAATATTACGAAACTGCTCAAGAAACACGGTCGCGCCGGAGTGCCACTCTACGTCCTCTATCCGGCTGATCCCGGCGCAGCACCCATTCTTCTGGGAGATGGAATCATCACTTCAGGGGACGTTGACAAAGCCATTGGGCAACTTCCGAAGTGAGGTCAGGATCAGATCATCGAGAAAGTCTCGCAGTGACCTGACCTGGATGATCAGTAATGAGGCCGTCCACTCCGCGGGCGGCCCATTTTGAAGCAATGTCGAGATCGTTAACGGTCCACAACGCCACTCTGAACCCTCGCTCCCTCAGTGCGATTAAATTGGACGCAGACAAATCGCTGTGTTTCCAGCCCACCCATTTTGGCTGAAGAGACTGAAGTGATGTCAATCTGGATGAGCTAAGTTTTTTGCTCCCCAGTGCTCCCAGTTTCGCTGCCGGCAGTTCACTCTTCAGCGCAGTCAGAAACTCCCAGTCGAAACTCTGAATAATCACCGCTTCGGTTGCCTTCGCTGCCCTAATGACAGTCGCATAATCAGAAGCCGCTCCGGTCTTATGCTCTATCAGCGGCACCGCACCACCTTCCCTGCATAGACGGACTGCCTGATCGAGGGTGATGACCTTTTCACCGGCAAAAGATCCGTCCCCAAACCAGGCACCGACATCAAGTTTCTGCACCTCCGAAAAAGGCAGCGACTCAAGCGCTCCGGGTCTCCCCGTGATTCGCTTCAGCTTGTCATCATGAAACAGTACCAACACTCCATCCGAGGTCCTTCGGACATCAAACTCAATCACCTTCACTCCCAGACTCAGTGCCGCCTGAATCGCCGAAGACGTATTCTCAGGAGCCACCGCACTGGCCCCCCGGTGAGCAATCACGACAGGGAGGCCGTCATCCTGGCCCACCGCTACTGAGAGAAGTGCTCCGATCAGTAGTCCCGATGTTCTATACCAACTTGATATTCCGTTTCGCATTGTCTGAAAATATCTTCGCTCTGGCCGCGAGAGCAACCATTAAGAGGCTATGGAAAACTCCTAAAAAAGGCAATGCCCATCGAGTAACAACAGCTTGCGTGTCAGGGGTAAAGCCGGAGATTACATTCTACCTCCGGTATCGTGCGCCGGCATTTGAGGAGTTCACCTAATGAAAAAACGCGCGGTGCAACCGGAGCTTCTGGACGGTATGGCTGGGGATGATCCTTATGCGGTCCGTAGCCGTAGCGATCTGGTAATGATCAACTTCTTGATGGGAAATCTTCGGTGGATACGTCGGGCAGTTGCCTGCGCTCTGGCCGATGGTGACCTTCCGGTGTGGGAAATCGGGGCTGGAGACGGAGGATTGGTAATGCAGCTAGCAGAGGATGGTGCCGCTGTGACCGGGGTGGATCTACAGCCGAGACCAGAGGAAATCGGGGAGAGTGCATCCTGGCGCGAAAGCGACGTCTTCGATGTGCTGAAGGAAGGGATTAGCGGAGTCGTGGTAGCGAACCTCTTTCTTCACCACTTTCAGGATCGAGAACTTGCCGAGATGGGACGAATGCTTGATGAAGTTGAGGTAATCTGTGTATCCGAGCCCTGGAGATCGCGGCTGGGGTTACTCGAAGGTTATTTTCTTTACCCCTTTGTAAATAGCGTGACGAGGCATGATATGATGATCAGTATCCGAGCCGGGTTTAGGCGCGGGGAGTTGCCGGGATTACTGGGTCTCGGTGACGAGTGGGAATTGAGGGAGGAATGCACAAAGATGGGGGCATACCGAATGCTGGCATGGCGAAAATGATGAAAGAGATCACGATCGCAGGAGGAGGACTGGCAGGGCTGAGCCTTGGGATTGCGCTTCGGGACCGCGGTGTCCCGGTCGTGGTGCATGATGCGGCCAGCTACCCGCGCCATCGAGTCTGTGGTGAATTTATCAGCGGGGTTTCAGGCGGGACATTGGCGAAGCTGGGCATTCTCGATCTCCTCGCAGATGCGAAGCGGCATCGTGCGACCCGGTGGTTTGTCGAAAATCGGGAAGTCTGTACCGCGAAGTTACCGGAGGCGGCGCTGGGGATTTCGCGTCACCGGCTCGATATTCGAATGGCGGAGGCATTTCGCAGTCGGGGAGGTGAACTTAGAGAGCGGTCCAGATTGGCGACCGAACCGAAGGACGGCGTAGTCTGGGCAGCAGGCCGGAAGATGGACCGGGGGAGTGATTGGTTGGGGCTAAAAGTGCACCTCCTCGATCCGGAAGCTCCGGCGGAATTGGAAATGCACATGGGCAGGGGCGGTTACGCCGGGGTTGCCCCCGTGGAGGACGGGCGGGTAAACGTCTGTGGCTTGTTTCGACGTCGGCCTGAGCTTCACGGAGGAGGCACTGAACTGCTTTTCAAATACCTTGAGGCCAACGGATTACAAAGTCTTGCAAGCCGGGTCAACACGGCGGAGGTCGACAGAGGCTCGCTGACTGGGGTGAGCGGAGTGAGGTTGGGTCGGCAGGAGGTGGATGAGGGCCGGTGCGTGATTGGAGATGCACAAAGTATTATCCCCCCCTTCACCGGAAACGGAATGTCAATGGCCTTCGAGGCAGCGGAAACAGCGGTAGCACCTTTGTTGGATTATGCTGCAGAACGCTGCTCATGGGAAGCGGCGAGGGCCGGTGTAGCCCGGCTTTTACAAATACGATTTCGCCGTCGCCTGAGAGTGGCAGCAATACTGCATCCAGTATTCTTTTCCACGATTGGCCGCAAGTCGCTCAGTGCCACGGCCCGCACCGGCCTGCTTCCCCTTGCTTCACTTATTCGTATTCTTCATTAGAGATATGTTTCTTCAGTCCATCAGCACCTCCGTCCCGCCCCACGAGTTCACACAGCAGCAATGTCTTGAAATCGCCTCGCAAGCTGATGCAATAAAGCGGCTGAAACCCCGTTCCCGGAGTCTGCTGATGAAAGTTTTCTCCGGTGATTCAGGCATAGAAAAGCGGCACTTCTCCCTGCCTGATCCCCTTGCCTTATTTGATCGCAGTGCGGAGGAACTGAACCGGGATTTCGAGAACGCCGCCCCCAAATTGGCCGCATCGGCTGTGCGAAAGGCTCTTGACGAGGCCGGGATAACACCGCGCGAAGTAGACGCTCTATTTCTATGTACCTGCACCGGATATTTATGCCCGGGCGTGACGAGCCATGTCGCGGAACTGCTCGGAATGCGCACGGACGCCTACCTGAACGACCTCGTAGGTCTCGGTTGCGGGGCGGCGATTCCGATGTTGCGGTCTGCACATGGATTTTTGGCTGCTAACCCAAACGCGGTGGTGGTGACGGTGGCAGTGGAAATTAGTTCAGCGGCTATATTTACCGACGATGACGCGGGGGTGTTAATAAGCCTCTGCCTTTTCGGGGACGGGGCCTCGGCTATAGTATGGAAGGGAAAAGGGAAGGATGGACAGCTCCAGGCCGGGCACTTTGGCACGCGGCACCGGCCCGAGATGCGGGAACGAATCCGCTTCGTGAACTCGGGCGGCAAGTTGCGAAACAAGCTGCATCGAAGTGTGCCCGAGATCGGGGCGGAGACGGTAGCGGAGCTCTTTGCTGAACGATCTGCTGATCCAGATCAGATCCTTTCCCATACCGGGGGGCGAGATGTAATCGAGGAACTGGAGACCCGGCTGCCCGGGTATTATTTGGGCGAGACGCGCACCATACTGAAAAACTACGGCAACTGCAGTAGTCCCTGTGTGATGATGGCGCTCGATGAGCGACTCCGTAACGAACACAGTGACAGCCTACTCTGGCTCACCAGCTTTGGAGCGGGCTTCTCCGCCCATTCGTTCGAGATGTGGCGGTAATCGAAGAAAGGAGGCTCCCCGGGGAACTTTCTTTCGCCAAACGTCCGAGTCATCCTGCGCTTGACCGGGGGCGCGCCCCGATCTCAGGATTGAAGTTGCAGTTTGCATGATGCTTTCGACTCGCGGCTGGCAGCCTGTTGGTAGCACCCGCTTGTTCGACTTCTCTTCATTATGAGGTGACGTCAAAAAAAGCCAGTCTGTGTCCGTCTGGGTCTTCGATGTAAAATTCTCGTCCGTAGGGCGTTTCTCTCAAAGGCTGGATCACCTTAATGTCCTCAGCCACCACAGTCTCGTAACAAGAATCCAGATCCGTAACTCCTATGACTATATTCACATGGTCTGTCTCTTCTGGGAGGGTCTGAACATGGTCGCCATGTTTCAAATGAATCGAATAAGGGCCTGTACCGAGTCCGGCATAAAAATCCTGGTTGAAGTTTAAGTCGAAGCCCAAAGACTCGGTGTAGAACTTAATGGATCTCTCGATGTCAGCGACTACAAGTTGAGTGCTTACGCAATGAAGACACTTTTCCAAATCTAGTTTCATTGTCTTTTGTCGAACAGTTTTATTGAGGGAACATGATATCAATATCACCTATTGATTTTCTCTCCATTTTCATGGGCAGAAAACAGAGTTTCACCTGCTGTGTCAAGGTTTCGGACGGGGCCGTGAACCGTGAATATCTCGCAAACAATCACTGGTTACTAGAAGTGCTTAACTATCCAATATCATTCTTCGTAGATCCCATTTATTAGGTAGGTGCGACTATTCGGCGAGCCTACCTCAAGGTTTCCAAGGACGGGGCAGATATGATCAGCAAGTGCATTGACGACCGTCACCGGTTTGGCATCATACAATCGGAATGGCCCTACCCGCTGCATTTGGAGTGGGTGAACTGGAGTCGAACGGGACGGGAGCTTGAAACGGAGCGAAGTCTCGTCGATGAAAGGGCTCGGTCTGTCGCTCATACCGACAGGATTGAATACATCGCTGACCACTCGGGAGATGCTTGACCGACTGCTCTATCTCGCTTCACCCGATCAATAACGCCCCGCGACTCGAAACCTTCCCTCATGTTGTTTCAAATCTTTATTGATGTCTGCCTCCCTATTCTGTTGCTGGCCGGTCTCGGCTGGGGACTTGACCGAGTCTTCAACCTGGACCTGAAGACTCTGGTTAAATTAAACATCTATCTCTTCGTCCCGGCATTCATTCTGGTTCGGCTTTCCAGCTCTAATCTCGAGGGAGAAATCGGGCTCGCGGTGGTGGGCTTCACGGTTTGCATCATCCTGACCATGGGAGCCGCGAGCTGGATCGTCTGCGCGGCACGTGGGATCGCCCCCTCTGAGCGCTACTCGATGAAGCTCAGCACGATGATCTACAATTCAGGCAACTGGGGGATTCCCTTGATGACCTTGGCCTTCTCTGAACTGGGCGGCGTCATCCAGGTCTTTGTCCTCGCGACCATGAACTTGACGAGTTTTTCCGTTGGCATCCTTCTGGCCAATGCAGGAAGTCGCGATCGAAAGGGCTGGTTTCTCCCCATCCTCAAACAACCCTCGCCATGGGCCATCCTCATTGCCCTGACTTTGCGCTATTTCGACAATCCCGCCGCCGATATCACCTTCATCTGGACACCTCTCAGTTATCTCGCCAGCGCCTTGGTGGCATTCGCTTTGATCACGCTAGGAGTTCAGTTATCCCAAACAAAACCACCCGTCATTCGAGGGAGCCTCGGGTACGCGCTCATCATCCGGCTAGTAGGAGGCCCCCTCGCGGCAATCGTCTTCACCAAAATCTTCGGGTTCGAAGGTGAAATGGCTGCCATCCTCATTGTCGGAGCAGCCTCTCCCACCGCCGTCAATACGGCCCTGCTCGCCCACGAGTTCAATGCCGACAGCCGCTTTGCCGCCGCTGCCGTTTTCTACTCCACACTGGCAGCCTCCATCACTGTGACGGCGTTACTCGCACTCCTTCAAATCGGATGGATCCCCTGGGCCTTGCCTTAGGAGACTGTGGAAAAACAGGCGATCACCTATTTCCCCCTGCGCCCTAGAATCAATCGGTAGATCAGGAGAATAATCATCACCCCGCCGACCGACACGGCGATACTCCTCAAATCAAATCCACTCCCTGCGCTCCCCGCGCTGAAGTTCATTTTCTCAGCGACAAAGCGCCCCACGGCAGCGCCACCAATTCCCAGAACGGTGGTAATGAGGCATCCCTGAACATCTCTGCCAGGCATCAAAAATCGCCCCAAGGCTCCAGCAACAAATCCGACTGCAATCGTAACAAGCCAACTCATAGCAGTGATGCTCTCAAACTTGTCTGACCGTGTCGAGCGACAATTCCGGGGGCCAATTTCTACCCGTGTTAGTCAAAAGGGCTCGCAATCACCACTTCATCACGGTATTCAGAAATCCCTGAACAGCCCCCGTCGCAGGATTCTTGAAAAAGGATTCGGCTGCCCCCTCTTCGATTACCTTCCCCTCCGAAAGAAACACCACATGATCGGCCGATCGTTTCGCAAATCCCATTTCGTGAGTAGACAACACAATCCGCTGCCCGGTTTCACACAACTCCTCGATCAGATCGAGCACGCCCGCTTTCATCTCTGGATCCAATGCTGAAGTAGGTTCATCCAATAGCAGCAGAGCCGGCTCGTGGGCCATGGCTCGGGCCAGGGCAATCCGCTGCTGCTGCCCCCCGGACAACTCGCCCGGTCGCTTAGCGGCGTGATCAGACAGATGAAACCTTGCTATCACAGCCTGCGCCCGCTCACTCGCCGCCGCGCTCTCCCAGCCGTGAACATGGACCAAAGGAAGCACGATATTTTCCAGCGCGGTGAGATGAGGAAACAGATTAAATGACTGAAAGAGAAACCCGTTACGCTGCCTGAATTTCCGCAACTCGTCCTCCGTGGTCGGCAGGCACTCTCCATCTACTTTGATCTCTCCCGCCGAAGGAACCTCCAATCCTCCCAGCAGACGAAGAAAAGTTGATTTCCCCCCGCCAGACGGTCCAATCAAAGCAATCACCTGAACCGAATCGGGCAGGCACAAAGTCACCTCATCCACCGCAGCCGTTTCTTTGTAATGCTTACTCAGCCGAGTCGTTTCAATGCTCATAGGAGAATCTCCGTTCGAGGTTTCGGCTCAGAAGTGAAATAGGAAACGTAAGAATGAAATAGCCGAGGATCAGCGGCAGATAAGCTTCGAAAGTCGCGTAGGTATTCGCGTTCACCTCGCGGGCCTGCATCGTAAATTCATGAACACTAATGACAAAGAGCAACGACGAGTCTTTGACCAGATTGGCAAACTGACCTGCCGAAGCGGGCAGCACCCTGCGAACAGCCTGAGGGATCACGACAAATCGATAAGTCTGCCATCCGCTGAATCCAATCGCTCTGGCCGAGAGCCACTGAGACTTCGGTATCGATTCCACTCCGCCCCGAAAAATCTCGGAAAGATAGGCACCCGAAAAACAGGAGAGAATCACCAGGCCCACCCCGAAACGACTGTGCCAACCGATGGCGTCGGCAATCAGGTAGTAACCAATCAGGATTTGCGTCAGCAAAGGCGTCCCCCGAATAATTTCAATGAAGGTCCGGGACAGCCACCTCGGCAATCGATGCGGTGAGAGTTGTCCCGCAGTCAAGAGTGCCCCGACGATCACACTCGCAATCAACGCGGCTGCTGAAATCGCCAAAGTCACCCACCACCCTGATACCAAATTCCCCCAATACGGGGCGATCGCTGACCAGTTGTATTGATGCGAAACAACCACCCAGAAAACAAAGCAGAAAGTCGCAGCAAGGACGACTGAGACAACTGTGCTGACGAAATATTTCAAAGCAGATAGCCTCCCTGAAGCTTAGGCGGAGTCGGCCGTAATCCGGTGAGTCGGGGTCGGCATACCGGGACGGAAGTGTTCGAGGTGAGTGATTCGAAAAAGAAGGCCTCCCTCGATCGCAATGACCTGTTCTAGAGCTCCATCCGCCGCTCGCTCCAGGGTATCCGGGTCGATCTCGGCCCGGATATTGAGAAGCAACTCACCGTCATCGATCGGCTCATAGAGGTGATGCGAAAGCTCAGGTTCGGATTCTCCACGGACCAGATTTACAGCAGCAATCTCATAGGGATCACCGATCGGGTTCAATGTCATCTTGAGGTGGGCCACTTCGGCGCAAGCTTCCTTCAGCTTCTCTCTGATGGCGCAAGCGATCGACCGAATCAATTCATTGCCATCAAACTCGTCCACACTGCCTCCCTGGCACTTGATCTCAATAGTAGCATTCAGCCACCCTAACAGAGATTCACCTTCGCCATAGCGATCGTAGTCAATCTCGAGGAATCGGCCCGTATTCATCTCCGCTGTAAGGACCGCTTCGAACCACTCTTCACAACCTGTCCCTTCACGGGCTGACAGCTCAAAAACCTTGGCTTCCGGAAACTCTCGTGCCATTGCTTCGCGCAGTTCCACTAGGCCCTCCTTGTCGATCAGATCGAGCTTGTTGATGACAATGAACTCCGCTTCTTCAAGTTGCTTGCGGTAGATGTAGGTCACGTTCTCCGAGAACTTCCGACCCTCAACCACCCCCATAATCTGACCGGCACGAACTGGATCGACGAGAACGCTCAACGGTGAAACGGTGAAATCGTCCCCATAAATTTGTTGAAGAGGAAGGCTGACTGTCGCTACCAGATCCGTACAACTGCCAACTGGCTCCGCCAGCAACACATCCGGCCGGGTCGCTTCAGTCAAAGACGTAGCCGCCTCGATCAAAGAATTGAAGCGACAGCAAAAACACCCCCCAGAAATCTCTTCAACCGGGAACTGATTGGAACGACCAATCACCGAATCCACCAGGCCGGCACCCTGATCGTTGGTAATGAGGCCAACCTTGCGCTCCCGCTCGTCGAGGTATTTGGCAAAGCGTTGGATCAGAGTCGTCTTCCCCGCGCCGAGGAATCCTCCAATCATAATGTAACGGGATGACATGAGAGAACGTTGAACCGACAACCCCCAAGGTTCAATACCCTTCTTCCTGCATCTTTGCGATCAAGCGCTCGAGATGCTCAACGTAGCCATGAACGTCCACGCTCGACTCCTCGGGGTCACCTTGAACCGAATAGAGCCATCCATCTACGTAGGGAGAGCTCTTCACGATACAGGCGTCCTCCTCCAGAATCGGGTTCCCCCGCTCGAATTCCCCATCCATAACGCTGAACAGATCACTGGCCGCTTTGAAGCCCTCCACATAACCGATCTGCTGCCCTGATGCGACGGCGCCGCCTGGTTCGACCTCAAATCGCGCCTCCACCAACTCACCCAACATACGGGTGGCAAATTTGGTAAACCCTACCCGCCAGATACCGGAACTCTCATCCTCGGGGGCCATCCAGTAGTGGCTCAGCGAATACTGAAAATCCACGGGAAGACGTGCCGAAAACCGAGAGTGTTTAAATCTAACAAATTCCATGCTGCCTATCCCAAATACTTGGATCGAAGAAACTCTCCCAACATTCGCGCTTTCGAGAGCCGGTACCGCTTTTCAAACACGCGATATCCGTCACTTTCCATTCGATCGAGAATACCGCCATAGATGCGCCGCATTAATTCAGCCGAACGCATTGAGGACCGATCCGTCACCGGCAAAGCCTTCAGCGCCGCGGAATAAAATGATCTGGCGACAAGCGCCTCGTGCTCCATCAGTTGACGAAACTTCACTGCGTCGGGCTTCCCCCCCAGGAGGTCCTCTTTCGACAAACCGAATCTCTCCAGATCCTCGAGCGGAAGGAAAATGCGACCACCTTCGGCGTCCTCGCCCACATCGCGCATGATGTTAGTCCATTGCAGGGCATACCCCAGCTGCTCGGCGTAGACCCGCGTGGCCGGATCTTCATAACCAAAAATACTGATACTCACCAACCCAACCGCGCTGGCAACATGGTAGCAGTATCGCTTCAGGTCCTCACCCGTCTGAAAGAAGCCGGGCTCAAGATCCATCTCCACACCGCTGACAACAGCCTCGAGCTCATCGCGATTGAGACTACGCCGGACACAGAGTTCGACGAACTCGCTTTCAATCCCGGATTGGGGATCCTTGACAGCCCCCCGAATCAAGTCACGCCACCTGGTCAATCCTTCCTGACGCTCCTCCATCGCCAGACCGGGGTCATCAGCTAAATCATCAACGACCCGGCAAAAGGCGTAGAAGACCCTCATATCCTGCCTCTTGGCCTTCGGAAGAACCGCTAGCGCAAATGCCAGATTCGATCCGCTACGGCGGACAATTTCAACAGAGCTTTCAGTGAATGCGGCCACCAGATCGAAGTCCTGACAGATTACTATAAATCACCTAACTTTACCGAAGTGGTGCCCAAATGGGTAATACACAAATGCCGCACGCCCCACGATGTTCTTCTCGGGAACGGTTCCCCATGTCCGTGAATCTGAGCTATTGGCACTGTTATCCCCCATGGCCCAATACTCGTGCGCGGGCAATTCAATCTCCCGGGTTCCCTGTAAGGTATATCCCGGGTAAAAGCCTTCTTTTGACATCACTTTTCGCATGCCCGGTTCAGAAGCCACTTCCCCGTTAACTTTAAGATTGGGCGGCTCGATTTCGAGGTGATCCCCCGGCGTCCCAACAAGACGCTTGATGTAATGTTGCGACCCCTGACGTGGATCGAGACCATTCTGGATGTAAGAAATATCGCGGGTATTAAAGACGAATACATTGTCGCGCTCCGGAGCCACCCAGTGGTAGATGAATTTATTCACCACGAGCTGATCACCTGTATCAACGTATCCCTTGGCAATTGTCTGGCCTTTCTTGACCTGAACAATTTTGGACATTCCCGCGCTCCTCATCAGCTGAGTGTTGAGCAGGTTGGCGATTCTGGTCTCGGTTCCCGGCGCACTGAACACCTTGCCCTTTTGAGTCACCAGATAGGTCCTCGGGAAGAAGATGAAGTGGGACTTTCCGTAGAAGTGATCCTTGTCCAGCACAAGCACATCGTCCTCATCCATCGTCCAATCCACATGGCTTCGCCCATACCAGAATTTGTCCCAGGCCCGCATCGGCAATCCCGGTCGTTCGTAATCATCCGGAGCAGAGCGATCCGACCTGGGATTCATCTCCTTCGTCGGATAGGCAATGATTCCGTTGAGAGTCGGCTGCATTGACCCGGTTGGAATCTTGAACTGCTGAATGAAATAGGCCCGAATCCCCATCGCTATAACGACGGCAACAAAGATGACCTCCATGTTCTCTTTCCAGGCTGAGGCCTTGTAGCCCTTGACCGATTTTTTGCAGGTCTCAGTAAGATCTTTGGCGAGTTCTTCCAACTCCTTCCGCTTCGCTTCAGGACTCTTCAGCGCCACTTCAAAGGCTTTCTTCTTAGGGGCAATCGCCTCCTTCTTGTCATCAGAGATGAGGTCATCGTTGTAGCGGAGAAACTTCTGAACACCCTTGATCAGCAACTTCCCTTCTTTGATTCCCTTACGATCGAGCGGTAGCTCCGCCAATTCGCTCTCACTGAGCTTCTTCTTTAAGAACATAGCAAAATTGATAGTGGTCAGTCCCCTGTTTTGAGGACTTTGATGAAAGCATCCTGCGGGATATTGACCTTCCCGATCGCTTTCATCTTCTTCTTACCTGCCTTCTGCTTCTCCAGCAGTTTTCGCTTCCGCGAAATATCACCGCCGTAACACTTGGCGGTCACATTTTTCCCCATCGAGGCGATGGATTCCCGGGCAATGATCTTGCCACCGATCGTCGCCTGAATCGCTACGACAAACAACTGACGAGGAATCACTTCTTTCAGCTTCGCAGCGAGATGACGCCCGCGGAACTCCGCTTTGTCGCGGTGAACGATCACGGAGAAAGCATCAACAGGCTCTCCGGCAATCATGATGTCCATCTTCACCAGATTACCCGGCTGATAATCCGCGTGCTCGTAGTCCATACTACCGTAGCCCCGGGTCATGCTTTTAAGGCGATCGTTGAAATCGACGAGAATTTCGTTGAGCGGCAGGATTGCGCTGAGCAGCACCCGATTTGAATCGAGAGTCTCAGTATTGACCAATTGCCCCCGCTTCTCCGCCACGAGTTTCATCATATCGCTGATGTGATCATTCGGCGTCATGATGTATGCCTTCACCGTCGGCTCAAGGATCTCTTCGATTAGCTGAGGCTCCGGAAGATAGGTGGGATTATCGATCTCAATCTGCTCACCATTGTTCAACTTGATCTTGTAAATGACACCCGGGTAAGTCGAGATGACGTCCATGTTGAACTCTCGACGCAGACGCTCCTGCACGATCTCCATGTGAAGAAGTCCGAGGAAGCCACAGCGGAAACCAAACCCAAGTGCGGTAGAGCTCTCGGCCTGGTAGCTGAAGGCCGCATCGTTGATCTGCAACTTGCCCATCGCCAGCTTTAGCTGCTCAAAGTCATCAGTAGTCACGGGATAAATCCCACTGAACACCATGGGCTGAATCTCCTTAAATCCGGGCAGCGGCTTCGAGGCAGGATTGCGGGACTCGGTGATGGTATCACCAATCTTCACCTCGCTGGAGGTTTTCATGTTGGCAATGAGATATCCCACATCGCCCGCTTTCAGAGTATCCCGAACGTCTTGCTTAGGGGTGAAAACGCCCACCTCTTTGACCTCGTAGGTTTTGCCGGTCGCCATCGTGCGAATACCGGTGCCTCGCTTCACTTCGCCGGTCATCACTCTGACATAGCTAACGACTCCACGGTAGGGATCAAAAATGGAGTCAAACACCGATGCCCGAAGAAGCTCATCCTCCGGTTTAGTCGGCGCTGGAATTCGCGCCACCACAGCCTCAAGAATTTCCTGAATTCCGATCCCCATCTTGGCGCTCGCTTCGATCGCCTCCTCGGCAGGAATCGCGAGAATGTCCTCCAACTGCTTTTTGACAGCAGGGACATCCGCATTGGGAAGATCAATTTTGTTGATCACAGGAATCACAAAAAGATTCGCCTCGTGCGCAAGGTGCATATTCGCCACGGTCTGGGCTTCTACGCCCTGAGCCGCGTCCACCAACAACAATGCGCCTTCGCAAGCAGCGAGGCTTCGACTGACCTCGTAGGAAAAATCAACGTGACCGGGAGTGTCCAGCAAATTGAGCTGATAGGTCGTACCATCGACCGCGGTGTAATCCATCGTCACCGGATGAGACTTGATGGTGATTCCCCGCTCCCTCTCCAGATCCATGGAATCCAGCTGCTGGGCCTGCGAATCACGCATCGATACCGTCTGGGTCGACTCAAGAAGACGATCAGAAAGAGTCGTCTTCCCATGGTCGATATGGGCAATAATCGAGAAATTTCGTGTCAGTTCGATGGACATCGGTTTGGGCGGAGATCGCCGGCTCGAAACCTAGAGTGGTCCTGCTGAAAGTAAACGGGTTTCCACCAAGCCTCCAAACCTCTGAATTTCGAAATTTACAGGCCACTCGCCAGCCCCCGCCGATCAGTATTCTATTCCTTCCTGAGACAAAACCTTTACCAGCGCTCTTTCCATCTTATGACGGCTTTGAGCCGTCGTGAAATGAAGAAAGCGATGCAGGTCCTCATCCGCCTCATCGAGACTCTCGCACTGCAGGCTGTATTGCTCGAATCCATACAGGCCCCTCAGAATGTTCGAAAGGTGCTTAGGGCACTCGCAGTTGATGGAGGACGAAGTTTTTGCGATTCGCACAAGCTGCTCATCGGAGAAGATACGAACCGGTATAGCCCCCTCCTCGGTGGCATCAGAGCCATATTCGATCCGCTCTCTGGCTGGCAGCTCTTTCGTCAATGTTCCCAGCGCCAATTGAATGCCGGCCACCTCAATGGGCCCCCGCAACGCCGTGATCTGAGTACCTTCCAGACGGTCGAATACTTCCGATTGCGCAAAGCGATACACAATGATGGCCCGATGGGCCTGCAGTTCATCCACCATTTCTTGAAACTGGATAACATCTTCCACGAAAAGAGTGTCCCTTTCCACGATGACAATATCTAGGGATCCAGGCTGGAAGCTTTGCCTCATCTCATCCACGTCCTCAAACTCTCCTATGATTCTTATCTGGGGAGACCGATCAGCCGCCTCACGCACAGGCTGTCTAATCAATGTCCCAACCAGGCCGATGCGCCCCTCTCCCAGTGTCGAATTTTCGTCTAACTCGGGATTGACCAGCTTCGCCTCGTTGACGACCAAAGCTCTTTCCTGCAGTTTTTCGGTCGAAAGACTGGCCACACTCCCGATGGATTGCCCATTGCTCACCAAGGTTTTCAGCAACACCAGTCGATCAATGTCCGCCTGCGTGTATTGACGCCGCTTCGACTCGCTACGGCCAGGCTCGACAACACTGTAGCGCCGTTCCCACACTCTCAAAACGTGGGGTGAAATCCCGGTTATCTGAGCAACCGCACTGATTTCGAAGAACTCATCCTGATTCATAAATAGGTAGCCAAAGCTGTAGTCCTTGCTGGTTACGACTCAAACCTCAATTCGGAACAATTTAAGAAATATCACTCTAGTGCCATTTTTTACTTGTCTAACCTTTGACCATAGACAAACATTAGTCAGAAATACTGAACAGACCCCTGAACATGACTCCCCAACTTAATAGATCACCTGAAAGACAAGCCGAAGCAGCTCTAATGCGACGGGTCGCCGCCAGAGAGCATGCTGCCTTCGCAGAGCTCACCCAGAAATATTCTGCCCTCATCTTTTCAACCGCCTTCAAAGTGCTCAACCACTACGAGGATACTGAGGATGTGACGAGCGAGGTGCTGAACACGATCTGGAAGAAGGCAGAATCGTATCACTCCCATAAGGGCAGTTTGGTCACTTGGATCTGCACCACAGCGCGAAATCGGGCCATTGATCGTGTCCGCAGCGTTCAGCGCCGCAGCGCTCTCTACGACAAGTTCGAACAAAAGCTCGAGGGCGATCTTCCGGAAGCCAGAACATCGGGACGCGAAGAACTCTACCGCTCTGATGCCCGGAAGGTGCTTTACACCGCCGTCGTCTCTCTTTCTCCCGAACAGCGGGAAGTCATTGAGCTGGCTTATTTTGAAGGGCTGACGCAAAAACAGATCGCAGACCGAATCCACAGTCCTCTTGGAACCGTGAAAGCCCGCATCCGCCGGGGCGTCGAACGCCTTCGGCTGTCCATCAATGATGGACTCAATGGCGAGGGGAAGCTCCTCCTCACCAGTGTGACAGGCTGACACTTTTTAGTCAGGGTCCCTCAGTAGCGCGGTCAACGTGCCATGGAGCAACTTAAGCTCCTGTTCAGTCGGCCGGGATTTAGAGAAAAGGGTCCGCAGGATTCGCAAGCTGTGAGGCTTCATTTCCGGAGTCAGGAAGAATCCCCGTTGGTCCAGAGCCGTCTCCAGCCGCTCCAGAAAGGGCTCCAATTCCTCACGGGAGACCGCAGAAGGTGAGCTAATCGCTTCCGGTTCGACCGCAACGCCCCGCCATTCCCACCCAAAGAGCAAAACCGCCTGGGCCAGATTCAGAGAACTGAACGCCGGGTTCGTCGGAAACCTCATCAGAGTATCGGCCCGGGACAAACAATCATTGTCCAAACCGGATGCTTCCGGACCAAACAGAACGGCGACTCGCTCACCACCAGCCGCGCCGACGGCCACTTCCTTCGCCGCCTCAGAGGCGGGTAGCACCGGCAAAGACAGCGATCGCTCCCGGGCGGTCGTCGCGATGACTCGCTGGCAATCCCCCAACGCAGCCTCGAGAGAATCGAACACCTCCACCTTTTCGAGAACGGAGTCGGCATCCGCAGCGGTCGCAATGGCCGACTCGTTTGGCCACCCCTCGCGCGGATTGACCAGCCGCAGCCGATCCAACCCGCAATTCAGCATGGCTCGAGCGCACATTCCGATATTCTGACCCATCTGAGGCTCTACAAGAATGATGATTGGCTGCAGATTGCCTGGCTTGGATGAGTGTGCGAGAGTTTGGGCCATGAATGTTCCTGATAAAATCACCTGCGTTGACTGCGGTCAAACCGCGCATCTCCTCTCCCATCCTCCCGAGGAAGGGTGGCAGATTGGTGACTATGTCGCCTATCGGTGCGCAGGTTGCAACGATCGGTGGGATCTTGTAGTGGAAGATCCTGATGACAGCGCAGGTCCTGGTGAAACTTACGCCGAAGAAGCGAGAGCGATTCTCGCCTCTAGAAAATCACCTGATTCACCCTAGATTTCCATCTCCCATGAAACGCGAAAAGCATGTTCTCCTCTTTGATAGCGACTGCCCCATGTGCACGTTTCAAAGCCGCACACTCAGCTGGCTCGACTGGAGACACTGCGTCGAGATGGTACCACTGAAAGATCCCCGGACGAAAACGATCGCTCCGGAAATCACACGGGAAGACCTCCTCGAAGCCATCCACTGCATCACCCCCGAAGGAGACATCCATCGAGGAGCCCGGGCCTTTCGCTTTCTCGGCATGCGAATTCCACTGCTCCTTCCCGTAGGCCTGTTCCTCTGGCTCCCTGGAGTGATCTGGGTCGCAGAAAAAATCTACGCGTGCATCTCGCGAAACCGGCACTTACTGAGTCGGATTTTCGGCTGCAAAGGCGCCTGCAGCATCATGCCCGAAAAGCGGGAAAACTGAGTTTGATCGGACAGTCCACTACCGAGCCGGCTCAATGAGCGGCGTGGGATCTACCACCGTCGCTCCTGAAGAGTCCTCAGGTGTTTGAGGCGTCTGCGCCGCGGCTGTTCCCGGCGGCTTGATCGTCGCCTTGACCACAATCGCAGTGCTTCCCTTGTCAGGATTCTCAGCGCCAAAGAAATGCCGATTGAAGGCATCACTGGCCCCGCTGAAACCATAGACGCGCCCCACTTCACGATTGGGAATTTCAACAGTGGTTCGAAAGTCATTGAGATCGACTTCGTAAGGTTTCCTCCCTGACTGCCCCCCTTCATCAGGCTCCGGCACCACCGTGAACCGCGGCATCACATCCAGATAGACCGCCCCTAAATTGACACGCGGGCGAATGACGACAGAAGTTGAGATCCGGGTCGTCGATATAATGGGCAGGTTAAGATCGCCCGAATTGATAAACGGCTCAAAGAACAGGGGGTTCGCAACAGACCCGGTCACGGGTACCGTTCCCACGACTCCAGCGGGAAGGATTGCCGAGCCATAGTTGATGAAGCCCTCGAACTCGGTGGATTCATAGTTGATATCAAGGTTGATGGATCCATCCGGATTGACGCTGCTGCTGGTCTCACTCGTCACCCCGATGTTACGCGTTTGAAATCCTGTCGGCGTCGACGGAACCACGGTGAAGCCTCCTCCGGGCCCCACGATGATAGTGGGTGCCGTGTAGCCGGTCGGAAACGGCACTTCCCGGGCCACCGTGATCTGACTGTGGCGTGGTGGTAGCCCCGTCACAAACTCGAAGTCCAGAGCAACGTCCACTTCCGGCAGTTCCGCCTCTGCGAGTGCGACCTCCGCTGCCATCACTCCCTGCGGAGTGTCAATCACCATGACGCTGCCCTTGTTCGGCAACATCACAAACTTGCCAATAGGAGAGAGCGCCTGCTTCAGAATGGGCTTCACCAGTTCCATCCGGGCAAAACCGACATCAATTTCTTTTTTGATCGTGCCCTGAGCCGGCGACGAAACAGGCATCGCCCCAATCCAGACCGCAGTCGTTAGAAGGAGGAGCCTGACCGGATACATAGGGACAGTATGCCTCCTTCGAGAGTATTTCGGAAGCCGAATCTTCAGCCCGCGAAGCGGCCTCACTCTTCCGGCTTGAACCCCACCCTTCCTCCGTCTTTGGATATCAGGAAGGGACACTTGATCAGAATTCCGTTGCCGTTGAAAACGGTCAATCGCACAAATAAAAAGGGCAGTTGCCGAAGCAACTGCCCTTTCTTAAAGATTTAATCTAATCTCAAAGGATTGGATCAATGTTCCCCACCACCTACGGTGAGATCGACCGGCTTGTAGCCACCTCTGGATCGGAAGTATAAGAAAAGACCAATATAGGCGATCAGCATGATGGCCGGGAAAACAGCCATGTTGGCGAGCGCTTTCTGAGCACTTCCCTCTTTCGCCTTTTCAATCGCTTCTGTCATTCCAGCTTGCTGGTCTGCAGGTGCCGCTTTGACCATTTCGTCGACTTTTTCAGCCTTCAGCGTCGGGTACTTGATCGTTCCGTAATAGATTGAATTCTGAACGAGGTATTCATCGCTGATTTTGCCATCTTTCACAAAGCCGTCGATGCTGGCAACCGCATCTACTTTGGCGACCTCCTGAACCACCTTCTGTTCCTGAAGTGCACCGATGTATGGGAAACCAAGCACACCGACAGCAAGCATACCAATTCCGGAAACGGAGTTAAGCGTGAGGGCTCCACCTTTGGGTGTCTGCTCAGAAACGATTCCCAGCATGGTTGGCCAGAAGAACGTCTTTCCAAGAGCATAGAGCGTTGCCGCTCCAAAAATCAGGGCGACTCCATTTGCGCCAGAGAGGGCAAGGAGACCGGCGATGGCCAACACTGCACTGGCGATCAAAAGACCGAGAGGTGAAAGCTTCTGGACAATGGGGCCTGCAAAGAAACGAAGAACCATCATGATCACTGAGGTATAAACGAGAATCCAGCCACCGTGGAAGGAGACAACACTCGCCATGATCCCTGCAATCCAGCCGTCAGTTCCGATTTCGGTCGTGGCAAGAGGAGCCATGATCAGAATCAAAATAAACATGATAGGTCGTCCCAAACTTCTTGTGTAGATCCCCATCGACAGAGCCATCACGACTCCAAGGATGATCCAGATCGTCATATGTCCTGGAAAAAACTGATCGAGCTGAAGCACAACAAGAAACGAAACCACCGCGGCACCGAGAAAACCGAACTCACTGAGCATCTCGCGGTAAGTGACACCGGAAGCAACACGCTCCTGAACCGGAAATTTCTGACCGATCAATATGGCAATATAAAGAACTGCTGGAATAACAATGAGACCCAGCTTCATCTGCCAGCTGGCATCACCCATTAGGATAACGAGAACACCCGCGATAACGAGACCGCCCGGCCATCCTGCATGGAGAATATTCAACCACTTGGTCTTTTCCTTATCGTAAAGAGTAGCAACGACAGGGTTAATGAAGGCTTCCACCGTTCCGTTACCCAAGGCAAGAATCAGACCGCCCCAGAAAATCAACGACTTCGCCAATTCAGGATTCTCAGCGGCAACGTTCAATCCGTAGATTCCCATCACCGCCCAGGTGATCTGGCTGGCACCGGCAAAAATCATCGCGAACTTATAGCCAACCTTATCGATAATAAGACTGAATAGGATGATACTGACGGCAAATGGCCAAATTTGAATCCCTTTAAAGATCCCAACTTCAGCATCATCGAGGCCAAGCAAACCTTGGGTAATGGCTGGATCATCAAGGAGGAACATCCTCGTGATGAAACCAAACGCGGTCGTAATAAGGGCAATAAAACAGCCCCAAAAAAGTAATTTCGATGGTTTTTGGTTACTCATATTTGTTCGAATATTTTCAATGACTCCCACGGAAAGTTGTTGAGACCCGCAAGATGGAAGGCGTTTCTTACCAAACCCGTCGAGTTCCTCAAGCACAAATAGTTACAAAATTGCGGCAAAAAGGCAGCTGACACCTCTTTGGTGGGCCAATCTCGAGCGGCTTGTTCCAGCTTTGTTTTTATCAAAAATGTAAAACCTTGCATTTATGGGATTTTTATCTGATAATTCTACTCATTACCGCGATTTTTCACTATGCGCGATCTCACCAACACAAATTTCATGGGTCAGGGCGTTATCAATCCATTTTCAGACGATCTCTTCATCGATCACCCGGATAATCTGCCCGGTGTCACGCAGATCCATCGTCAGACGTTTGATCGCATTGTAGAAGCCGTTGAGGACTTGGTTGTCCAGCCTGAGTGCAATACCCCGGCAGACATGATCGGGCGTACCATACTGGTGACCGCCCCGGAGGCCGGCTATGGCAAAACCCACCTCGCGACCCGACTTCGAGATCATCTCAAGTCCGCTGCGACAGCCGTATCTCTTTCGCTCGACCCATCACGCCCGGTTGCCTGGCCGGGCGCACTGGGATCTACGATTCGTCAGTTCTCGCATCTTCCCTCCGCCCGCTACGAGGGGAGATCTCTCTTTGAAGAAACGGGACGCCATCTCCTCGCTCAGCTGGTCATCAGCCATCTCGCCAAAGGGACAACCTGGGATTGCGCTGAAAGCGAAGAGAGCCTGCGTCAGAACTTCATCGATCTTTTCTCCAACGATTCTCCTTCTTCCCTCCTCAACTGGACCGACTCCAAGTCCCGCGAATTGAGTCACGACGTCGATCCGCTCTTCCTCCGCTCTCTAGGGCTCACGTCCACCGAGCTGGGATTCTGGATTCGCCTCATCATCGATTTCAACTGGCGGGGAGATACTGCCCTTGAGCCACTACGGGGACTCTCAAACGGAGAAGCCCGCGAACGTCTTCTGCAGTGGCTCAGACTCGCCTCCTTCTACCGTCCTGTGCTCATCGTGGCGGACGGCCTTGATGGATTTTTTCAATCCGAAACAGCAGGAATGGAGATTGCCGGCATCCTCACTGGCATTCGGGAAACAGTCCCTCGCTCAGTCTCCCTGGTTTGCATCAACAACGACGTGTGGGAATCCATCTTTCAGGACAAACTACCATCTGCCTGGCTCGACAGACTCACTGGCGAACCGCACAAACTCAGACCAGTTTCCCCTGAGGCAGCAGCACAGCTGATCCAGGAACGACTCGACCGCACGCCGATCAGCAGCACGGCTGCCCAGCAATTTGTCGAGCGGCTCAAGACCGACCATTTGTGGATCGATGCCGAAACCAAGCTCTCCCCCCGATCCGTCATACGACAGGCACGCGACTTGTGGGATCGTGAGGCTCAGGATTTCCTGAACCCCGGCAATGAGCTCGCCGCCATTGATACCAGCCCCGACGAAGAAGAGCCGCTCGCTGCTCCTACAGAAAAGGTAGATTTCTTCAAACCTCTCCAGGAAGACCGCCCTCACGTCCCTCTGCCACCGCTCCCCCGGGGAATGCCACCAACACCCGAACCGGAGAAAGCCGCCCCCCGGAATCCTATTCCACTATCGCCTCCTCCCGAAATCCCACCGGTCGGTGTGCCCTCCTACTCCAGCGGCGAAACGGTCTCCGAGCCAGTCTCCGAATCGGTCAACGAGCACCCTGACGTTCCGGAAAACCCTTTCTTCACTCTTCCTCCAAAACAGAATGTCGATCATCTCGCCGGCATTGCCTCCATCATCAGTGACATCCGGGATTCCGGAAAAACGGTAGTGAGCGAGTCAGCAGAGGGCTCCGGCATAGAATTCACCCCTGAACCTGTCCCCCCTTTACCTGTCCCCGCTGAACCATTCACATCGTTTCAGGCTGGAGACCTTTTCCTCAAACCCGCTGGATCTAACGTTTCCGAAGACTCATCGCCTGTTGAGAAACTCCCTTCCATCATTGCCTTCCCCACAAGTATAACGGTGGATGAGCCCATTGAAGCAGAACCCGTGGTCACCCGGCCCGGCCCGATCACACGATCCCGGGTCGAAGACCTTTTGAAAGAGAGGGAACAGGAAATACTCGATGCCGGCCCGGTTCTACTCAAACTCGAAGAGGTTGAACGCTTTGTCCAAAAAATGGGAGCCCACCATCTCGGTCTCAAACAAACTGAAGAGCGCTACCCCAGCAGTCGTACTACCTGCCTTCGGTGGAATGTTAGAGGGCAGTCAGTCCTCATCGGATTTGAGTCACCCAGAAATGTCTATTTCTGGAACAATCTGCTACAGCAGTCTCTGTCATCCAACCGACACGAGAAGATCACCGCATTTTCCCATTCATCCGAGGCCTTCGATCCCGGACTTTTTGCGAGTTTCGGATTCAGCCCGTCGGTGATACGCGGTCGCATCGATACCATCGAGATGTCCGATCAAGAGTTGGCGTTGGTTTATGCTTCCGATTCCATTCTTGACGAACTCGAGCACTCACCTGGCTCCGAGACAGCGGCCCAATTCATCGCCATGAATCTGGACCCCCTCTGGAGACGAATCAGCCGTTCGCTGTGAGGCGCACTACTTCGATTTCCCGGCGACTTTGGCAAACGCCTTCTTGATGTCGGCCGCTTCGGCCTCCTCATCATATTCCGAATTCAGTTCCGTCGGTACAGGAGCCTTGATAGCCTTCCTCCATTGCTCAAGGTCACGCTTCAACTCCTCGACTTTCTCAGGAAACTGAGCACTCAACTCTTCGGTCTCCCCAATATCCTCCGCAAGATTGTAGAGCTCAAATTCTCCCTTTTCAAAATACTCGTGCAACTTCCAATCGCCCCTCCTCACGACCGAACAAGGGCGCGAACGAAAGAGCGGATCACGTTGCTCGAATTCATCAACCCCGTAACTTTGAAGGTAGGCGGGGAAGTGCCAGTAAAGTGAACGTTCCGACAAAGGCACCCCTTTGAACAATGACACCAAACTGACTCCGTCGAGCGGTTGTCCCTCCGGCAATCCAGCACCCAGCATCTCACAAAAGGTCGGAAAGAGATCGACCCCAATGATGGGGGTATCGTTAGTCTGACCTCCCTCGACTACTCCAGGCCAATTGACAAAGAACGGCACTCGAATTCCCCCTTCGTAATAGGTCCCTTTATATCCCTTGAGCGGATCCATGTCCGTAGCAGGGCCATAGCCTCCGTTATCGGAGAAGAAGACAATGATCGTATTGTCTCGGCTCCCGCTCTCATCGAGAGCATTGAGAATGCGCCCGACCCCTTGATCGACCGATTCGATCATCGTCGCCATAGCAATATGATCGTGAACCGCACCCGGAGCTTTCTCTTTATACTTTGCGACGTACTTCTTGTCCGCATCGAGCGGCGTATGCACCGCAAAATGAGTTAGATACAACGCCCACGGTCGCTCTGAATTCTCCCTGACGAAGGCAGATGCCCTGTCATTCAGCGTGTCTGTCAGATATTCATCTTTGGGCACATCCTCAATCCCCGGGGCTTTACCATGAGGTGGGTAGTATCCCTTGGGCGGACTGCCCGAGTGAGTCCCGGCCACGTTCACATCGAATCCGTAAGGGATAGGATCGTCGCTGAGGTGCCATTTTCCCATCGTCGCTGTGTGATAGCCTGAATCCTGCAAAGCCCTGGCCCAGGTCGTAATCTTCGGATCAAGGGTCTCCACACCCGGGATGTGATTGAGTCGACGATGCGAGGCATTCCCTCTAGCCGATGTACCTACATTATAGATCTCGTGGCGAGGGGTATACTGGCCGCTCAGAAGGCAGGCTCTTGCCGGGGCACAGTTGGCCGATGATGAATAGGCATTGGTAAAGACCATTCCACCTTCAGCGAGCGCATCCAGATTCGGCGTCTCGTAGAAATCAGAGCCCATGTAAGAGGTATCCTTCCAACCAAAGTCATCGAGAAAGATAAAGAGCAAATTAGGTCGATCGGCAGCAGAGGCTGCTACGACCAGAGCCATGAGGGCCAACTGAAAAGTGAAATGAGTCCGCATCAACCTCTTCAACCGGAAAATGTCCCGCCCCGCAAGCACTAATGCCGTCATAACAAAGCCGAATCGCGGCTCGAAAGTTCACGGAGTATTGCTTGACCCCCGATCCATATAAAACGACCAAGCACGTCCCTCCACCGCCGATACTTAATCCACCCATGCGTCTCTGGTCTCCTGACTTCCCTGTATCACCCAAACGGTGGCCCTTCTTCTACGGATGGATGGTGGTAGCGGTGGCAACGATCGGCGTCGTCTTTTCGATTCCCGGACAGACCATGGGGTTCAGTGTCTTCACCGACATCCTGATCGAGAATCTCGGTCTGTCGCGGGTCCAACTTAGCACAGCCTATTGCGTCGGAACCGTCTTGAGCGGCTTAACCCTTCCGTGGCTGGGGCGGGCCTTTGATCGCTTCGGCGCCCGGAAACTGATTGTCGGATCCTCTGTCGCAACCGGCCTTGTCCTGTTCTACCTCAGCGGCACTCACCGACTCCTCAACTGGTCTATCGGCATCACGGATTGGGTATCACCTGTCACCCTTGCCTTCGGCATCATCACGGTCGGTTTTTATCTCATCCGTGTCTCGGCCCAGGGTGTGCTGACAATGACTTCCCGCAACGCGATCGGGAAATGGTTCGACTATCACCGCGGAACCGCCATGGCCGTCAGCGGAACGGTGACTGCCTTCGCTTTTTCATTCGCCCCCAAAGGTCTCTTCATGATGATCGAACGCTATCAGTGGTGGGGCACTTGGCAAATCCTCGGAGTCGCTAGCATCGGTTTCATGGCCTTGATCGGGTGGTTTTTCCTGAGAGACAATCCCGAGGAGTGTGGGCTCGTCATGGACGGAGGGACGCCTGAAAATCGCCCCGAAGCGCACGCCGATTCCATCGCACACCGGGACTATGATCGGGGCGAAGCGCTCAGCACCGGGGCCTTCTGGATCTTCAACCTGTCCTTCGCCTTCTTCTCGATGTTCTCAACCGCCTTCACCTTTCATATCCTGTCGCTAGGAGAAGAATTTGGCCGGCCCAGAGCAGACATCATCAACTACTTCGTTCCCATGGCCCTCCTCAGCGTGGCCACCAATCTGTTCTGCGGATGGGTCAGTTCCCGCACCCGACTCAAATACCTGCTCGGCTTGATGAACCTCGCTGCACTTGTCGGAGTGATCGGCACATTGAAACTGGACTCCTCCCCCGGGCTCGTGGCTTACATCGCCGGAAACGGAGTTTGCGGAGGCTGCTTTGCCGCTCTCAGTGGCATTGTGTGGCCCCGGTTTTTCGGCCGAAAACATCTCGGAGCCATCGCCGGTATCGGCATGTCGAGTATGGTGATCGCCAGTGGAATCGGCCCTCTCATCTTCAGTCTGTCACTCTCCTGGACAGAGAGCTACGTGCCCATCCTCTGGGCCTGCGCCACCATCCCGGCAGCCCTCCTGATTGCCTGCGCCCGTGCTGACAATCCTCAGAGACGATTTTGAGCACCCTGTGGCACGCCCCCGATGGCGTATTCAGTATGACTCACTATTGAGTGGTATTGGCGGGGCAAAATTCGCTACGCTTTCAACCGTGATGACATTTCGACTCTCTCAGACCGCACCCACCTGGATCATACTGGTAGCTGCGACGTTACTGGCATCGCCGGTATCCAGTGCGCCCAAGACAGGCTCCGATGCCAGGAATCTGGCCAAGCAACTGGGTCCAACGCCTCCCGGAAAATCATCGCAGGCCAGTTCAGTCGGGAAGCTGAGTGCACGCATGATCAGCATCATCGAAGTCCTTGAGAAATCCTACCGATCCAACGGACCCAATCCGGAGAGCTTAATAGACAAGGCATTCGAATACCGAGCTGACGTAGGAAACTGGGAGGCCATGATGATGTCCCGGGCCCTGATAAGCGCGTGGAAAGATGCCAATGCGATGGACTTGTTCAATGAGAACGGAAAGTTTGGCACCACCATTTACAAAGGGCGCGGCACTGGCAATAGAGTCCTCTTTGAGTTGATCATTCCCGCTGACGTCTACCCACCCGCATCGAACCAACTGGCCAACTTAAGACTGGTGAGAGAAAGTGAAAAACGCGTTAGCACGACCGAAATGGGTCAGCGCGAGCGAGCTTACTACGATCAACTCGTCAAAATGATTAACGAGCGATCAGACCTGATGAAAGCGGTAGCGGTCAACAAGAAGGATAACAAAGAAGATGCCAGTCGACAGGGACCGGCCACCAATGCGCTCGGTCAAACCACCCAGGAACAGGACAAGCTCTGGGAGCAATCAGTCGCCGCGGCCGGCGATGCCGCTAACGCTACGCCTCGGATTCGCACCAGTGCTCACATGGAAGCATCCCCGTCTAACATGACGAAAAACCGATGGCGCGTTAAGTGTGATTTCGGCAACAGTTCCGGCCATCCCACCGAAGTGAAGGCCGAGGTCTGGCTGATTGGATACACCGATGAGAAACGTGATCACTACATCATGGCCAAGTCAGAACACACCCTGAAATTGCGCCCCGGTGAGACCAGACAAATCGATGTATTCACCAAGGCAGAAAAATCGTATAAAGCCAAAGCCGACAATCACGATGGCCTTTCCAAACAGGAGAGAAAGAAAAGCCGGGTTCGGTATCGTGGCTACGCCATTCGTGTACTACACAACAAAGACATCATCTCATTTGCCGGCAGTGACAGCCTTCTGACAAGGTATGTGGATCCCGATGCCGCAGATTCACCATTGAGCCGGCTACCCCAGTACTGAGGGATCACCACCCGCTCAACCGGCACGTCCCAAGGTCTCCGAAGGCAACTCGCCAAAGGTCATCCGATAGTCCTTGGCCAGCTGCCCCATGTGCCACAATCCCCATTTGTTCGCGATGTCGGCCACCCCGGACAAAGCAGGATCAGAACTCCTCAGATCCTTCTTCACCTTATTGAGAGAGCGCAATTTCAACCACTGCTTTGGCGACATGCCATAGCATTCCTGAAACGCATACTGCAAGGTCCGGGCCTTGACCCCGGTTTCCACGCAAAGCATCTCGACCGTGATTGGATGTTGTCGACAATCATTCACCAACTCCATCGCTGTGCGCATCGCCTTGGCTCGCACTGCGGAACCTGGCGAAGGAAGCTGAATCGGAACTGATTCCATGATTGCCTCAACCAGCATCGAAGCCATATGAAATTCCATCGTCCAGAGAAGATCTGGCTCTCCGGCCTTGAGCAGCTCATCCGGCTCACTATGAAGAACTCTCCTGTAGGCTGTCAGAAGACGTCGCCACCACGTATCGCTCAGAGTCACCACCTCAACGCTCGAATTTAGAAAATCCTCAATTTGAGGCATCCCCAGCCGCTCTCCCGCTGCAGCAAGAGCACTCTCTCGAATCGAGTAGGTAAAGATGTGAAACCCTGCCTGTGACAGTGAATACAACTCAGCATTCCCGGGAAAAATCAAAAGATCCTTCTGACAGGTGTCGTATCCACGCCACTTCAATGGCGGAACTCCCGGAGCCTGAATCACAAACGTGCGCAACCCCTGTGGAGAGGCGCCGTGCTGCTCAAGAGAGCGCGAAAATTTTGCCTCTCCTAATTGAGCCTGGGCAAATCCCCTCTGCTTGAGACTACCAGCAAAGGCTCCCTTTTCGAGCTGATAGAAATCAAGATCCCACGCCTTTGCTGTTTCCGTGAAATGATCGAAGTCCGAAAAGCTGCCATCTATCACAAAATCGAACGAACTCTTCCTCATGGGTTTCCCTGCGTTTTGCGGGTTTTTGATGCTCTACCAGAAATTAATGCTCTACGGTCAACCCTAGGCAAGTCACGCTCGTAACCAAAGCGAATTATCTTGAGCTAGACCCTACCCTTCGATCAAAATACATCACCATGAAAACCATACTCAAATACTTGGCTGTGACTCTGTGCAGCTTCGCCGGTCTGACAGGCATGATCCGCGCAGACGATATCATCCACGATTCAGAATTCTACATCCTCAAAGCGCAGCACGGCGAAACATGGGCCGAACAAGACAAGGAAATCGACGCCAAGCTGAAAGCCCTGGAAGAAAAGCACGGGACCAAACCGAACATCGTTCACATTATGTGGGATGATACCGCGGTTGGTGAAATTGGCGTGCCTCAGATCCAGGCGTCCCGCGGATTTAAAACTCCGAACATCAATCAATTTGCAGCGGAAGGCCAGTATTACTCCCGTATGTATACTGAGCCATCGTGCACCCCGACCCGTGCCGCCTTCATGACGGGTCGACACGCAGTCCGCAGCGGCATGTACACCGTCAGTTTCCCTTACGAATACGGCGGCATGAGCGAAGACGAAACCACCATCGGTGAAGTCATGAGCGCAGCTGGCTACGCCACCGCTTTTTACGGAAAAGGCCACCTAGGTGACATTGAACAAAGCTACATGACCAATATGGGATTTGATGAGGCGCTATGGTGTCCTTACAACCAGGTTCCCAGCATGTATGTGCCACGTGGTGAGCTCGGGCCCATGTTCCCAACATCCGTCATCCCGGAACTCTATCCCAATGATCCATACGATATGGATCGTGGCTGGCGTCCTGACGGCTACGTTTGGGCCCTGGAAGGCACCAAAGGTGGCCCAGTCCGCGAATGGGGAACTCCTCCTAACGAAGATGACTACTACGCGCTCGAAGCTGAGTGCCAAAAACGCACCCTCGATTTCATCCGTAAAAGCGCGAAGGCGAAGAAGCCATTTTTCGTTAGCTACCAGCCTATCGCCGCCTCATTCCTGGGCACCAAGCCAGGAGATAAGAAGCTGTCTGTATCCGCTAGTATTCTCCATGAGTTTCTTGTCGGATTTGACGATTGGATCCCAGTCCTGCTCAAGGAGCTGAGAGACCAAGGGGTCGAAGAAAACACTCTGGTTGTCTTAATGGCCGACAACGGCCCCATGACTCACCACGGTCCTGACGGCATGGTCGAAACCCTTCACACGGGAGGTAAAGGCGACTTCACCGAAGGTGCCGTTCGTGTCCCCTTCCTCGTGCGCTGGCCTAGCGTCATCGAGCCCGGACAAGTCGTTGGAGACATCGTGCACGTCACTGACCTCTACACCACCTTCGCCAACCTGGCTGGAGCAAAAGAGCATATCCCAACTGACCGCATCATTGACGGCATCGACCAAACTTCTCTCCTCCTCAATGGAGACACCTTCAGTCGTCGCGATTACGCTTACATCTACACCGGTGATATCCTGGCAGCCACCGTCAAAGGTCGCTTCAAGCGCCACTGGGTCGGTGAACTTCCGGGACTCAGTGGAGCATCATTCTATGACCTCTACAATGACCCGCGCGAAGTGATGGGCAAAATGCTTCCCGGATTCACCACCAAGACGATGTTTGATGTCATGGTAGCCCGCCACAACATGTGGATTCAAAAATACCCCAACCAAAAGCACCCACGGGGCATGCCGCTCACCGGACTTGAAAACCCACGTCCTGCAGTGCAATCGGCATCACAACCGAGAGTCAACGCCAAGGATCTTCCGTTTGACCCTAGCGAGTTCCTGGATTTTGAGTTCCCCTATAATCCCGCGATGGAGAACTGGGGTTCTGGAAATTGATCAGAGTTCTCGGTAGTCTGCGGCCGCGCAGTTTTGAATGATGACTACTCTCCCAACAACGTTGATGCCGGCTGGGGCGCCGGCCAATAACGTTCACCCCTATCGGTCAATCTGACCTGCCATGTTAATGATGAAGCTGGATCACCCATCCAGCTTTTTTCATTTCAAGAACTCATCTATTCCATGAATCGCCGACAAGCCATCACCGGCCTCTCTCTCTCCAGCGTCGCCGCCATGACAGCGACGACCATGAGTCAGGACAAATCGCCCCTCGATCTCACTATCTCGGGGTATCCCCTGGCCCATGTCAAAGGCCTCATCGAAGGAAAAGTCGGCATTGATGGATGTCAGATCAATTTCGAGCTGGATTCGGTCGGCAACATGAACACTGATGTCTTCAGTGGCAAAGGAACCCGGGAGGTCACCGAAATCGGCCTTTCCCCCTACATGCACGCCTTCGCCAATGATGGCTTTCGCGACTACACCCTGCTCCCCATTTTTCCGCTGCGCCTCTTCCGCCACAAAAGCATCTTCATCCGCAACGACCGCGGCATCAAAAGCCCGGAGGACCTCAAGGGAAGAAAGGTCGCCACCGCCGGCTATTCATCCACTTCCCTGACTTGGCTCCGCGGCATCATGCAGCACGAATACGGTGTCAGTCCCTCCGATGTTGAATGGTACATCTCTGCCAAAGATTCTTCTGCCGCCGTCTCCGGCGGCCCCTCGAAACAGGAGAACATCATCCCCGACAACATCACCATTATCGAAGGCCCGGAGGGGAAAGATGAATCCGACATGCTCGCCGATGGTGACGTTGATGCACTCTTTCACGCCGCCGAGCCTCGCGCTTACGCCGAAAGACACCCCAAGGTGAGCCGCCTTTTCACCGACTACCGCTCCGTCGAACGCGCCTACTACTCCAAAACCGGTATCTTCCCCATCATGCACGCCGTCGCCATGAAGAGGGACCTCATCGAAGCGCACCCCGAGCTTCCCCAAGCGATCTTCAAGGCCTACTCCGAATCGAAGACCCTCGCCTACGACCGACTCCAGAAGGATGCCTGGGTATTCGATACACTGCCCTGGATCGGCCAGGAATTCGAAGAGACACAAACACTGATGGGCAAAAACTACTGGCCCTACGGGATTGAACCCAATCGCAAAGCACTTGAAGCCCTTTTCCAATATTCCTACGAACAAGGACTCGCCAGTTCTCATCTGACAGTTGAGGATCTGTTCGAACCAAGCACACTCGATTTAATCGAGGAAGCTTGAGACCATCCTCTTGCTGCGCCCGTTCACATGGCCATTTCGATACCACTTCTCCGCCCAGTCATCTGCCTAGTGCTGAGCTTGTCACTGACGGCGTCCTTCGCAGAAAACGAAGTTCCCGTGGCGATCGAAACCTCCACCTCTCTGTCCGACCTCTCCCTCGAGGAAGTCGACCAGCAACTCAACAACCCACTCACCAGTCTGTGGTCCCTCACCCTGCAGGAAAACTACGCCACCAAAACCGGAACCGGGGCCAATCAATCAACGAGTTCGAACACCTTCTTTTTTCAACCCGCCCTCCCGATCCCGCTAGGCGACAAATACACCTTCACCGCCCGTCCGGTCTTCCCCCTGGTCACAGCACCCGTCCCTGATCTGACTTCTCCCGGAGATTTCACCAATCACGACACGGGATTCGGAGACATCCAACTGGCCACTCTCATCGGACCGGACTCAGCCGACGGGCTGATATGGGGCGTCGGTCCCACCTTCAAATTCCCCACCGCCAGCGACGATTTGTTCGGTGCCGGCAAATGGCAAGCAGGCCCGTCAGCCATGATCTTCAATCTGGGAGAAAAATGGACCACCGGCGTTCTCGCTCAACATTGGTGGTCATTCGCCGGTGACCCCACCCAACCCGCCACGAACCAGTCCGACATCCAGTATGTCATGCGTCGAAAACTCCCCGGTGCCATGTCCATCGGCATGGGCCCCACGGTGACGATCAACTGGACTGCTCCCGAAGGAGACCAAATCACTCTTCCCATCGGGCTCGGCATCACCAAAACGATACGAGTAGGAGGCACCCCGGTGAAAGTTCGCTTCGAACCGCAATACTCCATCATCAAGCCGGACAGCTTCGGCACGACCTGGAATTTCAGGTTCCAGCTCACCCCTGTGATTCCCTCGCCCTTCGCGAGGTGACGGGATCCGATTAGTGTTTCGCCAAGACTGAACTGTCGGGTGTGACGGGTAGAATCCGGGAAGTCGGCTTCCTGTGTCTGCGATTCATGCGTGCGCTTTAAGGCCAGCGCTGCCCACCCGCAGCTCAGCGGACATGCGGGCCGCATGTCCCTACCGCCTTCGGCCCAACCAGC
>CAXBHX010000042.1:0-51560 GCA_963975655.1 uncultured Verrucomicrobiales bacterium
CACAGGAATCAGACTTCCCGGATTCTACCCGTCACACCCGACCGTTTAGTCTTGGCGAAACACTAGGCTTCCAGTGGGAACGATAAACTTCAGTGGAGACGCGAGGAGTAACAGAGAGAGAAGTTTCAATACCAGCACAGGGATCTTCTCAAAGAGCCCAAATTTTTGAAGACGCGATCTATTTGTCTCCAGGTAACAACGCCATGGCACCAGGGCCTTTCTCTACCGCCAGGCGTCTCTGCCCACAGGGCACAAAAAAAAGGGCCCTCGTCGAAGGAGCCCCTTGCTTGAACTCGATTCAGGAACCGCCAACCAAGCGATCCTGATATCAAGCTGGATTACTTGCGGCGTGGGCCGCTAGATTGATTCGTGCTACGACTGCTGCTCCCGGAATCTCCATTGCCCTGATAGAGCATCTGTCCGTTCCGGTAGTAACGGGACGATCCATTGACAGGACACAAGGTGCCGCCGTTGAGAGTGCTTGGCGCCTCCACATTGCCATAGGAAGCCGCTGTTCCCGATTGAGAAGAGACATGAGCCAATGCCATTGATGGATCCTGAGCATGGTAGACAACCGCTGCCTCTTCCCTCTCACGACTCTCACGCTTCGCTTCGGTTTTGGCAGTGCGCATTTTTCGCTTAGCCACCTGACGGTTTCTGAGACGCTCCCACCATCTCACCTGATCCGGTGTTCGCAAATCAGGCATCGGAACCAACATCCCCAGCTCAGACTGGCTGGCCTGGCCCGGATTGGCTTGCACCGCTGGAGCCCCGACCAACATACCAACGAGTAGGATCGCGGCTGCTACGAGTGAGAAAAGTGAGTAATTACGCATTTTTTGGTTCATCTTCAATTGAGGCGAATCTGGGTTCTACTATTCACGATCTAGCGACTTCGTCTATCAGAAAAGACTACAACTGCGGCCCGAAAGCCGGCACATCAGTGAGAGGCGATCCAAAGACCCTCAGACTTGAGTACTGGCTCGTTCCAGGAGCATAAAGGTAATACATCACGCCGACTGTTCCGACAGGCCTTTGGGCTTTCCGGTATCGGCGAAGCAATTCCTCGTCATCCTCCAATGCCAGGATCGTGTTGTCCTCGGACAACCTCCCGTGGCGCCTTGGCCCGAATACGGAATCGAGAGCGTCCTCCATGAAACTGTAGTAGAGGACCCCTTCTTCAGTTTCACTGAGTATCGCATCATCCAGAGCAATTCCGATGACATACATCACCAGGTTACCCTCGCTGTCGTAGATCGCACGTCTCCGTGTTTCGACTTCGTCAGCGGCCTGGGTGTTGTATAGATTGTTGGCGGCTAGAGCCAACAGACGGGTCACGAAAGGAGGGGGAACAGAACCTCCACCGCCAGAGCCGCCACCACCACCACCACCCGGAGGAGCGACCACTGGCGCATCCGGATAATAGACTTGGTAAGCGTTGCTAGTAGCGGGAAACGGACCTTCTGGCGTGAACGTGCCCGTAGGCTGGCCGTATGCCCCGGTCCCGAGAGTGAATTCAGTCCCAATCTGCTCATCCGTGCGCGACGCACCGCCTTTGACATCTGGATTGGTGCCGTCATAATCGGTCCCGTTAATCCGGGTTCCGTCATCGATCTGGTTCTCAGCGACCGATGGCGTGTAGAGACGAAGCTCAGGTCCAGCTTGCCCCAGGAATGCATTGGAAATGCGAGTGTGGGTGAACACGTCAGGACCCATCGGATCAACCTTATCGTGAAGCCGCCCTTCAAAGATCAGAGAACCGGCCCCGGGAGATGCAGTGGTGCGTCCGGCAGCAATGTAAGTATTGCCCGAATCAGATTTAAACAGGTTGGCTCCATTATCAGGATCAGCATGACCAATCATGCCACCAATACTGTGAACATCTCGACCCGCTTTCACATAGATATCCCCGTTCCAGGTTCCGGTGCTATTGTTACGAGCTGAGGTGGTGTCACCATGACCAATTTTGGAATAATTGTTGGTCGAGATGTTAATCACAAAGTTATTGAAGTCAGTGTTTTCGAGCAGCACATCGCGTCCCGCAGTCACATCGACCACTCCCGTGATGTTGGCATCGGTCTGGAGGAAACCACCATGCCCGATATGGGTGTAGGCATCTCGCAATCCAGCCCCTGATTTCAAACTAATATCGACTGTCGCAGCCACGGTGATATCCGAATCAATCGTCTGATCACGCTGCATCGCCCCATGGCCAATCTGGACCCAGTTATGCTGGATCTGGTTGTAATCAGCATCCTCATTTTGGCTACTATTGCCCTGGAGATTGATCGAACCGCCGGAATAGACGGTCAAGTCTCCATCGATCTGCGTATTCGCAAATCCGTTGACGTTGACCGCTGACTGGAACCCGCCATGACCAATCTTAGCATACTCACGAAGCCCAAACCCACCGGTGAGGTTCACATCGCCTGTCGCATTGAGAAACAAGCTACCATCGTAGCCGGACTCCCAGAACGCACCGCCATGACCGATCTGCGCGAAATTACCGTTGTTGTATTCTTCTTGTCCGACGGTAGCAGCTTCGTCGATAATATCGAGCTGATCCAGAGCGTCCCCAACCACATTGACCGGCCCAGCTACATCGATCATGATATCTCCGGTCGTGACGGACACATCTGCCAAGGTACGGTTCGCATTTGTCTGGTTATAGCCACCGTGTCCCACTTTGGCAAAGTTACCGACGTTACGCTCCAACACGGGACGCGGAGTCATACCATCAGAGTCGAGCTGATCGTCGTGATCATCACGCATCCCTCCTTGCTCCTGCACCGCCAGCACATCCAATCCTCCGCCTGTCGAAGTCACGGTGATATCGGAGCTACCCAAGGCACCAACACCGGCCCCGTCAGTGTTCCCGTTAAATAGATAGGCTCGGTTCTGACCATTGGCCTGCGTGTCCTGAGCATTTTGCAGCCCTGACAAGTACCCCCCATGGCCCAGCATGGCGAAATTGAACGCGCCCGTCTGGCTGACATTGTAGTTATCATTGCCAGGGTTGTATTCTTCCCAGCCTGCCCTGCCGGCAGCAAAGGTAATCAGAGCACCCGCATTGAGCGTGATGTCACCATGATGGTCACCCTGACTTTCAACTCCGCCGTGACCCAAGAGCGTGAAGCTCTGATTCCCCTGAATGTCGGTATACTTAGCGGTATCAAAAGGGCTCGCCTGAAATGTCACTGAACCACCGGCATCCACCAAGATGTCACCGTGGTGGCCTTTATCGATATCTGCGACTTCAACCCCGCCCAGCATGAAATCAGCGATCCGCCTGTTTCCACCGTGTCCCACCATGGAATAGGCCCTGTCCTCCTGTGCCCCGGAAAACATTCCGATATCCCCGCCCGCGACAAGACTGATGTCTCCCGACAGAGTCGCGTGTCCGTTACGTACTTCCAAAACAGGAGGATCAAGGAGATCGGGGGCGGAATAACCGCTGCTGCCACCGGCATTACTCACCCCACCATGGCCCACCTGCGCGTAGGCATCATTGCCGGATCCGGCTTGCATGAAGAAATCACCTCCAGCCACGATGTCGATATCACCTTCGAAACGACCACCGGCACGCCAGCCTCCCAGACCGATCTGAGAATAGGATCTATCCTGCGCCCGGGCTTGTGCCTCCGTCCCGTTCGTCCGGACAGAACGACTGAAATTAATATCCCCGCCCGCAATCACCGTGATGCCCGCCTTGAGAGCTCCCGTGGTCTGTGATCCATCGCTCAACATCGTCAACCGGTGGTTACCGTGAGACTGGTAGCCTCCGTGACCGATCTGGTTGAATGCTCTGTTCATAGCTCCGGTCCTGAAACTGATGTCTCCGGCTTTCGCCTCGACGTAGATGGCACCCACGTGCCCCGCCATGGCCTCATCAACGGCCAGGCCGTTCACGGAACCAGCGTCTCTGTCCGGCCCGGCACCCTGAGCCGTCACCCCGCTGGAAGACCCGCCGTGACCGATCATCGCGAAGTTTTCGTTCGTGTTCGTCTGATTGTCCACCCCGGAGAATCCATTGATGTATTGATCAACCACCACCGAGATATCGCCCGACTTGGCACCCACCGAATTAATTCCACCGTGACCCACTTGAACGAAAGTGTTGTTTCTGTTCGCGGGAATAATCGGAGTCCCCATCATGTCCAGATAGGTCGCTTCTACCGTGATGTCACCACCTAGGACACCGTCAGTTGAGTGACCTCCGTGCCCTATCTTCGAAAAGGAACGACTTCCACTGCCTTTCATGATAATGCCACCGCCATCCGAAATGACCGTGATATCACCCGAAAGATTTCCATCACCGGATCGAAGCGGCGCAGACATCCCATTGTGATTGCTGCCCCCGTGGCCGATCATCGCGTGACTGTCGACCCGACCGTTAGCATTGGTTGAACCGCCACCTGAATCGATATTGATGAAAAACTTAGCGTAAACATTGATATCGCCATCAGGGTTCACCGTCGCCGTGCGATATCCGACCTGACCGGGCCGGTCATTTCCATTACCGCCCTGAACACTGATCGCTCCACCGAACAGATTCGTCTCCCCGTGCGCAGATCCTACCGAGACAGCGTCCACTGCGCTGTCGTTAAGCTTGATATTTCCACCATTCTGCCCCCAGGCACCGTAGGCACCGCCCAGGACCGTCGCAGCATCAATCGCCGCCGTCTCGGTAATTGCGTCAGGAAGCACGCCTGGCATCGTTGGATCGAAAGAAAAGTCTCCAACACCCGTGCCATCCCAACCTGCAAACAACGTAATGGCACCTGTCCCTGCATTCTGAATATCGTCATCCACGACAATACTTCCATTGGCAAACATCCCAAAGCTGAAGGCTGAGTCATAGGTCAGATCAGCGCCAGGCAGAACCATAATATTGCCGGTATCAGTACCCGCTGAATTGGTGTGAATAATCACATTGCCCAACCCGAGTGCCGTCAGAAGCGCCGCCGCAGTGATGTCGCCGCCTGCCCCGATAGACACGTTGGTCGGATCGAGAAGTAAGGTTCCCGCCTGACCGCCAACGGCAAGCGTTGAAACTAAACCGTCGAAACCGAGATGCTGCAGTCCAGACACTTCAACCAACCCTCCATTACCCACAGCCCCATAGGCCTGAGCGGAAATCTCTCCATTGAAAGTCGTGTCGCCGTCAGCCCAGATCACGACCTGCCCCGCGTTACCCTCTGCTGAGTCTGCGATGATCAAGGAACCCGCCTCGATGGTCGTGTTGTTGGCATTGGCGATATCCGCCTCGCCACCTTGAAAACCGCCTCCAAGCCTCGCTCTACCACCAGCAGCGCTGCCGGAAACATTAATTTCAGAAGCCGAACCGATCGTGACCGAATTTCCGGTCACGTCAACAGCACCGCCGTTGCCGACTGCACCGGAAGCATTGACGTCAGCGTTAATCCGCACACTGGTCTTCCCGACTACACTCACAGAACCACCATTCGAGCCACTCGCATCAATCGATACATTCTCGGAAGCAAACACGTGATTACCCACCACTTTGACGCTGCCGCCTGCGGTGCCATTCGTGCCGGCTGTCTCAAGAGATCCCGATTCCAACAGGACATTGCCACCTTCGATGGAAATATCGCCGCCCGACCCGTCGTAGTTATTCGCCCGGATCTGTCCGGTATTCATGATGCTGCTCGACCCACCGGCACGGAGCATAACCCGACCGCCTCGTGTCTCGACGCCTGTCGCACGGATCACACCCTCGTTCTGAATCGCCAACGCGTAAGTATTACCATGCGCGGCAAAATCGACCGCTGCGCCGGTCACTGAACCGCTGTTCTCGATTCCGACTGCAGCACCCGCTCCGGCGCCCTGGACTGAAATCGAGGCACCTGAAATACCCTGCTGAACGAGAATGTCGCCACCGGCACCGAAGGCTACGGTTCCGTCCGGCGCTGAAACACTGCCGGCGTTGTGAAGAAAGTTACCAAGCAAGACCACATCGCTGTTGGCACTGCTGATCGCGCCGTAGTTGGTGACACCCGCTGAAGAGTTACCGTAGTAGCGATCATCGCCACCGTTCAAGAAGTCGTCGTTATCGATATCGAGCGTCGACATGGTCAACATACCTGCAACATCAACCACACCACCCGCGTGGACGACAATGCCGTTGGGGTTCACCACCACCACACCACCATTGGCGCGCAAGGCCCCATAGATGGCCGAGGGATTACCGCCCATGACCCGGTTCAGTGCGACCGAGTTGACTCCCGGTTGATTGAATGTCGTGACCTCACCGTTCTGAATGGAGAACGACTGCCAGTTAATAATCGCACTGCCCGAGCTCTGATTGATATTGAGATTCGAAGTCCCGAGACCGTCAAAACTAACGCCACCTGCAACCACATTGGCACCGGCCGGATTCGCCTGGAGGGGAACCTGCATGATTGAGATACCCGGTAACAGGGTAGCCAGAACCAGAATCTGAAGTGTCAGATTTCTGCGTAGGGAGGGTGCGAATGTCTTCATTATATGATCAGAGGGTGGTGACGTTTTAAGAGCTAACTCTTCGGCGCCATCATCCATTAAGAGATAAACCGTAATGGAATGACAGCATCTAGGGGTCTTGTAAATCCCAAATTCAGGATTTCTTACTCATTTCTACCCTTCATTGTCACTCTTGAGAATGGTGTGACATATCTTCATCAATTATTTTCGGCGGATTTTGGTTCAAATATTTCTGAACCGCTCCCTCACACCTAACAATTCTGGAAATTAAAGGATTCTTAGGCATCTCGCGGGGAAAGCCCGCCACTTCTGCGCTGGGAAATTATTTTCCGGGAAATCGCAAAAGTGAGCTTCAATCTTCTCCGCCCCGACTTCGAGCGGCGTAAACACTGCTGATGCCACCCATCTGCGGGTACCAGTCAGCCGACTGAAAACCATTTGTCTCGATAAGGTCCGTCATTTCAACCCCGGAAGGAAAGCGTTCGATGGAATCTCCCAGGTAGGCATACGCTTCCCTGTTCCCCGTAAGCCACCCTGCGAGGACTGGAAGAATGCGATGCAGGTAGAAACGGTAAGGTATCCGCAGCACGGGAGAGGTAGGAAGAGAGAAGTCCAGAACCACGAGTAGTCCTCCCGGCTTCAGGACCCGGGAGAATTCCTGTATCGCCGCGGACCAGTTCGCCATGTTGCGGAGCCCGTAGCCAATCGTAAGCGCATCGATGGACCCGTCCGGAAACGGGAGAGCCAACCCATCCGCCACCACGAGATCCTTTAAGCCCCGCTGCCGGGCTTCGGCCAGCATCGGCGCACAAAAATCCGCCCCGATGACTTTGGCTTCCGGTGAGCCTGCCTGCACGGCCTGCGCCAAATCTCCGCTGCCCGTCGCCACATCCAGAACCATCTGCGGATCGGTCGCGGCGACAAGGCGGGACACTTTGCGTCGCCACAGAACGTCGATGCCGAGACTCAGCACGTGATTGGTCATCACGTAGCGCTTCGCGATCGAAGCAAAGGCGCGATGAACAAACGCCGGATTTTGATCCTGTGATTCGGCGGCCATCAGATTCCCCACCGGGATAAATCAAAAAAAATGCTCACGAGAGGACTCGAACCTCCACGGGTTTAACCCCACTAGAACCTGAATCTAGCGCGTCTACCAATTCCGCCACGTGAGCTCTAAAATAGGGGCGTAAGAAACACCGAAAAGGCGGCGTGACAACCGCTTTTATTTGCCGCGATCCACATTCACTGACAGGATGTGACCATCGCCGCCCCACCCTCACAACCTGTGAAACTTCCTCTCATCCAATTCTGGCGGGACACCCGATTCCTATCCGCGCCCGAGCAAATGGCCGTGGATCAGGCGCTGTTCGAACAAACGCTCGGCTCCGGCGTAGCGTCAGCCCGATTTTACGGGTGGAGCGAACCCGCCACCACCGTGGGCTACTTTCATCAATTCCAAACAGGGTCGAGTCTACCACCCTACCCTGTTCGGCGCTACACCGGTGGAGGTCTGGTCGAGCACGGCGAAGACCTGACCTTTGTCATCACCCTCCCCCGGGACAGCGCGCCGGCCCACCTCACCGGCGAAGAACGCTACCGCTGGATCCACGAAGCCCTCGCCGGGGCTCTCGTCGAAGCAGAAGTCCCGGTCGTTTTGGAGTCAGCCCCATCGCCATCCGCTACGGGTCCCTGCTTCACCAATGCCGTGACCTGGGATCTACTCTCCACCAAAACCGGCAAAAAAATCGGAGGCGGCGCGCAACGCCGATCCTCGGGAGCCGTCATCCATCAGGGGAGCGTGCGCCTCCCCGAATCGCTCCGGGATCCCGAGGCTGACTGGATAGATTCCTTTCTCTCCCTGCTTGCGACACGGTCTGAGCCGCTTTCAGAAAAGAAGGTCGAAGCCCTCCGAGCTCCCACGATGGAGTTTCTCACCCACCGTTTCAGCACCGAGTCATGGAATCGCTGGGCCTCGTGAATTCAACGAACAAAAATTGGTGTGTGACACAGCTCACAGATATGGTAATACCAATTTTCCACGAAGATTGGCCAGGCTTGAAATCAGGCAGCCTTAAGCACCTTCGCTTCTCAAAGTAAATATGCAGAGCTGGTTTAAATTTGAACTCGATGGCGAATCCTGCCGTGTCGAAAGAGAGAACACCCATCGGACGCTGGCCTCGTTTCTTGCCGGATTGGATCCCTGTTTCTCGAGATTCAAAACGGATGCCTCCTGGCGGGGAGGACACCTCGTCGTTCTCGGCGACATCGAAGGCGATCGACACCGTTTCCGCGTTGTCGATGCGCAGCTCATCATGCTGCCCATGCTGGCCGGACGTAATATCTGGACCCCCGAGGGAATACGCAACTCCGAACCGGATCACCCAGTCAATCTGGCGCTCCAGCAGGGACACCTGGAGTGCGGGGAAGCCCGGCTCGATGCCCTCGTCGCACTGATGTTTGAAGGCTACTACCGCCCTGATCTTCGACGCCAGGGGCAAACCAATGATCAATTTGATGGCATCGTCACACGGAGCGCCAACGTACCCGCCATCCGAGAGGCCGCTGCGCAGGTCTTTGCCGCCACTGAGCGACTGCGACACGAAGCCGCTCTACGCGCCGAAAAATCGGGAGAAGAAAGTACCGTATGGACGGGACGGAAAGACATCTTTGGCGATCGGTTCACCAAAGGGCTTTTTAAACTCAAATCGCGTTCAGTCCTCGCCTACGTCGACAATGAGAAAAATCGATTTTACCGGCCCGGGAATCTGGTCGAATTGCTCCGTTTGAAGCGCGACTACCCTGATGCCAGCTTCGTCGCAGGAGGCACCGAGCTGGTCCAGAAAAAAGACCGGGCCGAGTGTCCCAACCTCATTTCACTCGAAGGCGTCAAGGAACTCAACGAGTTCACCACCCAAGAAGACGGCTGGGAAATCGGATCGGTCGTTCCCCTCACCGAGATCGCCGAACAAATTGGGAGAGAGTGTCAGGCGTTTAACAAAATCCTGCGCCGTTTCGGATCTCGCGCCATCCGAAACCGCGCCACACTCGGAGGCTACCTCGCCACCGCCTGGCCCACGGGGCAGCTCGCGCCGCTGCTCATGGCACTCAACGTCAGAGTCATCCTACTGTCCGAAGAGGGTGAAAGGGATGTGCCCGTCGCCAGCTTTTTCACCCGTCACGGAGGGACCCTCCTCAACCCCGGCGAAATCATTCGCAGCATCATCATTCCCCGATCCACCGAATCGGTTCTTGCCGCCCGAGGCATCACGACCCGTCTCTGCGACACCTACACGGTCGCTCCACGGCGAGCGCTTTGTGAACCCTATGCCACCGGCGCCTTCGCGGTTGAGCTCAGGGATCGAAAGATCGTCAAAGCCTGGATCGCCTACTCCGGGATCGACGAGCAGCCGGTTCGCGCCCGTGAGGCAGAAGACTTTCTCGCGGGAAAGGTCTGGGGAGAGAAAACAGTCTTCGGCGTCCTACCCATCCTGAACGAGTCAGTCAAAGTCACCGGCACGCGAGATGAGATCGCCAGCTCGGAATACCGGAAACAACTCGTCGTGACGCTCTTCCAAAAATTCTTTTCCCAACACCCGAGTCACGAAAGCGTGCGGCCCGAAACGTTGACGGCCACAGGCGATTTCGCCAAACTCGACCAACCATTTTTTGATGCGATCTCCGAGTGAGCCGCATCCGGACCACTTCCATCCCCCACGGTCCAATCACCCTGACAATGAACGATTCTGAAGACAGCCTGACGCACTTCAAGCTACCCGAAGACAAGGCGACCACGACCGGGGAGACTTTTGGAGAGCGCCTTCGCCGGCGCCGCCGGGAGCTGAGCGAGGACGTACCTTCGTCACCGGCCACCTGGCAATCGAGGGCGAACAGCCTCATCGCCATCGTCGTGGAAAGCCCCCATGCATCAGCTTCTATCGCCCGAAAAAGCGCCGATGCGGCGCGGGCTGTCGAGGGAATCAAGAACGTCCTTTTCGCCGAAGATCTCCCCCCTTTCCAAAACACGCTGGGCCACGAGTATTCCGGCGAGCCCCTTCTCGCCGAGGACGAAGTCTTTTTCCGGGGGCAACCGATCGCCCTCGTCGTGGGACGGGATATCGCCGCGTGCGAAAAGGCCGCTGAACTCATCGAAATCGATTACCACACCACTCCCGGAATCCTGACTCTCGATCATGCTGTCGCGATGGAGAGCTATCATAGCAAACCGAGGTCCTGCCGGAGAGGTGAACCGCAAAAGGAACTGAAGAGCTCAAAGAACCAGCTTGAAGGAAGCCTGACAATCGCACCACAACATGCCTGTCTCTCCGGGGGCACTGAAATCACAGTTCAACCGGCGCGCGATGGAAACAGCCTCACGCTCCATGCACGCTGCCTGCTTCCCACTGCGGTGAGATCAGCAGTGGCTCGGTCCACCGGACTTCCGGAATCAGACATTCACCTGGACCCCGTCGATCTTCCCGGTGCCATCGGAGTACTCGAGACGGAACCGGTCCGACTGACCTCACTGGCTGCCCATGCCGCTATACGCTGCGGCAGCACAATCATTCTCAAGGTCACTTCACCCCATTCCCCGCTTGCAGGTGGTGCACGTCACGAGGCAAAGGTTCAGTTCAAAGCCGGCTTCGAGAGTGATGGGACTATCGACTCCGTCGAGCTCGACCTGCTTCTCGACGGAGGATGGTTTTCCGCTGATTCGGAGACAGCCATGGACCGCGCTCTTTTACATGCCGATTCGGTCTACAAAATACCCCACCTGCTGATCACGGCGCAGCTTTGCAGGACCAATCGAATTGTCTCCTCTTCATTACCCGCGGAGGGCGCCGCTCAGGGTGCCTGGGCCATGGAGGAAGTCATCCAGCACGTCGCTGAAGCGACAGGGCTTTCACCCCACGAAATTCGCCAGAAGAACTTTTACTCAGAAAGCGAAGATCTCAAAACCACGCCTTACGGACAACCCGTTAACGCAACCGCTATCAATCGCGTTTGGCTCCAGGCCCTACGCCAGAGCGGATACGAAGATCGGGTCAAGGTGGTTGAAGAATGGAATCGCAAGAGCCCCTGCTACAAACGTGGCATCGCAATCGTCCCGATCAAATTCGGAGTCGGTGATCCGCGATCAGAACGCAACGCGGCAGCAGTGATTGTTCAGATTCTGGCTGATGGCTCTGTCGTCATCCGCGCTGGCCTGGTTGATGCCAATGATGGCCTCGAAGCCCAGATCAGAGAAGAAGTGGCTCGGCTTCTCGGAGTCGAAGAAGATTCGATTCGCGTCATCCTCAACGACTTCAGCTCTCTCCCCCGGGCGACATCCATCATCGGCACTGATGCATCAGGGTTGGTTCTTCGAGCCCTCGAAGAGGCATGTGACACACTCCTGAAGCGACTTCGTGAAGTCGCCCTTCAACTATTCGCCGCCCGCGGTCAGACGGAAGTCGAGATTGAGACGATTCGCTTTTCCGGCGGTCTTGTCGGCACCGACCTCTCGCCCTCCAATCCGCTTCATTTTAAAGAGCTCATCGAGGGAGCCTGGCGCAAGCGCGTCAATCTCATCGAGACGGGATATCACCGTGCCCCCAATCTCTGGTGGGATCCTGAACTGGGAGCAGGTTGGCCATTTTCATCATTCACCTACGCGGCGGCAGTCAGCGAAATCCAAGTGGATGCGTTCACCGGCGAGATTCAAATTCTCAGAGTCGATATCGCCCACGAAGGCTCACCATCTGCGAATCAGGGCGACCGTGATTTCGCGCAGTTGATGCGGGCGTTCACTCTCGGCGCGGGTTGGATGCTTTCTGAAACAATCCCTGATCCGGAGAACCAACACCCTGACCTTTATCCCACGGAAGAGGGAGTCTTTGGCTTCGCCGATGCACCCTTTCAAGTCGAGACGAATCGGCTCCGCCCGCTGGGTGACGCCCACACGGTTCCGGGTGACCCCTGCGGCGAGGCTCCGGTCCTGTTGGCCGCCTCGCTCCGCGAAGCCCTCTGGGACGCTCTCAAGGCATTTGGACTCAGCTCTGATCTAAAAGTCGACCTGCCTCTTCCCTCCACCCCACCCCGGGTTCTATCCACCTTCAAAGAGATCAGTCGTCAGCTGCGGAAAAAAGAACAAAAGGAGGCCAGCAGTGAAAAGGCATCCCCTCCCGAGGAGTAGCCATCTCGATTCAATCGGCCAGTAAGATGGCCAGAGCAAACTCGGCGCCACTGCCATAGGTGTCCGACTCTGACACGCCATCAATCAGAAGGTGGCACTCCACCTCTTTGGCATCGCACTTTTCTTTCATCTTTACTCCGTAAACAGGGTGATGAATGCCATGACCTGCATTTTCTGAAGGAAGGGTCATGTTGTTGGAATACGTCATCAACAGAGGTGGATCGTCAGAGCTCACGTGATTGTAAGAAGAAAATTCCTGATAGGTGTCGCGGTGCTTATCATAGTTCTTCAAGGCCGACTCTATGGTGAGCTCTCCCACGGCTTTGCAGATCATACCGTGCTGCAGTACCATTGGCCCCAACCATTCTTTGATTTGAGGAGGGTCGATTGAAGTCTGTCCTCCCGCGACGAAAGCGCCTTGAACGCGAGTCGATTCGCGCGCCACCGGATCCTTTGAATCGGGATCAGCCAGATCGTCGTGAAATAGCAACCACATCGATGTGCAGGCGCCAGCACTGCCACCGGTCAGAACGATACGATCTTTTCTAATATTCCACTCGTCTGACTTGGATCGAAGAAACTGTATAGCACGAGCCGCGTCATGCACCGGAGCCGGCAAAGGATGATCCGGAGTGAGTCGATAATTGACCGAGGCACATGAGATGCCTTGATCGAGGAATTGCTGATAACCGGGGCCTCTCGAACTCTTATCACCACTCGTCCACCCTCCCCCGTGAATGTAGACCAGAAGGGGCCTCGGTCCCTCGCCATCGGCTTTCCAAAAATCAATTTTGGTCAAGTTGTGAGAATCGTAGGCAACATCGGCATGAGTCGGAGCGGGATCTTCACCCCGAATAGGAAGTGCCAGGATGGAAGTGATCAGGACCAGGAAAATGGAATACCGCATCTTCCTACACAAACGGTTTCCTTGATCGGGTCAAGGGACGTAATCTATCACTGACACTTGTCCGCACTCATCCCGCCCACCCCTTCTATTAGTTGCGCCTTCCAACCGAAAGTGCTTCCCTCTACTAACGCATGTTCCTCGCTACTGCCGCCTCATCCGACGTCTGGAACGTTCTATTCCAACTCCTCGCCCTTCTGGCCGGAGCCCTGGTCGCGGGAATGCTCTTCGAGCGCTTCCGGCAGTCCGCTATTCTCGGCTATATCATCGCGGGAATGCTTCTCGGACCCGGAGTGTTTAATGTCATCGACAAAGATTCGGGTGTTCCCGTGATTGCCGAGCTCGGCGTCTCTCTTTTGCTCTTTGCTATTGGCCTCGAGTTCTCCGCCCGGCGGCTCATCAAACTCGGACCAGCGGCTGGGATTGGCGGATTGCTGCAGGTGACCATCACCCTCTCATTAGCGGCCCTGGTGTGCCTGACATTCAGCTTGGACCTGAAAGCTTCGATCGCCATCGGAGCCACGCTCACACTTTCTTCGACGGCCTGTGTTCTACGCATACTGATTGACCGGGCGGAGTTCGACTCCGTCCACGGGCGTACCGCGCTTGGCATACTTCTCTTTCAAGACGTCGCTGTGGTTCCTCTCGTCTTGTTAGTGACCATGCTAGGCGGAGATGGAGGGCTCGCAGGCGTCGCATTCGGGCTGGCCAAAGCACTGGGCCTGATCGTCGGCCTCATCGCCGCGTTTCTTTTCCTATCCAGGCTAATCCTGCCTCAAGTCATGAAGCAACTCAGCCTCGCGCGAGATCGCGAGCTACTGGTATTGCTAGCCATCGTCCTCGCCATTGGATCCTCGCTTTCAGCCCATGCCCTCCACCTCTCTCCGGCTCTGGGTGCTTTTCTGGCGGGCATGATGCTGGCCGAATCCCCTTTTGCCACCCAAATTCGTTCGGATATTGGCGGGCTGAGAATCATCTTCATCACCCTGTTCTTCGCCTCGGTGGGCATGCTGGGCGATCCCGCCTGGATCGCACAGAACATAGGTCCCGTCCTCGGGGTGACTTTCCTAATTCTGGCTGGCAAAGCGACCATTATCACCCTCATTTCGCTCGCCTTCCGCCTCCCTCTTCGTCATGCCCTTGCCACCGGCATCGTACTGTCTCAAGTCGGGGAATTTGGTGTCGTCATCGGGAGCACGGCTTTCGAGAACGATCTAATTTCGGAAGACATCGTCCATCTCATTGTTTCATCCACCCTGGTCACACTACTGGCAACGCCGACTCTGGTGAGATTTGCGTTACCAATTGGAGACTGGGCCCACCGACTTCTGATTCGAAATGAGGACCCGAATGCACCGATCACAGCCTACGGAAAAGAGGATGAAAAGAAGGATCTTGTGATCATCGTTGGCTTTGGCCCCTCCGGGCAACGAGTCGCAGAGGAGCTTGAAGCCCACGATGAGATTTCTGCACTCGTCATCGATATGCGCTCCCACAATGTGGATCTGGCACGGGCGATGGGGCTGACTGCGGTTCTTGGGGATGCCGCGAACCTGGACTTCCTGATTCATCACGGCATGTCCAGAGCCCGCGCCATTGTCGTCACCATTCCTGACCACCGAACATCGATTCGTATTGTCGAATCGGTCCGGACCCTGAGTGATAGCGTCGCCATTGTCGTTCGAGCCCGCTATCACAGTTTTGTGGACGAGCTGGAACAGGCCGGCGCCACCATCACCGTGGATGAGGAGTATCAAACAGGAAGCAAGCTAAAGGAAGCGATGAGCGACCTGTTGAGCGATCCCGCCGATAACTAGATGCCCGAGAACAGCTGACTGGCACAACTCCGTTCCGCGTAGTAGGTTTTGCGAAACCCTAATCGTCTTCAATTGAGCAAACGCACTTCCAGGACTCCCCGCACCGCGATCCTCAATATCGTCGGCCTCACCCCTCGACATATCGGAGTCGATACTCCTTTCATTGCTCAGTTTCTCAAGCGTGAGGAGAATCAGATCGTCCATGTGACACCCGTCCTGCCCGGAGTGACGTCGACTATGCAGGCGACCTTTCTCACGGGAAAGCCGCCCGGAGAACACGGAATCGTCGCCAACATGTGGTACGATCGCGATTTCGCAGAACATCGTTGTTGGAAACAATCCAATCACTTGGTTCAAGGCCGAAAAATCTGGGAGCACATCCGCGACGACTACAATCCTGACTTCACTTGCGCCAAAGTATTCTGGTGGAATAACCTGTATTCCACAGCGGACTTCCAAATCACTCCCCGCCCTATCTACCGGGCTGATGGAAAGAAGGTCTTCGACGTTCAAACCTGGCCCATGGATCTCCGATCCAAGATGAAACGCAAACTCGGGAAGTTCCCGTTTCAAGCGTTTTGGGGCCCGGCCGCTGGCATTGCCTCCAGCGAGTGGATCGCCCAGTCAGCCAAATGGTTTGAAGATCGTTTTTCGCCCGATCTCAACTTGGTGTATCTCCCCCACCTCGACTACAACCTTCAGCGAATCGGACCGGAATCGCCTCTTATCGGTGAAGACCTCATGGCCATCGATGAGATTGTCCGGGATCTCACCACTCATTTGGAAAAACGGGGGGTCCGAGTCATCATGCTGAGTGAGTATGGAATCACCCAGGTCGATCGTCCGATTCATCTCAATCGGATCTTCCGGGAGAACGACTGGATCTCCTGGCGTGACGAACTGAAACGCGAAGTGATCGATCCGGGAAACTGCCGTGCCATCGCCATTCCCGATCACCAACTCGCCCATATCTACGTCAACGATCGGTCAATTCTGGAGGATGTAGCAAAGACCCTTCGTGAGACCGACGGTATCACTGACGTTTACGACAAATCTCAATTGGCCGCCATCGGGCTTGACCACGAACGCAGTGGCGACCTCGTCGCAGTCTCTGACGAACGCAGCTGGTTCACCTACTACTATTGGAAGAGCGACCGCAAGGCACCCGATTTTGCCCGCTGCGTCGATATCCACCGGAAGCCGGGCTACGACCCTGTCGAACTATTCCTTGATCCAAAAATCCGCTTTCCCAAGCTGAAGATTGCCTGGAAGCTCCTTCGAAAAATGCTCGGATTCCGTATGCTGATGGACGTAATCCCCCTGGACGCATCACTCGTCAAAGGATCCCACGGAGCCATCCCGAAAGATCAGGCTGATCATCCGGTCATGATCGGAAACCTTGACCGTCAGGACGGCGAATCCACCCTCGCCGCCACTGAAGTCTACGACCAGCTGCTGAAGGTGTGCACTCGGGACGATCGCTGAGAAAATCCCCAGAGCCCACTCCCGAAAACTACTCAGCTCTGTCCGTAATAAGCCCCTGCTCCGTGCTTACGGAGGTAATGCTTGTCCAGAATGTGCTTCGGTAGGCCTGACTGCTCCGCATTCAAGTTCCAGGTTCCCATTCCCATTTGAGCGCAGACCTCGAGGGCCACCGAATTCTTCACCGAATCCACTGCGTTCTTCCCCCAGGTAAAGGGTGCGTGGTACTTTTGAAAACAAGCCGGCATCTCCATGGGATTGATGCCGCGCTCGCGGAAACACTCCGCGATGGCAATCCCCGTATTGGTTTCGTAGTCGGCGGATACTTCATCAGCAGACAACTCGCGAACCACCGGAACAGAACCGTAAAAGTGATCCGCATGGGTGGTGCCTTGGCACGGCAACTCAACTCCTGCCTGCGAAAACATGGTCGCATTCACAGAATGAGTGTGAGTGACTCCCCCAATTTCAGGAAACTCCCGGTATAGAACCCGGTGGGTCGGCGTGTCCGATGAGGGACGAAGATCGCCTTCCACGACCTTGCCTTCCAGATCGAGAACCACCAGCGTATCGGCGGTAAGATTCTCGTAAGCAACCCCGCTCGGCTTAATGACGAACATGCCCTTGTCACGGTCGACACCCGATACGTTCCCCCACGTCAATCGAACCAGCCCCTCAGTCACCAGCATCAAATTGGCCTTCAGCACTTCCTCCTTCAAATCTTCGAGCATGTCGGCAACCAACTCGGCATTCAATTCAGTGCAAGTATTCAATTCCGGCAGGCAATCTCGCCATCGTGAGCTAAGATGCACTCGACTGTATGTTGAGGGCACTCAAAAACTTCCTGGCAGCCCTGATCCCAGTGCTTCTGCTGCTGATCTACCTTGGGGTGATGGTTTGCCTGCTCAACCGCTGGGACTCCATGGTGGCGATCACCCTGATTCCCGTCTGGGTCTGGGCCGGGGCCGGCATCATCGCGGCTCTGTTTTCCTGGATTCTCTTTCGAGGATCTCTCGCCATTGTCGTCATGTGCCTCTGCTTGATCACCGGCATCATCATGTCAGAAGAAAGCCAGAGTATTGCCAGAGATATCATTTTCTCCATCGGGGCGGCGCCCGATCTCAGCGACCCGTCCATCATCCGCGTCGTTAACGTTGATGCGGACGGCGATGAGTCAAACCTGCACGCGGTCATTGATTTGGAACCCGACATTGTCGTCGTTCAAAACGCGCCTTCAGAAGAAGTGCTGGAAACCATTGCCAATGATCTATTTGGTAAGGAGAGCTCACTTGTTATTAACCAGTCGAATGCCATCATCGCCCGCGGTGAGATCATCAACACACTCTCCGAAGAGCTTAACCTGGCCCTCCACGTAAGACTGCTCACACCGACTGGTCGGGTCATCGACATCACCAATGTGGCGCTTGAACCTTACCTTCCCAGCCCAAAGCTCTGGAAACTTGATGTCTGGAAACGACTCACCGAAAGGCGCATTCAAAATCGCCGGGAATTGCGCCATCATCTCGGTGAGAATCAACTCAGTCAGGGCACCATCGGGCGTATTATCAGCGGAGGATTCGGAACGCCTCCGAAAGATGATGTCTACCGCCCGCTCGTGACGGCAGGCCTACTCGACACTTTCGCCGAAGCCGGCATCGGCTTGGGTCACACCTATCCCTCGGGCCGTGCCCTCGTTCGGCTCGATCAGATATGGGTCTCGAGAAACCTGAAGCCAGTTTCGGCAGTTGCCCGACCGAATCCCGGCTCCAGCCACTTGATCTCAGTGGCAGACCTGATACCCGTTGATCCGTCGGGCAACCGCAAGTAACGGACACAAAAAAAGCCCTTCCGCTCAGGAAGGGCTTCGATTCATTCAGATCATTCTTAGAATTTGATCGCGACACCTAACTGAGGTCCAGACATAGACAGATCAAGTGAGGTGGCTCCCTCGGAGAATTTGTAATCCAGATAACGATATCCCAAAAATGCGGTGGTGCGTTCACTCATGACATAGCCCAAACTGACCACAGCCTGCCAGGTTCGATCTGAAGTGCCGCCGCCGATATCACCATAAGCGCGCATGATCCAGCGGTCAGAAAAGCTGTAGCCAAGACGAAGCGCAGCCACTCCATCCCAAACGTGTGCGGCGCTCCTACTATTCAGGAAAGGAGCCCCGACAGAACTGGATATCGAAAGCTCACTCCTTGAATAGAGGTAACGAGCACCTCCGCCCACTTCAAGAAAGAAGTCAGGCTCGTCAACAATGCGGAATGTTCCCACGCCCGTATAGACGAACATATCCAATTGCATTGCCACATTGTTGTAGACCTGTCCGGGACGGATCGCACCGGGAGAAAGACCCGCATAAATAAAATCATTCATGAACGCGAACTGACCTTTCCTCGCCTGAAAAGATATCATCATCGCAAAATCCAAACTGCTCAGCACATCACCGAAATTGGGCGAAAAATCCGCTGAAATTGGGCCCACGCCGATGCTCCCAGAGATAGCCGGAAGAAAGGCGTATGGAGCCAACGTGTATTCCCAGGTATCAACGCTGTATTCAACCTCTTCGTAGGCCGGAGCTTTCTCGCCCCAATCGCCTGCCTGGCAGGGCATTGCCGCGCAGGCAGCCAGAATGAGGGCCGATAAAACGGTAGTAGATACAGTCTTCATAACGTCGAGACTACAATCAAAACCCAGCCACACAAGATCATATTACCTATAAAATTGCAGCGCATTTTTAGCGCATACCGAGGCTATCCCTGCTCCAGCAAACTGGTGAGATCCGCCCGAAACTTCTCCATGGCCGGCTCAGTCTGCTCATAAACCATCTCGATTTTGTCGAAATCCAGCGTTCTGATTCCCACTAATTCAGGACGGACGTAGATGGTTGGCGGCCGCTCCTCCAGCTTGAATCGGGTGACGGTTTCGGTGAGCGAGTCAAAGGTGCCAAGAGCTGCGTCCACCATACTGGGATGTTCTGTTTCATCCTCATTTCTTGTCGGAACAACATCCACGGCGATGACTGCATCGCATTGATCCATCAAAATATCGTAGGGCAAATTGTCCGCAACTCCCCCATCAACGAGAACTCGGCCATCAATCGTGATGGGTTCGAATACTCCAGGAATCGCCATACTAGCCTTGATCGCCGGGCCGATCTCGCCGGAACTGATCACGACTGCTTCATGCCGATAAAAATCAGTCGCGACAGCGTGAAACGGAATCTTGAGCTGCTCAAAAGTTTCTACGCCCATGTTCTCGACAAGAAACTCAAGAAAGCCATCGGCAGACAGCATGGCCCGTCTTCCCCAGGAGACGCGGAAATATCCAAGCCATCTAACCAAATTTTTTACTTTTCGCCAGACAACGCCCGGCTTGTCCGACTTCGCGATAATCTGTTCCTGAATCCCCTCGCGGATCTCTGCTCCAGGATACCCTGCCGCATAGATTGAACCTATGATCGCCCCCATGCTGGTCCCGGAAATCATGTGCGGCGTGATGCCGAACTCATCCAGCACTTCGAGCACGGGAACGTGCGCGAGACCTCTCACCCCGCCACCGCCGAGAGCCAATCCAATTTTCATCGATCGAGGAATAGGATCAGAGACCGGGGCATCCATCCTGACATCGGCGCACGCCCTACTGCGAACCGTCCGGATTCATGATCACGAATCCTCGATCAGACCGAGTGTCCGAATTGGATGAATCCTTAGTCACCAGCATCAACGTCCCTGGCGTCAAGAGATCGTGAACGTTTCTCAGGAAATCAGGATTGATCCGAATTCTCGAGCGCAGAATATTCAGCGGATACATGGAAGGGCGTTCAGAAGCATCCAGTGTCAGAATTGACCAAGGGCGCATCGGCCGATCAGGGACAATCGGATTCTGCCCCTCTACGACTCCATCAAGCATTAGGAAAAGACCTCCAGGAACCTCTTCAGCGCCGGGAACAATTGCGATAGGCGCCTGTCCGATCAAAGTTCCATTCCGAAATATATAGGTCGTCTTGTCAGCCAGGCTGATCAAAACTGCGACCGGGCCGCTAGAACTCTTCGATGGATCCCAAAATGGCTGACGTGTTGGGATGGGAACCGATGATGGGTCCACTTTAGTAGATTGAAGTATCTCAACCGGCTTACCCGATTCCGAAGGGTAGGAACTTCGCTGGGTAATCGCCACGGTTGCCCCCATCTCGGTTTGGGCAAACAGCAGTTCCGAAAACTGAAGCGGCAGTCGAATGCAACCCGCTGATGCCGGATAGCCAGGCAGATCACCCGCGTGCAGCGCAATGCCACTCCAGGTCAGTCGCTGCATATTCGGCATTTTAGCACCCTTATAAATACTGGACTCATGATCCTTGTTCTTTTGGAGAATCGAAAACACACCCGTCGGAGTTTCCTTTCCTGGACGTCCCGTGCTCGCCGTCGATCGCCCGATCTGAACACTGTTGCGGTAGACGTAGACCATCTGGTCATCGATGCTTACCACAACCAAAAGCGGTCCGCTCGGCGCCTTCTCCGGATGCCATTCAAACTGACCCGGCTGTAATTTCGTTTGAGCAGGAGCCTGCGGCTGGGCTGGTTTCTTCTTCTTAAACAGCTGTGCCTGACTCGTAAACGAGACAGCGAAAAGCAAAGTGCCAATCAAGGAATATTTGAGGAGTTCTCTGGAAATCGCAATGGTCATATCAAGTAGATGGATTGATTCAGCTGGGTCTGTAGACTAGCGGAAGCGCCCCAGTCTACCTCAATCCCCCAGAGTTCACAATGCATCAATGCTCCACGAGCCCTTAAACCAATTGATCCATACGGGATCAGAGAGTATCGCAAACTTCCACTTTTGAATCTGCCATACGACGCCTCAGAGATTGCCATCGCCCTTGCCTGCCTGGGAGCGCTTTGTCTCGGCATCTCCAAAACCGGCTTCCCCGGACTGGCCATCGTTAACGTGCTCTTGATCGCCGAATCTTTCGGCGCGAAAAACAGCGTTGGCATCATTTTGCCGATGCTAGTGGTGTGCGATCTCATCGTCCTGCCTCTGTTCTGGAAGCATGCCACATGGAAGATGATCTGGCCGCTGGTTCCTGTCACGTTCGTTTCCATCATCGGAGCCTGGTTCCTACTCGATGCGATCGACGATTTCACCGCCAGGCGCGTCATTGGCGCTATCATCCTGGTGATGTTCTTACTGCAACTGATACGGGAGTTCAGAAAAGAGTTTCTCGAGCATCTACCTGACTCCCATGTTTTCCGCTGGATCAGTTGCATCATGATAGGAGTCTCGACCATGCTCGCCAATGCGGCCGGGCCGGTCTACTCGATCTACGCGCTCGTACACAAAATGCCAAAGATGGAGTTTCTCGGCATCGGTGCTCGTTTTTTCCTCCTGGTCAATTTGTTCAAAATCCCCTTTCTAGGCCAACTCGACCTGATCAACTCCGAGTCGCTGAAGCTGAACCTGTTTCTGCTTCCCGCGCTAATCATCGGTATCCTCGTCGGGCGGAAAATCATCCATCTGGTTCCACAACGAATTTTCGAGGTCTTGCTCTACAGCTTCTCTGCCATCGCAGGAGTCCGGATGCTTTTCTTCTAGGCACCTGTGTTCACGGGTCTATTCGCGGGTGAAAACCCAATGATTCTTTTTGAACAAAAGCCTGCAATGTGCCTCTAACACTGCAGAAAGAACAATTTACGCCCGCCCTTGGACAAGCGAGGCATGGACGAAAGTCTGAACCCTATTCACCATAAGGACGCCTAGTAATACCACCGCTTATGAATCCCAATCAATTCACGCTCAAACTTCAGGAGGCCTTTCAGACCGCTCAGAACCTCGCCAGTGAAAGTTCAAACGCCGAACTCAGTAGCGTGCATCTCTTTGTCGCCCTGTTGGAGCAGCCGGACGGGGTGACTCGCCCCATTCTCGCCAAACTGGGGGCTGATCCCGGAGCGTTGAGCCAACAGGCTGGAGACCTCATTGCCAAACTACCTTCAGCTCAGGACAATACGGACCAGCAGGTTTACCTGAGTTCGGACCTTCGGGCCGTCATGAACGCCGCCGAAAAGCTGCGCGGCAAGATGAAGGATGACTACACCAGTGTCGAGCATGTCCTGCTCGCCATAGTCGCAGAGGGATCGACCGATCTAAAAGCCACGCTCAAGGCACAGGGCGTTGACGAGCCATCCCTGCAGAAGGCGATTCAATCCGTCCGGGGAAGTCAGCGTGTCACCGATCAGGATCCCGAAGGAAAATATCAGTCGCTGGAAAAGTATGGGACTGATCTGACTGCCATTGCGCGTGAAGGAAAAATCGATCCCATCATCGGTCGGGATGAAGAAATTCGTCGTGTCATGCAGATCCTGTCACGCCGCACCAAGAACAACCCCGTTCTCATCGGTGAACCCGGAGTGGGGAAAACAGCCATCGCCGAAGGGCTCGCCCGCCGCATCGTCAGCGGAGACGTCCCCGGATCGCTGAAGAACAAACGTCTCATCTCCATGGATATCGGATCCATGATCGCTGGAGCCAAATATCGGGGGGAATTTGAAGACCGCCTCAAAGCGTTTCTCAAAGAAGTGACGGACAGTGACGGCGAAGTCATTCTCTTCATCGACGAGTTGCACACCATCGTCGGAGCCGGTGCCAGCGAAGGGGCCGTGGATGCCTCCAATCTGCTCAAACCGCAACTCGCCCGGGGAGAACTCCGTGCCATCGGAGCAACCACTCTGGATGAGTACCGCAAATATATTGAGAAGGACGCCGCCCTTGAGCGACGCTTTCAGCCCATCACCGTTGACGAGCCCAGCACCGAAGATACCATTGCCATTCTTCGCGGTATCAAAGACCGCTACGAAGTCCATCATGGCGTGCGCATCAAAGACGCTGCGATCGTGGCAGCGGCGACCTTAAGCGATCGCTATATCGCCGATCGCTTTCTCCCTGACAAAGCTGTCGATCTGATTGACGAAGCCGCGTCCCGGCTCAAGATCGAACTCGACAGTCTACCCACCGAAATCGACCAACTCGAACGGCAGGGCATGCAGTTGGAAATGGAACGCCAGGCGCTCGCCAAAGAAAAGGACGACGCGAGCCAGGATCGACTCCAGAAGGTCGAGAGAGAGATCGCCGATCTCAGAGAGGAAGCCGACGCCCTCAAGGCCCAGTGGATGATTGAGAAATCCGCAATCGATCAAGCGAACGCGGTTCAGGAAGAACTGGAACAGCTTAAAACCGATCTGGAGCAGGCACAGCGTGAAGGGAATCTGGGACTCGCCAGCGAGATTCAGTACGGGCAGATCCCCCAGAAAGAGGAAGCTCTCACCGAGGCTAAAGCCGAGCTGCAGAGCAACCAGAATGTGAAGCGCCTCCTCAAAGAGGAAGTTACCGAAGAGGACATCGCTGAAGTGGTCAGCGCGTGGACGAACATCCCCGTTTCGAGCCTTCAGGAAGGCGAGCGATCCAAGCTGGTTCATATGGAAGAGCGCCTCGGCGATCGAGTCATCGGCCAGCACGATGCGGTCACCGCCGTCTCCAACGCCGTCCGACGCGCCCGGGCCGGGCTACAGGATGAGAACCGCCCCATCGGGTCCTTTCTCTTCCTCGGACCCACCGGCGTCGGCAAAACGGAGCTCTCACGATCACTCGCCGAATTTCTTTTCGACGACGAACACGCCATGGTACGCATCGACATGAGCGAGTACATGGAGAAGCACGCCGTTTCCCGCCTGATCGGGGCGCCTCCCGGGTATGTCGGATACGAGGAAGGAGGCCAACTCTCTGAAGCGGTGCGCCGCAAGCCCTACTCGGTGGTCTTGTTTGACGAAATCGAAAAGGCCCATCCCGACGTCTTTAACGTGTTCCTGCAAGTGCTCGACGACGGCCGCATCACCGATGGCCAGGGTCGCACCGTGGATTTCCGAAATACCGTCATCATCATGACCAGTAATATCGGGTCTGAACACATCATGTCCGAGGAAAACCCGGAGAAACGCGAAACCCTCGTCAAAGACGCATTGCGAGGTCACTTCCGCCCCGAGTTCCTCAATCGCATCGATGAAACCATCACCTTCGACCGCCTCAGCGAAGAGGACATCGCCCGGATCGTGAAAATCCAGCTTGCCCGCGTCGTGAAGCGAATCGAGGCACAGGGCCTTGCTCTCAGCCTGTCCGATCAGGCTCAGGCGCAGCTTGCTGCGGAGGGATATGATCCCGCCTACGGCGCGAGGCCGCTCAAGAGAGTGATTCAAAATCGCCTGCTCGACCCGCTCAGTCTGGATATGCTCAATGGTAAATTCAGTGACGGAGATACCATCAAAGTCGATGTCGCTGACGGTCAGTTCACATTTGACTCATAGGCAAAACAAAAAGGCCGCGCCAATGGCGCGGCCTTTCTGACACATCCGCAAGCGAGTGGCCCACGGATGAAAGATCAACAGGAGGATCTAACCTCCGTAGGATTTCTCAACCCTCGCTGCAGCGTCACGATACCCGTAATCCACCGCGTAAATTTGCTTGAGCGCATCGAGGTATTTTTCTTCGTTCCCCAGTTTCTCGTATAGAAGCCCCAAATTGTAGAGAAGCTCCTTCTTGGTTTCATCCATGATCTGAAGCTCCTTAATTGCCTCCTCGAACTGACTTGCAGCGAGGTCGGTCATGTTCATCATATCGTAACACTGACCCAACATATTCATCACTTTGATTCGTAGGTTCGGGCTCCGTTTCGCCTGTTGGAGGTGCTGAATAGCTTCACGATAATTAGTCGCTTCAAACAGTCTTGATCCAAGCTCAAAGCGCAATTCGTTGTCGGTCGGGTTCCGATCAACCCGTTCCTTGGACTCGGTGATGAGCTGATCCATTTGTCCCTTCTGAGCGTCTGCCAGCTGCTGCTTGTGCTGCTCGATATCCGGATGCCCCGGGTTCTCGTCCACAAACTTACGCAACTGATCGAGATAACGTGCATTCACCAATTCACGAACATGAGCGACTTTCTTCTCCAGAGCCGGATCATTATTACTAAGCTGGTGAGCCCACTCATAGAACTGCAAGGCCTGATCAAAGTCCTCGAGTTCCTCATAGGTAGAACCCAGCCTCTTCACCACATCGAGGTTGTTCTGATCCGCTCCGTACTCAACCAACAGTCTCTCGGCCTGGCCTTGAAGCTGATCACCTGTCATGGCTGCCCGACCTTCGCTTTCCAGAGCAGCTGCTGAGTCCTTGTCTTTCAGCAGATCTCTCCAGTCACCATCGGCGTCCCATTTCTGAGAGGCAATGGAACCACGTGCCGTGGCATCTTTGTACTTCTTCGTAGCCGCAAGATCCGTGCGATCTTTCTCCGAGATCTTGCCGAAGATCACAGCGGCTTCCTCGAACGCTTCACGCTCCATGTAGAAGTCGCCCAGCTTGTGACTAAACTTCACATTATTCGGATCGCCTTCGATCACCGTCTCCAGTGCGAATCCCCCCGTCATCGGAAGGCCGGCTGCCACCGCGGCTTCGTAGAGCAACTCACCCGCCGCCGAATTGTAGGGATCAGATCCCAGCACTTCTTTTTCCAAAGAGGCCATCACTGCGAGCGGATCCTTTTTGACCTGACTCTGCATCTTCATGACTTTGAGAGAATCTCCTCCCATTTTGATGCCACGCTTGCCCTCATTCTCCTTCACTGCGGCCAGACGAAGCGCTCTTCGTCCATCCAGAAATCCGGGCTCCTTCGTCAGGATCGCTTGAATCAAACTGATGGCGTAGCTCCAATTCCGCAGCTCCATCGCACTTTCCGCTTTCAGATAGAGTCTTTTTAGCTTTTCCGGAAGCTCACTCTGCTTCACTTCGTCTTTGGCTACTACTTCTGTCGCTTCTTCGGCCATAATCTGGGGATGCTAATTGTATTAAATTTGAGGGGCTGACAGCCCCGTTCTCAGGAGGAGATTGTCATCGTATCACAATTTACCGCGCCTGATCTAGCGAATGTTGGATCATGAGACAACGAAAAAAACAGATTAAGAGCATCAAATCGCCCCTTCACTCATGGCAACGTGACTTGCCACAGAGGACAAACACCGCTTAAATGGCTTAAATGCCTCGACCAATTCTCATTCTACTCTCCCTTCTCGCCGTCACCATCTGGTGCCAGGCTGGGGGCCAGAAGTATAAAATGCATCTGGTGACGATGCATGTTGAATCAGAACCGGACAGCAATCCAAAAATGGTCACGCCAGTGAAACTGGGCAGTGAGCACCGTCAGTATTTTTTCAGTAAACTCCCCACTTTCACAGACGCCGATATCGCCTGGTTTTACCCCTTCACCGCCCAGGATGGAGTCAGCTACGGCGCAGCATTTCGCTTCAAGGATCACGCCACGGTCGAGCTAAAGGCGATCACGCTGACCAATCAGGGCAAGCTCCTGGGTGTCCGGTGCTCCGACGCCCCCATCGGGGCAGTCCTGATCGACCGGCCGATCGATGATGGTGTTGTGGTGGTTTGGCAAGGGCTCCAGCAGCGCCACCTCAACGAATTCCAAAAGCGCTTCCCCCATATTGATGATTTAGCCCCGCCTTCAGGGCCCGAATTCGAACTTCCGGGAAGGTGAGCTAGCCAAGTATTTTGGATTTTCTAGATATTTGAGCCGCCACTTCAACGCTTCCGCTATGCGAAAATTCTTTCTCGCGCTACTCGTCTGTTTTTCTGCGCAGCCCTTTCTCCAGGGCTCCGATCTGCTCGGTCTCGTCCTTCCGACTGATAACGATGCGATCTTTTCCAGTGATCCTTCGAAATTCTACATGTACACGGACAGGAGCTTCGAAGGAGTGACTTCGCAACCCTGGCAGGGAGGCACCTACGGCTTTTCGCGCAACCCACGGCGCACTGACGTCGGTATTGTCTACACCCGAATGCATGAGGGCGTTGACATCCCTCCGGTTCACCGAAGCAGTTCAGGTGAGCCTCTTGATGAAGTTCGCTCGATCGCTGACGGCACGGTCGTCTATGTGAATGATTCCTCCTCGGGAAGTAACTACGGTCGCTACATTGTCATTCACCACGATTGGGGAAATGGGCCATTTTTCTCCCTCTATGCGCATCTCAGCGAAACAAAGACTGAGCGGGGCAAACCAGTTAAAGCAGGCGAACAGATCGCCGTGATGGGATACACTGGAGATGGCATCAATCGCACCCGTGCCCACGTGCATGTCGAGTTTGCTATGATCTTGAGCGATCGCTTTCAGGGCTGGTACGATCACCATTTCTCCAGTGACAATAAGCACGGCATCTTCAATGGCTTCAACTTGCTGGGGATGGATGTTTCCAGACTTTTGATCGCTCATCGCCAGAATCCAAATATCTCCATTCCCGAGTTCCTCACCAACACAAAAGAGGTCTACTACAAAGTTCTCGTTCCGAACCACGGCAAACTCGATGTTCTCAGGAGATACCCCTGGCTCCTACGAGATATCGACCGCTCTCAGAAACCTGCGAGTTGGGAGTTCTCTTTTACTGATACTGGTATTCCACTCCAAGTGCAGCCCAGCGCAAAGTCAGTCACTTACCCCACTGTCTCCTATGTCAAACCATCGGGAACCGACCACTCCTATTTGACCTCGGGTCGCATCACAGGAACAGGAACCAGCGCTAAGCTCACTTCAGCAGGATCCCGATTTATCCAGTTGATCAGCGACTCATTCTAGTGATCAGGGCAAGGTTGAAGACCTACCCGTGCAATATCTGCTGGAAGACCCCTCCCCCGAGCAGTTTTTCACCGTCGTAGAAAGCACATATCTGCCCTGGAGTGAGGGCTCGCTGCGGTTTTCCAAAGGTCAATATCGCGGTCGTCTCATCAACAAATTCCGCATCCACCGCAACGGCCTCGCATCGATAACGCGGCTGAGCCATTAAGTTAGAAGCCATACTGAGCGGCTGGTTCGTGACTGAAATACCTCCCACCCGACACCTCACCGCGTACAATCCCGGGGTTTCAGGTTCATCAAAAGCAACCACCAGCTCGTTCGTGGCAGGACGCTTCTCCACGACCACGTAGGCTTTGCCAAAAGTATTCGATGGAACGCCATGCCCTTTCCGCTGCCCCAGAGTGTGCAAATGTAGGCCCCGATGTTGACCGACCTCTTTTCCCTCAAGGTTCACAATCGGGCCCGGAGTGTCATCGATGTAGTGTCCGAGAAAGTCGGACATTTTGATATCCCCGATGAAGCAGATTCCCTGACTGTCCTTTTTGTGTGCTACTGGAATTCCAAAGCGCTCAGCCTCCTTCCGGACCTCGGGCTTAGGCAGATGACCAATGGGAAACATCGCAGGCTGAATTTGAGCCTGTTCCAGCAGTGCTAGAAAATAGGTCTGATCTTTCCCATCCGCACCGCGCAGAATATCCACTGATTGATCCACTTGCCGCTCAATCTGAGCGTAGTGCCCGGTCGCCAGGAATTCGAAATCTTGAGCCGCTGCAAACTCCCGAAAAATGCCAAACTTCATCTCCCGGTTGCACATCACATCCGGATTGGGCGTCACGCCATCGCGGTAGCCAGCCAGCAAATATTCAACGACCCGATCCCGGTACTCGTCCATCAAGCTGAGAATACGAAATTCGATACCGAGATAGTCGCAAACCTCTCTCGCATCACGAATATCTTCCTCCCACGGACAGTCCCCTGGCAGACCCTCCTCATTCGTGAAGTTTTTCATATAAGCGCCCACGACCTCATGCCCCTGCTCCAGTAGCAGGGCGGCGGCAACACTGGAGTCAACTCCTCCAGACATGGCGGCAAGAATTTTAGCCATTCGTTAATCTTTCTTCAAAAGTCTTCGAATTGGTCCAGAAGCCGGTGTCTTCGAAGTGGTCATCACCCTTATATTCTGAGGGGTCAGGCGCGAATTGACGCAATCTAGCCTCAGAGGAAACATATTCAAGCAGGCACCTGACTCCGGCCCGTTGCGAGATTCATGATTGCTTCCTCGCTCAAATTATCGCGGGAAAGTTCACCGGCCAACTGCCCCTCATGCATCACTAGAACCCGATCAGACATCCCAAGTATCTCCTCCATTTCGCTTGAGACGAATAGAATCGCGACACCTTGCTCAGCCAATTCCTCCATCAGCGCATAAATCTCCCGCTTGGCTCCGATGTCGATGCCCCTGGTGGGTTCGTCGAGTAGCAGTATGCGCGGCTTCATCGCGAGCCATTTTCCAAGCACTACTTTTTGCTGATTTCCTCCCGACAAATAGCGAACCACCTGACGGGAAGACGGAGTCTTAATATTCATCCTCTCCGTCATCTCCTCAGAAATCTCCTGCTCCGCTCGAAAGTTTAACCTGCCCTTGTTCTGATCTCGTTCCAGTGAGGCCAGGCTGAGGTTGTCTCCAACAGCCATTTCAATGATCAGTCCCTGCTGTTTTCTGTCCTCAGGAACCAAAGCCACCCCCTTGGAGATCGCCTGACGGGGACCGTCAATGACCGATACTTGCCCCCCAACTGAAAGGGTCCCGGAGAGAGCCGGAGTCACGCCAAAAAGAGTCTCGAGCAACTCCGTTCGCCCAGCACCGACCAGTCCGGCGAGACCGATGATTTCGCCCGCTTTCAACTCAAAGGAAATTTCCTCGGCCGGATGAGCCGGAGTTCTCACTTTGTGAGCAGACAGCACCACTTCACCGGGAACCTGACATTCGTGCGCATAAAACTGAGACAATTCCCGTCCCACCATCAAACTCACCATGCTGTCGTGATCGATTTTATCGCGGCTCAATTCACCTGCATTCTCGCCGTCGCGCAGCACAACCACCCGATCTGCCAGCTCGTCCACTTCACTCAGACGGTGGGAGATATAAACAATGCTGACCCCTCCGTCCCGCAATTCCTTGACCACTTCAAAAAGACGCTCGGTCTCTCCTGTAGACAAACTCGATGTGGGCTCATCCATGATCAGAATTTTGGCCTGAGTAGACAATGCTTTTGCGATCTCCACCAGTTGCTGCTTACCAATAGGCAACTCACTCACCAGTGTCTCAGGGCCCACGTCGAGCCCAACCTTCGCAAGGTATTCGGCGGCCCCCTGGGCGATCGCCTTTTCATCAATCATCCCGGCTCGGTGTGGCTCACGCCCCAGGAAAATATTCGCACCCACACTTAAATTGGTCGCCAGATTCAGCTCCTGATGGATCAAGGCGATCCCGTGAGACAACCCCTCATGAACCGACCGAATCGTAACCGGCTTACCGGAGATTCTCATCTCCCCTTCGTCAGCAGGCTGCACTCCAGCCAGGATCTTCATCAAGGTGCTTTTCCCTGCTCCGTTCTCCCCTAACAAAGCAACTACTTCACCCGCGTTCACCTGAAGGCCAACATCATGAAGAGCCCGGACACCGGGGAATGATTTGCCAATTCCAGACACTTCTAAAAGGGACGACATGTTGGAAAAGCTAACAGAGGCCACACCCCGTTCCAGCTTTTTTGCGCCTCGCACTGGAATTGTTCAAAAGAACATGTCACAATATTGGCGCTTGAGTCGAAATCCTCCCATCACCCTCAAAACTCGCTACTACCTCGACCACTTCGAAGAGATGCTCGATTTTGTAATCTCGGGATACGATCACGTTTTGGACGGACCGCACCGAAAGTTCGCCGAAGAGTTTCGAAGCCTCAGTCAGGATGCCCGCTGTCTTTACGTTCGGCTCACGAACAGGAAGGGCACCGTTTTCTCTCGCAAACAGCTTCGCTACGACGAAATCAATGACATATCACTGGCAGCCAATGAACTGGAGACCCACAGATTCATTCGCCCCGTTGAAGAAGACGATTATCTGGACCTTCTCGGCCTTCTAACCCGCCCTGACCTGATCGCTCTGATACGAAGTCACGAACTACCCGGGGGCGTCGCCCTTCCTCTCGCTAGTGCCCGAAAAGGCGATCTCGTCAGGTTTGCGACACAACACATCCCGTTTTCCGCCGTCTCTACCGATACAAACGTGGACAAGTTTCTCGCACAAGCTCGTACCGACGAGCTGGGTTATCTCCTCTTCCTCTATTTCGGGAAACTTCGTTCCGGCCTCACTGAGTTTGCACTGCGTGATCTCGGCGTGATGAAAACGCATCGCTTCAAACAGGAATTCAAACCCCGCTTCACTTCCCGCGAGACAGCCCTCGCCGCCTATCTCTTTCGCCAACGAATCGCACAATTGTCGGATCCTGTCTCGGCCGACATCGATCAGTTCTACGAGGAAGCCCCCGGGTGGCCCATCATCGACGATCCGGATACAGAAGTGCTTCGTGGTCGTGCCATCCACCGGCTCGGAAGCACCCTCGAACGGATCGACGATTCGGCACGAGCCCTCGCGATTCATCAACTCTCAGACCAGTTCCCGTCCACCGAACGCACCGTCCGTCTGCTCATGAAGCAGGGAGATCGCGATGAAGCCGCATCTCTCCTCACCCGAATGATCGACAATCCCTCCTGCGATCATGAGCTTCTTTTCGCTGAAGATTTCTACGAACGAAAATTCGAAAAGAAGCGAGTCGGGCGGCTCACCTCACTACTGAGGGAGTCCCCTCTCGTCAGACTTGACGAATCCGGGCGGGACTACCCTGAAGCGGCGGCAATCCTTCACCTCCAAGGCCAGGGTGCTGACGCCTACCACACCGAGAATGTGATATGGGGACAATTATTCGGCCTCGTATTCTGGGATTTACTCTTCACAGGCGAGGATGCTGCAATCCACACGGGTTTTGACCGGAGCCCGCAAGGACTATCCTCAGGCTCCTTCTTTCGTAAGAATAAAGAGGCCATTCAACAACGCCTTGCTCAGTTGAGCGATCGCGAGGCGACGACTCAAGAGCTTCGCGACATTTGGCGAATCAACGAGGGAGCTCCCAACCACTTTGTGCACTGGTCGCCCGAGTTACTGGACTTAACATGCCGCCTCGTCGAGCTGGCACCCGAGGGTGCGCTGAGCCAGATTTTACTCGATCTGGTGGCCAACTGGCAGGCTCATCGCAATGGCTTCCCTGATCTCATGGTGATTCAGGATAACGCCATTCGATTTATTGAAATCAAAGCCGAAGGAGACCAACTGCGTCGCAATCAACTCGCCCAGCTTGAGAGACTGCGCCGGGCGGGATTCGAGGTCGAGGTTCTCAAAATCCAGTGGATCGTCGATCCCGAACAGGACTACGTCGTCGTTGATATTGAAACCACCGGAGGCAACAGCCATTGGAATCGTATCACTGAGATTGGAGCGGTCAAAGTACGTGATAATCAGGTCATCGATGAGTGGTCATCGCTCATCAATCCTCTCCGTCGAATTCCCGGCATGATCACTCAACTCACCGGTATCACGGATGAAATGGTGGCAGACGCCCCCACTTTCGACACTATCGCCGACGAATTTCGTGAGTTCGTGAAAGGAGCCGTGTTTGTCGCTCACCGCGCCAAGTTTGACTATGGATTTATCCGAACCGAGTACGAACGCCTCGATCAGGATTTCCGATGCCCCACTCTCTGCACCGTGGTTGAGATGAGAAGACACTTTCCCGGCCTGGCATCCTACGGGCTCGCCAACCTCTGCCGTGAGTTCGACATCAATCTCGAAGGTCATCACCGGGCCCTGTGTGATGCTCAGGCCACGACTCACCTCCTGCAAAAGATCAACGAGAAGCGACTCGCGAATGCAGAACCTTCTGATCCCGCCTGATCAATGATTGTGGCCAGCATGAGAACCACCCGTGCCGCCCCACTGAATTTGAACCTGCAGCCAGGCAGCGTGCTCACCAGGAATCGAATTGCTTTGAGTGTAGTCATACTGCACCCGCGCTTGAATCCGCTGATCCTGACCCAAGAAAGTCGAAAATCCGGGTGAAATACGATGTCGATCAGCGAGATCCGCCGCTTCCACACTGGATGTCCACCCATGGCGAAGCGATAGCGTCGACCTTTCGTTCAACCCGTATAAGAGCACCGTTGAGACTCCATAGTCATTAAATTTGGCACCTATGCTGTTCTCATCGATTCCTTTCACATTACGCCCCATAAACTCGCTCCGAAGCATCAGTGCTCCATCACAAAATTCGGGACCAGCATCACCGTGGTCGTGGCCGTTCCACACTTTCTCAAACCCAAAACCATAAACCGTCGTTTCCCGACCAAATCCGTTCTCCCCAGTTGCCACCGAGGCAGAAAACTCAATGCTATCATTGACCGGCAACCGAAACTTGTAGTCAGCCGAGAATACCGACCCCTCGAAGTTTCCCTCGTCAGCTTCAATATGCGCGTGCCCCGGGCCGCCATGGTCATCCTCTTCCTCTTCATGATGCTCATCGTCCTCCTCATCTTCATGATGCTCCTCCTCATCTTCGCCGGCATGACCGTGTCCCCCGTGCCCTGCACCATGAGAGTGAGCCCTGGGACCTCCCGCCGCTATCGTCAAGACCCCGTGGTCGGGCATACGGAAAACCACCTCGCCTCCCTGAGTGATCAACTCCCCTTCATTTAACATTCTGCTATTGACCAAATTCTGATTCACAAAATTCCACCCATGGAGGTGACGATCTGCCTGAAAACCAAATGTGTTAAGAAACTGTCCGCCTCCTATCGCAATATTCTCATTTACGTGAAGATGGAGGAACGCTTCCTCCAACTCAGTCTCCCACACCTCACCTGCCCCCATATACCCAACACCGCCGACGAATCCGGTCACGACATCATTTAGATTGATCCCGAAATGAAGTTCAATCGCTTGAACAGTGACATCGTTCTGTGGATCATGTTCTGCAGTCGCATAATCGCTCGCCGAACTTCCCGAATCAAATACGCCGCCAGTTCCAATCACAAAAAGCTCAGGGAAAATAAAACCGCCCACATTGAAATCTTCCCCCATGAAGGAATTAGCCACCCCAACGTTATATTCAAACACCTCCTCTCCCTCTTCTTCCTCTTCTTCCGCTTGGACGTGATCTCCTTCTTCCGCGTGAACCTCCCAAAGAGGAAGGAGCCCCACGCCGAGGCAGAGAAAATAGCATATAAGACTGGATTTGAAGGTTACGATCATTTCAAATGCAATTTAATTGCGTTAACACCAAGGTCAAATTATAATGCAAGTAACTTGCAAAAGTTTTCTTTTCCATTTCATTTAATATGTATTAAAATTATAGCCATGCAAAGAATTATCATACTTATCACTCTCCTTTTTCTTTCATCGACCGCTGCGGTGAAAGCCGCCGACGACGTCACGTATGTCGGGAACCTGACTGGCATTGATTGCACTGACTGCAAGAACACCATCGCCAAGTCACTGGCCAAGCTGAGGGGCGTCAAAACGATTCGAATCAAGAAAAAATCAGATACAGTCCATCAGCTCACCGTCGAGACCAATGGGTCCTCCGCCATCTCCCAGAGTCAGGCCACCAAAGCGCTGGGCAAAGATTCCCACTACAAGATCACTTCATGGACCCAGTCGACTTCACGCTGAACGGAATCACAGGGCTCGTCCAATCCCGAGCGAAGCGATCAGGACTACGATCAAACCCTGTTGAGTCCAACACCAAACCCTGTTAAGTCACCGAGTGAACCCTGTCGAACCATCAACGCAGACTCCCGCGCCTCTCGCAGAGTCTCACGACCTGAGTTTTCGATACGGGAAAACACTGGTACTGGAGGATGTCTGCTTCTCTATTCCCGAAGGCGAGTCGCTTTGCATGATTGGCCCCAACGGCGGCGGAAAATCGACTCTACTCAAACTGATGCTCGGCCTTCTGGAGCCGACTAGCGGGTCGCTAACGCTCTTTGGTCAGGCCCCTTCCAAGGTTAGATCGAAAGTCGGCTACGTGCCGCAGGCGGTTCATTACGATCCCCTGTTTCCCATCACTGCCATCGACATCGTTCTCATGGGGCGCCTCGACCGGCTCGGCTTCGGACGGTATTCAAAAAGTTGTCGGGAGACGGCGCTCAATGCTCTAGATGAAGTGGGGCTGGTTGATCTTGCCCACCGGCCTTTTTCTGACCTCTCAGGCGGACAGCGTCAGCGCGTTCTCATTGCACGCGCACTCGCCTGCGAGCCGCAACTGCTGCTCCTCGACGAGCCCACCGCCAATATTGATCTCAGCGTGGAAGCTCAGCTAATCGACACACTGGTAAACCTCCGGGGGAAGATGACCATATTGCTGGTCACTCACGACCTCGATCTCATTTCAACGATCGGCGAGTCTGTCCTTTGTGTGAATCACAGGGTCCACCGACACTCGCTACCGCTGTCGGGCGATACAATCCGGGAAATTTACAGCGGGGTTCGGCGGGTCGAGCATGACCTCAGCACCCGGCACACCCAGGGAGACCATTCCTCTTGCGACCATGACTGAATTTTTCGACGCCGTTCAGACAATCCCTCTGATTCGATATTCGCTCCTCGCCGGTATCGTCTCGAGTCTCACCTTTGGGGTCGTCGGCTCATTCGTCGTCACTCGTCGAATTGGCTACATCGCTGCGGCTATCGCCCACAGCATTCTCGGCGGCATCGGCGGGTCCATCTATTTCAGCCGCGTCTTCGACATCCCCTGGCTCACTCCCATGATCGGAGCCGTGGTGGCCGCACTTCTGTCTGCCGCCATCATCGGGTGGGTCAGTCTCCGCGCTGGAGAGCGCGAAGACACGATTATCGGAGCGATCTGGGCTTTCGGGATGGCTTCAGGACTTCTCTTCATTCACTACGCACCGGGCAAAGCCGTCAGCCTGGAGAGCTTTATCTTCGGCGATATCCTGATCACATCACGGAGCGACGTCATTGCTACCGTGATTCTCGGCCTCATCATTCTCACTCTCGTTGGTCTCTTCTACCACAAGCTCGTGGCCGTCTGTTTTGATGAAGAGTTCGCCCGGCTCCGGGGAATTTCATCCAACGCCTACTACCTCCTTCTCCTCGCCATCACGGCGATCAGCATGGTGCTACTGGTACGTATGGCAGGAATCATACTCTCGCTGGCCCTGCTCGTCCTCCCCGCCGCCACGGCGTCAAGGTTCTCGCGTCAGCTCTGGGTCGTCATGCTAGTCGCCGTTGGACTGACGCTTATTTACAACACCGGCGGACTGGCCCTGAGCTTCGAACTGAATGCTCCGACAGGGCCGTTCATCGTTCTGGTCGCCTCTCTGGTATACGGCCTGTCCTTTCTCGTAAAAAGGAAGAGGGCATAGCCAATCGGCTTCGCCAACTGGCTTCGCCCTCTTTCGGTATCACTTTTTGAACATCTCGTTCTTGCGATCTCCACCGCTGAGGACAAAGGCCACCAGATCGAGCACCTCTTCCTTCGTCAACATAGCAAGCAACATGGGAGGCATTGGGGATACCTTTGAGACCTCAATACTTTCGACTTCCTTCCGATCGACATTGATCCGCTGATTCGGATCGGAGAGATCCGTATTCAAGGTCACATTGTCTCCGCTGAGGTTCACCACGACACCGGATACCACCTCGCCGCTATTCTTCGTGACTACAATGGGAGCAAACTGCTCGTTGATCTCTTTGCTCGGATTAATGATCTGATCAAGAAAGTCATGCGGACTATAGCGCCCACCGGAACCGGTCAAATCGGGGCCCGTCATTCCACCCGCATTCCCGAAGCGGTGGCAGGCATAGCAGGCTGCCGCCGAAAACATTTGGCGCCCCAAGTCAAAGTCGCGCCCGGTCATGCCGCCTTCAGCGGCGGAACTGAGTTCCTCCAAAGTCCACATCGTCGGCACCCGGCCAACAAACATCGCCCCGAGATTCTCGATAGCTGACTTGACCTCTGGCTTCTTCGCTATCAGTTCAGCGTGCTGTGCACTCTCCTCATCCGTGTAGGTCGCAAGGCTGTCAGTTCGAATGAACTCAATAAACTTACCAAAACTGGCACCACCCCGGTAGTTGGCTGCTTTCAGGAACCACTCGAGTTGCTGCTCCCGGAGTTCAGGGGTCCACCCTTCCGTCAGATGACGGAGACTCCGGGCATATTCCATTTGCGGCTCCTGACTCTCGGCCCCGGCAATGAGGGCCATCCCCTTCCCGGCAGCCGATGGCGATTGGAGATATGCTAGGGTTTCGCACAAGAGCCAGTTCAGCTCAAAATTATCCGCCGGAAAGGCAGGGTCCAGTTTTTCAGTCAGGGCTGCCATAGTCGCCGCATCAGGATCTCCGAATCGGTGCAAGACAACCTGAGTGAGCCGAACCAACCCCAATTGCTGTTCATCGTTGAGCTCGCTCCAATCAATTTCCAGCAGCGATCCAAAAAGTCGATCCCGCATCGCGACGTCAACGGCATGCCCTTCCTCGGGGCGCTGACTGGTGCTGGTGCCAGTGAGGCGGGCCAATGCCAGAAGCGCCGGAATACGGCGGCCGGGCTCAGCTTCAGACAGCGCTTTCTCACTCCATTCGCTCGCCGGCTGATGCTCAAGCGCAACACGAGCCGCCCAGCGGATGAATCGATCTTCATGATTGAGATACGGCCAGACCGCCTCCACCGCTTTCGGATCAACCTTTCCATGAAACGCTTCCAGTTCATGGCGCAACTTTCTCTCCGGAGTGACCTTCGGAGTCAAGTCCACAGGAGCCGTGCTTTCGGAGCCACTGTATGTAACTCGATAGAGCCCCGACTGAACCCGGCGCCCGCCGATGGCGAAATACATGGCCCCGTCATCGGGATGAATGATCGTGTCGGTAACAGGTAGCGGTGCCCCCGTGATAAACTCTTCTTTCGTCCCCTTGTAACTCGAACCGTCTTCATTGAGATGCACGGCGTACACTTTGCCCCAGCTCCAATCGAGAACATAGAGAGCGTTCTGATATTTCGCCGGGAACTTGGCGCCATAGCCGAAGCGGGTCCCTGTCGGAGACCCGGGGCCGATATTCAATGCAGCGGGCAGATTGTCAGGGTAAAACTCCGGATATTTACCAGCCCCGTTACGCCAGCCGAATTCGGCACCGCTAACGACGTGATTTACGCGGGTGGGACGATACCACGGCGTATTGAAATCGTATTCCATGTCGGCATCATAGGTGAACAGTTCTCCGTCTTTGTTCAAAGATCCGCCATAGATATTCCGAAACCCGGAGGCGTAGATTTCACAATCCTCACCATCCAGTGAGACGCGGTAAATAATACCCCCCGGAGCGATCACGTGACGATTGTGCCCGCGGCCATCCGGCATCCGCGGCAGCAGATGATCATCGCCCCAGACCTTCGCGACTGGCGAGGATTCGGGGGTGCCTTCAACAGGTCCACCCGAGATGGTGGCATTGTTTCCCGTGATCAGATACAAGGCCTTGCCATCCGGCGTGGGGAGAACGGCATGCACACCGTGGTCGCTCTTGGACTCGAAAGCACGCAACTGCTCAACCTTATCGAGCTGATCATTACCATCGCTGTCCGAAATACGGTAGAGACCGCTTTGCAACTTCTGCTCGTAGTCGTTCACTCCGGCATAAATCGCTCCATAGGCGAAAACCATACCGTTAATCGCACGAATGTTAACCGGGACCTTCTCAACGTCAGAAGGCTTCAGCGTCTCTCCCGCCGCCGGGGGATTGAACCGGTAAAGATCGCCATACTGGTCGCTCGCGTAGATGCGACCTTTGTCATCATTACAAAGCGCCACCCAGGATCCCTGCTCGCCACCGGGCACGGAGTAGAGAAGCTCTACCTCAAACCCCTCCCGCACCTTGATGCGATCGACGGGAGTTGCTTTGTTCTCACCGATACTAGGTCCCACAGCGACTTGTTTTTTTGGCTTTGCTTTCGGAGCTGCCGCCGCCGTAGGCGTTGCCTTTGCTTTCGCCTTACCCTTACCTTTGGACTTAGCTTTACCTTTTCCTTTTCCAGAAGGCGTCGGCTTCTGAATTTCCTGAGCATCTGAGGGAAGGTCAGCCGTAGCAAAAGGTGTCACGCCGCCTTCGGGCAGCACCTTCAACCGCACGTCCTTTATCTGAACCTCCATGGCAGGCCCCTGGTGAATTTGAAAAGCAAGCAGCCCCGCCAATGAACGAGCCGCCTCATCGTAATCAGCCAACTCAATCGTCACCTCACCGTCTATCTTGTGGGTGATGTGATTGCCCTTCGCGATCACCGAATATTCATGCCACTTCGCCACATCAACAGCCACCGGTTCACGTTCAGCCACCAGCCACTTGTGACTATCCGGATCCGTCACCACACTTTGACCGTTGCGAACCACGATGCCGCGTCCCCTTTCATGATAAACCATCGCATTGTTGGCGGCGGTCGGATGAACGTCACACTGGTAGCCCCCCACTGACCACTGGCCGACCTCGGGCATCTCAGCACTGCGATATTGAATCCCCGAATTATTGCCAGTGACACGGATCTTGGCACGCAGCTCAAAGTTCTTCAGATCGCCTCCCCGCCAGATCAGAAATTGATTGTAGGTCAGATGGTCCGGCCCCTTGGTCCGACCCGTGATGGCCCCATCCTCAACCGACCAAAGCTCCGGATTCCCATCCCATCCCGTGAGATCTTTGCCATTAAAGAGGGGCTCAAACCCGTCTTCCGCGACAACAAAGCCAGTAGCAAGCGCCACAATGAGTAGTGATAAACAAGGGAATTTCATGAATGGGGATAAATTGACACAAACAGCGTTTAAGTAAGGCACCTTTTTTGAGAAAAAGACACAGTTTCCCACCCTATTTACGCCACGGCCATTTGGCCTATGCTCGAGTCGACACCGCTCTCATCCGGGAAACGGCTACGACGTTGAAACCTTACTGGGCCACCAAAGCGCAACTGGACGCCACACAGCAAAACCACTAGACTTTCACACTCCGCCATCCTCGCGGTCCGATTTCAATGCCCGAGCCCGGCACAAAAAGCCCCCGCAATTACCTCGCCCTTGGCGTCATGGCGGCAACGCTCGCCTTTGCGTGCCTCGCCGTGATGAGTGCGCTCGTTAAGAAAGCTTCACTGGGAGCACCTACCGAGGTCATCGTCTTTTTTCAGAACCTTATTTGTCTGATCGCAGTCGCACCCTTAGCGCTGCGCCATGGCTTGTCCCCACTCAAGACAACACGCGCCGGCCTCCATCTGTGGCGGGCCGTGACCGGGACCGGTGCCTGGCTTGGGCTATTCTATGCGATCACACTCATGCCCCTGACCAACGCCATCCTCATCACCTATTCGGCGCCCCTCTTTATCCCGCTCATCGCCTGGATGCTGCACGGCCGGAAGATAGGGAAAGCAGTCTGGGCCGGCGTCATTATCGGATTCATAGGCATTGTCCTGGTATTGAATCCCTCGAATTCGACGTGGACTTGGGGCGCACCCCTCGCACTGGGGGCAGCCATCCTGCTCGCACTGGCACTTCTGTCTGTGCGCTGGCTCTGCGAGACAGAACCCAACCTCCGCATTCTCTTTTACTATTTCCTAATCTCGACCGTGCTCATGTTACCCTTCGCACTCTTTGCCTGGAGCCCGCCTCAGTCTTGGACCTGGCCCTATCTCGCCGGTATCGGGCTATGCTTACTCACCTCCCAGGTTCTCATCATCATCTCCTACAAATTTGCTTCAGCGGTAACGCTTGCGCCTATCATCTACTCCGTCATCGCCTTTACGGCACTCCTCAACTGGGCGCTCTGGGGCCAAGCTCCTACACTCATCGAAGCAGGCGGTATCGCACTCGTCATCGTGGGGGGCCTCACCGCCATGAAAACAGACCGCCAGTCAGCGGCAGGCGAGATCGATTGAAGGTTACGCGAGCGACAGCACGGTCCTGTTCGCCTCTTGAGGTTCACTAGATATTCAAAGAACCTCTCGCTGGCTACTCGTAGCGCAAAAGTCGCATCGAGGCCCAACCACTGCGATCAGTGCACTGCAGTGGATTCCCACTCCCCTTTCAACTCACCTAACCTTCAAAATACCGACAGCGGGAATCGAACCCGCACGATCAAAAGATCAACGGATTTTAAGTCCGTTGCGTCTACCAATTCCGCCATGTCGGCATGAGGAGAAGAGGCAGCATTAAGCATGGCCTTGAGGGAAAAATCAACCATTTCCGACGCGGACCGGCTACCGACAGGAAATGCCCGGTATCTGAGCACTCTGAAAGGCGTGATTGGGGGATTTGTATTCGCTGCCTCAACGCCTTAAACTCGCTCCATGAAATTCCCTACAGCGCTTACCCTTTCCCTTATCGCACTGATCGCCTCAGCTCCGATTAGCATGAGTGCTCAGGCGACCAAAAAGAAGAAGCCGGCTCCGGCCCCCTTTTCCTGGAGCAACCCGCCAACGAAGTATCAGCTTGAAAATGGAATCATTCCCACGGGCGTTTCCCATCACACCTTCAAGAGCGAATCCATGAATCTCGATGTGGGCTATTTCATCTACCTACCGAAGGCCTATGCCGACTCAGGAGATCGCAAGTTTCCCGTCGTATTCCATCTTCACGGAGGGCGCCCCGGCTCTGAGGGGAAGGCGTTTAAGCTAGCCACCTTTGTTGATCAGGCGATCGAATCAGGTGACATCCAACCCACCATTTATGTCTTCCCCAATGGTGGCCCCATGAGTTGGTATAACTACCCGCAAAAACAAAACGCGTTTGGTGAAGATGTCTTCATCGAGGAACTTATCCCCCACATTCAAGAAACCTACCGCACTCGCGAACTAGCGATTGAAGGGTTCAGCCAGGGCGGACGAGGTACGACTCGCATCATGTTTCGCCATCCAAGACTCTTCGCCTCAGCTGCTCCGGGCGGATCCGGATACGAGCCGGAAAAACGCATTTCTGAAAACGAAGGAGCTGAATCTGAAAATGTCGTCTTCGCATCCCGCTACAATGCCTGGGACCTCGCAGAGGACTACGCCATGCGTGAGGACAAGGCAGGGCTTCCTATTCTTCTGTGGGTCGGTTCCGCCGGATTCAACTATGAATACAATCTGAAGTTCTCAGACTATCTCAAAGGGCTGGGTATTCCTCATGAAGTGGTAGTAGCTGAAGGCGTGGACCATTCCGCGGCACGAAACTATGAGAGAACAGGCACGGAGTTGATGCAGTTTCACCAACGCTCTTTCGCTCAGCCGGAGTGACCTGTCACAGCAACTGGCGCTTCTTCACGTTGAGATACTGCGTCACGGTCTCGGCGCACAACTCCTCGTGCTCCGGGATCCCCAGTTCGACGCCATAGTGGTGGAGCCGGTTCCCAATTTCGCGGAGCTCCTGCCATTGCAGGTGGCCTGCAAGGTTCTCGTAAACCCCGCTGACCTCTTCCGGCTCACTGCGGGGGGAGAACATCGGATACGCCTTCTCCGGACGGACCATATTCACGAGAACCAAGTGCTGCTTGTTGATCAAGGGCAGGGCATCGAAAAAGTGCTCAGCAGTCAATGGGTCACTCAGATCCACCAGCATCACAATCAGCGCCCGCCGGGTCAGTCGCTTCCGCAGAGAGATCATGAGCTGCTCAAAATCAGGGGCCACTGGTTCGGCCTCGAGCGTGTAGAGCGTGTCGCGAATCAGGTTGTAGTGATCCTTCCCGTTTCGGCCACGAATGAAGCGATCCACTTTATCGGCAAAGCTGACAAAACCAAATAAGTCGCCCTGGCGTTCAGCCACGGAAGCCAGAATCAGCGAACAATGAAGAAACTTTTCCAGCTGCGTCGTGATCAAGCTGTCGCCTCCGGTCGACGACTCCTGATAAAGCCAATCCCCATCGTCCCCCTTCTCAAGCGGCTTACGAATCTCTCTGCCGCTGAGCCGTGAGTGATCGACCACCACATAAACTTCCTGAGTTCGCTCGATTTGATAGGTCCGAGTCACCGGCATCTGGCGGCGTGCCGTCGCCTTCCAGTCGATATCGACGTAGTCGTCCCCGGGCTGATATTCCCGGAGCTGCTCGAAGTCGCGCCCTTTCCCTACCTGACGCACAATATGAGACCCCTCATTCCCCCGCATCAGGAAAAGGCTGGCGAGACGTTTCCGCTCGATCGAAAGGTCGGGATAAACCCGCACCTCCACATCAATGTCATGTCCCTGACGAACTAACCACCAGCCAAGTATCGACTTCGTCTCGATGTGAAACGATTCCATAAAAAAGCGTCCCCGCTTCAGCGGAGTAATCGGATACTCAACCGTCACCTTTTTCCCACTTTCCAGTCGATCGATCTGCCCGATCACTTCTCCTTCGACTCTAAAATACTGCGACGTGCTGATTCCGTAACGAAGCCCCTTCAGAGTGGCCCCGGAATTAGTCAATGAAACCGGCAACGTAGTTTCACGCCCCTTGGTCCCTCGCAGAAGTTCTCCGGCATCAACACCAACCCCGTCGAGGCGATGCCGAGACAAAAAGCCATCACCGGCTGCAACGAGAAAGACTCCTAACAATACTACCGCTGAAACAATTCTGAACAGCCCATCATCATAAACAACCACCGTGGCCGACGGGACCACCAACACCAGAGCCACCCATAGAAGAGAGATATTTGGCACCAGTCTCATCACACTTGCAAAAATCTACTAACGAGGCACCGCGACAGCTTCGAGCAGCTTGTTGATCGCTTCGCGAACAGTCATTCCCTCAATCTCGTATTCGGGCCGTAGAACAATGCGGTGCGAGAGCACGGAATACGCCATTGTTCTGATGTCGTCAGGAGTCACATAGTCCCTGCCATCGATTGCGGCGAGCGCTCGACTTGAGAGCAGCAAGGCTTTCGTCGCCCGAGGCCCGGCTCCCACTTGAATACTGTCGGTCTCCCGCGACACCCGAACCAACTCCACCGCATAGGAGATTAGTTCCTCCTTCATGGTGATGGATTGCAACGCTGCCTGCATGATTGAGATTTCGCCGTTGGTGAGCACCGGCTGAACCTCGCCGCTCTCCAAAATTTTCTCGGGAGTCTCCTTTCCTAAACTCTGCCGTGCCAACTTCAGTTCCTCCTCTGGACCGGGATAACCCATCTCTACTCGAAGAAGAAAACGATCTTTCTGCGCCTCAGGGAGCGGGTAGGTTCCCTCATACTCGATCGGGTTCTGGGTTGCGAACACAGTGAAGCTGTCAGGCAGCTCGTGGGTCACGCCATCGATGGTCACCTGCCGCTCCTGCATCGCCTGCAACAAAGCGGACTGCGTCTTGGCGGGAGCTCTGTTAATTTCATCGGCCAAAAGAAAGGAAGTGAAAATCGGACCTTTGACGAGATGAAACGCACCTTCCTGAAGGCTGAAAACATTCGTTCCGGTAATGTCTGAGGGCATCAAGTCCGGAGTGAACTGAATACGTGAGAACTCAGTCCCCAGCACTTTGGCCAAAGTTCTCACCAGAAGCGTCTTCGCCACTCCGGGAACTCCCTCCAGCAGAATGTGACTGCCGGTGAAAACGGCGATCAATGAGTAATCGACCACTTGCTGCTGACCGATGATCACTTTAGCCACTTCGGCGCGAGCCCGCGACAAAATGTCCTTCACTGAATCGGCATTCTCACTCGCGGCGGTCTCTTCCATGATGCCGGTTCATCGCATAGAACAGGCACCGAAGGCAAGCTGATATTCATTGAGAATCGAACCTGATTGCCACCTCGAGGAGTCAACCCTGTTGACTCCTCGACCTAACCCTGTTGAGTCCTATTCAGAATAATGCTGATTTCAATGATAGCAGCCATGGACCGCAATCGGGTGATTGGGTCAAAATCTGGTGGAATCTCCTGGGACCTTCCGCGGGACAGGAATCACTTCCGCAACTACACGGCAGCCAAATGGATGCTGATTGGGCGGGCCACTTATGAAGAAATGGAAGGATGGTTCACTGACCAGATTCCTATCGTGATCACGAGACAAATTGACTATTGCCCAGCACACCCGGATCACCGGGTCGCAACCTCTATTGAAGAGGCCATTGAGACAGCCCGTGAACATGGGGCTCTGGAACTCATCGTTTCCGGGGGGGCCACTCTCTACGCAGCGGCCCTGCCCCTGGCCAACCAGCTCATTTTGACTCGCATCGAACACAGCTTCGACGGCGATCTTGTCTTCCCTGATTTCGAGAATTCCGATCACTGGACTCTCACCAGTTCTGAACCTTGGCCCTCAGATCACGAAAATGCTTATGCTATGAATCTTGAGATTTGGCAGAATAGTCGTTGAGGAACTCTCTCGACTCGTCGAAACAATTCCTAGCACAGTTGATTTGCTTAAGATATCTTAAGCTTCAAGTCCGACCAGTGATTGATCACCAGTCCTCAGGCAGTCCAATATGCCACATCATCGCCACATCATCGCCGCATGCCTGCTCGCTCTGATAGCAGTGGGGTTACTGACGGGATGTGAATCGAGCTCAGTCTGGCTGGAGAAGCTCGAATCTACCGATGTTCTCCCCCTTTGGCAAAAAGTCACAGCAATCGCCGTGTCTACCCTGATCAGTGAAGATCTCGCCTGCATTGCTGCCGGCATGCTAACCAGCCGGGGGGCGATCAGTTTGGGCTGGGCCATCGGGGCCTCTTTCCTCGGTATCTTCCTGGGTGATGTCCTTCTCTTTGTGATGGGAAGACTAGGAGGTCTGGCTCTGCTACGTCGAATACCTTTTCGCTGGTTCTTAAAGGAGCATCAAATCATTCAGGCCGAAATTTTGTTCCAGCAGAACGGGGCCAAGTTAATCTTCTCTTCACGTCTTCTGCCGGGTTCACGCCTCCCCATCTACGCTGCGGCGGGTGTGTTGAACTATCCCTTCTGGAAATTTGCTCTCTTCATGGCGATCGCCGGTCTTCTCTCTTCTGTGATCCTTGTTCTTCTTTCCTGGAAAATGGGCGAAGTCGTTTTTAAATGGCTCCAACTCTACGAGTCCTATGCCATTCCCGTTTTCGCGACTGTCCTTGTAGTTGCCTGGTGCACCGTGAAACTGTTCGAGATTCTCGCCACCCGCAGAAGCCGCCTGATTTTCCTGGCTCGAAGCCGGAGATCATACAATCAGTTTCGCTCATTCTTTTCCAAATCCTGACCCCTGCCATGCCGAAGACGATTGTATGGTTCCGCGCCTATTGTGGGCTTCTCGCCTTTCTCTACCTTCTCCTCATGGCGGGAGGCATTGCCATTCTGGTGATTCCTGCTGAGAATATGGGAATGCAGGCCCTCGAAGCCAGAGTAGTCGGAGGACTCTTCATCGGCATGGGCCTGATATTTTTCTTTATCTCGTTAATGGGGTTTTACCTACCGAGACGATCAGGCGGCTGGACCTGTGGTCTCATCTTGATCTGCATCGGCCTCACTAGCGCGATCTTTCTCCCCGTCTGCATTCCCCTTCTCATATTCTGGCGCAAACCGGAGATTCAGCAGTGGTTTGGTAGAAATGTCTCTTGAGCCGCCAGAGATCTGCCGGTATGGATAGCGCCATCCCTTTCTTACCCCCACTACTTTGAACTGGATCTCTCTAGCGCTTCGAAACTTGTTCAGAAACGCTCGCCGTTCGATCACAACGATTGCGGCAGTGGCACTAGGCTATGCCGCTATCAACATCTTCGCCGGGTTTGCTGGCTACATGTTCACCAGTATCCAGGAAGCGGATATCTACGAGCAAGCCCACGGGCACATCCAAATCTGGAAAAAGGGTGCGCGTGAATACGGCGGCACAGATCCGGCTGCCTTTCTAATTTCTGCCGAAGAATTCGAGAGCATCAAGTCGGTCACCGCAAAAGATCCCCGTATTGACCTTGCGACAGGCATTCTCGAAGTCACCGGGAATTTGGATTTCGATGGAAACCCCGGCTACTTTTTTGGACACGCTATGGTGCCGTCAGAGAAAGACCATATCTTCTCTCGCTCGACGTCGCTGAAGAGTGCAGAAAAGGAAAAGAGTGCCGCTACCCGCATCACGGATGATACCCCCTACGGAATATCAGTCGCCCCCGGCATGGCCAAGAACCTGGCCCTTGAAATCGGTTCCGATGTGATTCTGATGGCACCCTCGGTCAACGGACAGATGAACGCCGTCGACGCGCAGGTTTTTGAGATAACCAATGTTGTCTCTGAAGCCCAGAGCAACCACTTCGTCTTTATCCCTCTCGCGCTCGCTCAGAGCCTATACGACACTCAGGGCGTCAGCGCGGTGCGACTACTCCTGCACCAAGACGACGATACCGAGGCAGTCCTGGCGCCTCTACGTGAAGCATTGCCCGACAGCGAATGGGAGATCATCCCCTGGTATGAAATGTCCCTCATTTACCTCAAGACCAAGCGAATGTTCGAAATCATCTTCGGTCTGGTCTTTGTGATCATCGCCACCATCGTGATCATGTCAGTTCTGAACACAATCGGCATGGCCGTCGTCGAGCGGACCAGCGAAATCGGCACCCTTCGGGCAATGGGATTGAAGCGACCGGGCGTGGTTCGACTCTTTGGAATTGAAAGCGCTTTTCTCGGCATCCTAGGAGCCACTACCGGACTGATTTGCACGGTAGGATTCTCTCTTCTGATAAGTTCCATACAGCCCACTTGGGAGCCACCTGTCGCAGCCCGTGAAATCGTCTGGGAGATCAAAATCCTGCCCGAATACCTTGGCCTCACATTTGTCGTGCTGGTGATTTTCACTTCACTCGCCGCCATTGCTCCGGCAGCGCGGGCCGCCAAGCAAAGTATTGTGCAATCGCTGGGCCATGTTTAAAGTTTACGCCATCATGAGATCACTCTTACTCGCGACTCTTTCGCTCTTCGCAACCGCAGTCACCGGGACCGCCCAGGACGCAGCGCTGCTTCAGGCAGAGCAAGCGCGAGGCATCATGACAGGCAGCACAGGAGTCCAGTGGACTGTCGAAGTCAGTGGAACCAAAAGCGCGCGATTCGTAGCCATCTCACAGGATGGCAAAGTCTTCGCTGAAGTCTTTTCGCCAGAAGATGCCAAAGGCCGGAAGTACCTCGCCGAAGCAAAGGGAAACATGTGGTTCTGGAAGCCGGGGCTGAGCCGCCCGGTTTCCGTTTCAAAACGTCAGCGCCTCTCCGGAGATGCTGCCATCGGTGACATTGCCTCAACGAGCTTCGTAGAGGGCTATAAAGTAGATGGGCAAGAGAGTGGCGAAGTGAACGGCGAACCAGCTACCGTCTATACGATGAAGTCAAATTCCCTGACGGACACCTATGCCATGATCAAATACTGGGTCACCACAAGCGGTAACCTGGGAAAGAAGGCCGAGTTCTACACCAAAACAGGCAGCCTGTTGCGCACATCAGTCATGGAGTATGCCAATCAGGCCAATGGGCGCCCTTTTCTATCAAAAATGGTGATCACCGATTCATCCCGCTCCGTCACTCTAAATTTCAGTAATATCAAACTCGGCAAGTACCCCGACAGTATGTTCTCGAGGGAGAACTTGGGTGGCCCCAGATCAACCGGTCCCCGCAAGTAATGCACGAGCCCACCGCTGGCTCCCCCCCCAACATGGTCGCAACCGAACATAGTGCGACTGCGCTCAACGCAGCGACTGATCTCCTTCAGTCGCTCATTCAAATCGACACGTCGAATCCTCCCGGCAATGAGCGACCAGCGATGGAACTGGTCGCAACCCGATGCCGCGAGATGGGACTTGAGCCTACTCTGGTGGGTTCTCATCCTGAGCGCCCCAATCTTGTCGCCCGCTGGGCGGCCAATGAAGGCAGCCGAACCGGGCGACCTCTCATTCTTAGCTGCCACCTTGACGTCGTTCCAGCCGATCCTTCGAGATGGAAACACCCTCCGTTTTCCGGCCACAATGATGGGGCCAACATCTGGGGCCGCGGGGCCATCGATATGAAGGGTTTCGCGGCCATGGGACTGGCCGCGATCGCTCAGTTGCGCCACGAAAACGTGGATATCAACCGGGACATCATCTTTGTCGCTGTTTGTGATGAAGAAGCGGGCACCAGGCACGGATCACAATGGCTCGTGGATGAACGCCCGGATTTACTTGGCGACAATCCCGAATACGTCATCAATGAAGTCGGAGGCTTCACGATACACCAAAAGGGAAGACGATTTTATCCGGTCCAGGTAGCTGAGAAAGGCGTTGCCTGGCTCCGACTGCGGGTGAAAGGGAAACCCGGTCACAGCTCGCTGCCAACAGCGGACAGTGCCATTATCAAACTCGCTCGTGCCATAGACGCTATCGGCCATACTCGACTGCCCTGGCACCCCAGTAACGAAGCCGGCCAATTCATCAAAGGCTTTGCTGAGCCGGTCAACTGGGTGGCCCGCACTTTGGCCCCTCTTCTCCTCAACCCTGCCATTGGCCCTAAACTTCTTCCTCTGGCTATTACTGATCCCTCTCAACGAGCCTCCATCGAAGCCATCCTCAGAAACACGGCCAACCCGACTTGCCTGCTCGGAGGACGAACCATTAATACCGTTCCGGGAGAAGCTTCTGTCGACATCGATGGCCGACTCGCACCCGGCCAGTCTGCCTCGGATCTGATCAAGGAACTGACGGAAATCGTTACTCCAGCGCTGGGTAACGATTTTGAGTTCGAAGTGATGCAGGAATCTAACGGAGTTTCTTTTTCAACCGATACACCATTGTATCGAGAGATTGAATCCACTCTTCTCTCTGCTGATCCCGGCGCGCACGTCGTCCCCGCCATCATCCCGGGATTCACTGACAGTCGAAACTACGCGCGGCTCGGCGCAAATTGCTATGGATTCTACCCGTTACGGCTTCCCGAGGAACTCGATTTCGCCGCTATGTTTCACGGAGACGATGAGCGGATTCCGATTGCAGGTTTTCACTGGGGCATCGTCACTCTGACTGATTTACTCCGCCGCTTCTTGACCCAGGAAAAGTAAAATTACGCTGATGTTGAAGATACGGGGGATGTCCCTGACACCCCCTCATACAAAATAGCTACCTCTGCGGCGGGTCCGCAGACCGAACCAGTGATCCGTGCTCGTCGCTCATGATGAGAAGGCTGATTTCATCCACGTTATCCAACTCATTGGTATTGAGACTGACATAGTCAAACTTCCCCCTAAGGTCGGTGTAGCCGTCTTTGAAAAACTTCACGCTGCCATCCTTCATTCGCGCGTAAACCTTCACGTAGGTCTTGGAGAGAGGCTCACCGCTCTCCTCGTGACGTATCTCCAGTCTACCGTAGTTCTCAGAGAGTTGAACCTTGAGCGCATTGGAGTAAATCGCGACGGCCTCCGCCTTACCTCCGGCAATCACCTCCACCAGAACGTTCTTACTCGCGAATGCTTTCGGCACAGGGAACTCCATAGAATCAGTCTTCCCGTCCAGCACCTTGGTCTCGGACAGGTTTGGCTTAATATAACTGAACTGTCCACTGTCCCCGGAAACAAACGGCTTACTCGAAAACAGAAACTCGAGATCCATTTCGTAATAATTTACCGTCACCGACTCGAGGTTCCGATATACCAGCTTGGCTTCTCGTCCGACTGCAGTGAGCTCAAAAATCTGATCATCAGATGACAGATTCTCCAACTGATTCTCACGCATTTCCTCGTCGGACTCGGGCACTCCCTCTCCTTCTATGGCCTCCACTTGCAACGCAACGCTGGCAAACAACTTGCGCCATCGCTCCACCGGATAATCGCTGTACTCTGCTGCAATTCCCTTGGCCTGCCCTACCTTCTCTCGATAGAAAGCAGCATAGGCAGTTAAATAGTCATACTGTAAGCGCTCAGCCAGTTGATCGCCCTCAATGGATTCATGCCAGGCGAGCCCCTCCTCAATCCGCTCCTGAAGCAGGAGATATCCTGACACGGCCAGACG
>CAXBHX010000043.1:0-51391 GCA_963975655.1 uncultured Verrucomicrobiales bacterium
GGGGGCGGGATGAGACTGAATTTGATCGCTGATCCAGGCAAAGCGATCTGCGCTGCGCTCCCATTGATCCAAGCCGCCATGAAAGGATGAGATCGCGTTCTGAGTGTCGGTGAAATGTTGCCTCGCGTTGTTGTAGTCACTTTGATGGGCGAGGCGTTCGATGGTTTCGGACTCAGCGGTCCAGGCAACGATGTCGGGCCGCACGATGGGCCCGATCAATCCGTCGTGCTTCTTTCTGAGTTCCGTGGCCCGGCCGCTGGCTTCCTGGATGAGTGACCGTAGTTGGGAGGGGTATAGCTTGGCCTCATCGATGGCCTGTTGCTTCTTGATTTCGGTGAGCCGTTTTCGCTCGGACTCTTCCTGAATTTTCCGGGTCAATGCCGTCTCGATACTGGATACCGTATTCTTAGCCGCATCAAGGATTCTACCTCCGCTTCGCATCGCACTGATGGCAGGCTTATCGAGGCGTCCTACCCAGTAGCGTTCACCCAGGCTGCGGGAATCAAATGCCTCTGCCCCGAAGTAGGAGAATTTACGCTCTTTCAGGAAGAGGATAAACACGGCTCCGTTGGGCTGTCCAGATCGTGGGTCGGACAGGTCGCCGAACCCCGTCTGATTTGATAGACCTGTACCTAGAGCGAACTCGACGGCGCTCATTCCGGTTTTGCCGTCGTATTTCTGACCGGCGGCGGTTTGCATCAGGACGACAGTCCAGTTGGGCCCATGCTGATCAAGCCAGTCCTCGAGTTGACTGAGCTTTGAAGCGCTAACGTTCAGGTTCCCTTTGACCCAGAGGTGCTGCTGAGGGGACCAATTCTGAACGATGTCAGTGACGTTGTAGAATGAAGCGGGCCCCGACTCCTGCGCGGATAGAGTGCTTGAGAAAGTCAGCAGGCAAAGGAGAGAAAGCAGTGGCAGAGGTGGATTCACAGTGCCGATGTTAGCATAGCCGGCACCGCTGGAGGCGATACAAAATTGCAGGCATTTCGCAATGGAGTGCCCGCACGAGGTCACGCTGGCTAGTTGCCGAGCGTCCAGGTCAGTTCCAGATCCATTCCGGAGGGGAGGGGGACGACGGGTCCTTCGTCCGTTTGAAGTATGGAAGTCGTGGACGGCTCTTTGGTCAGTGAGAATGTCTCAACCGAGGGCTCAAATCCGTAGAATGCCGGGCCGTTGGTGCAGAGGAAGCGTCGGAATGCGTCTACTCCGGAATCGGTGGACAGATCAGCACCCGCTTCTTCGAAGGCCATGGCATAAAGTTGTGGGGCGCAGCCTCCGGTGTAGCAGCCCGCAGCACAGCCGCAATCGGTGGCCTTAGTGGTGTGTGGCGCGCTGTCAGTGCCCGCAAAAAACTTGGTTTGTCCGGCCTTCGTCACGGCCGATCGAAGCGCTTTTCGGTCTCTTTCGAACTTCACGACAGGCAGGCAGTATAGATGATATTTCAGCCCCTGGATCAAGTGGCCGACGGTGTAGAGAAGATGCTGAGGGGTGATGGTGGCGCCGACGTGGTCGGGTGCTCTGGAGACGAAATCGGCGGCCTCGGCTGTCGTGATGTGTTCACAAACGATGCGAAGGCGGGGGTGTTCGTCGATTATTCTGGGTAATCGATTCGCGTAAAAATCAGATTCAGCTGTTTGGTTTTCATCAAAGTATTGAGCTCCTGTCAGAGCGTGTTGCTCGCCATGGATACAAAGGACCGCACCGGTCTCTTCCATAGCCTTGAACACGTCGCCTCCAATCCAGTCGTCCATGGGAATGCCATGTTCAGAATTGGTGGTACCGTGCGGAGGGTAATACTTTGCCGCCCGGAGTAGACGGTTTGATGCTCCCTCCTCGATCATGGCCGGCGTCGTGTCACTGGTGAGATACAGAGGTGTGATGAGTTGATCAAAAGCATCGGCCCCAGAGTCGAGTAGATCCTTGCGATAGCTTTCGATGGACCAGGCGTTGTCGGTCTTCGGTCCGGAGACTCTTGAAACCGGCGGCTGGGTATTAGGCATGGCCAGAGCACCGGCGCAGCCCATGGCGAGATGATCCGCAATGTAGTCACTCACGTTTGCTCCCTGTCGGAAGTGAGTGTGCAGGTCATACCATTTGGGAAGGGTGAGGGACGTGGGCATAGCGGCGAAAGAGTCTTTCCGAAAGACTCATGTCTTTCGCCAGTGATCAAGAGGGAATTCGTCGGAGTCCCGGGGTTCGAATGGAACCCGGGCTCAAGGGAAGTGGGCCCCTTAGATTTTTCGGGAGTCATAGGCCCAGTGAAGCAGGGCCTGCCGCTGTTTTCGACGACAGCTGCAGTCCCCGTGGCTACAATTGCGTTCGACTTGAGCGATATGACGTCGCATCGATCTCCAACGTTTGATTTGTCTTTCATCGTCCGGGCAGCGGCGCCCCTGAAAATACCGGCAATACCACTGAAACCAGCCGCGTGGATCTTCTTCGTAGAGCCACCCTTTTTCCTGCCAGACTGAGAGTGGTTGAGACGCGCTGATGCCAAAAAGGTTCAGGTCAGGGTCATGTCGAGCGGGGCTCAATCGTGCGCCCTTGAACCAGTCTTCCGGAAATTCCTCGGTGCAGTCGGTGAGGTATTTGCCCCCGAATACGCCCAGTTCGAGCATCGCTTTGGGGGTCAGTTCAGGGCGGAAGTCAGGATGAAAGTGTTTCCCGGCAGGCTCTGTCAGAATGTAGGAATAGCCGGACTGCATGAGATCATTGATTGTGACTCGGGATGGCTTCATAGGACGCTTTGGGTAAACTCGGTTCGGGGACGTCTCCTCTCGGTGTCTAATACGCCTGCCCCACCAAAAAGTAGCCATGATGATGCTAAATCTGAGGAGTGATAGCCGGAGTCCCAGTCCATCACGCCAAGCTAGACGTGAGTAGAGAATTACAAATTGAGAGAACTGTTCGGAGCTTTGAACAATATACGTCGGTTCAATCGCAGCAGATCGATCACGCCCTGAGGCCGCCAATAGGCATTTTCGCTTCAAGCCTCAAATCAACTCGATTGGACCAGGCATTAGGACCACGCCTTGCTAGATGTCTGGCGATTGCAACTCGGCAGCCACCTGGAAAATCCGATCTTGAAGCACGTGGTAGCCAATGTTGGAAAGTAATATAGCAATGGCCAGGAGAAGTGCGCCTATCGGAAATGCTCTCCTCTTGAACAGTGAGATTACTGCGAGAACCATTCCGGCAGCACCCAGTATCCACATACCAAGATATGAAAAAAATCCGAGGCTCGGAGCGAGAAACTGCCGGTCGAACTGTCTCCCGAGTGAATGACCGTCAGTAGGCATGAGCTGAAGGAGCTGTTTGAGGGCCGCGAAATGGTATATGAGGGATAGTAGCAGGGAGGCAAACAGAAGAGCCGTCTCAATTCGTATCGATCGATGATTCATTGCGATTGGTGCGAGAGGGCTGGATCTAACGCTCCAGAGCGAAGCGAATTCAGGGGGGGCGCCCGCTTCGCACCGCCGTCTTGTTGGCCTGTCGGAGTTGATGCCGCTTGTCTGCTGGTTAGCATGCCTGATGCGGATTCCAGCTTCTTATGTTCAGTTCTAAAACTTCCCGTTGTTGTTTACCCATTCGCTACGCGGAGGGACTGCATCAACGGTATCCCAGTGCTCGACAATTTTCCCATCATCGATGCGGAATAGATCATAAAACGAGACATGGTTGTTATCGAGGTGTCCCTCGCTAACACAAAGCACATAGCTTCCTTCAGCAAGCAGGCGATGAATCTGGTCATACTGCCTTGTCTTCTCATTGCGGGAGAGCGCCTCACGCAGGGAGGGTAAGCCATCATTCATGTGCGGGTTGTGCTCAACATAGTCTTCTGAATCGATGTAATGGTCTAATCGGCTCAGTCGGCCATTCACAAGGACTTCGTCCACGAAGGATCCGATGAATTCCCGGTTTTCCTCCGTCTTGTCGAGGTCCTTTGCTCTCGTGGGCCCATCCAGCATGGTGTGCCCGGAAGGATTTGGACTGTCTGGTTTGGATTGGAGGTTGTCCCAGTGTTCGACGACCATCCCATCTTCAAATCGAAAGACCTCAAAGCCGACTTCGATCACGTTGAAATCGTAGTCGGTATGAGCAAAGACGTAGTCGCCATCTTCAAAAACTCGCATGATCTCAACGCGTGGAGAGGTTTTAGACAGCCGTTTAAAGAGTTCAGCCAAGCCGACGTTGCCCTCGCGAGTCAGAGGATTGTGCTGAATGTATTTGCTCTCGTTGACGACCGCGACGGCCTCTGGGTCCCCCGTTTCAATGCCTTTGAGCAGCACGGTGATTTGATCCTTTTGCTTCGATCTCATGAGTGGTAAATCTTGTTGCGTAGTCTAATTTTTTAGCTATGCCCGAGCGGAGAAGATCGCTTGCGAGCGAAGCGAATCAACACCGTCAATCGAGCCTAGTGTCATCGTTTTGTTCTGCCTTGCTATCCGTGTAGAGGTATCCGAGCCCATTAATGGGTTCCCTTTGGGTCGTTAAAATTTAGAATTGGCCGCCTGATGATGAAGGTTCGCCGGTTGGTGTAGCCGATCGGCATTGTGGTTGAAGCGCCTCTGCCTTCACTGGAGGCACCTGTTGCCTCCTCTGCCTTTGATCCTCGATTAAGTTTCCTCTCGGGGACTTTCCACTGAATGATTCTTCAACAATAAGGCAAACCCGAGCCCCAGTAACAGAAATGATGCGGTTGAAAAAGCGCTCTTCAATATAGTGAACCCGCTGGCTGCAGAAACCAATCCTTCGGCTACATCGGGAAAGGTCATGATCATTCGAATAATTAATATGTTTTCGACATAGTCGAAGATCCCACCGAGTGCCGGGAGCATGGCTAAGTACCACCATTTTGATTGGGGCTGAACTCGTTTGGAGTAGACCCAGATCAACATCAGCGAAAAGCAGATCGCAAATAAGCCGGGATAAACAAAGTCGAGTGCGAGTTGGGGGAATAGATAGGCATCTCTACCCGCATGGTCGAGGGATTGGAGTAGGGCATTCGCTTGTGAATGGGTGTAACCCGCAGGCGACAAATCAAACAGCGCTGTATCTGGTGCGTAGCCTTGAACGCGAGGAATGGTGACCAAGAGCATCAGCAGGTAAACTGCCATCGTTAAGACAAACAGCAGAAGGACATTCTTGCCTGATGCTTTCCCTTGCATGTAGCCGATCAGGCCTGTTCTTCGCTTGTTGTCGATCATCGTAAATTCTATTGGCCTGCGTCAAAGATGGACCAAAACGCTTGGCGGTGTAGTGTCTGGATTTTCCGTCGATTTTGAAGGGGCCGACGATGCCTGGTGAAAGGGATAGGTGGCGCAGGGAGTGTCGTGTTACAGGATGTTGGGGCCATTGGCCGAGCGCTGAGCCGGCGATTTCAGCTTCTCTTCTACTGCCCGGTTGAACCATCCGATTCACCCCTCAGAATCTTGTCGTATTTCTCGTATTCTGGACGGCCTTTGAACTGATCAAAGTATTGACGATAGCGCTCGTCTTCATACCAGAACCGTCGACCGGGTTGGTTGGCATCGACTTCGCCTTCGGGGTAGTCTTTGCCGGCGACGGAGGCGTCGACGGTCTCAGCCCATGCCGTATATTGTTTGATGAGCTCTTTGGCGACTTCCGGCTTGGAGTCGATGAGGTTGGATTCCTCATTCCTGTCTTTCAGCAGATCATAGAGTTCGTATTGGCCTTTCTGGCTGATGAGTTTGTATCGGTCTCCCGTGAGCACGCCTCGCTCGGTATGGCGGAATGGCAGGTAACTGCCGCGCTCTTTCTTCTTGCCGTCGATGACAGGAACGAGACTCATGCCGTCCTGCGGTTGCAGTCGGCAATCATCGGGAAGTCCGGCGATTTCGGCGATAGTGGGGAACATATCGACGGTGCCGGCGGGAATATCGGTGATCCGGCCTTCGGTGATGTGACCGGGCCATTCGATGATTCCGGGGACCCGCAATCCACCCTCATACATGGTGTTCTTGGCTCCGCGCAAGCCCCCCATGGTTTCGGGACCAAATTTATCGAGACCTCCGTTGTCACTTGTGTACCAGACGAGGGTGTTGTCGGCGATGCCCATATCGCGGAGCCCCTTGCGGAGGGCTCCGATGCTGCGGTCCATTGCTGTGATTTCCCCATACTGATGCTGATGCTGCTCTGGGAGGTCGGCAAAGGGGGCCCGGTCTTCATCAGAAGCGACCATGGGATCATGAGGAGTGCCATACCAGATCACTGTGAAGGTGGGCTGATTTTTGGCGTTCTTCTTAATGAATTTGAGCGCTTCCCCGACGACGATCTCGGAGGAGTCGCCTTGATGCTCTTCAAACTCACCGAGGTTGCCGAGCAGGGGATTCATGTCGAAAAAGTTGGTCACGGTGAGCCAGTGATCGAATCCCAGGGCTCCGGGGTGATGGGTGTCATCTGCGAGGACGGGGACTCCCGGGCCGCGGAGTCCATTGAGATGCCATTTGCCGAAATGTCCCGTCGCATAGCCGGCGTCGCTGAGAGCCTGGGCGATGGTCTTTTCCTGGAGCCGGATAGGGAAACCGTGGGTTTCGACGCCGGTGCGGTCGTTGGTTCGTCCTGTGAGGACCGTGGCCCGACTGGGTGAGCAGTTGGAGGCTCCGGCGTAGAATCTGTCGAAGCGCAAGCCGTTGGCGGCCATGGCGTCGAGATTGGGCGTCTTGAGATGCGGGTGCCCGTTATAGCTGGTTTGGCCCCATCCCTGATCATCGGCCATGACAAAAACGATGTGAGACTTTTCGGCTCCAAAGCAAATCGTGGTCAGGAGCGTGGAAAATAGGAGCAAGAAAGGCGTTTTCATGGAGTTGATCAAAAGGAGTAGCAGTGATACATCGAGGTCATGAAATCTTCGATTCAATTATTTAGCGCATTTCTGGTGTTAATGACGGTGGGCTGCTCTGAGCAGCCTGCTTCCGCACCGGAGGACGCGGCAGACCCTTCAGTGGTGCCCGCAAACAACACCCTCACCGATGCGGAGAAAGAGGATGGCTGGGCACTCCTCTTCGATGGGAAGGATCTTTCCTCGTGGCGTAACTACCAGGGTGAAGGCGTCAAGGAGCAGTGGGAGATCGACGGCGATGCTTTCACTCTCACAGGCAAGGGTGGCGGTGATATCATCACGAAGGAGCAGTACGGCGCTTTCGAAATTAGTTTGGACTACAAGATCGCTCCGGCTGGAAACAGTGGTCTCATGTTTCACGTCACTGAGGAAGAAGCCAAGCCATGGCAGACGGGTGCTGAGGTCCAGATTCAGGATCACGTGGGCGGCCACGACCCTCAGAAAGCGGGATGGCTGTATCAGCTCTACCAGACTGATGTGGACACTTCCAAGCCGGCTGGTGAGTGGAATACGTTTCGTCTCGTCATCACTCCTGAGAAGTGCGAGCACTACATGAACGGCACTAAGTATTTTGAGTATGTCAAAGGTAGCAAGGAGTGGGACGAAAAGGTCGCGGCGAGCAAGTTCTCAGCGTTCCCCAATTTTGGCAAACCCACCAAAGGGCACATCTGTCTTCAGGATCATGGCAATGTGGTTTCTTTCCGAAACGTGAAGATCAAGTCTCTGGACTGATCCAGTCTGCTTCCTGCAGGGAGTAGAGGCAATTTTGCGAGCGTAACTGAGCCTCCCGAATGGGGCTCGGTGGCGCTCGTTTTGCGTCATAGGGGAGGTGTCGGACTGCGCTTGCCGAAATTGCGCCATAAAAATATCGGCAGGTGGCGCACTATGGTAGAACAAGCGGGTGTATGGAGCGTTCTGAACATTCCCGAACACCGCTCAACGAAGGCGATTTCATGCGCCTGTTGATGCAGCACGAACCCGCTCTGCGGGCGTTTGCTCGTTCGTTGCTTCCCAACTGGACGCTGGTGGATCCAGATTCAACTAGGGGCGCCACTACACGGGGGGCCAATCTGTGGTTTTCACAGCTTCAGCGAAGTGGCGTGAATGTCGATTCTTTCGGAGAATCAACAGGAGTGATCGACGAATTGTTCGCCGGCTGATAAAGACCGTCCTGTATGAAACCCCTTGCCATGATAGCGGCAGCGATTTCGCTGCTGCTGGTCTCCATTTCTTCCGCGGCTGATAAGCCCAACGTAGTTTTCATTCTGATCGATGACTTCGGTTGGTATGATGTGGGCTACAACGGCAGCACCTTTTACGAAACGCCTCGGATGGACGAATTGTCTGAGGAGTGGATGCGTTTTGACTATTGCTACACGCCGAGTCCGATGTGCTCGCCGACTCGGGCGAGCATTCTCACCGGCAAAAACCCGGCGCGCCATGGAATCACTCAGTGGCTCTCAGGCACGGATAGAGCGTTTACCAGAAAAGGGGAGAAGCCGCAGGTTTATTGCCCGACGCCACAATCAGCGGGAATCCGGGATGAGGAGATCACCTTGGGGGAGGCGTTTCAGGAAGCGGGCTATGAGACGGCGTTCTATGGTAAGTGGCACATGGGAAAACTGAAGGAGACGGGTGGTCCGATCAAGCATGGCTACGATTCGCAGAAGGCGATCATCGAAGAGAGCCGCTGCGAGATGTTCTTCCCATTTCGCGGAGGGGGTTATTTTCCGGAGGCTAAGAAGGGCGACAATTACACCGATCTACTGACCGATGCCGCGATCGACTTTGTCAGCGCGGATCGAGATGAGCCGTTCTACCTGCATCTTTGTCATTTTGCAATGCACTACCCGATCGGCTCGAAGACCGAGTTGAGAGAGAAGTTTGAGGAAAAGAAAAAGTCTCTTCCTGAGCCGGATGAAGTCTCCGCCTTGGATGAATACTCTCATCAGCCTCATCGCTTGCGTCAGGACGATCCCGAATACGCGGGCGAGTTGGCGACGCTGGATGAAAACATCGGTCGCCTCGTCGATGCGATCAAGGAGTCGGGTCAGTATGAGAACACCATCGTTATTCTCACCGGCGACAATGGAGGTCGAGCGACGATGAATAAGCCCAATTCAACTTCCTTGATGCCGCTCAGAGCCGGCAAAACCTTTCTCTTCGAGGGCGGCCTTCGGACTCCTTTGCTGATTCATTGGCCAGGGCATTCTCAGGCAGGGGCCCGTTCATCAGTTCCAGTAACGAGCATGGATTTTTATCCGACCCTGTTGGAGATGGCCGGACTTAGTCTCAAGCCCAAGCAACACGTCGATGGTGTGAGCCTCGCCTCGCTAGTCGATGGATCGAGTGATTCCCTGGAACGCGACACCTTTTATTGGCATTTCCCTCACTACCAGGGGGAGGGGAGCTATCCCGGAAGTGCGATTCGAGTGGGGGACTACAAGTTGGTGCACAATTATCATCACGGTGATGTGCTGCTCTACGATGTGGTAAATGACCCCTACGAGAATAAAAACCTCGCCGCGTCCATGCCAGAAAAAGCTAAGGCGCTGGATAGGCAACTGATGCAATATCTTGAAGAGACAGGGGCTTACATTCCCCAGCTGATTGGGAAAAAGTAGGAGGTCCATCATTTTACCCTGTTCTGTCTACGACCTAACCCTGTTACTAATTTATGAACCTTTCAATACACCTTCAAGCCGCGCTTTGCTGCATGATCTTTCTTCTCCCGTTAGCCTTGGACGCTCAGGAGAAAACCAATGTTATTCTCATCATGGCGGATGACGTGAGCTGGGAAGCGTTTGGCTGCTACGGCGCGGAGGACTACGAGACACCGCACATTGATGCGCTGGCAGAAAAGGGCGTCCGGTTCAAGCATTGCTACTCAACTCCGATCTGTACGCCGTCCCGGGTCATGATCATGACCGGGAAATACAATTTTCGGAACTACACTCACTTTGGTTACCTCAATCCTGAGGAGAAGACCTTCGGCAATCTGATGCAGGACGCTGCCTACAAAACGGCGATTGCCGGGAAGTGGAGTTGAATGGTCTCTATAATTCGTTGCCCGGTCACGACGACAACACGCGTCCGCACAAGGCGGGGTTTGATGAGTATTGCCTCTGGCAGGTTACCAAGCAAAAGAGGGCCGGCGGCGAGCGATTCTGGAGTCCGGCAATCGAGAAGAACGGTGAGTTTATCACGTCGGAAGAAAACGCCGGCAAATACGGGCCGGATCTCTTTTGCGACTTTCTCTGTGACTTCATGGAGGAGAATCAGGCCGAGCCATTTTTCGCCTACTACCCGATGGTTTTGGTGCATGACCCATTTGTGGCCACACCGGACACGATTGGTGACGCGCCACGGACTCAGTCGGCGAACAAGGCCCTCAAGGGCGAGGGTAAGCAGCACTTCCAGGCCATGGTCAATTACATGGATAAGATCGTCGGACGTATCGTGAAGAAGACGGAGGACCTCGGCATCGCCGAGGACACTCTCATCATTTTCACAGCAGACAATGGCACCCACACAAGCATCACTTCCGGCTGGAATGGACAGCAAGTTAAGGGAGGTAAGGGTGCGATGAAAGACATGGGAACCCACGTGCCCATGGTGGCCTATCAGAAAGGCAAAACTCCCAAGGGGATGGTGCTCGATGACCTGGTCGACTTTACGGATCTTTATCCCACTCTTGCCGAAGCAGGCGGCATTGAACTCGGTGATGATGATCCCATCGACGGACGCAGTTTCCTGCCACAGCTTCGAGGCGAAAAGGGCAATACGCGCGACTGGGTCCTGTGCCATTACCAGCCCTACTGGAACAAGCAACCGGGGCAGTGGGCGCGGACTGCGGAGTTCAAGCTCTACCGCGATGGTCGTTTTGTGCAGCCGGCCGAGGATCTCGACGAGAGGAGCAATTTGTCGGGCAGAATCGACAACGAGTCAGTGCTTTCTGTTCACGCTGCGCTACAGAAGTTGCTCGACTCCGCACCCCCGGCTCCCAAGGATGAAACGGTTGGGCGCGAATCTACCGATCGCCCCGTTCATCCTGACTGGACCAGACTGAAGTAAATTTTTCCTAAAACTGACAATGTTACCTATGAAGCACGTCCTTACCCTCCTGATGACCTTTGGATTCAGTATGGCCCCCGCCGTTGCTGATGACCGGCCCAACATCCTCTGGATCACCATTGAAGACTGGTCGCCTGATTTGTCCTGCTACGGCACCAAAGGTCTACAAACGCCTCATGTTGATCAATTGGCTGATGAGGGCATTCGCTACGAGTGGGCTTTCACCACATCGCCGGTTTGTTCGACCTCGCGTTCGGCCATGATGGTAGGGTTCCATCAGAACTACGTGGGAGCCAATCAGCATCGCGAATACGATAAGCAGCCACTGCCGTATGGAATTAGGCCAGTGCCGCACCTGTTCAAGGAGGCTGGATACTACACCGCGCTGATGAGTAACAAGACGGACTGCAACTTTATCCCAACAGCCAAGAATGAGCTCTTTGAGGGCGTGGATTGGGCAGGTCGCAAGGACGGACAGCCTTTCTTTGCTCGCATCACCTTTGGCGGAACCCATCGTTCCTGGAATCGTGATCCCGAGCGTCCCATCTCTGTCGATGATGTCGAATTGCCACCCTACTATGTGGACAACGAGTTTTGTCGTCGCGACTGGGCCAATGGTCTGGAACAGATGCAACTCGTTGACCGTGAAGTGGGTGCTATTCTGAAGCGTCTAGATGATGAGGGATTGAAGGACAATACGATCGTCTTTTTCATTGGTGATCACGGCGGCTGTCACATTCGCGGGAAGCAGTTCCTCTATGACGGTGGCACTCGTATTCCGATGATCATGCGTTGGCCGGGTAAAGTCGATCCGGGTCAGGTGAGCGAGAGTCTCGTCATGTCGATCGACATCTGCGCCACGATTCTAGAGGCAGCTGGCATTGAGGCTCCTGTGCCTTTGCACGGAAAGAATCTGCTCGGTGAAGAAGTGAAGAATCGCAAATACGTCTTCGCCGCTCGCGACAAGATGGATGAGACCCACGATTCGATGCGCGCGATTCGTTCGAAGGATCACAAGCTTATTCTTAACTTGATGCCTGAGCGACCCTACCTGCAGTACAATCGCTACAAGGAAGGGGCTTATCCCATGCTGGCCGAGATGAATATCATGAGCATTAAAGGCGAGCTCACACCGGAGCAGGCTTTGTTCTTTGCACCGCATAAGCCGGAGGTCGAGCTCTTCGACCTGAACAAGGATCCTTTTGAAGTGAACAATGTGGCAGACGATGCCGCCTACGCCGAAGTGAAAGCGGAGTTGCTCGCCGCGCTCGAACAGTGGCGCACCGAGGTTATTCTCGACAAAGGCGTTTCTGAGGAATTTCGCGCTGCGGGTGTTTTTCCCGACAAGCTGCCAGAAGGTTTCACCACAGTTGACGAATGGGTCGTAGCCAATGGAGAAAACTATGACTTTCATGCAGCTGGATGGCCGGCCTGGTATCCGACTCGGACTCTCGAGGATTGGGAGGCTGCTCGCGTCAGGTGGGAGCCTTATGTGATGCGTGGCCCAGATGAGAAAGTCGCTCGGCCAGCTATCTCCTATTCGAAGAAGAAAAAGAAGAAGTGATTCTGATCGCACATCGGCATACTGATTAATCGCATGAAGAAAGTAATTGTTATACTGGCCGCGTTTCTGGGCGGAAGCGGATTCTTATTCGCTCAGTCGGATCGACCGAATGTCATCGTCATCGTGGCGGATGATCTGGGCTATGCTGATGTCGGATTCCAAGACGTCGTGGCAGACGGAGTGACGACACCCAACATCGACAAGTTGGCCGCGTCTGGCGTGATCTTCAAAAATGCCTACGCCTCCTCACCGGTCTGCAGTAATTCCAGACTCGCACTTTCCACGGGACGTTATCAGGAACGATGGGGCGCCTATCACTACGGCCAGGGAGGGTTGCCGAGCGACGAGAACACGATTGCCGAAATGATGCGTGAGGCAGGTTACCGCACCATGAAGGTCGGCAAGACTCACCTTAATGGTGGGCCAAAGGAGGATCCCATGAAGCATGGCTTCGATCAGTATCTTGGGTTTGAACATCACTCCTGGAACTTCGAGTTGATCAGCGAGAAGGACGTAGCCGCCTACGATCGAAAGCAGAAAGGAAGTGCGTCGAGGGCGGGTTCGGCTCCTTTAGGACCTCTGACTCGGGACAGTAAAACGAAGGAATCGTATGAGGACACCACTACGACCGAAGTCTTTGGCAACGAGTCCGTGAAATTTATCGGTCAGGAAAGCGACCAACCCTTCTACCTGCAACTGGAGTTCAATGCGGTTCACACCCCGCTGATCGTGGCCCCGGAGCAGTTGCGTGAAAAATACGGTATCCCGGATCGTTCCTTTGATCGCAACGCCGCCGTTTGGGAGTTCCCGCTGTGGGATCCTGTGGTTCAACCGAATTTCAAGGAGTGGTATGGGCAGACCTGTCACCTGGAGATTCCTGATCCGTATGGACGCAAGATCTACCTCGCCCATCTTGAGCTGATGGACATGATGATCGGTGACATCCTGGACAAGCTGGAGGAGAAGGGGCTGACGAAGGATACTCTCATTTTCTTCTCGGTCGACAATGGAGGCTCGGATCAGTCCTATGCCAATAATGGACCGAACAATGCCTTCAAATACTGTCTGATGGACGGAGGTATCAAAGTGCCGATGGTGATGTCCTGGCCTGGAAGGTTTGAAAAAGGTAAGTCCATCGATGCGACGGTGACCCACCGCGACCTTTACGCGAGCCTTTCAGAGATCACAGGAATCGCTCCTAAGAAGCCGCTCGACGGCAAAAGTCTCCTTCCCCTTATCAAGGGTGATGTCGAGGAACTGCATTCTGAGCCGATGTTCTGGGATTCAGGTCCCAATATGGTGAATTGGGTGGCGCGGGACGGAGACTGGAAGCTGGTCTACCGAAAAGAAGGTCGCGACTACCACGCCTATCAGTTGGATGCCAATGGTCTGGTTAAAGATGAGTTTCGCATCGTGCCCATTGCCAGTGGCATGCAACTCTACGACCTGGGCAACGATCCAGGTGAGACCGAGAATCTGGCTTCAAAGAATCCGGAGCGGGTCCAGGCGATGGAGGAGCTTCACACCGAGTGGCGTTCGCAGATGGGTGATCCGATCAGCGGTAGAAAGGCGAAGTAGTGGCTGAGCGCTCTCCTGCCGAGTTTACTGGATGCGATGAAGGAGCATTCACTTTTAGAGTAGCTCCTTAATCACTCTGCCATCGCTGATGGCAAGTGGTCTGCCGATAGGAGTCGTCATTTCATATGTTGGGTCGATTCCAAGAGTCTGCAAAACAGTGGCGTGGATATCTGCCACTTTGACTGGATTATCAGGGGTTTCGCTTTCACCCGTTGGATCGGTAGCGCCGATAGCAAGACCTCCCCGGAGGCCTCCTCCTCCAAGCAATACACTGAAGCCGTGTGGCCAGTGGTCCCGACCCTCAGTGAGGTTGATCTTCGGGGTGCGGCCGAACTCGGTACCGACGAGAAAAACAGTATCGTTGTAGAGATCTCTCGCCTTGAGCCCATGTATGAGAGCGGCGAGAGCGGGATCGAGCAAAGCGGCTTGAGTGGACTGCCCATCGAGATTGTTGATGTGAGTATCCCAGCCGTTCAGAGTCACTTCGACGCAGCGAACGCCACAATCGATGAGTCGCAGTGCGGCGAGGCAGCCCCGGCCAAAGGGACTGTTCCCATAGCTGTCAATTTCGGCCTGAGGTGCCTGATTGACGTCGAATGCGGAAAGTTGATCTGAGTTCATCATTTGTCGTGCCCGATCCATCAGACTTCGATGGAGAGTGCGTTCCGACTCCAAACCGGGAAGACGCGTTGCGGCAAAGGATGTTTCAAGCACCTCGAGAGAGCTTAGTCGTGAGGCCTGACGCACCGGTGAGACCAGGGATTTTAAATCAGGAACAGGACGAGTGGGATCACCCACTTTGAAGGCGTCAAACTCCGCGCCAAGATAGCCGCCACGCCCGGGGAACTTTCTGGGAAGTATTGAGACATGAGTGGGAATGTCGATCAAAGCCGGTGCCCCATTGATTGGGGCCGTTTCGTGGCACACGATTGCTCCTATCGACGGGTGAATCAGGCCTGGAAAGGGCCGATATCCAGTCTTGATCTGGTGGGTGGCTCGGGCGTGGTCACCTTCGTCACTCACTACTGAGCGGATGACTGAGAATTCATTCATCAATTCTGCCGTTTGCGGCAAGCCCTCGGCAAACTGAATGCCTTTGACCGCTGTGTTGATCGATTTCCCTCCAAAGGAGATGGGGGAGCCGGGATGTGGATCGAAAGTCTCCAATTGGCTCGCGCCTCCTTGAAGCCAGATTACGATGACCGATTTTGGCCGGCTGATCGCATTGTTTTCTGCGATCGCAAGCTGTTGGGAAAGCGATGTGAGCCAGCTCAATCCCGCTCCTTTGAAAAGGGTGCGTCTCGAAATATGAGAGGAACCGCCGCAAGTTTCGTGAGAGCCGTCGCTGATGTATTTTAGCGATTCCATGAGAATTCGGTGGAGTTGATCAGTGCCCAGAAAATGTCCTCCATGGCACGGTCTCTGACTTTGCCCTCGGTGCCGGCCAATACTTTGGCGAAGTGGCTTGCTTCGCCGGCGCTTGGAATACGTGTCAGGGTGCACAGAAAAGCAGTGTCGATGGCGCTGATGTCCGAGGGGGACTGTCGGGCGAGCCGGGTCGCGCTGTTCATCGCGGCATTGGGCTCAGTCCGTTGCTTGACCAGTTCACCGTTCATCATCAGCAGCCGTTGAGGGATGGTTCCTGCCGATTCGATCAATTCGCTTTCGCCGGGGTCGCCAAACCGTTCGACGAATTTCTTGGTCTCTCCGAATTTTTGAAGCTTCTGAAATATGTGAGTGTCAGCTCCCAGCATATGGAGTCTCCCTGATTGCACGATAGCTCCGGCTACTTGTTCGGGCCTCAATGGCGTGACAGGAAAGGCAGCCCAGTAATTTTCCTGCTTCTCCGTGACGGGGTGGGTTAGATCGTCAGTGCTGCTGGCGAGTTGAAAGGGCTCACTCGCCGCGATTGTGCGAATCAAAAACTGCAGGTCGAAACCGGATTGTGTAAATGCATCTGCGAGTGACTCGAGGCCGGGTGGGAACGGCCCGTTTATTGGAATGTCATCAACAGGTTCGATGAGAGGGCGCCCGAGCATGAGTGCCCAGACACGATTGGTGATGGCTCTGGAAAAGGGGCGATTACCAGGATGTGTGATCCACCCTGCGAGACGCTCCCGATGACTTCCGGAGTTGCTCAGTAATTCCTCGCTAAAGGGCGCGCTTGCTTCCACCGTAGTGTCTTCGGGCTCCCCCCGATATTGCATCCGGTAATTGATCGATGGATCGTCGCGAACGCCGGTGAGCGAGATTTCTGACTGGGCGAAGAAAGCCGCGAGTTGGTGAAAATCTTCCTGTTTCCAACGGTCTCCGAATTTGTCATCATGGCACTGCATGCAGTCCAGGCTGATGCCGAGAAAGGCTCTGGATGTGCGGGCCGCCAGTTTGATTTCGTCAGGTCCTTTATCGTCGCCGTTCTGTTTAGATGAGACGGTGATGAAATTTGCTTCGGGATGAGTCGTCCAGACGCCTTTCGATGCGATCAGGCTGCGGGCCAGTTCGTCGTAGGGGCGGTTTGCCTCGATCTCATCCGCAAGCCAGTTCACGAGGCGGCGCCTTCTGTAGATAAGAAAGGGTCCCGGTTCGACTCCTACGAAGGCACGAGTAAGTCGTTCAGCGAAGTAGTCGGCATAACGCCGGTCTTTGAAGAGGTGATCCAGCCAAGCCTGAGTCGGATCATCTTCAGTAGGTAGCTCGTCGAGTCGTTTCAGCTCCTCGAGGGAGGGCGGGGCCCCTGTTAGACTGAGGGAGAGTCTGCGGGCCAGTGTGTATTTGTCCGCATACGGGGTGGGATCAATGGCATTCAGCTTCCAGTTCGCTTCGAACTCCTCACTTACTATTTCGGCGGCGGCAGCAATGGCTGGACTGACGGCTGAGGCAGTAAGGGGTTCCAATTGATCTTTTTCGAGAAGCCATGAGATAAGTAGGCCTCCAAATAGTGACAGAACGGCGATTGTCGTTAAGCGAATCAGGACTCTGGTGGGACAGGGCATTGCCGATAGCTTTGAAGTGTTGAAAAAGACCGATTCGCACGTTCACTGATGATAGACGGCTGATCCATGAACCTGGTTACGCTGATTTACGATTTGATGGGAAAAGAACGACTCGATCAGGCGCTGCACCGGCGTGGCATGTGTGACTCCAGAGAAATGGCGAAACGGCTGATTCTCGCAGGAGAAGTGCGTGTTGAGGGCATCGATGGATTGTTGAAGCCTGGGCAGAAGGTGGCCGACGATGCTGAGATCGTGATCAAGAACCGACCCAAATTTGTGAGTCGGGGCGGGTTGAAAATTGAGAAAGCACTCGATGAATTTGAAGTCGATGTGAAGGGCAAGGTAGTTTTGGATGCTGGAGCCTCAACCGGCGGGTTCACAGACTGTGTTTTACAAAGAGGCGCGGCCAAGGTCTTCGCCTACGACGTGGGCAAGAACCAGTTGGCTTGGAAAATTCGAAGTCACGAACGAGTCGTGTCTCGAGAGGGCTTCAATATCCGCCACATGGTACCCAGTGATATTGATGAAATGGTCGATCTGGTGGTGATCGATGTGTCATTTATATCGCTGACTTTAATTCTTCCTCCAGTATTTGAGGTGCTGAAACCAGATGGTGCTGTCATCTGTCTGATCAAGCCTCAGTTTGAGTTGAAGAGGGATCAGATTGGCAAAGGCGGCATCGTAAGGGACCCTGATTTGCATGAAGAAGCCGTGGATAAGATCAGGCGTTTTGTCGAAGGGGACCTCGGAAAAAGCTGGCACGGCCTGACACAGTCGCCTATCAGTGGGACTGACGGTAATATTGAATTTCTGGCATGGCTGAAGCACCTCGAATAGGAATTGTGGCAAACCTGTCCAAGTCCGGCGCCAAAGAACTGATGGCGGACTTGCTGGTGAGGTTTGATTCAGTGGGGCTTTCAGTTTCGCTGGAGGCTAACACGGCCAATCTGATCGGAGCGGAAAAGGGCCTTTCACTTCCTGATCTCAGTGCTGAGGTCGATATCATTGTTGTACTGGGTGGTGATGGCACCATACTTTGGGTGCTGCGGCAGTTGGAGGATCGAATCAAGCCCATTGCTGCGATCAATACTGGAAGACTGGGCTTTCTAACTTGTGCGACAGCGGATGAGAGCGGCAGGCTGGTCGAGGCGCTTGCTTCCGGGCAGTATACCCGGTCGGATCGAATTGTTATTTCAGGTCGCCTTGAAGAAGATGGCAAGGTGTTGAAACGCTTCGTGGCTCTGAACGAAGTGACCTTATCCCGTGGTGTTGGGTCGCGTGTCATTCACGTGGAAGCCTGCATCGACGGTAGGATGGCAAACCGATACACCGGGGACGGGCTGATTCTGGCGACCCCGACAGGCTCAACGGCGTATTCTCTCTCAGCCGGCGGCCCGTTGGTTCAGCCAGGGGCTAATGTTTTTGCGGTGACTCCGATCTGTCCTCATACCCTTTCAGACCGACCTTTGGTGGTAGCGGCCTCCAGCCAGATTGAATTCGATGCCCCGGAGCAGCGGGACGATTTGGCGCTATACAGCGATGGGCGTCTGCTCGCTACCATTTCCCAACCTTCAAAGGTGTGCCTCGAGCGAGCGGACTTCAAATTGCCGCTGATCTCGATGCCTGATCAGGATTTTTACGATGTGCTCCACCGGAAGATGGGGTGGGCCGGGAGCGCTATTTAGCCGTTTAGCCGTTTAGCCGTTTAGAGCTGTTGACGACGAGAATAGGAAAACCGCTCTGGACCGGATAGACACGGTTGCCGTCTTCAGTGATGAATCCTCCTTCGGGGAATTCATCCCCGAACGGTAGAAGTTCTTCAGGTCGAGCCTGACGCAATGTTTGATGGGTTGCCGGGCAGCGGAGTAGCCGTGCCACTTCTTCTGATAATCCCGTTTCGCTCATAGCACTTCGATGCTGGGATCAATCTCAGCGGCCCAGGCAGTGATGCCTCCCTGAACGTGGCAGGCATCTGAAAACCCTGCCTCGTTGAGAATGCCGAGTGCCTTGGCGCTGCGCCCGCCCGCCTTACAATGGACAATCGTCTCAGCGTTCGAATCGAGTTCACTGAGCCGTGAGGGGAGCTCTCCTAATGGGATCACAATGGACTGTTCGATCTTACCCACCTCAATTTCGACCGTTTCGCGTACGTCGAGGAGAACGAACGGTTTGGAATCGTCGAGTCGGGCCTTTAACTGGTGGACATCAATTTCGCGGAGGGTGGGGGAATTACTCATATCGCAGGTGAATTCGATTTCTTTCAGTTCCTTAATGGTTGGATTTTCGCCGCAGACCGCACACTCCGGGTCACGTCGTAATTTGATCTCGCGGAAGCGGAATGCAAGTGCGTCAAAGTGGACCAGACGTCCAACTAAAGGCTCTCCAATTCCAAGGATGAGTTTGATTGCCTCATTTGCCTGGAGAGAGCCAATAATGCCCGGGAGCACGCCTATGACGCCACCCTCTGCACAGCTGGGAACCTGTCCGGGCTCAGGAGGTGTGGGGAAAAGACACCGGTAGCAGGGGCCACCAAGGTGTGGGGCGAATACGGAGACCTGACCTTCGAATCGATAAATAGAGCCGTAGACATTGGGCTTCCCGGTGAGGACGGCTAGATCATTTGACAGGTAGCGTGTTGGAAAATTATCGGTCCCATCGATGATGAGGTCGTAGGGCTCAGCGATGGCGGCGGCATTTTCGTCGGTCAACCTCACTTCGAAGGGGGTGACTTTGACTTCAGGATTGATCGCGGAAAGCTGCGCAATGGCCGAGTCTGTTTTGAGTTGCCCCACGTCTTCCGTACCGTGGAGGATCTGTCGTTGGAGATTGGAGAACTCGACCCGATCGAAATCGACAAGCCCGATCTCGCCGACCCCCGCTGCGGCCAGATACATGGTCACCGGTGAACCCAGACCACCGGCTCCGATACAAAGAACTTTGGCTGATTTGAGGCGTTTTTGACCTTCCAACCCCACATCAGGTATGGTGAGGTGTCGGGCGTAACGTTGCTTCTCCAGAGTCGAAAGATCAGAAGCGTTGAGGCGATCGGAAGAAATCAGCGATGACATAGAAGTGATTTTTTTAGAAATATAGACGGAAAAAATCGGACGCTTCGCTCTATTTAGCAATGAGAATCGGGCTGTTTTGCCTCGATGCTTATAACTCCCTTATAAATAATAACTTGCCAACAAATGAAACGACCCCCAATCCTCCTTCGCTCGGTTGTTGCTCTCACCGGAGTGTTCACACTCGGTGTTCAGGGCCTCTTTGCCGATGACATCAAATTCTCCGATCTGGAGAAGAAAATTACAGTGGACCGATCGCCGATCAAAGGCGTAGGCCCGGCACCTTCCAGCTACGCGCCTGCCCTTGAAAAGGTCATGCCGGCGGTGGTCACGATCTTTGCAAATAAATCGATCAAGCTGACGAGTGCCCGAAATCCCCAGCAGGAGGAGTTATTCCGGCGCATGTTTCCGGATATTCCGGATGACTTTTTCGAGAAGTTCGACGGGGAAGAGGCTCCCGAGCGACAGCAGCAGGGACTGGGTTCCGGAGTGATTATTTCGCAGGATGGTTACATCATTACTAACAATCACGTTGTTGGTGACGCTGACGAGATAACCGTCACTTTGCAGGATACGAAAAAGGAGTACGAGGCGACCCTCATTGGAGCGGATCCCCGTACTGATGTTGCCCTGATTAAAATTGAAGCAAAAGGCCTGGATTCGATTGTGATTGGCGACAGTTCCAATCTTCGAGTCGGTGACGTGGCTTTCGCTGTGGGAAATCCCCTCGGACTGGAGCAGACCGCCACCATGGGCATTATCAGTGCGTTTGGTCGCAATGAGTTGAACATCACGAACGGAGGCTTTGAGAACTTCATTCAGACCGATGCTGCCATCAATCGAGGGAACTCGGGCGGCGCGCTGGTCGACGCCAGCGGTCGTCTTATCGGCATCAACACGGCGATTCAATCAGGAATGTCCGGCGGCAACATCGGAATTGGATTTGCGATCCCTTCCAATATGGCTCTCAACATTGTGCAGCGCTTGCTTGATGATGGCGGCGTGGTGAAGAGGGGATTTCTCGGAGTATTCCTTCGTGAACTCGATACGAACTTCGCAAAAGCGTTGGGTCGTGATGAGACGAGCGGAGTTCTTGTGACTGAAGTCGGTGATGACACTCCGGCAGCGGCCTCCGGGATGAAGTCAGGAGATCTCATCGTGGGTTACAACGGCAAAGAGGTCGACGACATGCAGAGACTTCGTCTGGATATCAGCAACACGCCTCCAGGCAAAGAAGTTGAATTTAAGGTGATACGCAACGGGAAGAGCCGCTCTTTGGGCGTGGTTCTCGGAGACCTCGATGACGGGGCTCTTGCTCTGACAGGAGTTAAGGGAGATAAGGATTCAGCAAAGGCTCAAGAGTTCCTTGAGGGTGTGCGAATCAAGAATATCGACGACGAGACCCGCGAGGCCCTGAAGTTGGATGACAAGATTGCAGGCGTGCTCGTAGAGAGCGTCAAGGATAACGCTTCAGCGGCTACTGCCGGTCTCAGACCGGGTATGATTATCACTCAGGTCGACCAGACTGACGTCAGTGATGTGAGTAAGGCTTACGATATCGTTGAAAGCTTCGAGTCAGATGTCCTTCTTCTTCAGGTGTATGCCGCGGGTCGCCGTGACATTCTTGCCGTGCCTCTTACCGAATAGAGTTACCAGCCAATTTGCCCGTGAGTGATCCCGAATCTACTATCGGAATCAGCCGACTCGACCAGGAGTCAGTCGGCACTCATGGGTGGCAGGTGAGGCTGCAAAGGAAAGGCGTCCGCTATGGGCGCTTTTTTTCTGACTCGGCCTGGGGTGGTCGTGATCAGGCGCTACAGCGTGCGGTTCAGTTTCGCGATCGCATCGCGGGTCATGCCGAACGCGGTGAGACCGCCGAGCAGCTGTCGCGTCGTTCTCACACAACGCCCGCGGCTCGAAATCGGTCCGGCGTCGTGGGTGTCACACTCATCGTTCAGCGAAGTGTGAAAGGGGTTGAATACCATTTCTGGCAGGCGAGCTGGACTCAGGCTGATGGAACACAGTCGAAGATCCGCTACTCTGTTCTAAAGTATGGGGATCGAGCGGCCTTCAGCTTGGCATGCTCGGCTCGTCGCAAAGCTTCGGGCTGAATCGCGCAGGCCCTTGTCAGGCTTCGGGGTGAGGAATCTCGGCAAGGACAGAGCTCAGGTAGGGGAACAGTTGCTTCTTCCGGCTGACCACTCCTTTGAGCGTGAAAAGATGGGAGTCCTTTTTCGGATAAGAGATTTTCTGTCGGATCTCAGGACTCGCCTCGATCAGGAGCAAGCTGTCGTTTCGGGTGATGTCAGTCACCATGAGACAGGCAAAATCAAGACTCTGTTCGACAATTAGATTGCGAAGCTCATCCTGGAGCGCCTCCCGAGATGGCCAGAAATAGTCGAAACCAATTTCCTCGACCTGCGAGATACTCAGTTTGTAACCGCTCTCTTCAAATTCCTTCCGGTCCGATCCGACGGCACCTTTCGTATCATTGCCGCGCAATACTGAGCCGGCAGAGAAGAAAAACTCTTTAAACTTGTCTACATCAATGCCTGAAATCTCACTGGCCCATTCAAGTACGCTTCTGTCAATGTCAGTCGTGGTTGGTGAAGTGAGGTTCAGAGTATCGGAGATAATGCCCGCGCAAATACAGAGAGCGATGCTCTTGTCTGGAGTGATTCCGTAAGACCGAAAAGAGTTTCCGACGATCGTGCAGGTGGATCCAACCGTCTGGTTGATGAATTGAATAGGCTCTTTGGTGACGAGGTTACCACTGAGTCGGTGGTGGTCCATCACCTCGATGATCTCGGCCTCATCGGCACCGCTGACCGCTTGAGAGAATTCATTGTGATCTACAAGAATGAGTTTGGGGCGTTCAGGGTTCACCAGATCGGATCGAGAGATGACGCCAATCAGCTCTTGAGTTTCGGGATCGCAGACCGGGAAAAGAGCCTGCCCGCGCAACGGCTTAATCTTTTCCTTGATCACCTGAATCCGAGTATCGGGTGTGAAAGAGACATAATCGTTCGAGACGGCACTTTGAATGGAGCGGGCCCCTCTAATCAGTTGAGTCGTTGACGCGGTGTCGTGATCCGTCACGAGAATCGCCGTGTTACGGGCTCTTGCCGCTTCGACGATCGCAACAGATGGTTGGAATCCGCTGGTGATGACGAGACATCGGACTCCAGCCTCGACTGCATGGAGTTGCACGCCGACCCGGTCGCCAGTGATGATGAGTAACTCGTCGCTGGGTAATCCAGCAATCCGATCCTGCATGACTGGCTCGGAGGAGCCCGCCACCATCATGAGATAGTCGTGTTCCTTGGCACAGTGCTCCGTCTCGTTGATAATGTCGGCTTCAAGGATTTGGCCGATATTGTAGGTGGACGTGGTGACGCGACGGGCGCTGTCGCCTTGCTCCAGGGCTGGGATGAGGAGCGTCAGTAAATCCTGAAGTGCCAGCATTCCGGTGAACACGCCCTTTTCGTCGGAGACCGGCAAACTGCGGTAGTTGTGGGCCGTCATGCTTCGATAGGCTTCGATGACGGTGTCGGAGATCTTAGCGGTCGCTACTTCGTTTCGGCAAATGTCGCTGGCCCGGAGATAGACGTCAGGCATCAGTTGAGGTCGGTTGATGCCGGCTTGTCCGAGTACCCACTCAGTGCGGGCATTGGGTGGACCGCAGCAAGCCGCCACCGCACTGGGAATACGTGTTTGCCGAAGTAGGTCGGCATAGGCGATGGCAGAGCAGATCGCGTCAGTATCCGGATTCCTATGCCCGATAACCCAGATTGGCTTATCCTGTTTTGCTTCTGTCTCAGCTGGTGCGTTCACGCGGTAATGTTGACTATGTTGCCGGAGATTCGACCGAAAAATTCCTGCATCTCTTAGCTTGATACAAATGTCGCCGGACCCGACTCAACAGATTCGGAGCGTAATGGAGAAAGACGGAGCGGAGAGAAGTCAATTGAGTGAGGGACTTGACCCTATGGCGAAATGCGAAGCCGGTTATCTCTTCGGTTGAACCTGCTCTGCCCAAGCCGATTGGGCTTCTCTGAGCTGCTCTAACTGTTCTGCAGTGGTATCTGAGACCGCTTCGTCGAGTAAGTTGGTTGTTTCAGTGGGATCGGCCTTGAGGTCAAAGAGCCACTCATCAGTGGCCCCGTCTTCGATTCGCCGAACGAGCTTCCATGTATCGCTTCGGATGGCCCACCAGGTGCGGTCGCCTCGTCTGGCTCTCCAATGGAGATCGCGAGGGTAGTCTGGCTCTCCACTGATGGCGTGACCAATGAGATCGTGCCCATCGAGGGGGGCATCCGGAAGGGCCGCCCCCGCTATCGTGATAAAGCTGTGGGTCAGGTCCATCAAAGAGCCCACCTGCTCGCTGGTTGTGCCGGGCTCGATTCTACCGGGCCAGCGCACAATGAGAGGAACTCTGATGCCTCCCTCGAAGAGGGTACCTTTGAAATCGCGCCAGGGGCTGTTACTGCCGGGTTTCATGGCTCCGTGGTCGCTGGCGAATACGACGAGCGTATTCTCGGCTAAGCCGCTGGTTTTGAGCTTCTCCAGAACCAGCCCGACGGTGTCATCGAGGCTGCGCATCATTTTGATATAGGTTTCGCGAGTGCCGGCGGTCCACTCTTCCTCGCTGGGGAGGCCTCCATCGTCATCTCCGGGTGCCTGGAAGGGGAAATGCGGAGCGGCATGAGGGAGGTATAGAAAGAAGGGCTTCTCCGGAGTCTTTTCCCGTTCACTCAGGAACGTCATGGCGTCCTCAGCGATGAGATCGGTGGTGTAACCATCACGGGTGATAGGGGCACGGTCCGAATAGTAGACCTCAATATCGGAGAGCTCGCGGTGCCGGAAATAGTCCACATTTCCCCCGAGAAAGCCTACGAACTCGTCGAATCCCTGATCGAGAGGGGAGAATTTGGGCTCGTAGCCCAGGTGCCATTTACCGAATACGGCGTTGTGGTAACCGGCTGCTTTGAGGGCGGGGGCCAGAGTCGCGTCGCTTGAAGGCAGTCCAAGATCGTTCTCTTCTGCGAGGCGTATGGCGTCATCATAACGCCCCACGTTCCCTGTGCCGATGGCGCACTCCATTCCTCCCACTCGTTGAGGATAGCGACCCGTCAAAAAGGAAACCCGGGATGGGGTGCACTCTGGGCCCATCGCGTAAATGTTGGTGAAGCGTATGCCTTCTGAGGCGAGTCGATCGATATGGGGAGTCTCGAGATCGGTGCCTCCAAAGCTGGAGATATCAGCGTAACCCATATCATCAGCGACGATGAAAATGATGTTGGGCTGCCCCACCACGGACTCCGAGGAAAGAAACCCAATTGAAGTCAGAATCAGGCAATGTATTTTCAGTTTGTATCTCTCAATCATTTTAAATCAATGTGTTGTGTGCAGTTTATACGCAAAATTAAGGGGTGCTTCCTTAGCCGAAATAGTCGGGTGATTGGCCGGGCCTCCACTTGATATTGCAGCCTGTGCTGGGATACCAGGGGGCTGGAGTGGGCTCGCCATCGAGCAGATTTTTCACTGCCGCACGAAGGTCATCACCAGTAGGGTTACCCCCTCTTCCTGGTCGAGTATCATCGAATTGACCGGCATAAGTCAGTTTCTGATTTTCATCGAACAAGTAGAAATCGGGAGTGCAGGCGGCTGAGTAGGCTTTCGCGACTTCCTGTGTCTCGTCGTAGAGATAGGGGAAATTCCATTCATAGTTCGCTGCGAACTCGACCATCCTGCCGGGGGAATCGGCGGGGTAATTGGCCACGTCGTTGGCGTTTATGGCGATGACAGCCAGGTTTTGCTCCGCGCACTCAGCGGCAAATTCGCCAAACTCCTTGGCCAGATGAACTACAAACGGGCAATGGTTGCAGACAAAGGCGATAATCAGGCCCTTTTTGGCCCGGGTTAACTCGGCTAGAGGGCTGGAAAGACCTGCCCCATCCGGTAGGGTGAAATCGGGCGCGGACTGTCCCGGCTTGAGTTGAAAAGTAGAGGGAACTTCGGACATATCTGGGGATGAATTGAAGAATTTCGAATACCTTTACAAAACTTGGGGAGTCTGAGTTGACATTCAAGGTTTAATCGCCTACATGTCCCGCCCTGTTTTAAAATAGGGATCATCTGGCTGGCCATGGCAACTGTAGACGTAATTTTAAAGGAAAAGATTGAAGGACTCGGCGCTGAGGCGGACGTAGTCAAAGTGAAGCGTGGGTTTGCCCGCAACTTCCTGGTTCCCCAGGGACGAGCATTTGAAGCCACCAAAGCCAACCTTCGTCATCTCGAGCAACTCAAAGTAGCCCGCGGCAAGCGCGAGGCGGAAGAGCGAGCCGAAGCGGAGAGCGCTGCTTCCCGACTTAAGAAGCTTCGCCTTTCAACTGAGCTTTCAATCGGTCAGGGTGGTAAAGCTTTCGGGTCTATCACCACTTCCGACATCGCTGATCTCATCAACGAGAAATGCAAACTCAACATCGACCGTCACCAGCTTGTTCTCGAGAAGCCGATCAAGACGCTCGGTAGCTTCGAAATTCCGGTTAAGCTTCATGTTGATGTCGAGGCATTCGTCACTATTCGTGTAAAGTCTCCAGAAGGAGAAGAAGCACCGCGTGAAGGATCTCGTGATCGGTCGGAAGGCTGATCAACGATTTAAAAAGCGATTTTGATCGAATCGCTTTGCGAAATCCGGGCGGGTTGCTTAGATAGCAGGCCCGCCTTTTTTTGTGTCCGGCTGTAAAGTTCGGAGGAAAAAGGAAGGAACCTGTTTTCTTTTACCGTCCATTCCCGCATGTCTGATTCCACCTACACCGATTTTACTTCAACTGGCTCCTCTAAATCTGGTGGCAAAAAGGGGGACTCTTTAAAATCCGGGCCAGATGGTTTTCGAAAAAAGGAGGGGAAGCCCTACGTGAAGCCGGGCTCTCCCGAGGACTCGTTGCGGTCGATGCCTCTCAACCACGATGCCGAGCGAGCAGCGTTGAGCTGTATGTTGCTTGATCCTAGTGAGATCATTCCCAAAGCCGTGGAGAAGCTGGCACCCGGCTATTTCTACATTCCCGCTCACCGGATCATTTTTGAGTGCCTGTTGCACCTCTACAAGACGCGCCCGGAGGGTAAGCTTGATCTCATCATTCTGACGACGGAGCTCGATCAGAGAGGCCAATTGGAAGCGGTTGGGGGTCCCAAGACCTTGGCCGACTTGCTCGACGATGTCCCGACTACAGCCCTGTTTGAAGACTACGCCGTCTTCTTGAAAGAGAAATTTGTCCTTCGTCGGGTGATTCAAGATTGCACAGAGTGCGTCACTGGCGCTTACGATGGTCCTGATAATGTGCCTGACTTTCTGGACACTGTCGAAAAACGTGTCCTTAAGATTCGGAACGAAACCGAGCAGGAAAGGGGGATTGAGGACATGAAAGTCCACGTTCTGAATGTGATTCAGTCAATTCAGGATATGTATAACGGCGAGGGAGCGAACAGTGGTGGTGTCATGACCGGCTTCACTGATCTCGACGAGATGACCAATGGGTTTCACGGAGGGGAAATGATCGTCATCGCGGCCCGTCCTTCAATGGGTAAGACTTCGTTCGCTATGAACATTGTCGAGAATATCGCGATCAGGAAAGAGAATCCGGTCTCGGTCGCTGTGTTCAGCCTTGAGATGAGCTGTGAATCACTCGTTCAGCGTGTTCTTTGTTCCCGAGCAAAAGTGCAGATGCAGAAACTGCGGGGTGGTTTTCTTGCCAAGTCGGACTTTCCCAAGCTCATGTCAGTGGCTGGTCAGTTGGCCGAGTCTCCCATCTGGATCGATGACACTCCCGGTCTGACCATCAATGAGCTGCAGGCCAAAGCGCGCCGCCTGAAGCAGGAGCAGGACATTCAGATCATCATGATTGACTATCTACAGCTGCTCAAGGCACCCGATGCGGCTCGGCGGGATGGGCGTGAGAAAGAGGTCTCGGAGATTTCAGGCGGATTGAAAGGAATCGCCAAAGAGCTGAATATTCCCGTCATCGTCCTGGCTCAGCTCAACCGGAATCCCGATGCACGGGGCGGTAAGCCCCGGATGAGTGACCTTCGAGAGTCGGGCTCGATTGAGCAGGATGCCGACCTGGTTGGCCTCTTGATGCGCCCGGAGGTGTATGCTGATGATGAGGATGATCGTGAGAACATGCAGGGTGAAGCTGAATTCATCATCGCGAAGCAACGTAATGGACCGACTGGTGAGGTGCCGCTGACCTTCCACAAGGAGTTTATGCGCTTCGAAAATCGAGCCAAATCCCACGACGATTGATTCCCTGTTGAGGGGGCGAGTAAACGGTCGCTGAAAAGCTAGACAGCCCATTGGCGAACTGCTAAACAGATTCCGCAAATGAAACAGTGGCAGTGGATTCTTCTATCAATGGTGTTGGCGCTGGTGACCGGCGGCATTCTCAATGCTACTTGCGTCGTCGAGAGCGATCCCAGCATTGTCTTTAATTCGATAGGAAGTTCATTTGTCGAGGTGTTTGACTATATTGGCACGCTCTTCATGAAGCTGCTGAAGATGGTCATCGTGCCGCTCGTCTTCACCTCGATCGTCGTGGGTATTGCCGGCTTGGGAAAGGCAGAGGGATTTGCGCGGCTTGGAGCCAAGACGGTCGGATATTACGCTTTGACCAGTTTGATCGCGATTCTGGTCGGATTGACTGTGGTGAACGTGTTTAAGCCGGGTCTGGAGAACGGAGAGCCAAATGCTGCAATTCGGAAGCAAATCGAGGCAAACGAGGACGTGTATTCAGACCGTGTAGCTTTGAAGCTGACCGGCCAGGAGGGCGGAATGGATGCGGTTAAAGGGCTTTTTCTTCGAATGGTTCCCGAGAATGTGTTCGAAGCATTCGGCGCCAACAATAAGATGCTCGCCTTGATCTTTGTGAGTTTACTCACCGGTATTGGACTGATCTTTATTTCGAGTGGAGGGAGATCTTCAGTTCTCGGCTTCTTCGAAGGCCTCAATGAACTCACCTTACTGATCACAAACTGGGTGATGTGGCTGGCGCCGATTGGAGTCTTTGGGCTGGTGGCTAAAACAACCGCTCAGACTGGGCTTCCCATCGTTCTGCTGTTGGCTAAATACTTCGCGGTCGTGGTGGCTGCGTTGCTGATCCATCTTCTCGTGGTGATGCCCCTGGTGCTGAAATTCCTTGGAGGAGTCAGCCCCCGAAAGCACTTCTATGCGATGCGTAACGCGCTGATGACAGCGTTTTCGACCGCTTCGAGTTCGGCGACGCTTCCTGTGACGATGCGGGCCCTGCGCCAGAATGCCGGCGTCTCCGAGCGTGTCTCCAGTTTTGTACTGCCCCTTGGGGCGACCGTCAATATGGATGGAACCGCTCTTTACGAGTGTGTGGCGGTGATCTTTGTAGCCCAGGTGCTCGGTTTTGATATGGGCCTGAGTACTCAGTTTACCGTGGTGATGTTAGCACTGCTCACCAGCATCGGTGTGGCAGGAGTCCCCTCTGCGAGTTTAGTCGCGATCACGATCATTGTTCACAATGTGGGGATTCCCAATGCGGAAGCGGTGATCGGATTGATCCTTGCCGTCGATCGACCTCTCGATATGACACGGACGGCGGTCAATGTATTCAGCGATTCGTGCGGCGCGATTGTCGTCGCCAATTCTGAAGGGGAAGACCTGTTCCCGGAGGGCACCTCTAAAGCGTGAAGCTTGAAGGAATATTTTCCTCAATTGCGGAATTGATCGCGATCGTCGAATACCGTAAAATCCGGACCTCACACAATGTGAATCTCTCTATTTGAGTCTATGGAAAAATTAACATCCCGCCGAAGTTTCGTAAAGGGGGCCGCTGTAGTTGCCGCCGCCTATAATTTTCAAGTCGTACCTAGCCGAGTTTTCGGAGCGAATAGCAAGATCACCCTCGCGGGTATCGGTACGTCTGGTAAAGGCGCCAGTGACATTGCTAATTCCGCCACTGCCGGTTTTCATATCAGTCACCTTTGTGACATCGTCGACAAGGAAAAGTATCCCAATGTGGGCGGAAGCTGGGTCAAGACCCGTGAGGATTTCCCGGACGCCAAATTCTACGATGACTGGCGCGAGATGCTCGAAGCCGAGGGCGACAAAATTGACGCCGTCACTGTTTCCACTCCCGACCATGTGCACGCCCATGCTTCAGCCGCGGCCATGCTCAAGGGCTGCAATGTATACTGTCAGAAGCCATTAACACATGGCATCTGGGAATCACGGGCTATCACAGAGATGGCTGCCAAGACTGGTGTGGTGACTCAGATGGGAAATCAGGCCCACGCCGAGGATCACATGCGTCGTGTGGTGGAACTGGTGCAAGCCGGTCTCATCGGTGACGTGGTTGAAGTTCACGCCTGGACGAACCGCCCCATTTGGCCGCAAGGAATTCCTGCTTGGCCGGAGAAAGAAGAAGTTCCCAAGCACATTAACTGGGATCTCTGGCTGGGACCAGCACCCTATCACGATTACAGTCCAAAGATCGCTCCGTTCAAGTGGCGTGGCTATTGGGACTTCGGTACGGGAGCCCTCGGTGACATGGCTTGTCACATCATGGACATGAGCTACTGGGCGGCTGAGCTAGGAGCCCCCACCAGCGTGAAAGCGGTCAGTGCTGATGGTCGAGGTGCGCAGAGTGATCTTTCGCCCCCAACTTGGGCAACGATCGAATACGAATTTCCCAAGCGTAAGGGCAAGAAAGCGACCAAGTTTACTTGGTACGATGGGTATAAGGATGCCGTCTTCAACCCGGATAAATGGTCGCTTGAGAACAAGGATGACGGAGGCAAGATTCGGGAACCAAACTTCCCGCCAGCTGATGTACTCGAGGGTATGCCTGCTGATGGCAAGGAAGGTTACGGTTGTGTTCTCATTGGAACGGAAGGTAAACTTTGGTTCCATCGTGCAAACAACAACTGGGTGGTCAAGCCCGGCAGTCTGATGGATGGATTTGACTATCCAAAGGAGTCTGTCCCGAGAGCACGTGACGAAGATCCTCATAAGGAGTTTTACGATGCGATTGCAGCGGGTGATCCGAAACTGCCTCAGTCGAAGTTCTCACACAGTGGTCCGTTTACTGAAATGGTTCTACTTGGAAATCTGGCCGTTCGTCTCAACAAGAAGGTGGAATGGGATACCAAATCTCTTTCCTCACCGAATACGCCTGAGGCGAATAAGTTGATCCAGCGGGATTACCGCAAAGGTTGGGAATTTCCGTCCTGATTGAAGTGAACAACTTCCGGTGACTTCACCGATTTTTGATGACGGGAGCTCTTTACGGGCTCCCGTTTTTCGTTCAGCCTGCGTTAAGATGAAATGGCTTTTTGTGATCGTATTGACTGTCTCTCTGTCCGGTGAAACCCGGGCACAGGATGAATCCTCCACTCGGGCACGGGAAGCTGAGGTGGTGGCCTCTTATCAGGCTGGGGATTTGGATTCAGTGATCGCACTGACGGAGTCTTTCGGTCCTGACCGTGAGATGGCTCGGATTCGGGCAAGTGCGTTCGAACGGAGAGGGGAACAGCGCTTCTTTGAGGGCGATATAGAAGGCTCAATCGAGGATTTCGATGGCTTCATCGAGATTCACCCTGAACAGGACCCTCATCACTGGCAGCGGGGGCTCTCCTACTACTACGCAGGAGAGTTTGAAAAAGGGAAGGCTCAGTTTGAGCGACATCAGACGGTGAACACCCAGGACGTAGAAAATGCGGTGTGGCACTTTTTGTGTGCGGTCAGAGTCCCGGGTGGAGACGTCAAAGCAGCGCAAGAGGCGCTGATTCCGATTGAATCCGATCTGCGGATTCCAATGAAGGAAGTGCACGACCTCTTCGGCGGGAGGGGAAGTGAAGCCGATGTGATGGAGGCGGTCAGCCTCGATGAAGAGGGTGAGGTTTCGGAGAGAGAGAGGAATCATCTTTGTTACGCGCATCTGTATTTAGGGCTCTACTATGAGGCCTTGGGTGATGCCGAGAAGTCAGCCGGACACATTCGGAAGGCGGCTTTCGAGTATTCGATGGACCACTACATGGGCAAAACGGCTCAGGTTCATGCCAAACTGAGAGGTATTGTTGAGTGAGTGATATTGGCATCAAGGCCCAGAGCGTTTGGCCTTTCGATGCTAACGAAGGAGTAGAGGGCGGTTTGCTGGTGCCGGTTGTTCGGCTGATCGATCCAACCCTTGGCCCTGCTCACAATCCCTTGCTAGTCCTCGCCACCCTTGCACGTTTCGTGTGCAGCATTTCAAGCCGACTTAGCTTTCGATGCGAGTGAGCTTCGCGCCTTGTCACGTCGATGACGCAAAGTTTTGCCCCCAAACGCTCTTAGGCTGGTGGTGCCATTTTATGACACTTGAGGGCCTCGATCAGGCCGGGAATGTGCTAGATTAGGGCAGCTATTCATCCGTCCATGAAATCGATTCCGAGTATCTTTAATGATGTCCTTGGCCCCGTAATGCGAGGTCCGTCTAGTTCGCATAGCGCGGCCTCGCTGCGCATCGGTCGTATGGGTAGGGACTTGATGGGAGGCTATCTTAGCGAAGTGCTGGTGGACTACGACCCGAGTGGATCTTTGGTCACGACACACATCTCTCAGGGCTCGGATCTAGGGCTGTTTGGTGGATTGATGGGATGGGAGACCGACGATGCTCGATTGCCAAAATTTCGAGAGGAAATTATCGAGGCCGGTATTCGTGTAGAGATTCGCTATCTCTCCTACGGTGCCGAGCACCCTAACACCTATCGACTGACCCTGCGCAATGCCGAGTCCGAGCATAAGCTGACGGCAATCTCAACCGGAGGTGGAATGATTGAGGTGCAGGAGATCGATGGTGCCAAGGTGCAGATGGCGGGTGACTATTTCGAAACTCTAGTGTTCGTCACTGAGGGTGCCGATGGCCTGGCGGGTTGGTTGCAATCGGATTTTGATTTTGACTACGTGATTGTCGCGCCATCGGATCAGGGGGTAATCATTGAAATCAAGAGCAGCGAGCCTCTGGCGGATGATCTGCTCGAGGAATTGCGCGGCAATGCGACGGTTTCCCTTGTGAGGGTGCTTGAGCCTGTGCTTCCAGTGATGGCGCGGCGGGATCTGCAGGTGCCTTATATCACAGGGGCGGAGATGGACGCCTATCGTGTTGCCCATGGTAGCAACATGACTCTCGGTCAGCTCGGTGCACGCTACGAGAGTGAGCGCGGAGGCATCAGTGAGGAGGAGGTGAGAGAAAAGATGGCGGGCCTGATCGGTATTATGGAGCAATCGATTCGGCTGGGACTCGGTGGAACCGAGTATGGGGATCGCATTCTGCCATCGCAGTCGCCCAAGTTTGATCGCATGATGAAGGCTGGAGAACTGGTGCCCGGCGACGTGCTCAACCGCGTGATCCTCTATGTCAGTGCGATGATGGAGATGAAAAGCTCCATGGGCGTCATCGTCGCTGCTCCGACTGCTGGCTCGTGTGGTGCGCTGCCTGGAGCGGTTTTGGGTGTTGCTGACGCCACCGAGAAGGGAATCGATGCGCGTGTCGAAGCCATGTTGGCGGCGGGTATGATAGGTGTGTTCATCGCGGCACACGCTACCTTTGCCGCTGAGGAGGCGGGCTGCATGGCGGAATGTGGTTCGGGTGCCAGTATGGGTGCTGCCGCCATCGTTTCGTTGGCTGGTGGAACCTACGAACAACAGATGGGTGCTGCATCGATGGCCTTGCAAAATTCTTTTGGATTAACCTGTGATACTCTGGCGAACCGGGTCGAAGCCCCGTGTTTGGGGCGCAACGTGACAGCCGCCTCCAATGCGCTTTCTTCAGCAAATATGGCGTTAGCCGATTTTCAGCACCTCGTGCCAATTGATCAGGTGGTCAATGCGATGCGCGAGGTCGGTGAACTGATGCCGAGAGAGATCTGTTGTACCGGGCTTGGAGGTCTGGCGGTGACTCCGGTCTCGAGAGAGATCGAGCAGCATCTAACTGAGGTGAGTGAGGCTGCCGAGTTGTCCAGCGAAGATCCAGTGGAGGCTTAAGAGACCGCTGAAAAATTCTGCAACGTAAAATCTTGGTATTTTTGGGCCTATGTTCAGCGGCTCCGCTGGATTGCATTCTTCACTGAACTTTTCGCCATTTGACCCAGAAACGGATTCAAGATGTTGATGCATTTCATCGATTGTTAGCCGAAGCGGGCGGGTTGGCTTTTTTAGGCACTCCCCAAACTTTCTCGAGCATTTCGCAGGCAGTTGGATCGTGTTTCTCTAGATCGTCCCGGGTAAACGGAAAGTAGTCGTTTTTGCCAAAGAAGGCTTCAGTGACCTCAGCGAAGTATTCCTTAGAATTCGTCATCGCATAGGCTTTGTCGAGTTCAGTGCTTCGGCCATTGAATCGCTTCACCTCGTCGTAGGTTTTGGAGTCGCATGCTTTTTCGAAAGCGGCGTTGACCTCGGGGTGGTTGAAGCCAAGCACTTGATCATGATAGGCGTGGGAGAGTTCGTGAAGTAGCAGATAGGGCATTCGCCGGTTCTCAAACGGGAAAATCTGCGTGTTGGTGATTTCGACACCTTTGGCAAGATTCGGATCCCGACCTTCTTTCTTTAGCCAGCTCTTGTCCGGGTGATACTCGGCACCGGCACGTTTTCCAGGATAGGGGCGATTGATCCAGATCGGAACGGACTTTAAGTGCGTCAGGGCTTTTGCTGGAATGACGGCGGCAACCCGACTCAGTTGGAGCTCGAGAAGGTTCAGCATTCGGCCTGTGGCGGCGGGGGCATCGTCCCATTGGGCATCACTCAAATGAATGGTCCATCCATTCACTTGAAATGTGGAGTGATGAGGCAGGGAAAAACGAGGGTCTTTGCTCTCCCTCAGCCCTTGAGCGAGCCGAATCGACAGCTTGCGGCGATCCGCCTGATAGTCGGGGTCGTCGGCCAGATTCACCAGTTGGTCGGGGTCTTTTTTGAGATTGTAGAGTTCGTCGTGGCTCCGTTGTCCAAAGGCCAGACGGTAGAGTTCAGCGTGATCGCCGGACTCGGCATAGCGCCTCATCCACTGTTTGGCTGGGCCGGGGTCGACATTGTGGGAGAAGGCACCTTGAGAAGTGGGCCACGGCGTTTTGACGAAATCAAAAACAGGTTCGGGACCACTGACTCTGCCGGACGGCCAGCCACCAGGGGCAAAATTTCGGATGTAGAGAAAGTCTTCCGTGCGAATCGCTCGGGAAGGGTAGGGGTAGACGTGTCTCTCCATCCCGGTAAGCACGTGGTCACGATCTGCATCGATATTTCCCTGCTTGTCGGAAAAGAGAAGAGGCACCAGAGACTTTCCTGTCATTTCCCGGGGGACAGGAAGCCCCACTGCTTCGAGGAATGTGGGGGCCAGATCAGTGAGGCTTACAAAGTCTTCAATCGTTCGGCCTCCTTTGACTTTGTTGCCCCAGCGAATCACAAGGGGTACGCGGGTTCCAAAATCATAGAGCGTTGCCTTGCAGCGGGGAAACGGCATGCCGTTATCTCCTGTCATGACGACGATGGTATTGTCCAGTTCACCGCTTTGCTCAAGTAGCGCCAGCATGCGGGCGGAGTCGCTGTCGAAACGCTCGACCTTGGTGTAGTAGTCGCCGAGATCGGTGCGGACAGTCTCATTGTCAGGCAGGCAAGCGGGCACTCGAATCCCTTTCAGATCCATGCCGTTTCGTTTGCTGACTTCCCAATCATAGGGGCGGTGGGGTTCACCGGAGCCATACCAAAAGCAGAACGGCTTGTTCTTGTCCCGTTCGGCGTAGAATTCTTCGAAGGTTTGAAAACGCTCACCAAACGGATCATTGCCGCGGTAGGTGTGTTTGCTCGGGCCAGTTCCTTTCCGACTGAATCCAGTGAGGTAGCCCGTCTCGGCTAGCAGGTCGGGGTAGACCGGTGTCTCAGCGGGGATCGAGCCCCCGAGATCCACTCCATCCTTGAGGCGCCAGTGGTATTGTCCTGACGAGACCGAATGACGGCTCGGTGTGCAGGAAGGGGCAGAGACGAATGAGTTGTCGAAGAGAACTCCTTCGCGCGCCAGTCGGTCGAACGTGGGTGTCTTCACCGTCCTGTCTCCCAAGGCTCCGGCGTGAGGGTAGGACCAGTCGTCCCCCATGAGGAAAAGTATGTTGGGGCGCTTGTCAGGGGAAGTCGTAGCCTGCTTCGTTTTGTCTGGCTTCGTTTTGTCTGGCTTTGATTTGGCCTTGAGTGAGGCGGCCGAAATTACCAAGGTGGATTCGGCTTGAGTGATCTTGATGGGTTTTCTGTAGGCCTGGGTGGTGCTCTCGACTTCGAACTTGTGCCCCTTAGTAGAGTTCTGCACCATGCGTTCACCGGGTTCCATGGTGCCGACGAGTTTACGTTTTCCTTCGGGCGAGACCCAATACACATTCAGTGCCGTCGAGTGATCGTTTTGAAGTGTTAGTTTGGGACGGTTAGGGGTTCCTGCACGTTCTTGTTTTTGAAAGGGCGGAGGTTTTGGCAGGGTTTCCCAGAGTTGCTGGTTGAGCTCTTTGAGAAGTGACTTGTGTTTGGGAAGGCCCGCAAGGTTCTTCGACTCTACCGGATCGGTCTGATGATCGTAGAGTTCGTAGTCGACCGGCTTTTGCGTCTTGCGATCAATCCACTCGATGTAGCGATAGCGATCGGTCCGCATGGCGTATCCCATGAGTTCTCCCTTGTCGGTGCGGCGAGGGAACTGACTGATGGCAGCGTCTTTGACCGTGGCTGAAGGGTCATTGAGGAGGGAGCTGAGGGTCGTTCCTTCGGCGTGGGCGGCTGTGGGGATTCCGGCGAGGTCGCACAGAGTGGGGTAGACATCGACAAACTCGACGAGTGAAGCGCTGGCTTGACCGTTGGCTTTGGCGCGGGGATCGCGGATAATGAGGGGGACTCTAGCGTCGATCTCGTAGTTGCTCTGCTTGCACCAGCTGTTGTGCTCTCCCAGTTTCCAGCCGTGGTCGCCCCAGAGGACGACGAGGGTGTTGTCGGCGATCCCGAGCGATTCCAGTTCGTCGAGGAGGAGTCCGACCTGAGCATCGATCAGGCTGACTGAGGCATAGTAGCCGTGTTTGAGCTCTTTCTGTTGTGCTTTGGTAAGCGGGCCCTGACGCGGATCGCTAGTGCCGAGATAATCCATGTAGTCTCGGAGTTCATACATGGTGTTCATGGCGTAGGCCGGTGAGTCTATAGGGATGGATGGGTTCTCGGCCAGCGGGATGGCTTCGCGGTCGTAGAGCTCCCAGTATTTGCGAGGAACCACAAAGGGGAGGTGAGGGCGGACGAAACCCGTGGCAAGGAAGAACGGTTGGTCTCCTTTGGCGAGGCGGCGCATGGCTTCCAGAGACTGCTGGGCAATGGCGCCGTCAATGTGTTCGTGATCGGGAATGTCGACGATCTCAGTGGCCGCTGCCCGTAGTCGGTTGATAGCGGCATCACTTTTGCCGTCGGCTCGCATTTGTTCTTTGAAATCCGCGAGGTTCTGCTTCGCTTCATCCGACCAAAGTTTGGATTTGGGCCACTCGTGCGGCTCGCTCCATGACACATTGTCAGGCCAGGGGTTGTGAAATATTTTGCCGAATCCTGCCGCGTAGTAGCCGTTATCCTTGAAGTGCTGCGGGAGGGTTACTACGTCGGGCACGGTGTGGCGGAAGCGGACGTCGAGGGTCCATACTTTGGCGGAGTCAGGTCTCAGACCGGTAAGCAGGCTGACGCGGGAAGGATTGCAGACGGCGAGTTGGCAATAGGCGCGGTCGAAGCGCACGCCGGAAGCAGCAAGGCGATCGATATGGGGGGATTGGATGGTGTCGACACCGTAACAACCCAGCTCGGGGCGAAGATCATCTACAGCGATGAAGAGGATGTTCGGCTTTGGTTGAGAGTCGCTCTCCGCTCGAATTGAAGGGGTTGAGATTGCTATCAGAACGAGGATGACGCTTTTGAGTAATCGGAAGTTTGTCAGCATATCGATCCAAATGGCTTTAATTGATCTTGAATACAAAATCAATTAAAGGACAATATCGAGGTAGGGCAAGTGGATTCGGATCGCCTGATCGTGTTCGAAATCAGTCAATCCAGACCGGCTGGGCGAAGGCGCCGTTTTCGCCGTACTGGATTGGGAAGGTCCATTTTAGGTCGACCTCGAAGTCCAGAGAACTGGACCCGACTATTTTGAGTCGGCAAGCTTGCGGATGTTTTGGTCTTCGACCTTCAGAATGAGAAATCCGTTGTCGCACTGGGCGCTGACATAAAGCAGTCCGTCGCGGTAGATGAGGTCGTGATAATTGTCTGATTTAATGGCATCGGTCTTGTAGCGAGGAAAGCTCTGAGCGCCGATGAGCGTAGGTGCCTCGGGATCACTGATGTCGTAGGCGGCAACGGCCTGCCCTCCGGCACAGAAGGCGACCTTGCCAGCAAGCGTGAGACCGTTCGGGCCCCGAAAATCAGGAAAGGGGAGGGATGCCGCTACTTTAGGATCGGTCACATCAGAGATGTTGATTACCGTCATCGCCGGGCTGAGATGGGTGATTCCCGCCTCAGCCGCGGCGTCTCTTCCTTCAGGGCTGAAGCTGCCACACACGATGGCATAGGAACCGGATACCTGAATTCGATTCGCGCCGATAAGAAATTCGCTTTCAAGCGTACCCTGCAATGTCCACTGCTCGACGGGGAGTAATTGGTTGTTCTCGATCGCTTTGAATATTCCCAACTTTCCGGAAGGTGGTGCGAATCCAGCGGGATCAACAATGATGATATGATCTTGATGCCGATCGATGTCGTGTGGTTTATCCAGTTGGAATTGATCTTTGGTTTCAAAGGCACCGAAAAGGATGGGGTTTTTAAGGTCACTGACATCAAAGGCTGTGATGAAACCTGACTTGTTGGCAGTGATGGCGTGATCTCCTACGAGTATCATGCCGTTGATCTTGTCGATCGCCGGGAGGCCTTCGATTTTCTTCAGAATCTTCGGATTGCCAGGATCGGAAATATCGATGGAAAGGAAATCCCGAGTGCCGAGGAGTAGATGATCGCCCAAAGGTAATACCGTCTCTGAATCAGGAATTTCCGAATCATGTTTGTACCAAATGATCTCTGGATTCGCTGGGTCACTGACATCGATGATGGCGAGCGACTGGTCTTTTCCAGGGACAAAGGCGAGGGTCCCGGAAAGCTCGACATCATGCGCACGTGAGAGGGCCTCGTCATGAAGTGTCATCGACACGATGGAGAAAGGATCCCCAGCGGTGGCGGCAGAAAGGGCACCGATAGCGAGGACGGTCGAGATAAGAATGCGCATGTGACGAGGGGACTATTGCAAATGTGGAACCGGATTGTCCAACAAAAGCGCTTTCACAAACTTTGCAGGCGGCGACCCGAAAGAGAGAGCCCGGTCGTGATAGGTTTTAAGATTGAACTGAGCACCCCACTCCTTTTCGGCCGCCTCCCGCAGATCGATGAGATCAACGTAGCCCGCAAAATAGGTGGAGAGCTGAGCTGAGGTGAGACGGGCCCTCACGTATTTTCCTGCAGCTTCCCGTTCTTCCTGGAAAGCCTGATTCATGAGCAGGTCCATCGCTTCTTCCTCTCCGATGCCGTCGAGATGCACCGCTTGGTCGATGAGGGCATTAGCGTTGTCCCGGAGATACCACTTCAATACAATGAGTTCCATGAGCGGGTCGTCGGCGAGGAATCCTTGCTCCACCATCATCATCTCGCAGTAGACGGCCCAGCCCTCGATAAAGGTTCCTGAGCCGAGGATGGAGCGAATAAGGTTGGGGTTCTTGTTGGCGTGGGCGAGTTGGACAAAGTGACCGGGCGTCGCTTCGTGAATGGTGAGCACATGCAAAGAGCGGCGGTTATATTCGCGGAGGTGTGATTGCACCTGTTCCTCCGTCCAATCGGCTGGTGGTGGCGAAACGGCGTAAAAGGTTTTTTGGCCCTGTTCGAGGGGGCCTGGAGCATCACAGTAGGCCAGAGAGATACCTCGCTGGAATTCAGGCATGACGATGATCTCGACGGGATCGTCCGGCATGGAAATGAGATCGTTTTCGATGATGAAATCACGAGTGATCGCGAGAGAGTGTTCTGCGGCCGCGACGACGCCGTCTCCAGTTGGGGCGTCGGCATAGGCAATTTCCAGCGCCAGCTGAATGAGCTCGCGTTTCTCCTCAGGAGAAAGGGCTTCTGATTCTTTGGCCGAGAATTTGTGTTCTGATAGAATAATGAGGGACAGCACATACATCCGCTGATGCAGCTTCTTCATCCGAGCTTCGGCCTGGGCCCTCAGTTCTTCAGGGGTTGAGCTGGAAAAGAGTTCGTAGGCAAACTTCTCGCGGTAAAGTTTCTCGCTGAGTCGTTCGTTTCCTTTGGCATTAGGCAGTAGCTGTGTTTCAAGCCATGTCTGCTGTTCTTCGATAGCGGCTTCTGCTACGGCGATGGCATCCTTCAGGTTGTTAGATTGCGCTTCTGGCAGGGCATCAAGGTGAGGGGTGAGCAGGTCTTGAAGAAGACGGCTGATCCCCCGGTTTTGATCAACGGCTGTTTCGGCATGAAGTGGGGGTGTCAGAGCGGGCTTGAGGGAATCGCGAGCCTGCTGGAAGTAGCGGGGGAAATCGCGACATCGGGCTGCGGCAGCTGCGAGTCGATCTTCAATAGGGCCGGTATCTCGTGCCAGAAGGGTGTAGATTGAGCTGCCTGGAAGTCCTGTGTAGCGCAGTGGATTCCACTCCCATTCTCGCAGGGATTCGACTTCCCAGATGTCACGCTTCAACTCGTGGCGGATCAGTTCGGCGTCGACTTGATTGTCTTGAGAGAGGGAGTCGAAAGAAATGGCATTGAGGTCGGCAAGCAGTTGTTTTGCCTGCTTGAGGCGACGCTGGCGAGCCGCATGGTCGACCTGGTCCAATTGGTGGTCGTAGCGATGTTCGCCGAGTGAGGTCGCGTGAACCGGTGAGGTGTGAAAAAGGTTCTCCAGGAAGCGCTTTGACAGGTCTGAAAACGCCCTATTTGGAGCGTCCTGACAGAAGGCTGAATGAGGCATAAAAAGAAGGGAGGAGAACAGGATGAGAAATTGAGTGTGCCGTGCAATCATGCCTTCCAGTCCAACCCCTCGGGAAGTTGATTGAGATTGATGAACCCGTCTTCGGTGACAACGACCATGTCCTCGACACGGATGCCGCCTAGATTCTTTTGGTAGAGCCCCGGCTCTACGGTTAAGGCGTCGCCTTTGATCAGGGGGATGCCGGAGGGATCGAGTAGGGGAGGTTCGTGGACTTCCAGGCCGATACCGTGTCCGGTGCCATGGTGCATCGTGCAGTAGGTGTCGTCAGCGCCCTCAGGAGGAAAGCCGACATGATAGCCATGCTCGAGAAGGATGGCAGTCGTGGCGGCGTGGACTTCTTTGCCTGTGACGCCGGGCCGAAGCGCTTCACACCCAGCCTTCTTTGCCAAGCGAACGGCCAAGTTCATTTTGAGCAGTTCGTCGGGAATATCGCCATGAACCACGGTGCGAGTGCAGTCTCCACAATAGTGAGTGGCCATGTTAGTGGGAAAGATGTCGACGATGACCGGTTGCCCCGTGAAAAGTTGACCACTGCCTGGATTGTGGCAGTCGGCACCTTGAGGTCCCCCGGCTATAATATAGGTAGGGCCGGTGAACCCCTGCTCCATCAGAAACACGTTGGCGGCTGATCTGACACGTTCGGAGGTTAAGGGGGTGCCGTCATGATACAGAGCGCCGCCATCATGGGCTTCAGAGTGGGCCACCATCCGGCAGGCTAGCTGAATGGCTTTTTCAGTGATGCTTTGCGAGAATCGAAGCATTTCTACCTGCTGCTCACTCTTCTGACGCCGCTCAAGGATTCCCATTTCGAGATCGCAAGTCACAGCAATTCCAGCCTTTCTAAGAATGTGAGTAAAACTCAGGGGAAGCGTTCGATCGGCAGTGACGTCCGAGACGCCATGTCTTCGTAGGCATTCCGCTGCGGCCTGAGCAGTGGCGACCTCTCGATCAGGAGAGAGCCCGGCCTTAGGGGCAAAATCTGCAGGGCAGGCAATCTGATCGACGGTTGTTGCATCCCGGGCCCGGTCCATTTCAATATCCCGGACGATAAAAATCGTGACCTTCTCAAACGATGAATCAACGATCTCAAGGAGTGCTACGGGATCGCCAACAGAAAAGCGAGTGGCAAGGAAAAGGGCGCTGTTATTTTGGGGGATTCCAGCGCGAATTGTTGAAACTCGGGAAGTGGTTGTCATTGTGAAGGTCAGTTAAAAGGAGGGAGAGTGCATTTGTGATTTTGGCTTGACATATTTCGCGTATGTATCAATTGTGTCCAAAATCAACATTGAGATATCATGTTCCGGCTTTAGGCGCAATCCAAAAAGAATGAGTCACGGGAGTAGGGGGCAGAGCTCGAAGTGGCCAGACGATTTTGAGCCCATAATTTGGCACCCTTTTCTTTCATGACTGATACCGAACCTTCCATATTTCGCGGCTGTATCCCAGCCCTCATGACTCCTTGTGATGAGGCGGGGATTCCTGACTTCGGGGCGCTTGTCCGCACGGCATCCGGATTGGTGAGCGGGGGAATGACGGGGGTGGTCTACTGCGGTTCAATGGGAGATTGGCCACTGTTGACTGATTCGCAGCGGATGGAAGGCGTGCGACAGCTGGTTGAGGCAGGAATACCGGTCGTAGTCGGAACGGGAGCACAGAACACGAGTATCGCGGCGGCTCACGCTGCACATGCCCGTGAGGTGGGTGCTAGCGGATTAATGGTGATACCCCGTGTCCTTTCCAGAGGATCCTCTCCAGCGGCGCAACGGGCACATTTTGCGGCTGTTTTGGAGGCAGGCGGTGATCTTCCAGCAGTAATCTACAACAGTCCCTATTACGGATTTGAGACGAAGGCTGACCTGTTCTTCGAACTGAGAAGCTGTCATTCCAATTTGGTGGGCTTTAAGGAGTTTGGTGGGGCTGATTCGCTGAGCTACGCAGCGGAGCACATCACCAGTGGTGATCCCAATTTGATCCTCATGGCCGGAGTCGACACTCAAGTGTATCACGGATTTGTGAACTGTGGGGCTGCAGGAGCTATTACTGGTGTCGGTAATGCTCTTCCCAAAGAGGTGCTGCGACTCATTGCCCTCTGTGAGAGTGCTGCGGCAGGTGATTCAAAATCTCGACGTCATGCCGCTGAATTGAGTGAGGCGTTGCAGGTGCTTTCGACTTTCGATGAAGGGCCTGATCTGGTTCTCTATTACAAAGAGCTCATGGTTCTTGAGGGGCATCCGGAGTACTCATTCCATTTCAATCCCACTGATCGCTTGAGCGATAGTCAGCGAGAGCACCTTCACTCTCAGTGGAGACGGTTTCGCTCGTGGTGGGCGAATTGGGAGGGCGACACTGAATAGATTTGAGCCCGGAAGGTCTCCGCACCCTATCTCTCATAACTTCGTTCAAGCTGCGATCTCCTGATGACTGATCAATCCTCTCCCACTTGGTTTGGGCATCCGCGAGGACTCTCTGTGTTGTTTTTCACAGAGATGTGGGAGCGATTCAGCTACTACGGGATGCGGGCGTTGCTCGTCCTGTTCATGGTCGATGCGATCGAGCATGGCGGGATGGGTTTAAACGAACAGAAGGCCGGAGCGATATACGGTCTTTACACTTCATTTGTCTATCTGGTTGCGCTGCCCGGCGGATGGATTGCAGACCGGCTCCTGGGTGCTCAACGCTCCGTCTGGATTGGAGGGCTTGTCATCGCGGCGGGTCATTTCACACTCGCGGTGCCGAGTCAAACTGCGTTCTATATCGGGCTGGTTCTGGTGGTGATAGGAACTGGTTTCCTGAAGCCAAATATCAGTGCGATTGTAGGGCAGTTGTATCCCGAGGGCGGGGCAAGACGTGACGCGGGGTTCACCCTATTCTATATGGGGATCAATCTAGGGGCCTTTCTTGGCCCGCTGATTTGTTCGTATCTAGGCGAGGCAGTAAGCTGGCATGCTGGGTTCGGGGCTGCCGGAGTGGGAATGCTTGCTGGGGTGATCCAATATCGTCTTTCGGTGAAGAATTTAGGTGAGCATGGGCGCCATCCACATGAAAGGGAGAAAAAGAGACATGCCCCGGAGGAAATCGATCCGGCGTGGTTTTTATTGATTGGTGGGTTGGTGCTCGTTGGACTAATTCTGATCCTGTGTTTGTCGGGTATCATTCATATCAATCCTGTCGCTCTCGCTAAAAACGCGACCTATGTGATCGTAGGGATGGCGGTTCTTTTCTTCGGCTCAGTCTTTCTGTATGGAAAGCTGACCAAGAGGGAGAAGAAACAAACGGTGGTGATTTTGATTCTGTTCTTTGCTTCCGCCGTTTTTTGGTCGGGCTTTGAGCAAGCGGGGTCATCGCTGAATCTCTTCGCGGATCGCCACACGGATCGAGTTCTTGATTGGCTCAACTTCGAAATTCCGGCCGGTTGGTTTCAATCTCTGAACCCATTCTTCATCGTGACCTTGGCTCCGGTATTTGCTGCCTTTTGGGTGAATCTCGCCAAACGGAATCTCGATCCATCCATCCCGTCAAAGTTCGCGATCGGTCTGTTGCTGCTGGGTTTAGGGTTCTTGATTATGGTGGGTGCCGCCAAGCTGGTGACGGAAGGGAATGACGCGGCCCCGTATTGGCTGATCTTGACGTATCTGCTGCACACCATGGGTGAGCTTTGCGTCAGCCCGGTTGGGCTAAGCTCGGTGACTAAGCTGGCTCCGAAGCGCTTTGTTGGTCAAATGATGGGGATTTGGTTCCTCGCTACTGCGCTTGGAAATCTGATCGCAGGTCTTGCCGCCGGAAGGTTCAATCCTGAATCGATCAACGAAATGCCCAGCTTGTTTCTCCAGATCGTGCTGGTGTCAGTAGGGGCCGGGTTACTGCTGCTCGTATTCACCAAGCCTGTCCAGAAGTTGATGGACGGCATCAAGTGATTAAGGCCGGGGAGCCTCGCCGATCCATGATTCTCCAGTGACAGTCTCAGCGCAGCAATTCGATTTTCCACTGTCGATACGGCGGGCAAATTCTAAATCGAAATCATTCCGTGGACTGGCTCTTCCCGCTTTGTGCTCGTGCCCCCGAGCTCAACCAGGAGCGTCTTTCGATCTTCCCTTTCAGCCCCTGAAAAAGATCGTCTTCCATGTAGTGAAGAAACGACTCGAGCTGGATTGCCGACTGGAGAATTCCAACGACATCACGAAACCGGCCTTCACGGCTATTCGAAAGATTGGACCAACCCGCGACGGTGGCTTCAGCTCCATGTTCGCTGCTTCCTCCCACGACCACAACGACCGGCGCACCCCCAAGTTCTTGACTGAGTCTGTCGGCCGCCTCGTGTAGACTTTGCTTGGTCTTTTGGAGCCGTTCTATTGCGGCGTTCGAGTCGCTCATACTTCAAGTGGGGTCGTGGGTTCAGTCAGTTTGAGGCTCGAGAGGGAGTCGCTCATTGAGGAATCGGGTCATCAGGCTGTAGAGATGGAGGGATGTGTTTTTCCCCTCTTTGATCGAGTGAGATCCCCTGGGATAGGTCATCATTGAGAACGGCTTGTTAAGCTGAACGAGTTTATCGACCAATTTTTCAAATGTTTGATAGTGGCAATTGTCGTCGGCAGCACCATGGATGATGAGGAGGTCGCCCTCCAGCTGATGGGCGTAGTTGATGGGGGAGCCGTCGCGATAGCCGTCGACATTCTCTTTGGGATGCCCCATGTAGCGCTCTTGATAGATGGAGTCGTAGTAGCGCTGATTTGGCACAGAGGCGATGGCAATCGCGGCCTTGTAGATCTCGGGGTATTTAAAAATGGCGTTGAGACTCATGGAGCCGCCGCCGCTCCACCCCCAGGAGCCTACCCGATCGGGGTCGAGATAAGGGCGGGTTTTGAGCACATTGAGAACTGCCGCCGCCTGATCTTTCGGGGCCATGATACCGATCTTGCGAAATGCAGCCTTGCGCCACTCTCTTCCGCGAGGGGCTTTTGTGCCACGATTGTCAAAGCTCATCACAACGTATCCCTGTTGAGCGAGCATCAGATGCCACAGCTGATTGTTTCCGCCCCAGCGATCGGTGACGACTTGACCGGCCGGCTCGCCGTAGACATGGATGAGGAGAGGGTAATTCTTCGAAGGATCAAATCCGGGCGGCTTGGCACAGCGGGCGTGGAGTGGTGCACCTTTGTCAATGTCGATGTAGAAAAATTCCGATGGAGTTCGGTCGATGTCTTTGAATTGCTTATTAAGTTCCTCGTTAGATTCAATGACCTCAATCTCCTTGTGATTGGGCAAACTGATGAGCCGGGTCACGGGGACTTCGTCGAGATTTGATGAAGTCACGATGGCATACAGGCCATCTGGTGAAATGACATAGCCATGCGTGCCTCGTTTGATGCGCGCTGGAGTCAATCGCTTCAGGCCGTTCCCGTCGAGGCCGACCCGATAGAGATAGCGTTCAGCGGGGTTTTCAGGTGAGGCGATGAAGTAGACCCATTTCCCTGCGTCATCGACTTTCAGCAGTTTGATGACATCAAATTCGCCTGGAGTGAGGCAAGTGGCTTCTTTGCCGTCTCTTGAGATGAGATAGATATGTCGCCATCCATCGCGGTCACTGATCCAGGTGAAATGGCTTCCTTCACAGACCCAGTGCATCTCATCGTGAATGTCGACCCAGGAATCGTCGACTTCGGCAAACAGTTGGGTCACGGTACCGTCACTGGCGTTTGCCATGAGGATCCGATTTTCATTTTGATTTCGATTGAGCTGCTGAATGATGACTTCTTCAGAATTCTTGGCCCACTCCATGCGAGCCAGGTAGTGCTCTCTAGGATCACCCGAGATATCAAACCATCGGGTGCCATTTCCCTCGATATCCACCACACCCATCCGAACGGCGGAGTTGGTCTGGCCTGTCTTGGGGTAGGCAAAGGTCTTCAGCTTGGGGTAGAGTCCGGAAACCTGATCGAGCATGGTCTGGGTTCGCACCTGACTGTCGTCGAATTGCCAGTAGGCGATTGATTCTCCGTTAGGGGACCAGCGGAAGCCGTCGCGGACAAAGAGTTCCTCCTCGTAGACCCAGTCCGAAGTACCGTTGATTATGTGTTTGTTGGGTGTCTCGGTGACGGGTTCGATTGCATGATTGGCGATACTCTCGACGTAGATGTTGCGGTCCCTTACGTAAGCGACATGAGTTCCCGAGGGAGAGATCTTGGCAAACATGAGCGAAGCAGGTCGAGCGTCGCCACCAAGTTGGTGAAGTTCTCCACTTGATCGATCTAAGAGCCAGTAATCGCCCCGTGTGTTCTGCCTCCAGACGCGTTTTGAATTGGTGTAGATGAGAACGAGTGAAAGATCTTTGGAGAAACTGTAGCCATCAACACTGAGCGGCTCGCTGTCACTCGCAGGCGTCAGCTCCAGGCTGGTGACGAGAATGCTGCCCTCTGACTGTTCCGGCTTCCTTAGCCAGATGACTTCTGCCTTCTCATCCTCCGACTCGGACTGGAGATAAGTGTAGCCGGAGCCTTCATCAAGCCACTGAGCGGAGAAGGATTCTGCCTTGAACTCCTTTTTTGTGAAGATCCGATCCAGCGTCAGGGTTGAAGAATTCATGGTTTGCGCGTCTTCGGCAGTTAGCGGTAACCCCTGAGCGAGGGCCATGCTGCAAAGTAGGAGCGGTAGTCGAAATGAGGAGGGCATGCTGAGAGAGGTGGCCGAATCTCTATTCGGATTTCTTGCCCGGTTTGCCTTTCTTGGCGGCGGGTGTCTTCTCTTTGGGGGGCCGTCCGGTGTATTTGCCATCGTCTTTCTGGCTCCGGGGCTCCTCGTAGGCCTCATCCATATAGCCTTTCAGGCGATCCGCGATTTCCGGGTTGGCGGCAGCGAGATCGCGTGCCTCAGCCATGTCATTGCTGAGGTCAAAGAGTTGAATTTTGTCGTCTCGCGAGATGATCTTCCATTTTCCAGCGCGAACGGCTTTGTCGCTTTTGCCGAAGTCCCAATACATATAATCGCGTTCGGCTTGTGTGCCCTCGTCCAGAATCGTAGGCAGAACCGATATGCCATCGACGACTTCGGGCACCTGGTCCGGCACACCTGCAAGTTGGGCAAGGGTGGGGAGCACGTCAGGGAAATACCAGGGGAAATCGCTTTCGGAGCCTGCTTTGATCTTACCCGGCCAGCGGACGATCATGGGGACCCGGATGCCACCTTCGTTCATGGATCGTTTATGTCCTTGCATGACACCACAGGAATCGTGAATGCCTTCGAAGCGTTTGGCGGCGCCGTTGTCGGAGGTGAAGAAGAAGATGGTGTTTTCGTCAGCTCCCTTTTCCTTGAGCAGCGCCATCATTTCGCCGATCTGGCGATCCATCATCGTGTCCATGGCCGCCGCGCAACGGGCAGAGTGATCCCATGGCTTGTCTTTGTAGATTTGCCAGGCCGGCTCGTCCTCAGGGATTTCGTAGGCCGCATGTGGCGGTGTCCAGGGGCAGTAAAGGAAAAAGGGTGTGGGGTGCTTTGCATCGGTTGCGGCGTCGAGGCTGGTCCGCAGGAAATCCATCGCTTCGTCGAAGATGGCGTGGTGCGTATAGCGGCCATTCAGCTCCACTTTCTCGCTGTTGCGAAACAGGTGAGTGTAATAGGTGTGAGCATGCCACTGATTGTAGTATCCGAAGAAGTGATCGAAGCCCTGGCGTTCCGCGGCACCATCGTGACCTTGGTTTCCGATGCCCCATTTACCAAATCCACCGGTGTTGTAGTCAGCGCTCTTGAGCACTTCGGCGATGGTGATATCGCTAGGGAAGAGGGGAATGCCTCCGCTGTTACCACGGACTGGGGTGTGCCCTTTGTGCGTTCCCGTCATCAGAGTGCTGCGCGCTGAGGCACAGACGGTATCACCGGAGTAGCAGTGGGTGAATCGCATGCCCTCTGCGGCCATGCGATCGAGATTGGGCGTCTGAATTGTCTTGCTGCCATAGCAGCCGAGATCATGGTAGCCCATATCGTCTACGACGATGAAGATGATATTGGGAGGTGTGTCAGTAGCATCTGCGCAAGTGAAAGCGCCGAACAGAAGAGAGAATATGAAAGTAATTGGCCTGATCATGAGTTGATTGATGTTGAACACAAAAACAATAATGCGAGGGTCGCGTCAAGGAAATTGATGAATCTATGAGAGAGCAAGTCCGAGCATAGTCATGAGTAAAATGTTCCACGACACGAATCGTGTATTGGCAGAACTGAATGGATTCGGTATAAACGTCCCTCCCTGTCCCAATTCGTAGGGGAATCTATACCGAATGACCATTTCAGAACAAATCGAGGACGATCTTCGTGCCCATGTAGTCACTGGTATCGAGCCCGGGTATCCTCTGACCCTCAAAGGAATCGCCGGACATTTTAGCGTGTCGCTGATGCCGGTTCGCAGTGCTGTTGCCCGGCTTGTCGATCAGAGCTTTTTAGTGAGGGGGGACAACGGGCGACTCAGTTTAAACCCACGGCGTCGGAGTCGCAATGGTGCCAGTACGGTTGAGGAGGTGAGAGGGCCAACTCCGGTTGCGCCGGAGAAGCGCCTGAGCGACTACATCATCAGTATGAGCTTGCGGGGGGCGGATGATTGCCTGCGTGAAGAGGCGACGGCTGAGCGGTTCGATATTGGGCGGACTGTGTTGCGTAGGATATTTAATCGTCTTGCCGGGGAGGGGATTATTGAGCATCTGCCCCGACGTGGGTGGCGTGTCAGGCCATTCCAGGAGAAGGACATGCTCGATTACATCGACCTGCGGGAGACGCTTGAGTTGCATGCGATCGACCTGACTTACCATCAGCTTGATTGGGGGTATCTGGAGGAGTTAGTCATCGCAAACGAGCCGGATTCCGACGGAAATCCTCAGCTCGACAACCGGCTCCACCGGCATTGGATTAACTTGGCGGACAATCGCTACATGAAGGAGTTCTTCGAGCAGAACGGGATCTATTTTGACATGCTCTTCAATCGGGCTGTGCTCGATCGTGAAACTGTCGCGCAAAGAGCGAGTGAGCACCGGTCGATTCTTAAGGCGCTTCTGGTTAAGGATCTTGATAAGGCTAAGACCGATCTTTCCCGACACATTCTTAAGCAACGTGATCACGTCTCTCGGTTTCTCGAAGAATCAGGGGCACTATCGGTCTGATTTTAACGCGCTTTGAACCCACCTTTTGATCCCCATTTTATCTGAATCCCTATGAGACTCCGACTCGTTCTGTCAATGCTTGCCCTGGCTCTCACCGCAATAGCGGCGTCAGCGAAGGACCGCCCCAATATTCTTTGGCTCACCTGTGAGGATAACAATGTCAATTGGATTGGCTGCTACGGTAATCCCTACGCCGAGACACCTAATATCGACAAGTTGGCTACCGAAGGCTTTCAGTATATGCACTGCTACGCCAATGCTCCTGTATGTGCGCCTTCCCGCAGTACTTGGATCACTGGAGTTCACGCGGTGTCCATGGGGACTCACCCGATGCGGAGCCGTTATGAGATTCCGCACGATCAGATTAAGTACTACCCCGACTATCTCAAGGCAGCTGGCTACTACGTGGTCAATGCCGGCAAGACTGATTACAATATCGGTGGCCGTGATGACAAAGATCCCTGGGATTCCAGCAAGCCGGACTTCCAGGCGGCGAAGGATAACCAGCCTTTCTTCATGATCATCAATAGTACCAAGTCCCACGAGTCGCGGGCCTTTGGGGATATCGAGAACTCCGATCACAGTCCAGGGCATGTGCGGTTGGCCAAATATCACCCCGACATTCCAGAGATGCGCAAAAACTACGCGCATTACCACGATCAGATTAAGGAGATGGACAAGGACATCGGTGCGGCACTTCAGCAACTCGAGGACGCCGGTCTAGCCGAGAACACGATCGTGATTCATAACTCAGACCACGGCGGTGTCATTGCCCGCAGTAAGCGTTTCCTTTTCAATAGCGGCACTCACTGTCCGCTCATTGTTCGCATTCCGGAGAAGTTCAAGGATCTCCGTCCGGGTTCACCCGGCGATCAGATCGATGAACTCGTCAGCTTCATCGACATGCCGAAGACCTGGCTCAGTCTGGCTGGTGCCGAAGTCCCGGAGGTCATGCAGGGAAAAGTTTTTCTCGGTCCTGACAAAGAGAATCGCGACCTGCACGTCAGCTTTCGTGGTCGTATGGAC
>CAXBHX010000044.1:0-46292 GCA_963975655.1 uncultured Verrucomicrobiales bacterium
TTGACTACCCTGATCCATCTATACCTACGGGCAATCGCCCCACGACCGTCATCGCCTCGCAAGCTCTACTCATGATGAATTCCCCTCTGGCCTCAGAAAGCGCGACTGCTCTGGCCTCCCATCTGATCAATGCGACCGATTCGGCCCCTGACCGTGTTCGCCGGGCATGGATGTTGACGTATGGCCGTGAGCCGAGCCCAAGTGAAGCCAAAGCCGCCCTGACTTTCGTCGGACCATCTTCCAATCTAGCCCAGGCCTGGTCGCTTTTTTGCCAGAGTCTTTTTGCCTCAAACGAATTTCTCTACCTGCATTGAACCCTGTCTTCCATCGCCGTCAAATTTTGGGATCCGCTGCGCTCGGATTCGGACAGATGGCTTTTCACTCACTACTCAGTTCCGAATCACGGGCCGCCGCGGGACCGGGACTCGATCAGGTTCACCACCGTCCCCGGGCAAAACGAGTCATCTTTCTCTTCATGAAGGGCGGCCCCTCCCACGTCGACACATTTGACCCCAAGCCGATGCTGGATCGGGATCATGGCAAGCCGCCTCCCTTCGAACTTCCACGGGTCACTTTTGCCAAAAAAGGGGGCAACCTGCTCAAATCTCCCTGGCAATTCCGCCGCTACGGGGAGAGCGGGCTCCCTGTCAGCGACCTGTTCCCAAATGTTGCTGGATGCATTGACGACCTTTGTATTCTACGGAGCGTCCACGGTACCAACCCGGCTCACGGTGGCGCTGTTTTGAAGCTTCATACCGGCAGTGACACCTTCGTTCGTCCCAGCCTGGGTGCCTGGACTGTTTACGGTCTGGGTTCAGAGAACAATAACCTTCCTTCCTTCATCACGATCTGCCCGACGCTGGCGCACGGGGGCGTCAACAACTGGGGATCTGCCTTTTTGCCACAAAGCTGTCAAGGGACCCCCATGGGAACGGCCAGCACACCCTCAGAGTTGGCCCGTGTCCACCACATTGCCAACCCCGTCCTGAATCAGGCAACACAACGAAGGCAACTGGACTATCTCAAGCAACTGAACAAGAGCAGCGCCCTCGAACGTCCTCATGTTGAAGCGCTCAATTCAAGGCTCGAATCATTTGAGCTCGCCTACCGCATGCAATCCGCCATGCCTGATGCGCAGGATTTGTCAGGCGAATCCAGGGCCACTCAAAAACTCTATGGGATTAACGACCCGGTGACCGAGGATTTTGGCAGACAGTGCCTTCTGGCTCGGCGTTTCTGCGAACGCGGCGTGAGGTTTGTCCAGGTGACCCACAGCGACTCCGAAGTTCAGTGGGATCAGCATGCCAATCTTTATCAAGGGCATTCCAAGAATGCCGCCGAGGTCGATAAACCAATTGCCGGACTTCTCAGAGACCTCAAATCAAGAGGCCTGCTCGAAGACACCCTGGTGATCTGGGGCGGTGAATTCGGTCGTACTCCGACCGCTCAGGGCTCAAATGGCCGGGACCACAATCCCCACGGCTTCACCATCTGGATGGCCGGAGGCGGCGTCAAAGGCGGCATATCTTACGGAGAAACCGACGACTACGGCTATTATGCGGAAAGGGACAAACTGCATGTCCACGACCTGCACGCCACCATTCTACACATCCTTGGCATCAACCACGAGGCACTCACTTTTCGGCATGCCGGTCGAGATTTTCGCCTCACTGATGTTCACGGATCTGTCGCCAAAGCAATTCTGGCCTGAGAATTCCGACACGTCAAAGTTGACGCCGCGGGTGCCGCCGACTACCTCAAGAAGTAGGAGGAAGATCATTGCTACTAGCGGGACGTTCCATTAAGTGACCAGCCTGTCAGGACGCAACGCCCGCTTCTCGAACGTGCCTAATTGGTCACAGACGGCCCGGATACCGGAACGAATTTGGAATCGACTTGTATCCGAAGTCATGGCAAAACCATCGCCTCTATCATGCCCCATATCATCACTCTCACTACGGACTTTGGAGAACAGGAGCCCTTCTCAGCCAGCATCAAGGGCACCATTCTGTGCCATTGCCCGAACGCAAATATCGTTGATTTGAGTCATCAAATTTCACCTCACGACGTCACCGAGGCAGCCCTCTTCGCTCTCGGCGCAATCCCCTGCTTTCCGGAGGGAACCGTTCACCTGATCAACGTCGCGCCCGGCCCTGATCCGGTCGCTGTCCGGATCAATGGTCAGACCGTCATTGCTCCCAATAATGGAGTTCTAACGCTCTTGAGCGAACACTACGAAATTGAGGAGATCCGAGCGATTGAAATCCCTGACGCGATCGCCAACCAGTCTCAACAGACTCTTTTTGGTCGGGAAATATTCGCCCCCGCTGCCGCATCAATTGCCGCCGGGGCCGACTTCAGCAGCCTCGGCCCGGTGGTGAATGAACTATTTCGACTCGATTGGCCACACCCTGAAAAGCGCGACCCATTTAAGGTCGAAGGAAAAATCATGCACGTTGATCGATTTGGGAATCTGATCACTAACATCCACAAATCGATCCTCGATGAATCTCCTGTCGAGCGAATTGCAGCAGGAAACTTTAGCATTTTCGGACTCTCAGAATCCTATACTGATGTCTTGCCCCAACACCCACTGGCTCTCTTCGGTCATTCGGGCTACCTCGAAATAGCCTACAACGGTGACCGGGCCAAAGATCGCCTCGGCGTTTCCCCCGGCATCCTCGTGTCTGTATTCCTTGAGCGAAAATAGAAGCCCGCTACTCCACTCCCAGTGCTCTGACACGATCGACCACGGGAGGGTGACTGTAGTTAAGAAACACGTAGAAAGGATGTGGTGTCAGGTTACTGAGATTATCCTTACTCAGTTTCCTCAGCGCATCCGCCATCGCTCCCGCATCCCCGGTCACTTCAGCCGCATACGCATCGGCTTCGAATTCGTGCTTTCTGCTGAGATAACTCCCCCCAACGGACAAGAGATCATTAACCGGAGTCATCAGAACTCCGAAGAGAACAAGGCTCACATAAATAGATGTCTCCTTGACGCCAAAAGCGTCAAAGAGCGCCCGGTTCTCCATCATGAGTCCGAGCAGAAAAAACATCGCTCCAGTCGTCAGAACTCCCATCACCATCGACTTGACGATGTGACGCTTCTTGTAATGACCGATCTCGTGAGCCAGCACGCCCACTAATTCAGAAACGGTGTGATTCGCGATCAGCGTATCAAAGAGAGCGATACGCTTGTTGTTCCCAAACCCGGTGAAGAATGCATTCGATTTGGCTGACCGCTTCGATCCATCCATCACAAACACCTCCTTTAGCGGGAAATCACACTTCTCAGCCATCTTGTGAATTTCTGACTTCAGAGCGCCTTCCTCGAGCGGCTCGAACTTGTTGAATAGTGGCATAATCCAGGTCGGTGCGACGTAGGTCAGCAACAATGAAAAGGCAGTCACCATTAACCAGCCCCACAACCAGGCTGCCGGCACCGTTTCGAATATCCACATCAGAGCGGCAAGCAATGGAGCACCGACAATGATGCCTATGACAGCCCCCTTAAGATGATCGAGTATCCATGTAGAAGGAGTGGTTCGGTTAAAACCAAACTTCTCCTCCAGTCCGAACGTCGAATAAAGGTCGAAGGGAACACTGAGAATTTGCTGTGCCACAACGAGCGCCCCAACGAAGACCAGTCCAGTTACAATGGGCCCCTTCCCAAGCCCCCGGACCTGATCATCAAGCCACCCAAAGCCTCCCAGCCACCAAAACACAAAAAGAACAACCAGACCAAAAATACCTTCAGCGACCCCCAGAAGCGCCCGCGCCCGGGTGTATTCCTGAGACTGCTCGTAAGCCTCCTCATCGACAAACTCGCGGAACGATTCCGGAATATCCGGACTGAGCGCCTTGAGATTTAGCAGAGTGGCGAACAAGTCGATCTTCCACATCACGAAGAGCCCGACGACAATTGCAAAGAACCAGATATTATACTGCATCACCATCGGATGTACGCGAGGCAAGTCGACTGAGCAACCGCTTTACAGCGCAGGTGAATTGGCCAGGCTCCGAAATCAGCACATGCGAAATCGAAGCCGGGGTCTCTATTTCGCGTCCGTGTCTCCTGTCTCGGCTGATCGCCCCTCCTCTTTAGCCAGCTCCCTCGCTTCGTCTGCTGCAGCGGCCATTTCTTTCTCCAAAGATATCAGCCGATGACGATGCTCTTTGCGGATGGAGATCAAATCGTAAACGGCCAACAACAGAACAAATCCCACCATTAGAAAACAGCCCAGCCAAAACAAAGCAAACCAGAGTGGGTGAACGGACAACACCTCATTCAGCGGGACGGCCCCGATAAATACAGCGACCAAGGTCACCAGAGTAGATCCAAATAGCAAATTTCGACGATAACTTCGGTGACGGAGAATCACCCATCCAGTTGCTACACCCAAGGCAATCTGTTCGCCCTTTCTCTCAGATTCACGCTTCACAGATTCGATGGAATCACATTCACTGAAAATTGGCGATATTAGACTGGTCACTTCGACAAATTTGACCGCCTCGAGGCTGTTCAACCTACCTGTATTCCCCTACATTGCCCTCATGTCGCGACAGAGACTCTCAGTCCTGAAAACTTACAAACTCTATATCGGCGGGAAATTTCCCCGAACCGAGAGCGGACGAACCATGACTGCTACCAACGCCTCCAACGGAGCCCATCTTGCCCATTATTGCCACGCTTCACGAAAAGACCTGCGCGACGCAGTCGTTGCCGCAAGATCCGCATTTTCAGGTTGGCGAGGAGCCACTCCCTATCTTCGCGGGCAGATCCTCTATCGGGCAGCGGAAATGTTAGAGAGCAGGGCTGACAGCTTTATCGAGGAGCTTGTCGCGGTGACAGGCCAGACGCCCGCAGCCGCCCGCCGTGAGGTTGAGGCCTCGGTTGACCGACTGGTCTACTTTGCCGGCTGGACCGATAAGTACAGTCAGGTTTTCAGTTCAGTGAACCCGGTAGCATCCTCCCATTTCAATTTCACCACGCCTGATCCCACTGGAGTCGTTGGTGTGGTCGCTCCCGATAGACCGAGCCTCCTCGCTCTCGTCAGCCTCCTCGGCCAAGTAGTCCTCTCCGGTAACAGCGTCGTCGCTATCGCCTCCGAGACAGCCGCTCTTCCTGCTATTTCGCTGGCTGAAGCACTGGCAACCTGTGATCTTCCCGGCGGTGTGGTCAACATCCTCACAGGTGTTCGCAGCGAACTCGCGCCCTGGCTCGCCAGCCACATGGATGTGAATGCCGTCATCGACGCCTCAGGTGATTCCCATGTCCATGAGACACTTCAAAGCGGTGTTGCCGACAATCTCAAACGAGTTCACTCCCACTCGCTCGACACCGATAAAGACTGGTATGGCAAGGAAGGAGAAAATCCCTATCGGATTCTCGATACCGTAGAATTTAAAACAGCCTGGCACCCGATCGGCGTGTAATCAGGCGGAGGATATCTTGTGAAGCGCGCGCTGCTCATCGTCCTCGATTCTGTTGGTATTGGACATGCCCCCGATGCAGCAAAGTTCGGGGACCAAGGAGCCAATACACTCGGGCACATACGCGAGACGGTCCCGGGGTTCTCAATTCCCACCCTGGACCAAGCCGGCTTAGTTTGCGCGGAAGCACTCGCAGCCGGAAAGCCAGTGCCCGACAGCCCGACTTCAATGTCGTTCGGCAGCCTCATCGAACGGTCCGCCGGCAAAGATACCACCGCTGGCCATTGGGAAATGGCCGGGGCTCCCGTCATCGAGCCCTTCAGCACCTTCGACCGCTTCCCTGATGAACTCGTGGCGGAAATGGAAGTCGCCTCAGGCGTTTCATTCATAGGAAACTATGCTCAATCAGGCACCACTATCCTGGAGGAACTTGGAGAGGAACACCTTCGCACCGGCCACCCGATCCTCTACACCAGTGCCGACTCAGTTATTCAAATTGCAGCGCACGAATCAACTACCCCCCTCGAATCGCTCTACCGCATCTGCCGGGCCTGCCGCAAGATTGCAGATCGCGAACGAATCGGACGCGTCATCGCCCGCCCCTTTACAGGAGTAATAGGGAGCTTTGTCAGGACAAAAAACCGCCACGACTTCTCCCTGGTGCCGCCGGCCACAGTTCTCACCCGGCTCTCCGAGTCAGGCGTTCACACCATAGGTGTCGGCAAGATAAACGATATCTTTGCCGGCGCCGGAATCGAATCTTCCTACCCGACTGCCGACAACAACGAAGGATGCGCCGTCATCGACCAGCAACTGGCAGCCACTCACAGAACCCCTCACCTGATCTTTGCCAATCTCGTGGATTTCGACATGCATTTCGGGCACCGGCGTGATCCTCAGGGCTATGCCGACGCACTCGAATCCTTTGACCGCTGGTTCAATTCCCTCCTACCACGGCTCAACGATGACATCCTCGTCATGATCACCGCGGATCACGGCAATGATCCCACCTGGCACGGCACCGATCACACCCGGGAACAGGTTCCCCTGCTCGTGCGGGCGCCCGGGTTACCCCGCAACCTCGGAGTTCGAAAAAGCTATGCGGACATCGCCGCCAGCCTTGCTGACTGGTTCGAAATCTCAGCCGAAGGACTCGCCGGTGAATCCTTTCTTGGGGCCTAACAGGGTTAAGTGCCCCGTCCAACCCTGTTGAATCCATTTCGCCATTGCCTAGTTTAGTACACAATCTTCGCAATCCCCCAAGTCACACACTTGATCTTCACGACAATTAGTACCACTGTCACCCCTTACGATTTCCCCCGATACCCCCATGGCCGAACAGTCCCTAGACCCCCTATTGACGAATTCCTCACTCTATCAGGAGTTTCTTGCTGAGCGGGATGAAATCGGCCGACACAAGTGGCTCAAAAGCGAAGAAGCTGGCCACGACGTGGGATTCGAAACCGCACTGGTAGACTGGACGCTCAACCATCGAACTCTGTGGAAAAAGGACTACCTCAAATCTCTCAAGGCTACTTAAGCCTCTGATCGAGCGTCTAACCTCCTTCGAGGCAACAAAAAAGGAGCGGCCGACCAGACCGCTCCTTTCCAATGCCTCACCAAGGGAATTTGGAGAGCAAAATTTTAAAATTTTTCAATTGGTTGCGAGATCAGCAGAATCCGAGCTACCTGGCTCTCTCGTGATATCACTGTCCGCACCACCGAGAGCGGCAGCAATAGACTGGGCGCCACCAAGAAGGTCATGGGCCCGGCCATACTCGGAATCGGAGGATGGGAAATTCGCCATGAATTCCTGGGCGGTTTCGATCGCTCCTTTACTGACCATGAACTGCACATCTGCGAGAACAGTCTCTGATACCAGCTCCTGCACTGATGGCATCACCGGCTTCAATTCCCGGGCAAGTTCGAATGCGCCAGTATAGTCGCCTGAACGGTAAACGCTCATGGCGAGGCCCTCTGCCGCCAGCCGGTTCTTTGGGTCTTTCCCGAGAACCGAGAGGAAAGCTTCGCTAGCCTCATCCCACTGACGAGCATCAAACTGCTCCCAAGCCTTGGATAACAGAGTCTCCGCATCACGGGCCACTCCCGTCGTTGTCGTCAACTGAGCAGCTGGCCTAATAGCGACTTTCTTAGCTTCGAGCGGACGAAACTCACGAGCGCGCTGGTCGGCGTTGGCCTGACCAGTAGCGGCTGCAGCGAGAATTGAAAGGAGGGCGATGGCAGTGAATACAGTGGGCTTCATTTGGTGGAGTTCCTGAATTATTTTAAAACTTTAGCGTAAACTTTTATTAATTCAATCAAGTAGTTTAATTTTCTTAAATAGTTGTCGCATAAATGCGAAAATGGAGCTCCAGCTATCAGCAGGCCGAGACTGGTAGGTGTTCGCCACTGAGCAGGAGGAGATCGCGTTTCTGTAGCCGGCCTCTATGGGCGCAAAGGAATGCGCGTTCCAGCATCCAACGACGATCAACCGGATGACACAGGGGCGCCCCGGCTACGGGCATTGGAATCCCGACGTAACACTGGCTCGCCACCAGGAAATCGAGCTCTCTATCTTAGTGAAGGCTTCCGCACCCCCCACCCTCTGAACGATGCACCACTCAGGTGAGGTCGTCTTCGATCAGCTGCGTGATCTGAAGCGCGACGTCCAATGCATCAGCACCCTGCTGCCCACTGACTCTGGGTTGTTCACCTTTCGCAGCGCAGTCGACAAAAGCCGCCAGCTCGCATTTGAGAGGTTCGTCCTTTTCTACCTCAACTTCTTCACGGCCAATCTCCATCCCGTCTTTGCGATAGATCCATCCGCTCTGATCCTGGTAATCCAAAGACAAATAGGCATCGCTCTGAAACACACGAATCTTTCGCATCCGCTCGGGACTGATCCTACTGGCCGTAATATTGGCCACACATCCATTTTCAAATCGAATGCGTGCGTTGGCGATATCCTCCCGCCGGGTGAGCACTGGAATTCCCACGGCATCAACCGATGCGATGGGAGAGTTCACGAGATGCAGCACTATCTCCAGGTCATGGATCATGAGGTCTAACACGACTCCGATATCAAGACTCCTTTTTGGAAACGGAGAAAGCCGGTGACATTCGATAAATTTCGGTGAATTCAGCCGCTTTTCGAGCTGGCTCATGACTGGATTGAATCGCTCAATATGGCCCACCTGCAGGACTAGCCCTTTCTCGTGGGCCAGATCGATTATGGCTCTGGCGTCATCAACTGAATCAGAGATCGGCTTTTCAACGAGGACATGCGTGCCAGCATTGAGTAACAGAGTGGCGATTTCTCGATGCGTCACTGTCGGTGTCGAAACAGAGGCGGCTTCAATCCTGCCAGCGAGTTCTTCTATGCTGGAAAACGCTTCGGTGCCGAACTCTTTAGCGATCGCTTGAGCATGCTCCTCATTGGCATCGTAGATACCGACCAGATCAGCCGATTCCAGCTCCGCGTAGAGACGGGCGTGATTTCGACCGATCGCTCCGACTCCAATAACTCCAACTTTGACGCTCATCGCCTCATGCTATGACAGCATCCGGCAGGGTCGGCAACCCCGTATCGTCGATTTCTCAGGACAGATGTTTGTCGGATCGCGCCACAATGGAGACCCGATTTTCGTCACAGAGGTGCTCAATCTCTCCTTTACCCAGCAAAAGCGTGCAACCTGCCTCGACCACAATCGAATTCACTCCGGCCTTCACCGCGGTTTCAATGGTCTCCGGACCCACCACAGGAACATCAAACCGGAAATCCTGATTCGGCTTGGAAACTTTCACCATCATGGCCTCGCCTTTCCCCAGCGCGCCTCCTCGTTTCAAGGCCTCGTTGGTGCCTTCAAAGGCCTCCACCGCGAGAACGGTCCCCTTCTTTACGACAACGGTTTGTCCAATATCCAGACGGCTGGTCTCTTTGGCGATTTGAAAGCCGTAGGCAGCGTCATCTTTCTGACGATCACTGAGAGGCGGCCCGCAAACATGCCCCTCCTCGGGAAGTAAATCATCGAGATAGGTGGTAGCGGGCAACAGTTCGATGCCATCTTTTGCCATCTCGTCGCCAATCGCCGAGAAAAGAGTCTCCGCGTTTCGCTCTTTCACTTTACTCAGCATCTTCAACGTCCGCAGATCAGGCCTCAGATCGAACAGATTCTTCGGGGCGATCTGCCCAACCATCACGGCGTGCTTCACATCGTGCGCCTTGAAAAACTTGATCATCTTTCCGAGCTGCCCCACCCGAAGCCACTCAATCGCATCTACGAGATCCACTAAATGTGGCTCAGTTTCGTTGTCGAAGGCGGCCGCAGCGATGGTCTTCACCCCCGCTTTCCGGGCAGCCTGGGCAAAAGTCTCGGGATAGATACCGTTGCCGGCTATCATACCTATAATTGAAAGAGAATCCGCTTCACTCATGTCTATTCAAGGGAACTGGCTCCGGCTCGATCCATCACAGCGATGATGATCGCCACCGTGAGAACCACGGTTCCCATGACCCGCCAAAGAAACGCCCTGCCCTGCTCCCGATGCTCACTGTTTCCCAGAACTGATCCGAATACAACCACCAGAACAATGACCCAGAAGCCGCGCGAGGCGTAGACCACATTGATCCCGGTCGCATCGGCAAAAAAGCTCAAAGCAATCCCCATACCAATTGCCTGAACTCCGACGCAAACCGCTCCCGACCAGGCCCATCGACGACCCGACTCTGGCATTTTCACCCCGGGCCTTCCCTGCAAGAGCCACATCGACAGGGATAAGACAGCCACCCCGCCGGAACTGACGGCAAGAAAGGTGGGCCCGCCAAAATCCGCCGACCACATACTCACCAATACATCGCTGAAGCCGAACATAATGGCGCTGCCGAGCGTGATCAATATTGTGAATAGCACATGATGCCCATTTTTGAATTCGGCCAGACTCATCACCAAAATCCCCAAAGGAGTCATCACCGCGGCCACCCAAAGCGCCAGACTGGGTGAATGCCCTGTCACAAGGACCATACCGACAGCCACGAAGACCACTTTTGTCCCCATGATAGGAGTGACCAGGGAAACATCCCCTCTCCTGATTCCCACAAAGGTCAGCCAGGTGCCCACGAAAAATGTAACGCCCATGACTAAGGGCTTCCATACCTCAGTCCAATCGATCGTCTGCTTTTCAAAAAGCAGCAAAGGGAGGAACAACATCCCCACGACCACATTAGTGAGGTGAAACGATTGATCCATCGTGACGCCCTCTTTGAGCGCCCGTTTGATCAGAATCGACCCCAGCGAATAGATGATCGCCGAAGCTAGAGGAAGCAGAAGGTAATATGGCACAAGGAAAGTATCGGGATCGCACTGCCCCGCAACTGAGGTTATCGATGCTTATCCGAAGAGAAATCGGAGTCTCACCCCTCGCCTTCCGTCAGCGAAGCTGAAGACAGCGCTCGCCAATCGTCTTTCGCAGGATCAGGAAAATCTTCGGCCTGGGCCTGAGCGACTGTCTTTTCAACGACATCCTGAGCCTCTTCCTCCAATTCAGTCAGATGCTCTAAAGTCGACCACCCCTCGTCCTGGATCTTCTTCCTGGCCACCTTGAGGCAATCACGCCCCCAGTGCGCCGCCCTTGCTGATTCGGGCACGTAACTGGCGTCGTCGTGCTCACCGTGGCCAGCTAAGCGCAGCAATTTTCCGACCACCAGTTGCGGGCCTTGGCCCTCGCGGGCCCGGTCTATTGCCGTCCGAAAGGTCACCAGACATTCGGCTAAATCAGTCCCGTCGATCGAAAATCCCGCTACTCCGTATCCCTGAGCCCGCTCGACCAAATTCTCGCATGCATACTGCCTATCAGTGGGAGTCGAATAGGCAAACTGGTTGTCAGCAATAGCGACGACCAAGGGGAGCTTTTCCACCGCTGCCTGGTTAAGCCCTTCATGGAAGGCCCCCGTTGAAGTGGATCCATCTCCAGCAGTGACTCCACCGACAAAACTGGATTCTCCTTTGAAGCGCTTGCCGATCAGCATGCCATTGATAATCGAAACCGAGCCACCCAGATGGCTGATCATCGCGGGCATGCCGTTCTCGGGACGCCCTCGGTGTATATTGCCATCTCGACCGCGCATAGGGCCCTTCACCGATCCAAGATAGGTCTGAGCCCCATCGAGAAGAGCCTCTCCAAAAGCCATCCGCCCGGCCTGATCTCGAATCCCACCCCCGTAGACATCTCCCGACGACCGAGCCAGTTGCATTCCCAAAGCGACACTGAAAGCTTCTTGTCCTCTACCGAGATAGACGCCACCCACCACCTTTCCGGCACGATAGAGGGCTCCCATTTTGTCTTCAAAACTGCGAGCCAGAAACATCCATCGATAGGCATCGACGTACTGTGAGCTGTCGATTTTAGAATTGATTTGAGTCTGAAAGTCGCGAAAGGACATGAGTTAGGTAACCATTGCCTCTCCGGTTTCATCATGGCAACGAATTTCTTGTCCCTTCCTCAGACATTAATCAGTCAATTCAGAGACAACAAAACCTTTCACATGACAGCTGAAATTTTCACCGTATGAGTTGAGACTTTCTCAAATAGTTGGGACTTTTCAGAATAGAAGACAGCCATGCATGTAATTGACTACGAAAATAAGGCAAAAACCGCCGAAAGAGCCTATTTCATCTTCCTCGCGCGCCAGCAGAATGGCCTGCCAGGCAGTGAGCATGAAGACTGGAAACGGGCTGAAGCCGAGACGACTCCGGATTTGTCCTATTCTGACTCACCCTCCGTATCAATCATCAAAGGTATTGGGCCAAAAGTGGCTGACGAGCTTAATACCCAAGGAGTAATGACTGTGGCTGATCTGGCAAAGTGGACGCTGGCTGATTTCGGCGAGCGCCTTCCGCGACTGACCACCAGGGCCAGAAGCGGACAGTGGTTGGAGCAGGCTGCCCGATTATCCTCCTGAGGTTGAGTCTTATATCTTCTTTCGAAGATTACATTTCCGCTGACCGACTCCCTTTTCCGTTGTATGGAAAAGCCTATGAAACTTGGAGTCATTGGATGCGGAAAAATGGGGCGCGCCTTAGTCGGCGGGATTTTGAAAGCAGGTCTCTGTTCTCCAGACGACGTCATTGTCTTCGATACTTTCTCTGACTCTGCTACGGCGATGTCCCGGGATCTTGGGGTGAGCATCGCGCACTCCAATTCAGAAGTCGTCGATGCTTCAGAGGCGGTCCTACTTTGTGTGAAACCTCAGGGCTTCATCGAAATGCTCGGTGAACTGGGGGATCAAACAGACCGCCTGCTAATCTCCATTGCAGCGGGCATCCAGATCGAGGCGATCGAAGCGGCCTCAGATCATCAACATCGGGTGATTAGGGTGATGCCCAACACTCCGGCCCTGACAGGTCGCGGTGCCTCTGCTTACGCATTGGGAACCAAAGCCACTAAAGCTGATGCGACCCTCGCCAATGCCCTGCTGAGCGCGGTTGGCTATGTTTGTCAGGTTGAAGAACAAGATCTCGACGCTGTGACAGCCGTGAGCGGTAGCGGACCGGCCTACGTTTTATTGATGATAGAAGCCTTGATCGCAGGAGGCACCGAACAGGGACTCTCTCCTGAAATCGCTCGGGACCTGGCCGTGCACACCGTGGCCGGAGCTGCTGAATTGGTGCTACAGACCGGAGAAACTCCATCTCAACTTCGCGAGAATGTTACCAGCCCTAACGGGACCACCTTCGCAGCACTGCAGTCATTCGAAGCTGATGGTTTTGAAGCGATCGTCAAAAAGGCAATTACTGCTGCGGCAGACCGTTCCAGGGAACTTGGCAATAGCTGAACAACGCTGCTGGCAGCCATTGGTCACCTTTAGAAGGTCCACTTCCGATAAACTAAATCCATATGAATGATCTCCAGAAATTCTACGAAGAAAAGGGTCAGGGCCATGTATTCGCCTTTTTCGATACCCTGTCCGAATTGGAGCAATCAAACCTGACTGCTCAGGCCAGCGCCATCGACCTCGATGAAATTGCGGAACTGACCGCCACTTTGATCAACTCTCCCGAAAACGAGAGTGATGCTGGATCAAATTCACTCGAGCCTGCTGAATTCGTCCCCCTTCCCAGCTCCTACGATGGTAATCCAGGCCTTTGGGAGGAGGCACAGAGCCAAGGTGAAGCTGCTCTCCGAGCAGGGCGAGTTGCCGCATTCACAGTCGCCGGGGGTCAGGGCACCCGTCTCGGATACGATGGCCCTAAAGGGACATTTGGTGTCACTCCTGTCCTGAAGAATTCCCTTTTCCAAGTATTCGCGGAGAAAATCCTCGCATCCAGCCACCTCTACGGCAGACCGATTCCGTGGTATATCCTCACTTCCATCATTAACCACGATGCCACCGTCTCATTCTTCGAAGAGCACGACTACTTCGGACTGTCACCCGAGAAAGTCCATTTCTTCAGCCAGGGCTTAATGCCAGCAGTCGACAAAGACGGGAAAATTCTGATGTCGGGCCACAGCCAGATTGCACTGAGCCCGGATGGGCATGGAGGTGCTCTCCGGGCGCTGGTCCGATCCGGCTCAATTCGACAGATGGACGCCGATGGCATCGATGTCATCAGCTACTTTCAGGTCGATAATCCCCTGATTCGCTGTATCGATCCTTCGTTCATCGGCTTCCATCTACAGAGTGAATCCGACCTCTCCAGCAAGATGGTGCCCAAAGCCTACGCTAAGGAAAAGGTGGGTGTCTTTTGTCGCGACGGCGATCGCTCACTCGTCGTGGAATACAGCGACCTGCCCGACGCTCTAGCCGAGGAAACGAATGATGAAGGCGGGCTGCGATTTCGAGCTGGAAGCATCGCTATTCATATATTCGACCGGGACTTCGTCGATCGAATCGGAAGTGGACGGGAGAAATCGGCTCGCCTGCCCTTTCATCTCGCCCACAAGAAAGTGCCTTTTGTGAACGCTAGAGGTGAAGTGACAACACCCGCTGAACCCAACGCCTACAAATTCGAAATGTTTGTCTTCGACGCTCTCCCGTTTGCTGACAATCCAGTGATTATCGAAACCGCCCGGGAAGACGATTTCTCTCCCGTAAAGAACGCCGAAGGCATTGACTCGGCCCAGACATCCAGGGACGATCAGCTTCGCCAGTATGTCCGCTGGGCAAGAGCTGCCGGCCTCGCAGTCCAAACCGACGAGACGGGACTCCCTTCCCTCACGTTTGAAGTTTCGCCTTTGTTTGGAGACACTCCTGACCGGTTTATGGCCAAGTGGCAAGCACTCGACTACAAACCTGAGTTGACGGATGGTCTTGTTTTGGTGTAAGAGCCTCATCATATGAGTGCCGAAGCCCGACTTGAAGAACTTGGAATCGTCCTGCCACCCGCCCCTAAACGAATGGGCCTTTATCAGTTGATGGTACAAACAGGAAACCTCGCCTACCTTTCAGGGCACGGCCCATTCCTCGACAACGGAACGCTCATCACAGGCAAGCTTGGGAGTGATCTTTCACTCGAAGAAGGCCAACACGCGGCCCGACAAGTCGGACTCAACTTGCTCGCAACGTTGAAGGCCGAACTCGGTTCTCTCGACCGAGTCTCACGTCTCGTCAAAAGCCTGGCTCTTGTCAGCTGCAGCGATGATTTCTTCGATCATCCTGCTGTGGTGAATGGATACTCTGAACTGTTCGCTGAAGTGTTTGGTGACGATGAAGGAGTGGGTGCCCGGAGTGCGATGGGAACGAATACACTCCCCGGAAATATTCCGGTCGAGATAGAGATCATCGTGGAGCTGAAACACTGAGCCGTAGCATGACGGCTTTCGAAAAAACTTCATCCCTGCCGTCTCCTTCGCTGCTGTTCGATGCCGACAGAATCGAGGATAATCTCGATCGTATGCTGGAAATGGTGGGCGGGGTCACCTCCCGGCTTCGCCCTCACATTAAAACGCACAAATGTGCCGAAGTGCTCGACCTGCAGTTAGCAAAAGGAATCAACCAGGTCAAGTGCGCCACGATTGCTGAAGCTGAACTCTCTGCGCAACGCAATATCCCTGATGTTCTCATCGCCTGCCCACTCGTGGGGACCAATGCGAGACGTTTGAGGGAACTCATCGATAGTTACAAGGGAACTCGCTTTTCAGCCATAGTCGACAGTCCCGAAGGCGTTGCAGCCCTGACTTCAGAAGGAGCGCGCGAGCTGCCTGTCTATATTGATCTGGATTGTGGCATGCATCGCACTGGAATCGCCCCCGGCCAAAGTGCTCTGAATTTAGTCAGGTCCATCCTGGCTGCTCCGGCACTGACGTTCGCGGGGGTGCACGCCTATGACGGCCACATTCACGAGCCGGACCTCACCCTGCGGACAAGCGCCTTCGAAGAGGCCATGTCGATGGTAGACGGGTTTCTTGAGCTCTTGAACCGAGAAGACATCGAAGTGCCCGCCGTCGTCGCCGGAGGCTCCCCCACGTTCGCCTTGCACGCAAAGCGTGCAGACACCCATCCCCAGTGGCAATGCTCACCCGGCACACCCGTGCTATGGGATGCCGGCTACGCCCTTCACTTCCCTGACCTTCCCTTTGAACCAGCCTGTTTCCTCCTGGCCCGAGTCATCAGTCGGCCGGGGAACGATCTCGCTTGCCTCGATCTCGGGCACAAGGCGGTATCCGCTGAAAATCCTCTCGAGAATCGTGTCCGTTTTCAGAGTTTTGGGAATCTGGAATTCGTATCTCAAAGCGAAGAGCACCTCGTGGTCCGGTGCACCGACTCTGACCGAATGCTTATTGGCAACGACCTGATTGGTATCCCTTACCACGTCTGCCCGACAGTGGCCCTGCACCAACGAGCCCACGTCGTCAGGGACGGAGCCGTTACCGATGAAATCTGGGCCATTGCCGCCCGTGACCGCGTCCTAACGTTGTGACTCGCGTCAGAGATTCAGAGCACTCAATTCCACAGTGCCCACTCGTTGATCAGGAAGCTTGATCGAAGCACGATCGCCGCTCTTACTAATCAAGTTGACTTGAGTCCCTTGATACAGCATCACCCTGACACCCTCAACATCAGCCTGAGTCGTATCAGAAACAGTGACCAACTTTCCCGCTGATGAAGAGTCGCGATTCACGAAAATCGAAGACTCCACCGGGGCCGGAGCTGGAGATGCTTCTTCGACCCACTGAGGCGTTTCTGGAAGCCCTCCGCCGGAATCCTGAGAATCGCTCAATTCGCCGGCTACAGGCTCTGTAGGCACAGGCGCACCTATCTCTGCAGGCAGAGGTTCGTCCTTCTTTCCGAACCAACGGCTCAACAATCCATTCCCGTTCCGCCCACTCGACGAAGACGGCAGATCGACAGCCGCCCTCTCATACTCAACAGGCGGAACAGCTTCCTGCTCGGAGATTCCTTCATCTGTATAAGGATTGGACTCACCTCCACCACCACTTGGGGGCTGAGAGCTAGACTCAGAATTCTTTGGACGTTTCAGCCAACCGAAGAGATTCCCTTCTTTCGCAGGTAGTCCAGCATCGGACGAGACCTGCCGACTTGAATTGCCTGCTGACTGCGCATTGAACTCCGGAACGTATTCATTACGTCTCCCTTGTGGAGTTGATGGAGAAGACCCCGGAGGCGGCATAGGCGGACGATTCGCTGCCAGAAACTCCTCCGCAGTTGAGTATTTCTGCTGCGCTGGAGAAATGGTCGCCATACTGGCCTTCAGTTCTTTGAGTTGGCGCGCCTTCGCCGCAGAACTCGCAAGCTCATTCTCTCTCAAATTTCGATTGTAACCAGAACTGCCCTGCGTGCTGAACGCCGTTGCCGCACTCCCATATCCCGCACTTGAAGTGTCGTCTCCGTTGCCAGATGCAACGAAACATGATACTCCCAACCACATCAAAAAACTCTTTCTCATAACTGTCAATTTTGGATCGTTTGCGGAGTTTGCCCCGAGTTTCAAGAAATTACCAGCCCCTAACCATGAATTTAATCTTCGACGTCCACCTTGATTTGAGCCTCAACGCCCTGGAGTGGAACCGAGATTTGACCCTCCCTATCTCAACGATCCGCCACCAGGAAGAGGGGATGACCGATCTCAAAGGACGGGGCCAGAACACGGTCAATTTTGAAGCCATGCGCGAGGGAGGCCTGGGGCTGTGCGTCGCAACGCAAATTGGTGGCTGCATGAAGCCAGCCGGTCCGGTGGCAAGCTGGGAGTCACCCGCCCAAGCCTGGGCCATGACCCAGGGGCAATTGGCCTACTACGAAGCCATGACCGATGCTGGCGAGATGACCCCTGTGAGAACCCTTTCGGACCTCGATAGACACCTGGAAGTCTGGTCAGACCCAAAAGCGGCCGCAGACCGAAAAGAGCCCATCGGCTTTATCATGAGCCTGGAGGGCGCCGACTCCATCGTAAATCTGGACTATCTTGAAAAATCCTATGAGTCGGGACTAAGGGCCCTGGGGCCAGCCCACTACGGGAAAGGGCGATACGCGCTGGGGCATGATCAGAGGGGAGGTCTACCCGCTGGAGGGCGGGACCTGCTGAAGAAAATGGATGAGCTCAACTTGATCCTCGACACCACCCATCTCAGCGATGAGTGCTTCTTCGACGCCCTTGACCAATTTGAGGGGACTGTCTGGGCCAGCCACTCGAACTGTCGCGCTCTCGTTGACGATCCCCGTCAGTTCAGCGACGAACAGATTCAATTACTGATCGAACGTGGCGCTGTTATGGGCAGTGTTTTTGACGCCTGGATGATGATTCAGGGATGGGAGCGAAACTCGTCAACGCCGGAGTCATCCGGCGTCATGCTGGAGCACATCGTCGATCATATGGACCATATCTGCCAACTGGCTGGCAATGCGAACCACATTGGCATTGGGAGCGATCTCGACGGAGGATTCGGACGTGAGCAATCGCCCTGCGACATCGATACGATCGCAGATCTTCAAAAGCTGGAAACCATCCTGACCCGGCGCGGATTCTCTGAAAGCGACATCACTGGAATCTTTCACGACAATTTCCTGCGCCTACTACGAGCAGCCTGGGCCTGAATCCGATAACTAATCGGCTCACCCCTCGCCAAACAACCCGTGCAGTACAATGGCAGCAGTTGCGGCCACGTTCAGGGAGTCCATTCCTGAGCGCATTGGAATGTGAATCAATTCATCACACTGGGCTGCGATTCCCTCCGTGAAGCCATCTTTCTCGGCTCCCAGAATAATAGCAGCCCGGTCTCCCGCCTTCACCTTGGACAAGGCCGTGGTATCCCCTTCCAAACTGGTCCCGAATACAGATCCGCCCGCAGATCGAAAGGTATCCAGGGTGACCGCTAGATCCTCCACCTCATAGATTGGGACCCGAAAGATACCGGTCGCAGAAGCGCGAATACACTTTCTGGAGAAAATGTCCGTCCCCTTCCCTCGTGCGATCACAATACCGTCAGCACCAAATGCCACAGCGGTTCGCACGATCGTTCCCAAATTGCCCCCATCGGCGAGAGCAAATGGAACCACGAGACGTTTCATTGAAACGAGATCTTCTTTCAATAACTCACGAGGTTTCGGGCGATCGGCGACGGCATAGACGCCCCTGTGAAAATCAAATCCGGTGTTTTCGACCATCTCAGCTTGTGACAGCTGAATCAACTCGACCTCTTCGCCTATAAGCTCAGCCAGATCGCTATGCCGGTCATTCTCAACAAAGACTGAACGAACCCGAACGAAGGCCGATCGGAGGGCGGCTTCAACAGCCCAACGCCCTTCAATGGTAATTGAATCGGAACTCACGATTCATCTGCGGGATGCCCCGCGAAATCAGTGTGCGTTCTCTTCCTTGTCTCCGACAAGGAAAGCGACTCCACCGAGGGCAATCATCAGTATGCCACCGATGATACGAAGCGCAGCACCAAGGCCACTGATGCCAAAAGCACCAAACCCATAGGCAACAATTCCCAGTCCAATCAGGATGGAAAAGATCGGACCGGCTACATTGACGACCTTGTCAGAAAGACGAATACATCCGAGTACCGAAAACATCACGATGAAACCAAGCACAAACAGCACAAGTGGCATTGAGCTACCATTACTGGCGCTGACACACACTTCGCAGAACAGCCAGCTGAAGCCGCAAACGTAGAGAAAGCCGAGAGTGAGGGAATTCATGGTCTCGAAAATGATTCAGTATCCCAAAGATTCAAGTCGATTGTTTACTTATGATTTCCGCCCCTTCTCACGAATCTCACCAAATTTGCGAAACTTCTCGTAGCGTTGCTCCAGCAATTCATCCTTTGGAATGGTCTCCAACTCCAGTAAATGCTTGTTCACCGTCTTCTTCAGGTTATTGGCCGAACCCACGTGATCGTGATGCGCGCCTCCCATCGGCTCGGCTATCAGCTCGTCAATTATTTCCAAATCGAGCAGGTCATTGGCGCTCAACTTCAGTGCCTGAGCCGCTTCGGTCGCATATTTTCGATCCTTCCACAAAATCGCCGCACAGCCCTCCGGGCTGATCACTGAATAGTAAGCGTTCTCCATCATGAGGACCCGATCCGCAATGCCAATGCCAAGCGCACCACCGGAACCACCTTCGCCAATCACTACCGCAATAATAGGTACGGACAGTGTCATCATCTCACGCAGATTGTAAGCGATCGCCTCGGCAATATTGCGCTCTTCCGCACCAATACCTGGATAAGCTCCCGGCGTATCAATCAGGGTCACGATTGGCACGTTAAACTTTTCGGCCATCTTCATGAGGCGCAGAGCTTTCCGGTAACCTTCCGGATGAGCACTGCCAAAGTTCCTTCGGAGGTTTTCTTTGGTGTCGCGCCCTTTTTGATGCCCAATGAGAACGACCCGGCGACCTTCCAAATACGCAAATCCACCCGGCATCGCCTCGTCATCGCCAAAGTGCCTGTCACCATGAAGTTCCAGAAAATCGTCAAAGGAGTGCTCAACGTAGTCGAGAGCAAACGGCCGCTGGGTATGCCGGGCGATCTGAACACGCTGCCACGGGGACAAATTCCGATAAATTTCGGTCTTCGTCTTGGTGAGCTTATCTTCGATGCGCTTCATCTCACTCGACATGTCGATGTCGCTATCAGCCGCACGGTCCCGAAGTTCCACCAGCTGGCGTTCGAGATTCACGATGGGTTTTTCAAACTCAAGAGGCTCCGCAATCATTTCCAAAATATTAACCGTTGTGTTGTGATCGTCAATTGACCAACCGAACTTCTGTTCCCACCCGGAGAATCGTAAAAATCTCCTCCATGTCGGATTTCGCTACCATCACGCCATAGGGGACGGACGCTCTACCGGCGTCTGTTGACGTCTCCCTGATGAAAAGTCCAATCTTCCCAGTTCGCACCCACTTACTGCAATTCAGGTAGTTTGCATCCGTAAAGTTAACCGGACGATCCACGTCCCATGCCACTTTTTCGCTGATGCTCGTAGAAACTGGTGCGGACACCTCGGGGGGCAAATGCGTGCCGACGATCGGGTAATCTTTGAAGAACGTATCACCTTCGAAAACCGTAATTAGCCCCTTCTCAAGGTCAATTTCGATCCTGTAGTTTAGCGGAAACACCACCAGCTCTTCATCCGGAAAAATCAGGGCCGTCGTCTTCCCGTTCGACCGCATGATGTAGTCGATAGTCGTATCGCTACGACGAGCAATCGTAACCAGAGCCTCACCCCGCCGGACCGTATGAATCGTCTTCTCCGGCCGAGGAATTCTCGACAACAACAGATCTAGATTTACTTCACCAGTGATTCGCTTTGCTTCGTCGTAAGTCCCCGACTCTGGATAGTATTCCATCAGGTAAAGAAGCCGGTCGCGAGCCGAAACCAGCTCTCCCTCATTCAGAAGAATAACCGCACGGTCAAAATGCCGCTTGCCCAGGTCCGGCTTCTCTTTCGGGTGATCGGACTCCCCTTCAATGTGGCGGGTCACCTCAATGTCAGGCTGGGCGAACTTCTTCCAATAGTAGTAGGCACCCGAGACCCCAGCTGCACAGATCAGCAGCGCAAGGAAGGCCAAAAGAAACTTGAATCTTGCCATAGTCGTTCAGACAAAACGCCGTTCACAGCATGCCCCGTCTCTTGAAATCAAATGCATTGATCTCTAAAGAACGCCCAATCATCTCCATCGTAAACTTAATTAGAGAAATTTCCCAAGTGTCATCCACACCGACAATCACTGCACGTGATGGATTCCCGCTCGCTTCGATCTCTCCTACGATCCTGTCCTTCACTGCATCGATAGGTTCGCTGGCGTAACTTTCAGTAAATCCTCGCTTCGCGAAGTTAAACCCGTATTTCACGAGATTGACGTTTCCGAACTGCTTGAACCACTCTGAAAAAACTTCGGCCTGCTCGCCGAAACCCTCGAACATCAATTCCTCGTAAGAATTGGGACGCAAAATCTTGGGCCTCTCCGCCTCTACGCGGCCTTCGCGAACCCTGACTTGGCCCACTTGATCCATGGGCTCAGTCAAAAGGTGAAACTCAAAGTTTGTCGTTCCAAAAGTGTCTATGCGACGATCAGGCTCATGGACGACGTCAGTGACCTCCATGGCATAGGCAATATCGTCAAAGGAAAGGGAAGACATGCTGAGTTAAACCAACTGACGGTACTTCTGATTTACGCAAATATCCACCGATATCGAATGGTGGACTCCACATCCCCGGATACAAAAAATGCGCCCGAATCAGAGGCGCATTTGATACTCAAGAGATGAGTGATTCGGGTTCCTACTTGGAGCTCTCTTCGATGTAGCTGTTCACTTCACCAACGCTGGTCAATTTCTCAGCGTCTTCGTCTGGCACTGTGATATCGAACTCTTCTTCGAAGGCCATCACAAGCTCAACCGTGTCCAATGAATCGGCGCCGAGATCTTCGATAAACTTAGCCTCAGGCTTTACCTGATCTTCGCTAACACCAAGTTGCTCAACAATGATGTTCTTAACTTTTTCTTCGATTGATGCGTCAGCCATTTGAAATGAATTTGAATCTCGTTAAGCGTGTTATTACCGGCTCTTGTTTGATTTGGCAACGGTTTTTTCTTAACTTTCCAAACTACTTAAATCAATTAGTCGAAAATCGACCAGACGAGCCATTGCCGATCCACTTCAACTGACTATGTTTCGAGCACATGTCGTTTGTCGATCATCTCAACGCTTTAGACGCTGGAGCTCCGTTATCAGCCAAGCTCAGCCAGTTTGAGCAGCTCATTGCTCCCTTGTCCCGGAGTCAGCTGGAAACACTCGCTGAACAGTCAGTCCAGACAACCAGAGCGCAATTTGGCAGAACCATGCGCCTCTTCGCCCCAATCTACCTCTCAAACGAGTGCGTCAACAATTGCTCCTACTGTGGATTCTCCCGCGATAATCCCATTCTCCGAACCACACTGTCGGTCGGCCAGGTCGTGAAAGAAGCTGAGTTCCTTGCCTCTCAGGGTTTTCGTCACATCTTGCTGGTAGCTGGCGAACATCCAAAATTCGTCTCCGATGGATACCTAGAGGAGTGTCTCGCCGCTTTGAGAAAATCGGTCCCGACACTCGCGATCGAAGTAGGCCCTATGGAAACACCTGAATATCAACGCATGGTGCAGGCCGGCTGCGAAGGGCTCGTCGTCTATCAGGAGACCTATCATCGCGGTGCCTACGCCGACTATCATACCGCTGGACCAAAGAAGAACTTCGATTGGCGGCTCGAATGCCCGGAACGAGGCTACGAGGGTGGATTCCGCCGCATCGGAATCGGTGCCCTCATGGGCCTGGCTGACTGGCGCTATGAGTTAATGAGGCTGGCGGCTCATCTCGAGTATCTCTACCGAGCTTGCTGGAAGGCCACGCTCACCATCAGTCTGCCCAGACTGCGTCCCGCCGCCGGAAATTTTCAACCCACTCATCCCATGAGCGACTCGGAATTCGTTCAGGCCCTCTGTGCCTTTCGAGTTTGTTTTCCCCAAGTTGGGATTGTCCTGAGTACGCGGGAATCTCAAGAACTCAGAAATGCCATGTTTCCTCTTGGCGTCACCAGTATCAGTGCCGGAAGTCACACTGAACCGGGCGGCTATACAGGCGAAGGGGCAAGCGATGTCCATCTCACTGTTCGAGGTCGGCGGATTGAGCTGGATGAAGAGTCTGCTCCGACTCCCTGTTCGGCCGGCACAGGAGAGACCACCGCCACAGGACAGTTTGATATCGCTGACGAGCGATCTGCATCAGAAGTTGCCCTATACCTACGCAAAATCGGGCTTGAACCCGTTTGGAAAGACTGGGACACCTCCATCCTTTCATCCGTCGCCGCTCCATCAGTCGTTTCGTAGACGGGATTCGACTTCCAGCCCCAGCAACTCCCATGACTGTCACACTCAACGGAAAATCCATCGTGATCAGCCACAACCCAGGCGAAATGACGGTCACCCAGTTCATTTCGACGCTTGAATTAGGTAATCAGCCGGTCCTGGTCGAGCTCAACGGAACCGCGATCCTCGCTCGTGAATTCGACGATTATCGCATCAATGAGGGTGACATTCTCGAGGTCATCCGCATGGTCGCCGGAGGCTGACCGGCAAAACGAGATGACTAAAATGAGGTCGTCACCAGAAGCGCCTGATTCAGCAGGCTAAGGTACTCATGCCTCGGAATCTCGCGGCAGCCAAACCTAGAAAGGTGATCGGTAGTCCATTGAGTATCAAGAAGTTCAAAGTCCTTTTCCCTTAATCTATCAACTAGAGAAGCTAAGGCAACCTTTGACGCATCCGGTGCTTTACTGAACATCGACTCCCCAAAAAACGCGCCACCGATCGCGATTCCATAGAGGCCACCGACCAAGGCCCCATCCTGCCAAGTCTCAACTGAGTGAGCATATCCCAGCTCAAACAGTTTTTCGTAGCTGGTCACGATTTCGTCACTGATCCAAGTCTCATTTCGATCCGCACACCCGCGCATTACGCCTGTAAAGGCTGTGTTCACTCGAATTTCAAACGGCTTTTTCTTAAGGGTGCGCTTCAAACCGTGGGGAATATGGAACTCATCCAGAGGGATCACTCCACGAGGATCCGGCGAAAACCACCCAATCTCCCCCCGGTTATCCATGGCCATTGGAAACATTCCCCCGCGGTAAGCGGCAATCAGCACGGCAGGGCGAATATAGCCTTCTCTGGTGAAGATGGATTCTGACATTGTGAAGAGGTAATCGACCGTACGACTTTCACCGAATATTGACAAATCCAAAATCCCTCACACCCCAGATTCCATTCACTAACGGCGAAATCAGACAAATTCGTCGCTTGAAAATGTATGACACAGAGATTAGAGGTCCGGCACTATGCCAGTAGCTACTCCGAAACAGTTCGAAGCCATGTTAGACGCTGCCCAAGAGGGCGGCTATGCCTATCCTGCGATCAACTGCTCCAGCCTCGTCACCATCAATGCCGCGCTGAAAGCTTTTGCTGATCAGAAATCCGACGGAATCATCCAGTTCTCCACGGGAGCCGGCCAGTTTGCGTCTGGGTTGAACCACAAGAACACCGTTCATGGAACGATTGCCCTTGCTGAACTCACCCACCGCCTCGCAGAGCAGTATGACGTTCTCATTGCACTCAACACTGACCACTGCAGACCACATGTTGCGCCAGATTTCCTCGATCCTCTGATCGAAGCCACCGCTCAACGCCGTGCTCGCGGAGAAAACAACCTCTTTCAGAACCACATGCTGGACGCGTCTGAGCTTCCTCTGGCTGAAAACATCGAGATCTCGAAGAAGTATCTCGCCATGTGTGCCGAGAACGAAATCGTGCTGGAAGTTGAAGCAGGTGTTGTCGGCGGTGAAGAAGAAGGAGCCGCTGGAACTGAAGATACTCCGGCTGAAGACCTTTACACCACACCGGAAGACATGATGGCTATATACGAGTCGCTCAACGAGCTCGGCCGTTTCACTTTCGCTGCTACCTTTGGCAACGTTCACGGCCACTATAAGCCGGGTGCCGTCAAACTCCGCCCCGAGATTCTCAAGCAAGGTCAGGACGCGGTGATGGCCAAATACGGCGCCGACGCCGAATTCGAACTCGTGTTCCACGGCGGTTCAGGCTCTTCGCTGGAAGAGATTCGTGAGACCCTCAATTACGGTGTTGTGAAGATGAACGTCGACACCGACACCCAGTATGCCTTCACTCGTCCCATCGCTGATCACATGCTTAAGAATTACGACAGCGTAGTCAAAGTAGACGGCGAGATCGGAAACAAGAAACTCTATGATCCACGTGCCTATCTCAAGGCAGCCGAGATCGGTATGGCTGATCGAATTGCAGAGGCTTGCGAAGACCTCCTTGCCACTGGCAAGTCCATCGCAGGTCAGGTATGACCTCTGACAGTTCCAGGTCGTAGTCGCCTGGATCTATCCTTTAATGCCCGGTTCGACTCAGGTCGACCCGGGTTTTTTGTGGTCCTCCGACATTTGGTCAGTCCAATTATGGCCGTCATCCTGCCATTGCCAGCATATGGCAATCATGTCACGGTGCCCCCTTGCCTATGAGAGTAATTGCCCCCCTTGTTGTGACATTTTCCCTTCTGTTCGCCTGCTCAATTCAAGCAGACGATGCCAAACAGAAAAAGAAGCCCGAAGCCCAAGCTGCGAAGACGACGGAACCCAAAGCCCATCCGACCGGCTACACCGACACTCCATTTCTGCCAGGAGGAAAGTGGAGAGTTCATGACGACTCGCGGCCCCGGCCAGAGATAGTCACTCCCGGTGAAAGTCCTTCGCAGCCTCCTTCGGATGCAATCGTGCTTTTTGATGGTACCAACCTGGATGAATGGGTGATGGACAAGGCGGGATCTCCCGGCGACTGGACACTGAGAGACGGGTATATGGAAGTCCCCCCCAAAGATCAGACAGTCGGAGGAAGTCTTACCACAAAACGTGAATTCGACAATTTTCAGCTGCATATTGAATTCGCAACCCCCTCCGAAGTGCAGGGGAATTCGCAGGGCCGGGGCAACAGTGGCGTATTTCTCCTCGGAGCTTACGAGATTCAGGTGCTGGACTCCTATCAGAACAAATCCTATGCCGACGGTCAGGCTTCGGCCATATACGGCTACAAGCCGCCTCTCGTAAATGCCTGCAAGCCTCCGGGAGAATGGCAAACCTACGATATTGTGTTCGAAGGTCCCCAGTGGGATACCGAAGGCAACCTCCTGAAGAAGGCCTATGTCACAGTGATCCACAACGGAGTCCTCACTCACCATCGCCAGGCGTTTATTGGGCCCGGCGGCCACAAGAAAGTAGCTAACTACAACCAGGTGAAGGAGTCAGGTCCATTCAAACTGCAGAATCACGGCAACCCCACCCGTTTCCGTAACATCTGGGTTCGGGAGTTAGACCTCAACGCCAACGAGTGAGGGCTGGTTTTGTCGAGCCCAGTGCGTGTCAAACGAGAGGACGACTGCGGGCAAAGTGCGTGAGAACTCGACTTTTTGTCCAGCTCGCCGTTCGATGGCACAAAAAGGGCGGCCTTTCCGGCCGCCTTGGTGCTTCCGCCAGCATAGCGCGGAGTTAACAAAATCCTGAACTACAGACCAACATCTCTCGGTTCGCCCTTCGCGTCTTCGTGCGCAGGCTCACTGTGCTCCCCTTTCGAATGATCATCATGCTTCTTTCCATGACCTTTCTCTTCGTCATGATGGTCAGCGTCGTCATGATGGTCAGCGTCGCCATGGCCCTCATCATGGTGCCCGCTATGGTCCATGTGGAGACCTTTGGTATCAGCGAATTCGTGACGCTCACATCCCAGCATGAACAGTCCGGCAGCCCCGACTAAAACGAACAATTGGCACAGCGATTTCATGGCCAATCCTGTAACCGCACCCCAGAACTTTTGCAACTTCCAACTTTCTCCCTAGACTACCCCGACATGCCTGGCTCCGATCGACCAAATATCCTCTGGTACTGCACCGACCAACAACGCTTCGACACAATTAGCTCGCTGGGATTCCCTGCGGTAGCGACTCCTCATATCGACAGACTGGTAAACGAAGGGGTAGCTTTCACCCACACCTATTGTCAGAGCCCCATCTGTACCCCAAGCCGAAGTAGCTTCATGACCGGGCTCTACCCGAGTCGGCTTCACAATACGCGCAACGGCAACGACACCTTTCCCGACCAGGTTCCCTTAATCAGCAAGCTCATAGCAGACCAAGGCTACGACTGCGGAATGATCGGGAAATTTCACCTTCAGAGTTCCGGCCATCGAACGGAGCCAAGGATTGAGAAAGACGGATTCGGCTACTGGAAGTTCAGCCATGCACCCAGAGACGATTGGCCCGAAGGCGAACATGACTACGCTGACTGGGTCCGGGAACAAGGCGCAGACCTCAACGCCATTAGAGAGACTCCAGAAAGGGTCCCCCGTGAATTTCATCAGACAACCTGGGCAACAACCCGAGCCATTGAGTTTATCGACATGGACCGGGGGGACCAACCTTGGATGCTCAACCTCAATGTCTACGACCCACACCCTCCCTTCATCCCTCCTGTCGAATACGCCGATAAGTTCAAGGCCGAAGACATGCCCGGCCCGCATTTTCAACCTTCCGATATTGAGGCGCAGGCCCGACTTGAAGGCGTAGACTTCCAGACCGGCTCCCGCCCTCCGGAAGAGACCAATGCCAAAGCTGAGCAGGCGAAATACTACGCTATGATTGCCCTGATCGATGACGAACTAGGGCGATTAATTCAACACCTCGAAGAGTCTGGCCAGATCGAAAACACCATCATTATCTTCACCAGTGATCATGGTGAGACTCTGGGAGATCACGGGCTCTTTTTTAAGGGTTGCAGGTTTTACGAAGGCCTCACTCGCGTTCCCCTTATTTTCCATGCACCGGGTAGATTTCAAGAAGGAGTTCAATGCCATCAACTCACTGAATTGCTGGACCTTTCGGCCACGCTTCTTGATATTGCTGGCTCTGAAATTCCGGATCATCACCAGGGTCATTCGCTTCTCCCCGTTTTACAGGGTGTCAGCTCTATCAATGAGCCAATTCGCGACTCTGCGCGATGCGAGTATTTCGATGCTCTCGCTCCCAATTTCACTCAAGGAAACGGAACATTTGCCACCATGTACCGTGACAATCGCTACAAATTAGTGGTGTATCACAGTCTGGATCTCGGAGAGCTTTTTGATCTCGATGCTGACCCATGGGAGCATCAGAACCTCTGGGATGAGCCAAACGCTCAGGCGATCAAAAACGAGCTCATCCTGAAAAGTTTCAATTCGCACGTCAATCTCACGACCGATGTCGGCTCGAAGCGTATCGCTCCAATGTGAGCCTGGAAAAGGGGGGGCAAAAACTAAACCCGGGTCACCACGATCCGGGGGCCCTCATGTTCCACGATGCGTATCTCCTCCCCTTTCCCGATAAATTCTCCATCGGAAACGATATCAAGGAACCTGCCCTCAAAATTCCCTTTCCCTGAAGGAAGCAAATCCGTTGCGGTCTCCCCCATCAGCCCAACGTAGCTCTTCTCCCCGGAACTGAGCGCAGGCTGATCAATCGAAGCCCCTCCAGCAACGGCCTCCTGCAAGATCAACCGACTGCCGAAATGAGTCTGCGGCAAAAATCGCATTCCTAGAAAAATGGTGCCCAACGCTCCCACCATTCCGAAAGCCAAGGCTAGAAAGGCCTCCCTGAAGATTAACGTCCACGTCTCAGCACCGGGAAGGCCGCTCCACTTCCACTCTAAATCCACCCGGTCCACCATCGCCATTCCCAAAGCCACCATCACCAATGCCGCCCCCACTGCTCCGGGAATAATAGCACCGGGAAAGAGAAAGACTTCCACTCCAATCAAGACAAGACCCAGAACCAGAAGAACCGCCAATTCATACCCCGCCAGATTTCCGGCGAGATAGTTTCCAAAGAAAAACAAACTGAAGGCAGCCACGCTAACCAGTCCGGGCAAACCAAATCCAGGACTGTTCATCTCCATATAGGCCCCAGCAATCCCCACTACGATCAAAAGAGCGGAGAGCTTCTGGACCCAGTGAGCGAATGCCTCCATCCCCAACGGCTCCGCATTGACCAACTCCCCCTGCAAGCCTTCCGCCTTGATCATATCCTCGACGCTTTGAGCGACCCCTTTGGCAAGCACAGGGCGTCCTCCAATATCTTCGGTGGCCCTTATGGTGTTCAGGTTGAGGACGTTCCCTTCCTCATGGATCACGATGCCATCAATCTTGACCTCCTTCTCCCGTGTTACAAAAGCTTCCGCAACATCCGGATTGTGACCTTTCAGCTCGGCGATGTTACGAACTGTTCCGATCATCATCTGGGTAACCTTGTCCTGCATCGACTCGGCCAAATCCTGGCCACTGCCTCCGACAACAAGAGCGGAACCAATCGTCGCTGCCGGCCGCATGTATATGTGATCGGTTCCCACAGCAATGATCGCACCCGCTGATTCAGCTCTGGTGTTTACAAACGTATAGGTGGGAAAGCTGATATTCTGCAAACTGTTCAGAACAAGTCCCTCCGTATACCAGGCAAACCCGCCAGGTGTATCCATATCAAATACCACGGCCGTGGCTCCGTCCAACTCAGCCTTTTTGAGAGTTCGGTCCATAAATTCAAAACTCGCTTTTCCTGTCGCCAAAGTGTCCTCCCCTACTTTCAGAACCACAATTTTCCCTTTGTAACTTCCCTCTTCGCGACGCCCAAACAGACTGGATTCGCTCTCTACTCCACCATCAGAATCCGGTGTTTTTGCCTCCTTGCCGATCTCACCGCCATCGCCCCCTGTCGCCTGAGTAAGGCGAGCCCGATTTGAAGTCTCACCAAACACTCTGGGTGAAAGGCGAACTGGATCACTGCCGAGTCCCTCAGCCTTGAGCAACTCTTCGACCGACTCAACGACTCCTTTTGCCAGAAGAGAGCCCTCGCTATCCTCTACAATCGCTTCATTCGCAGTGAGGGTCAGAACTTCCCCTTTCCTGGAAACAGTCTTGCCCCCCATCACAACCACCACATCAGCATCGATAAATGCCTCAGCTATATCAGTCCGGTGCCCCTTCTTCACAGCAAAGCTCCGGGCCCTCGCTTTCAAGATGGACTGCTGTTGGCTCAATGAGTGGGCCTTCTCCTCCTTCTTATCTTCGCTTGAACTATCCGGCGATTCTACGCCGGCACCCCCGACTATACCAGAGGATCCCATGTAGATTGAATCAGAAGTCAGTGCCAGAAGGGCTCCCGCACCGATGGCGGAACCCTTGACAAAGGCGATTGTGGGAATCTCCAAATTCACCAATTTACTCAACAACCGCTGATGCTCTTTCCGATTTGAAGGCGATTGGACATCAATAACGTAGATCAACGCAGCCGCGGCATCCTCAACGGCTCTTTCAGAGAGCCTCTCAAATTCGCGAAGCCGCCTCGCATCATTAAAGTCATCCCCGTTCAGATCAACCACGACCGGACGCCCCTTCCAGCTATCCTCAACGTCAAGATCCTGCCCCCAACACAAGGACAGCCCATTCAGGAAAACCAGCGCTAGCACAAACCGAAGTGTGAGAAAAAGTTTCATTGCCATCACACTACGGTAGAAACCCCATTTAGTATCGTCCAACTCTTTTCCCCTATTTAAATACGAATTCAGACAAAGAATAGAGCAATGAATCAGCCGCCACTCAAAGAATCAACGGCACACTGCCTCCTCTGAATTAGAGTGACAAAACTGAATATCGAGACAGTCAGAGTAACCCCAACTATCCCGACCAGAGTCAGTACGACTCCAAGAGTCCGGCGTGTAGTGGCAGGAGATACACTGACCATCACGGGCTCGCTGAACCCCGTTCCTTTCACTTCGATCAATTGCTCTGGCCTGACTGCTTCAAAGCTCCCCAACGAAACCGACTTTTCATCGCCTATAAACTTAGTCGATTGACCCCATCTACTTACCTCCAGTTCACGGCCACTGGCATCATCGAAAACAAAGAGACGACTTCCTGGCGGCAATTCCTCGGCCGCCGGAGCATCGGAAAAATCCCTCCCATCGCCGAGCGAAAGCCAAACGGTGTATTTCCCTGCCTTATTGAGCCTCACCACAAAGCCCTCTGGCAACGTTCCTCGAGCGCTCTCTTGAAAGATTTCAGGGATCTTACGAAAGCCATACAGCCCTGCCAGAACAAACCCGCCAACCAGAAACAACGCAGGAAGACCAAAGCAGAGTATCAGTGATATCGGCTTCCTCATTTTACTCCCTACTCCCGCCTCACGTGGATAACAGCTCCACCTACGACCACATCACCATTAGCATTTTTCACGGAGACAAGGCCCTCGATGCCCCCATCTTTAAGTGAATTCTCAATTGAGATTTCTCCTCCCGGCTCTCCAAATGGAGCCACAATCTGAACTCGCTGATCAGTTAGAATAACGTCAAATTTCAGGGTATCGCTCATCCCTGTCTGCCAATACTCACATTCAAATAATTCCGAAACGGTATTGAACGAGAAGACCCATCGAAATTCCTGAATCTCATCCCCCCAGTTGCGCATACCTTCCATGGAAAAGGAGCCACCATCTTTCTTGGCTCCTGTCCACTCCTCATGGATAGGGATGACCTTACCCTCAGCCCGATCATTCAACTCCCCGTCACCGATCCATTCACCGGTGATTGCGGCAAAAAATGGGTGCTGCCCCAGATCATCGGCCTTTGAAACCATGGAGCCAATCAGAAAGGCCAGCACCGCCGCTACCTGAAAATTCATACCTCTCGTCCTATCAAAAACCCGCGATAAGCACAAGCAATTTTGCCTAGAGCATTGCCCTCACCTTTTCCATTACTCGAGCTTGAGCGCTCTCTATGGGACCGGCTAGACGGGCACCGGCGGCCAGGGTATGACCGCCCCCACCAAACTCCGCACACAAGTCGTTCACACTGAATCGCTCATCTTTCGACCTCGAACTGACTCTAATTTTCCCTGTGACGAGTTCCTCGAAAAATATCGCGACCTTCACCGAATCGATCGCACGAATCGTATCGATTGCACCTTCAGTGTCTCCCGGCTGTATTCCCAACTCTCTTGAGACAGCCAACGGGAGACTAACACTCGCATAGCGCTCATCACAATCTATGGACATGTTCTGCAACAGGTAGCTGAGAAGATCAACCCGCCGCCTCGGATACGTTTCGTAGAGCAGCCCGTTCAATGCTCCAACATTCACACCGAGATCCACAAGATCACCCGAAATACGAAGCGTCTCAGCTGACGTGGATGGATAGCGAAAGCTTCCCGTGTCCGTGGAGATTGCCGCATACAGATTCTCCGCAATTCTGTGATCCATCTCCCATCCGCATGCGCGGGCAAGTTGAAATACAATCTGGCCGGTTGCAGGGGCCACTCCGTCAACATAGTTGAGATCCCCGTAGCCGGTATTGCTAATGTGATGGTCAATATTGATGAGTCTCTCGGCTCCCTGGGCCATGGCCCAGACCGAATCACTTATGCGACTCCTTCCCGCTGCATCAAGAGCGATCACCAGATCCACATCAAACGGCGTTTGAGGTGGAATAACCCGCTCGACTCCAGGAAGAAATCTCAAAGAATCAGGAACAGGATCTGAATTGACTACGGAAACATTTTTTCCAAGCTTCTCAAGGATCATGCCCATAGCAACAGATGACCCGATAGCATCACCGTCCGGGCGATCGTGACTCACCACCAGCACATCTGATGCCGACTCAATACATTTCTGGATCTCGCGAAAAGTGGCTGACATTGTCACTCAAATTAAATGAAGCCCCCCGGAAGTTGATCGTCTCCCACTCGCAGATCAACTTTCCTTTGAATCTTCTGACTCCTCAGGCAGCTCGATCTCGCCCAATTCCTCCAAAATGTTCATAACACGAACACCTCGCTCAATTGATTCGTCGATCAGGAAGTTGAAACGTGGAGTATTGCGAAGCACAACGCGCTTCATCACGACGTTTTGAATAAAACCGTGCTTGGCGTTCAGTTTCTTAACAACCTGCGGCCCCTTACCTTTGCCTCCAATGACGCCGATGTAGACTTGCGCCGACTTTAAGTCCTGAGCAGTCGAAACAGCATGCACAGTTACCAGTGAATTTGGAAACTCGAAACTCTTCTCGATGCACGAGCTAATCTCTCGCTTTAAAAGCTCGTTTACACGGATAATTCGCTGACTCATGTTCGAATCCGGTTGCGACAATACTGATCAAAGCACCCAACAAATCAGGTGCGCTGTTTTTAAAGCGTCTTCTCGAGCTTCTCAAGCTCGTAAGCCTCGATCACATCATCTTTCTGATAATCGTTGAACTTGCCAAGCTTAATACCACACTCAAGCCCGTTCTTCACTTCCTTCGCATCATCCTTGAAACGACGCAGTGTCGAGAACCCACCGTCGTAGATCGGAACGCCGTCCCGAATCACACGCGCCCGCGCAGTTCTCACCATCTTGCCATCACTCACCATGCAACCAGCCACTTTTCCTGATGATAACTTAAATACTTCCAGAACGTTAGCGTGTCCGATTACCTTCTCCCGTGTCTCGGGGTCGAGCAGTCCGAGCATGGCCTCTTTCACCTGGTCGATCAGTTCGTAAATGATAGAAAACAATTTAAGCTGCACGCCCTCTCGCTTTACAATTGGCTGAGCCTTGCTCTCGACCTTCGTGTTAAAACCAATCAAAATCGCATCCGAAGCACTCGCCAGAAGCACATCAGCCTCTGTAATTGGACCAGCGCTCTGCCGAAGGATATCCACCGTTACTTTTTCGGAATCGATCTCCATCAGTGACTTCTCAATTGCCTGAAGCGATCCCTGAACATCAGCCTTAATGATCAGCTTCAGCACCGTTTTCTTACCTTGCTCAATATTAGCAAACAAGGTTTCAAGTGCTGACTTCTGCTGCGGCTTCAGCTTTTGGTGCCGCATCTGATCGAGCCGTTCCTCACTGAGCTTCTTCGCCTTACGCTCAGTCTCCATTTCGATTAGCTCATCACCCACATGAGGTACACCGGAATAGCCGACAACCTCAACTGGGGACGCAGGACCGGCCTCCTTGATTCGCACACCGGCATCATTAAGAAGCGCCTTAACTTTTCCAAACTGGTTACCGCAAATAAATGCATCACCCACTGAAAGTGTTCCGCTCTGCATAACAAGAGTCGCCGTCGGGCCTTTTCCTGCCTCGGTCCTTGCTTCGATCACAATTCCACGAGCGGGACCTTCAGGATTCGATTTAAGCTCCAAAACCTCCGACTGGAGATGAATCATCTCAAACAGCTCGTCCAGCCCGGTCTCCTCTTTCGCGGAAACTTCGACACAAATTGTATTGCCACCCCAGTCCTCCGGAGCCAGCTCATGCTCTTGAAGCTGGCCTTTTACCTTGTTCACATCAGCACGGTCGAGATCAACCTTATTGATCGCCACAATGATAGTGACGCCTGCGGCACGACAATGATCAATCGCTTCCAGAGTGGTTGGCATCAGGCCGTCATCAGCCGCGACTACCAAGACCACGATATCCGTGATATCGGCCCCCCTTGCACGCATCTCAGAAAATGCCGCATGACCGGGTGTATCAATGAAAGTTACCGTCTGATCGTTTCGAATGATCTGATAGGCGCCAATATGCTGAGTAATACCTCCAGCTTCCCCATTCACCACGCGCGACCCTCGGTAGGCATCCAGAAGGGACGTCTTACCATGGTCAACATGCCCCATGAAGGTCACGACTGGCGGACGGATCGAAAGCTTCTCATCCTCTACCTCTTCGATAGCCTGAACTTCAGGAACTTCGATGACCTCCTCTACTTTATGAACGCCACCACCCTTTTCCCGGGTTTCCTTCTCAAAAATAAATCCATGTTTTTCACAGATTTGGGAAGCAATATCCGGCTCAATCGATTGAGTCAGATTCGCAAAAACATCGAGCTCCATCAGATCCTGAATGATCTTGAAGGGCTTGAGTTCCATCAGTCCAGCCAACTCTTTGACGATAATTGGAGGCTTGATGTGAATGATTTTCCTATCATCAATCTCCTCCACGCTGCTGGCCTCGCCTTCGCCCTCCTCGGTCTCTGGAGCATCAGCAGGCTCGGGAACCTCATCAGAATCAGGAGCCTCATCAGGAACCGGATCCTCAACAGGCTCGGGAGCCTTGACTACCGGCACTGGATCAGCCTTTCCCAAATGCCCGAATACCGAGCCCTGCTCAGAAACGGGCACTGTCGTTTTGGGCTTGCGGCCGCTCTTCTTCTCCTCTTTCTCAAAGAGGTTTAGAGCCTCTGCCTTCCGCTCATCCAGAGATTTGCTTGCGCCTTCAGCAGCGTCCTGGTTATCGGTGGCGTTGGATTTCTTCTGAGGCATAAGAGGGTACGGTGGAATAGGAGCACTTCTGAAAATCAGTCAGGTACTGTGTATTCTGTAATTGATAAAATTCTTGTCAAATTGAGAAGTGAAGTCGCGCAGACTCCTCTGGAAGCTAGCCTTCTACAGGCTCCTCTTCGGTAATTGGCTCTTCGGATACTTCTTCAGCACCCGACTCAGCGGTCTCTTCTTCAACTGGAGCAGACTCGCTTGATGCCTCTTCGGATGGCACTTCATCCGCCGACTCGTCCGTAGCGACCTCTTCTACATCGCTACCTACAGCAGCTTTCGCTTTCGCAAGAATATCTTTACCTGCTTCGATATCGACACCCAGCACGTCAGCAATATCGACTTCGTCAACATCACTAGCGAGCATTTCCAAAGTAGTCAAACCTCCCCGAACCAGAGCAATAGCTGTTTCCTTTTCGATACCGGCATCTGAAATCACTGAAGCAGCCTGAGAAACCTGAGCCTCGAAAGCCTCATGTGCAGACTCGTCCTTCTGAACTTGAACATCCCAACCTACAAGTCGTGCCGTAAGTCGTGCATTCTGACCGCGGCGGCCAATTGCCTTCGATAGTTCTTCTTCGTCAACACGAACAAGAACGGACTTCGCATCCTCGTCCAGAGTGATCGATTTAATTTCAGCAGGCTTCAACGCCTCTGTTACAAAGGCGTGAATATCGTCGCTCCATCGGATGATATCGACCTTCTCGTTGTTCAATTCGCGAACAATATTCTTCACTCGACCACCTCGAAGGCCGACGCAGGCACCTACTGGATCTACCTTCTCGTCATCACTGTAGACAGCAACCTTAGTGCGATATCCAGCCTCTCTGGCCAATGAACGAATCTCAACGGTCCGGTCTGCAATCTCGCTTACCTCAGCCTCGAAAAGCCTGCGAACGAAATTGGGATGGCTACGTGAAAGAATAATTTCAGGGCCACGAGGACCATTCTCAACAGCTACAACATAGGCACGAGTGCGATCACCCACATTGTATTCCTCAGTCGAGACACGCTCACGCTGGTGCATGACGCCTTCAAATTTCCCTAGGTCGATATAAACGTCTCCCCGCTCAAAGCGACGGACCGTTCCACTCACAATATCACCAGCGCGATCCTTAAACTCCTCATAAATCAACTCCTTCTCCGCCATACGGAGACGCTGCATCATGGTCTGCTTTGCCGTCTGAGCAGCAATTCGGCCAAAATTTGCAGGAGTGATATCAACTTCGACCTCGTCCTCTACATTGAGTTCAGGATTCATCCGGCGAGCCGTAAAGATATCAATCTCATCATACGGATTCACCACGCGGTCACGCACAACGAGAGTCGCAAAAGCTCGAATATCGCCCTTCTCCGGATCGATGTGAATTCGCATCTCACGGGCAGGACCGATACTCTTACGCGACGCAGATAAAAGGGCTACCTCAAGAGCTTCCACCATAGTGTCGCGCTTGATGCCTTTTTCTTTCTCGTAGTATTCGAAAAGTGCTAGCAGTTCGTTTGTCATTTTCTACAACTAATCCTCCAATCTTGAGACAAAAAAAAGTGGGACGAACCCACTTAATCCGTTTAGCCATTACGAAGACCAACTTCTCAAGATTGCAGGACGGCGAACATAGGCCGTCGCCTGCGGATAGGCAAGGCGGAAATCCAGACAAATCCACCCATGTCGAGACAAAAATTCCAAGCAGTCAGTTTCGACGCCGCCGGAACCCTAATCCACCTCTCCGAGCCGGTCGGCATCTCATATTCCAGGGTAGCAGCCCGCTTCAAAGTTGAGACCGACCCAAACGCTGTTTCATCAGCTTTTAAAAGGGTCTGGAAGCGAACCCCTCTTCCATTTTCAGGAGAATCAGAAGTAAAAGACGCGACCGAGAAACCATGGTGGCGACGACTCGTCAAAGAAGTTTTTGAAGAGGTCGGGGCGGAATTCCCCCATCAAGAGTGCTTCGATCACTTCTTCGAGGCCCTCTACGACCATTTCGAATCACCGGGAACCTGGGTAGAAGATCCAGACGCAAGGGCGACGCTCGAAAAGGTTTCCTCAAATCATCGAACCGTGATCCTCTCAAATTTCGATCACCGTCTCCGCAGAATACTCAGGGATCTCGATCTTCATCACTATTTTGAATCCATCTTTCTCTCTTGCGAACTGGGCGCATCTAAACCTGATCGCCGTATCTTCGAAGCCGTCTCAAAAGCAATGGATCTGCCCCCCCACTCCATCGTCCATGTAGGGGACGATCCTAAGTGCGACTGGAAGGGAGCCAAAGAGGCCGGCTTCCATCATTTCAGGGTCGGAAAACACCAACAACCACTTTGTGAACTATTAAGAGAACTTTCACTTGCGTGAGTGAATGGGGTGAATACATTGCGCGCTCGTCCCCGCCACGGTGTGGATGAAGCTCTCAACGGAAAGGTAGCTCAGTTGGTAGAGCAGTTGGCTTTTAACCAATTGGTCCTGGGTTCGAATCCCAGTCTTTCCACTCTTCAAATCCCGCCTTACTCGAAAGCGAGTTTCCTTTCAAAATAGGTAACTTCTGCGATTTATCGAGCTTCCTCACGAAATCGAGACGCCGAGGGGATTTAATTTCCCAATGTTGCAGAATCGGATCACTCTCTCCCACCAGACCTAATTGGTGCTACCGGTGCAGCCTCTTTAAAGTGCCGATAGATTGAGGAGCGACGAACAAAATTCTCATTCCCAGGGAGCAATCCCCGAATCGAGCGAACCTACGCTCTGGGTGTAATTCGCTTTCTCGTCACCCAGTCTCTCTCTTCCGTCTCTTGATCTATGCCCTGGCGATAGATGTTGACGAGAACACCAACAGCAAGAAAGCCAATCAACAAAGACGAACCTCCGTAGCTCACAAATGGGAGCGGCAGTCCGGTGTTTGGAAGGATCGCTGTCGTCACCCCGATATTTAAAAACGCCTGAAATCCGACAAAACCGACCAACCCGATGGCGAGAAGCGTGCCGAATCGATCAGGGGCATGAAAGCCAATCGAGAAACCGGCAACAACCAAAGTAATGAAAGCAACAATCACAAGCCCCGTAAAAACCAACCCCATCTCCTCACCTATCATTGGAAAAATGAAATCTGTATGGGCGAATGGCATATAGAGCATCTTCAGTCGGCCTTCACCGACTCCCCGGCCAAGCATCCCGCCCGAACCAATGGCCATCAGAGAGAGCCACTGCTGAAATCCCGCCCCGTGCTGATGTTTCTCCAGATCAAGGAAAGCCATGATCCTCTCAACCCTGTCAGGCGCGTAACTCATCATTCCGATGAACACTGCGACACCACTCAGGCAAAGCCCGGTCAGGTACTTCCAGTCGGTCCCTGCAATAAAGAGAACCAGTAGAGTGGTTGCAGCAAGAACAGCAGTAGTTCCGATATCCACTTCAAAAAGTATCAAGCCCAGAGGCAGCGCAACGATACCAAGAGGCGCAACAAACCCTCTAAAGAGGTGACGACCTCCGTCTGGATGTCTTGAAAACCAGTAGGCGAGAAAAATAACGATCGAAAACTTCCCAAGTTCGGAGGGCTGAATCTGGAGAGCCCCCACTGAAATCCATCGGCTTTCCCCGTTGATCTCTCTTCCTACCATAGGGACAAAACACATCACTAGAAGGAAAACGACTCCTCCGTATATGAGCCAGTTATTTCTCCTCCAGAAGCGATAATCAGTCATAGCAGCCCACCAACAGGTGGCGATCCCCAGAAGCAACCACACCCCTTGCATCTTCGCTTCACGGTATCCGTCGGCTGCATCAGCCTGCGCACTGAAGATGCAGGTACTGATCAGCATGACAACCCCAACGATCACGAGGAACGATACTGAACTTAGAAGAAGAATGAGGCTCTTACGGTGCATAGGTCTGGCGAATAACTGCTATCAATAGTCCGGTTACCCGGAAACGATCAACCTTGAGGGACGCGCAGCTGCTGCCCAATCTGGAGAGCCTCAGGACGAGCGATTCCGTTGAGTTGCATCAGTTCGTTGAACGACACGTTCAGCTCGCGGGATATTGCCCACGCTGTATCACCCTGCTTCACCTCATAGGAGGTGGGGCGATTTGATGCCGCAGATTCGGAGCTGTCCACAACCTGCGCTCTGGCGAGGGCAGGAACAGCAACAGGACTCGATTTCTGGGGAAGATCCAACCACCGGCCAGGATACAGTTCATTGTCAGAGATAATCGAATTCGCCTGCCGAAGTGCCTCGGGACTGACTTTCAGTGCTTTAGCAATCTCAGGAAGGGTGTCACCAGCTTGCACCTTATACTGACTGTCGGACTCGCGATCGCGAAGCAGTGGGCTCGGAGGTCTTGTGCGCGCAACATCTTCACCGGCAGAACCCTTCGCCGCCTGTGGAACATTAGCCGCCAGCTCCTTCTGCTCCTGCACGGCTTTCTCAAATGTCTCTCGAGCTGAACTGATTGTAATTCCAGTCGTGGCCGAGGCTTTATCCACCATTTTGAATGCCATGACACCGCCGATAGCAATTGCATGAAGAATAAGGACAACACTGAAGATACGAGTCAACCTGACATCCGGAGTATCCAGATACCAGTCCTGCTCTTCCGTGACGTTAGCTGCGAGCTTGGTGTGTGCTCGAGCCCGACCGAGAGCGCTATGTCTCGCTCCTTTCGCTGTTCTTCGATTTCTTCTTTTGTTGCTCATGGATGTCGTTGGTTGTTGGTGAAATTTTCTGCTATAGCTTTGCGACGGCCTCGCGAAATGCGTCTCCTCTGGCTTCGTATCCGGAGAACATGTCAAAGCTTGAAGTCCCCGGTGAGAACAAGACCGTGTCGCCTTCTGCCGCGACAGCAGCAGCCAACGCGACGGCTTCAGGAATTGATTCCGCGACTCGACAAGGAATCAGTCCGCCCCAGGCACCGGCAATCTCTCCGGCAATCTCCCCGATGCAGATACACGTTGTGACGGATTCACTCGCAAGTTCAGCCAGAGAACTATAATCGAGCCCCTTGTCCTTCCCGCCAGCGACTAGAACAACGGGGAGTTCCTGACCCGCCAGCGCGCTCTCAAGAGAGTGTAAATTGGTGGATTTAGAATCATTAAGATAAGTCACGTCATTAACGACGCCCACTTTCTCGCATCGATGAGCAGGTGCGCGAAATGCCGCAATAGAGGAGCCAACGCGCTCCCACGAGAGACCCAACTGATCGGCCACGGCAAGTGCGACCATCACGTTCTCGGCATTGTGCCGGCCTTGAAGCTCCGCCGAAGAAAAGTCAAATTCGCGCCCGCTGGCCGAGTGAACAACCTTCCCGTTTGCGAAGGAAAAATCGCCTCCATCGGAGAAGGCTGAAAAAGTTACAGTGTCAGGACTCGGGCGAAGTCCGTCTTCCAACTTGCATATCGCAGCCTTTTCGTCACCCCAATTCTCAAAGAGACGCAGCTTAGCCTCACGATACTCATCCAAACTGCCATACCGATCCATATGATCCGGTGCAAAATTCATCCACACCCCAATCTCGGGACTGAAAGATTTGATTGTCTCTAATTGAAACGAACTCAGTTCGAGTACGATCCAATCGTAGCTCTCTCCTGAACCTACGACCTCACTGAAGGCGAGCCCAATATTTCCAGCAGCAACAGCACGCACACCCGAGGAGACAAGCATCTCTTCCACCAGGCTTGTCGTCGTAGTCTTCCCATTGGTACCTGTGATCGCGACGATAGGAATGTCGGTCAAGCGGTAAGCGAGTTCGATTTCGCCAATTAATTCCCCTGACACCCTCTCAAACGCCTGAGCAATCGGCCAGGCCGTATCAATACCAGGACTGATAACTGTTACATCAAACTGGGAAGCAGGTGAAAGCGCAGAATCCCCGCAAGTCAACGCAACGCCGATTTCTTCAAATCTGGATACGGCTGGCTTCAGCTTATCAACATTGCCGCTATCAAAAGCAGCTACTGACGCTCCATGGCTGAGCGCCAGAGTAGCGGCAGCGATTCCGCTACCCCCAGCACCTAACACAGCCACTTTCTTTCCAGCCAAAATCATATTAACGAAGTTTCAATGTCATGAGACCGACCATCGCGGCGATGATTGAGATTATCCAAAACCGGTTAATCACTTTGCTCTCGGCCCATCCACTCAACTCAAAATGATGGTGAATTGGAGACATCTTAAAGATTCTCTTTCCCGTCATCTTGAAGCTTGCAACCTGAAGAATTACCGAAGCCGCCTCCATTACGAATACGAATCCAACAATCACGAGGAGGAGTTCCTGCTTACAGCAAATCGATACCATTCCGAGCATCCCCCCAATGGCAAGAGATCCGGTATCCCCCATGAAGACCTTAGCAGGATGACAATTAAACCAGAGAAACCCCAATCCGGCGCCGACGAGAGCCGCACAGAATATCGAAACCTCTCCGGCGTGCTTGTTGAATGGAACAAAGAGATACTCTTGAGCAATAATCTGATGGCCAGCCACGTAAGAAAAAATGCCGTAAGCCATAGCAGTTGTAACCGTGCAACCGGCAGCCAGCCCATCGAGACCATCAGTAAGGTTGACCGCATTCGAGCACCCCACAATGACCAGAGGCAACAGGACAAACGTAAAGATGCCCATGTCTTCAATGATGGGGTATTTCAGAGACGGAAGGTAGAGTTGCCTGATGTATTCTGACGTATCGGCATGAAAGTAAAGGTATCCGATGGCAACAAGCGACACCGCAAACTGAACCAGCAATTTCACCTTTCCGCGGACACCCACTGAATTCTTCCGTTTGACCTTGAGATAGTCATCTACAAAGCCCAATGCTCCCGTAGTAAGTGTCACAAAGAAGAGAACCTGGACAAACGGATTCGTCGGCCGTGCCCACAGTAAGGCAGAGATCAGGACAGCTCCGACAATTAGGATCCCTCCCATCGTTGGGGTGCCTGTCTTCCCCCCGTGCAATTCGGCCAATTGGTTGACCTCCTCTTTAGTCCGAAGGGGTTGGCCCAGCTTCAATGATGTGAGTTTGAGGATTACCTTATTTCCCAAAACCACGGTCAGCAGAAAGGCCGTCAAACACGCACCTGCCCCGCGAAATGTCTGGTACTGAAATACATTCAGCACATCGAACAAGTCAGCACTGCCTTTAAGTTGATGTAGATAGTACAGCATGGTTCGTAATTACTTCACATTCTCAATCACCTTCTCCATCGCGGCGCCACGACTGCCCTTTACCAACACGAGATCGTCAGGGGTCAGGTAGCTCTCTAAAAACTCAGCCGCCTCGCGATGACTGGAAAAATTGTGGTTCTCATTCAGCTCACGAGCTTCCGAGTTAATCAGGGCCGCGCGATCTCCCACTGTGACCAAAGCATCAACACAATTTCCAGCGAGCGATGCACCCAGCTTGGCATACTCAGCCTCCTCGTGGTCTCCTAGCTCTCCCATAAATCCCAGAACTGCGACCCGGCGCCCGGTGACATCCATATTCCGAACAGTCTCAAGGGCGGCCAACATTGAATCAGGATTGGCGTTGTAGCTGTCGTCGATAAAACAAAACCCTCCAACGTGACGCTCTTGAAGTCGTCCACCGGTCAATTCCACGCTTGATAACTGGCTCGCAATCTGTTCCTGCGAGATTCCATGCCGAAGTCCAACCGCCGCTGCAAGCAAAGCATTAACGATCATGTGCTGTCCCTTCACGGATAGACATACCTCGGCGGCAGCGCCGTACTTAGAATGCAATTCGAATCGGGTTACTCCACCGGACCCGGAGCGCACATTCTCAGCCCTGATATCCCCCTCACAAATACCGACAGAAATCATTTCACATGAAACACGGTCACTTACGAATCCAAAGTAGTCATCGTTCACCGGCATGACGCAATAGCCATCAGAAGGAACGGCCAGAGCAAGCTCACACTTTTCAGCTGCGATCGCCTCACGCGTCTTCATGTATTCTATGTGGGCACGCCCTATATGGGTAATTACTGCCGCGTTCGGACGGGCTATCTCGGCGAGAACCTCAATCTCTCCCGGATGGTTCATCCCCATCTCCCAGACACCAAACTTCTCATCTCCGGCTCCGGATAGAATAGTCAGCGGCAGCCCAATGTGATTATTGAGATTTCCAGCTGTCTGGACCACTTGTCCGCCCTCTGACAATACCGCTCCAAGAAAGTCCTTTGTAGAGGTTTTCCCATTGCTCCCTGTCACTCCAACAACAAACAGATCTGGAGAATTCTGGCGATGATGGAAGGCAAGATTCTGGAGCGCCTTCAACGAATCTTTCACATGAATAATCGCACCCTCATAACGTTCAGTTGCACGATTCAACTCACTGACCATCATCCCGGCAGCCCCCGCATCGCCAACCTCACCAATATAATCGTGAGCATCAAATCGATCGCCTTTCAGCGCCACAAAAAGCTGGTCTTGAGAAATCTTACGGGAATCAGTAGATACCGACGAGAGAACTTTCCCGGGAACCCCTTGAAGGAGGACGCCATCAGTCCATTGGGCGACCTGAGACAAACTCAAACCCATCATTTCGAGCCCCCTTCCGCTTTCTCACGAATCAAACCTACTGCAATCCGCCTATCATCGAAATCATGCCTGACTCCATCGATTTCCTGATAAGCCTCGTGCCCTTTACCGGCAATGATCACGATATCGCGCGCTTCGGCCAGTCTGATAGCACGCTTAATCGCCAATCGCCGATCTTCGATCACTTCATGAGTAGTATCGAGAAACCCTTTCGCCGCATCGCTCAGGATTTGCTCGGGATCTTCAGTGCGTGGATTATCCGAAGTCAGGATGCAAAAATCACTACCCGCTTCAGCAGCTGCAGCCATCGGCGCCCGCTTCGTAACATCGCGATCGCCACCGCAACCGAAAACAATAATAATTCGATTTGGCCGCAAATCCCTCACCGTCTCTAGAACATTGGTCAAAGCATCAGGAGTGTGAGCATAGTCAACAAACACCCTGTAATTAATCTGGCGGTCACCCACAGCTTCCAGACGTCCTGGAACTTGAGGAGCGCTGGCCATTTTCGAAACAGTCTCACGAAGGTTCATTCCCACCGCATTAGCGGAGGCAATCGCCGCGACTGCATTGTAGACATTGAACGCCCCGATCAGAGGGGTCTTAACCAAAAAACTACGTCCCTTGAAGGAGAGCTTGAATTCAGTCCCATTTAAATCAGATTGAAAATCAGAAGCGCGAAAGTCCGCATTCGCTGACCGGCCGAAGGTATAAACCTTGAGGCGTTGAAAATGCTTTTTGCTCAGACGATCCCCAAAAGAATCATCAACATTAATCAAAGCCACCCCTTCCTTCCGGGAATCAGCATCCATCTGCTCAAACAAAAGCTGCTTCGAAGCAAAATAGGCTTCCATCCCACCATGAAAATCCAAGTGATCTTGAGTCAGATTGGTGAAAACTCCCACATCGAAGGCCACGCCAGCTACTCGCTGCTGAGAAAGTCCATGCGATGAAACCTCCATCGCGACACCTCGGCAATCGGCATGACGCATATCACGGAGAAGTCGTTGAAGATCTGGCGACTCCGGCGTTGTGTGCGGAGCCTCGACCATTTCTTCGCCCGTCGCATAATGGATAGTTCCGATCAAACCGGCACGGTGAAGAATTGACTGCATCAGATGGTGAATCAGGAACGTCGTGGTTGTTTTGCCGTTAGTTCCTGTCACCCCGACGACGGGCATCTCTGTGCTTGGCTGACCCTCAAAATTCGATGCAGCGACGGCCATCGCCTTTCGGGGATCCCCCACATGCAGCCACGTCGTTGAGAACTCCGCAGGATAAGGCTTTCCGGAGATGATGGCGACAGCCCCACGCTCGATCGCTGAATCAATAAAGTCATTCCCATCGAATCCTCCGCCCTCGATAGCGCAGAACAGCCCGCCGGGGATAACTTGGCGGGAGTCGTAGAACACACCGGTCACTTCAACGTCGAGAGTCCCGGAGAGAGACTTCACATGAATGGAATCAATTAAATCAGATAGGTTCATAACTTTACCCCTCTCTCTCCAATCCCGTGAAATTCGCAAGTGAAGTATCTGCTTCCGGCGCAATTTCCTCTGGAAGGTCAGGCTCAATTCCAAGGATTTTCACAGCATCGGCAGCGATGGCCTTAAAAACTGGAGCCGCCACTGATCCTCCTCCAATTACCAATCCGTCTTTCCGGGGGTCATCCACAACGATCAGCGCTACAAAGCGGGGATTCTCAGCCGGGAGAAAACCCATGAACGAAGCGGTATATCGACCCGAAACATACCCAACGTTTTCGATGTGCTTGCGAGCCGTCCCCGTTTTTCCTCCCATTGAATATCCCTCCAACTTCCCCTTTGAACCCGTTCCGATATCTGACACCGTCTCAACCATGCACTGGCGAACGCTCGCCGCTGCTTTCTCGCTCAACACCCTACGACCCGGGCGCTCCGGCCCTTTCACCTTT
>CAXBHX010000045.1:0-46105 GCA_963975655.1 uncultured Verrucomicrobiales bacterium
CGCATGAATCGCAGACACAGGAATCAGACTTCCCGGATTCTACCCGTCACACCCGCCCGTTTAGTCTTGGCGAAACACTAGGTCGAGTCCGGTCCGTTGGGCCTCTGGCTGCCGCCCCCTCTTAAAACCGCACCATTCTCACCAGCCCACAAAAAAACCGGACGCCCCTTTCGGAACGCCCGGTCATTTGAATTCGTTTTCGGATCAATTGATCCGAAGCCGGGTGGCTGATTACATCATGCCGCCCATGCCGTGGTCGTGACCGTGGTCACCACCACCAGCAGCTTCAGGCTCTGGAATGTCAGAGATAAGACACTCAGTCGTGAGAAGAAGTCCAGAGATCGACGCTGCGTTCTGGAGAGCGCTGCGAGTCACTTTAGTAGGATCAACTACACCAGCCGCTACGAGGTCTTCGTAGGTGTCGGTGGCGACGTTGTAACCCATGTTACCGGAGTCATTCTTGACGTGCTCAACGATGAGAGCGCCTTCGCGTCCTGCATTCGCCGCAAGCTGGCGAAGAGGCGACTCGATAGCGCGCTTAACGATTTCAGCACCAGTTGCTTCGTCTCCTTCGAGACCAAGCTCGCCGATACCAGCTTGAGCGCGGATAAGAGCAGTACCACCACCGGGTACGATGCCTTCTTCAACCGCTGCACGGGTCGCGTGGAGGGCGTCCTCAACACGAGCCTTCTTCTCCTTCATCTCGGTCTCAGTAGCAGCACCAACATTGATGACAGCAACACCACCGGCGAGCTTAGCAAGACGCTCCTGGAGCTTCTCACGATCGTAGTCGGAAGTGGTTTCCTCGATCTGGCGACGGATCTGGGAAACGCGACCGCTGATAGCTTCGCTAGTTCCTTCACCTTCGATAAGAGTAGTCTCTTCCTTCGTGATCTTCACAGACTTAACGGAACCAAGGTCTTCCATAGTCACGTTCTCGAGCTTAATGCCGAGATCGTCAGTGATGACACGGCCACCAGTGAGGATAGCGATGTCTTCGAGCATCGCCTTACGACGATCACCGAAACCAGGTGCCTTAACAGCCGCCACGTTCAGAGTGCCGCGAATCTTGTTCACCACGAGGGTAGCAAGCGCTTCACCTTCAACGTCCTCTGCAATGATGAGGAATGGACGGCCACTTTGAGCCACTTTCTCAAGAAGAGGAAGCATGTCCTTCAGATTCGAGATCTTCTTCTCGTGAATGAGGATGAGTGCGTTCTCAAGGTCAGCAGTCATCGTGTCAGTGTCAGTCACCATGTAAGGAGAAAGATAGCCTTTATCGAACTGCATACCCTCAACCACGTCGAGAGTCGTTTCGATACCTTTAGCTTCTTCAACCGTGATGGTTCCGTCTTTACCCACTTTGTCCATCGCGTCGGCAATGATGCCGCCGATCTCGGTGTCCCAGTTAGCAGAAACAGTCGCAACCTGTGCGATCTCTTTCGTGTCAGTCACCTCAGTAGAGATGTTCTTCAGCTGGGCAACAAGCGCTTCTGAAGCCTTGAGAATACCGCGCTGAAGGCTGGTAGGATTAGCACCGGCAGTTACGTTGCGGAGGCCTTCTGTGTAGATGGACTCAGCGAGCACTGTCGCTGTAGTGGTTCCGTCACCTGCGATATCAGAAGTCTTGGAAGAGACTTCCTTAATGAGCTGAGCGCCCATGTTCTCGTATGGGTCGGAAAGCTCGATCTCTTTAGCAACGGTAACACCGTCCTTAGTGATCGTTGGGCTACCGAACTTTTTGTCGAGAATGACATTGCGTCCTGCAGGCCCGAGGGTCGCCTTGACCGCCCGTGCCAGCTTCTGAACGCCAGCAAGGAGGGAATGACGAGCTTCTTCGTCGAATGACAATTGTTTAGCCATAATATATTATCTTTTTGTAGTTTTGATTAAATTCAACAGGGTTGAGTCGATGACCTAACCCGCTTTAGGGATTACGAAAGGATTCCGAGGATATCACTTTCGTTAACGATGACGCATTCGTCGCCGCCGACTTTGACTTCGGTGCCGCCGTACTTTGAGATCAGGACAGTATCGCCAACCTTAACGGAAAAATCGACAATCTTGCCTTCGTCGTTTTTGCCGTCACCGAGAGAGATCACTTCAGCTTCCTGTGGCTTTTCCTTTGCCGTATCAGGAAGGAAAATGCCGCCTTCTGACTTTTGCTCGTCGAGCTCAATACGCTTCACCAGAACGCGAGTTCCGAGAGGTGTGATGTTCGTTGCCATGTGGTTTTTTGTTTTGGTTTTGTTTGGGTTGAGATTCCGCTAATCGCAATGCTCACCGCTGGATGACTTGTAGTCTCAGGGGCAGGCCGACGACCGGTGGAATACAGGCCCCGGACTCGATTGAAAAAGTCCGGAGCTATTCGTTTTAGAATTATTTTTCTTCAGCTACTTCTTCAAACTCGGCGTCGACAACATTGCCCTTCGCCTGCTTGGGATCGTCCGAATCTTCTTCAGGTGCTTCGCCACCTGCTGCAGCAGCTGCGGCCGCTGCTGCTGGATCAGCACCCGCCTGTTGTGCGGCAGCTGCCAGTTCACCAAACTTAGCCTGAAGAGCTTCAGAGGTTTCCTTAATCTTGCCAGTGTCGTCAGCCTTGAGTGCTTCCTCGACATCCGTAATCAGAGTCTCAATCTCAGTCTTGGCTTCAGCCGGAATTTGCTCACCGAGTTCCTCAACTTGCTTCTTCACGGTATAAACCGCGCTGTCAGCGACATTGCGAACCTCAATACCTTCAGCGCGTTCCTTGTCGGCCTCGGCATACTGCTCGGCTTCCTGCTTCGCCTTTGTGATTTCGTCGTCACTGAGACCTGAGGAACCCTCAATTGAAATGTGCTGCTCTTTACCGGTATCCTTGTCTTTGGCAGATACTTTAAGAATGCCGTTCCGATCGATGTCGAAGGTCACTTCAACCTGTGGGACACCACGGGGAGCGGCATTGATTCCGTCGAGACGGAAGTTGCCGAGCATCTTGTTATCCGTCACCAGCTTTCGCTCGCCCTGACAAACCACGATATCGACTGATGGCTGGCTATCCGCAGCAGTTGAAAACACCTGCGACTTCTTCGCTGGGATCGTCGTGTTGCGCTCAATCATTGGAGTCGCAATTCCACCCATCGTTTCGATAGAAAGTGAAAGTGGAGTCACATCGAGCAATACCACGTCACCGAGAGAAGGATCCTTCGCCAACACGCCGCCTTGAATCGCAGCGCCTACAGCAACCACTTCGTCAGGGTTCACCCCCTGGTGAGGGTCTTTTCCAGCCAATTCTCTCGCGGTCGCAACCACTTTAGGCATCCGTGTCATACCACCAACAAGAACGAGCTCGTCAATGTCACCGGTAGTTACACCAGCCTCTTTAATACAAGCAGTTACCGGACCTTTGGTGCGGGCAAAAAGATGATCAGTCAACTGCTCGAGCTGGGCCCGGGTCAGAGTTTGCTGAATGTGCTTGGGACCGCTCTGATCCGCCGTGATAAACGGCAGATTGATCTCGTAGGACTGGGAAGAGGACAAAGCAATCTTGGCCTTCTCCGCTTCTTCCTTAATCCGCTGCAACGCATCCGGCTGACCGTTCAAGTCGATCGAAGTGTCAGTCTTAAACTGAGCAATGATGGACTTGATGATCGCATTGTCCCAATCGTCACCACCGAGCTGAGTGTCTCCGTCGGTCGCCAGCACTTCGAAAAAGCCATCATCGATTTCCAGAACCGAGATATCAAAAGTTCCGCCACCGAGATCGTAGACCGCGATTTTCTCTTCACCTTCTTTCTCAAGTCCATACGCCAGCGCCGCCGCAGTGGGCTCGTTGACGATTCGCTTCACGTCGAGACCGGCGATCTCACCAGCTGCCTTGGTAGCATTCCGCTGCGAGTCGTTGAAGTAGGCTGGCACCGTAATCACCGCATCGGTGATGGTTTCTCCCAACTTAGACTCAGCATCCGCCTTAAGCTTGCTCAAGATCATCGCAGAAATTTCCTGCGGGCTGTAGGACTTCTTCTCTCCAGCCACTTCGATCTCAATGTGGGCGTCACCATTAGATGCCTTGACGATTTCGTATGGCGTATTCTTCTCTTCCTCAGAAAGTTCGTCGAACTTGCGACCAATCAGTCGCTTAGCAGAGAAAATTGTATTTTTAGGGTTCGTGATCGCCTGACGTTTTGCTGCCTGTCCGACGAGACGCTCTCCATCTTTGGAGAAAGCCACGACCGATGGCGTAGTGCGTGCACCCTCTGCATTTTCAAGTACGGACGGCTGGCCACCTTCCATCACGGCCATACACGAATTTGTTGTTCCTAAGTCAATTCCAAGAATCTTACTCATAATTGTATCTTTCCTTTTTGGAGCCAAAGCTTTCGCCTCAGCAGTTTTTTCCAAGGCTGCCAGGGTTTAAGTCCCCCATCGGCCGCCTCGCTCGATTGTTTGCATGATCTATGCGCAATCTGCGTGCCACCCAGGAGAAAAAACACTTAACCTGCTCGATACCAACGCATTAAGCGGATACCGCAACCCCCTGAAATGGGAGAAATCGGCTCAACTGCGCCGTTATGGCGCAGATCGAGCCCCTCATATGAGTCAAAATGGCGCAGCGAGCCACTATGACCAGGAAGCAACTCCGATCTTCAATGAAAGATGAACGGCACTCCGAGCTCATCGAACGCCTTTTTCTGCTCTGCCATGTATTGATCCGCCAGAGCCTCAAATTTTCCAGCCTCTCTGAAATCAGCGAGAAACCCGTTCACCTGCTCACGCAAAGAGTCTTCCCCTTGTCTCATTCCGATCGCCCAGGTTTCCTCCCGAATCGGATTCAAAATCGGCCGGGTCTCAGCCTCATTCTGTTGCCAATACTGATAAATAGAGATCTGATCATACACAAAAACATCCGCTTTCCCCTGAACCACCTCAAGGGCACAAGCCGCCGCTTCGTCCAGAGTGATTAGCTCAACTCCTTTCAGGTTCTCCCTCGCCCATTGATGCCCTGTCGTCGCCATCTTCACCGCTACCCGGCTCTCGCCCGCCACCAGATCATCAATCGACTGGATCTCTGAATCTTTGGCCACCAGCATACAGAGCCCATTCGTCACATAACCATCTGAGAAAGCGATCGCCTGTTCCCGCTCCGGCGTTCGAGTCATTGAGGAAATGATCAAATCGATTCTCCCGGACTGCAAAGCCGGGATAATTCCGCTCCACTCGACATCTCTGATTTCCAAGGGGCGCCCCAGACTTTCAGCAAGCTCCTCTGCCAGTCGTACGCTGATTCCATCCGCCTGGTTGTCAGGCCCTCGCATTTCAAATGGCGGGTAGGCCAGCTCCATGCCTACCACCAAAGGTATATTTGCCGGATCACCCTCTGTGGCGCTATCGCCGCACGAAGTCAGAAACAGCACCCATAGAGAAGACAAAATCAAGGCCGCCGGGATTTTCATGGGACACCTTTGCGCCGGTCCCTCGAAACTCAAGGCGTTTGACTATCCTTTGAATCAATTCCAGCGTATCCCCTTATATATGCGCGACCAATTGATCGAGATACTCGCCGGCTCGGCTTCACCCGATGCGATGACCTGGCTGAAAGGCAAGATCGCTGAGCAGACCGGGGACTTCCAGAAGCGACCGTATTATTACGCATTCAGCGGTGTTTCCCGCCATTTCGACAAGCGCGGCAGCCTTTCACCTTCGAATGAGCAAATCGCGAACCTGGAGCAGGTTCTACCCGGTTTCACCGTCGACGGATGGGATCAGTTCCGATTAGCCCGGGTAATTCTTCTGCTGGTTCTAGCTGAGCAAGAGAAGGCCGTTTTCCTGGATACTCTGTTCGCTCTGCTCAATACCGCCGATCTTCGCGAGCAGGTGGCTATTTACTCCGCCTATTCCCTTCTGCCTCATCCAGAGGAGTTGGTTGAGTCGGCTGTCGACGGCCTTCGCTCAAACATTGTCGATATTTTTGATTCAATCACACTGGGAAATCCGTTTTCGGCAGCCCATTTCAGCGACGACGCCTGGAACCAGATGGTCCTCAAAGCCATTTTCATCACACGTCCACTCTACCGGATCCGTGGAATTGAGACACGTGACAATGAAGCTCTGACTGAAGCCATCTCCGACCTTGCCCATGAACGCTGGGCCGCGGGACGGGCAATCACCCCAGAGGCCTGGCGCAACTGTCGCAACCATCTCAGCGACCGAATTATCGGTGATCTGGAGAAAATGTCGCAAAGCGAAAACCCCGCCGACCGCGGAGCCACCGCTCTAGTCGTTGCCTCCGACAACTCAGGTGGGCTCGATCCCCTGAAACCCAATCTTGAGAATGAACTCAACGCCATCGAGAGCGGAGACCTCACCTGGATATCACTGGGAGAGACGATGGAAGAACAACTCGTCCGCAAAAGCCTGACCTGAGACTTCGGATTCCAAACACTCAATCCCCCTTTTCCTATGCGATTTTTCGACTCACACGTCCACATGGTCTCCCGCACGACGGATGACTACCAGCGTATGGCCGCCGCAGGCGTCACCGCTATCATTGAACCCTCTTTCTGGCAGGGCCAGCCGAGAACTGAAGTAGGAACGTTCAAGGACTACTTTAATTCTCTGATTGGGTTTGAAAGATTCCGGGCCAGCCAATTTGGCATCCAACACTACTGCACCATTGGCCTCAATCCCAAGGAGGCGAACAACGAGAAACTGGCAGAAGCCGTACTGGAGCTCATGCCACTCTACATCTGCAAGGAAGGTGTCGTAGGCATTGGTGAAATCGGTTTCGACGATCAGACAAAGGCAGAGGAAAAGTACCTGATCAAGCAGGCCGAGCTTGCACTGGAAGCCGATCTACCTATTCAGATTCACACCCCGCACCGCGACAAAAAGAAGGGAACCATCCGCACGATGGATGTGCTTGAGGATGTGGGGATAAGCCCTTCTATGGTCATCATCGATCACAACAACGAGGAAACCGTTAAAGAGGTCCTTGATCGGGGCTACTGGTCCGCCTTCACCATTTACCCGCATACGAAACTCGGCAATGAGCGCATGGTCGAACTGATGCTCGAGTATGGATCCGAACAAATCGTAGTCGATAGCGCGGCCGACTGGGGCATCAGCGATCCCCTGGCGGTTCCGAAGACAGCAGCCCTGATGAAAGACCGGGGCATTAGCCTGGAGAAGATTGAGCAAGTGACCTATCACAACCCTCTCGCCGCTTACGGCCAGAGCGGTCAAGTGAGCGAAAGCGACTGGGACGGGAGCGAAGGAATCGATCCGACGGCACTGTTCGAAGGGAACACCCTTCTTCGGGGCGGCATGGACGTGGAGACGGCCATGTCGCAGTATCTGATCGAATAGTCAGACAAGACAGGTCATTCGCCGGCGACGTCCGGCAAAGCCACTTTGCGCGTCCAATCCCCCAGCCACTCCGCCACCTCGATTCTCCTTCGCGACGGCACGAGATCGAACGCCACCCGATTGATAAAGTCAGCGGGAGGCTCCAACGCTAGTTGGAGTTCATGCTGATGAGAGGTGCTCGTAACGGTTCCACCGATGCTATCCCACCACGCCGCCATACTCGTATTATTCAAACGACAGTAGCCCCGAAACTCTCTCACTCCGGACTCCCAGCCTTCGAAATACAGAATTGAAAAAAGCAAAGTGGCGAGGCCCCGTCGCTGCCAGGAATCCCCAATGGTGAAACTGATCTCAGCGATGGAGGGATCCTCTTCGTCACGCCAGAATGAGGCTCCTCCGAGGCCAGGGATAGCATCATCGTCCCGGTCGAGTGCAATCCAGGCCACGTGTCCGTATTCATCAGTGTTGGTCAGTCGCTCCGCCCATTCGGGACTGAGTTCTTGAGGCTTGCCCCAGAACCGGTTGTAGCGGGACTCCTCCGAGAGGAGGCCATAAGCACGCTGTGCTCGATCCAGGTCGCCCTTTTCAATCGGGCGTAGAACGACGGCCAAATCATCATCCATCAGCACCTCAAGTGGAGCCCTGCTGCCTAGAAAACTACTCATCAATCTCGCGTTCAGGCTTCAAACAGAGAGGAAAGATCCCCGCACTCCTTCTGATGCGCCTCCGCCACTTCGACACAGGTGAGTTCGCCTTGATAGCAATTGATCCCCCCCACCAACTCAGGAGAGTGCCGACAGGAGTCCCTCAATCCTGCCGTCGCGAGCGTCTGTATGTATGGCAAAGTCACGCTCGTGAGAGCTTGAGTCGATGTTCGCGCAAAAGCGCCCGGCATATTGGCGACGCAGTAGTGAATCACCCCCTCTTCGGAAAAAACCGGATTTTCGTGAGTCGTGGGGCGCGTCGTCTCGATGCAACCTCCCTGATCCACCGCGATATCGACAAGAACGGTTCCCTCTCTCATCAAACTCACCATTTCCCGAGTCACCAAATTCGGAGCTTTCGCCCCGGGGACGAGCACCGCACCCACCAGTAAATCCGTTCTCGGTAGAAGCTCAAGTAGAGCCGACTCACTGCTATACATCGTTTTGGCCGCCGGCATTGCTGTATCAAGCCATGTCATCCTCTCACTGCTCACTTCCAGGATAGTCGTATCAGCACCGATCCCCGTGGCCACCTTAGCGGCGTTGGTACCGCAGGTTCCTCCTCCAATAATCACCACTCGCCCGGGAAGAACTCCCGGCACTCCACCCAACAAAGTCCCTCTTCCACCCGCGTGTTTCGCCAGATGGTAGGCTCCCACCATAATACTCATTCTCCCGGCCACTTCACTCATCGGCTCAAGTAGCGGAAGTCGATTTCCAACTCGAACCGTCTCGTAGGCAATCGCGGTCGATCCCGTCGCAACCAGGTTTTCGGTCAACTCCCGATCGGCAGCCAAATGGAGATAAGTGAACAGGACCTGCCCTTCCCGCAGCATTTCGATCTCCTCAGGCTGAGGCTCCTTCACCTTCACCACAAGATCGCACTCACTGAAAATCGCCTCGGCGGAATCAACCACCACCGCTCCCGCCTTCTCATACTCCTCATCGGAATAGGCAGCGCCTTCCCCGGCCCCGGCCTGCACCAAAACCTTCACTCCCTTCCCGCACAGCTGACGCGCCCCTCCCGGAGTCACCGCCACCCGGCTTTCCTGACTCTTAATCTCGCGAGGGCAGCCAACTATCATAGGGCTAAGACTAGTCGATACCCCTGTCACAACTCCAGTACGATCTGTGATAACAAGACCAAAACGTCTCTCAACGGGTGATGTCCCCCCACCCTCCCGGATCGCACTGAGCCATCAGCTCTATTGACTTCTATAGTTTTTATGTTTCATATAACTAGACTGTTAAGTTATTCTAACCATCGGGGTCACCCTCAGGAAGGCTATGAACTCATCAAATCCACTGAACTACCTGGTCATCGCAATGGTGGCAACGACGTTGAGTTCATGTTCAGCTCTTCGCAAGGACAGGTCAGCCGACGTCGGCGAGATTCTTTCTCCGATCGAAGCGGCAGGAGGCAGCCAGAAAGACGCAGAAGAACGTCTCAAGGCACTTGCCAACTCACCTAACTCCATGCTTCCTGGAGGCGCTTCCGTGGTCCCCGCCACTTCCGAAGCCCCGGTCGCCACCGAAGCCCCCCTCTCAATCGAACCAGAGCCATCCGCTCCTGACTCAATTATTTCATGGTCAGCAAACGGCTTTAACCCGCGTGCCATTCATATTGGCGATGTCTTCACTGACAATGCAGGCCCCATTTTGAATAAGTCAGCCAGCGTGATGGAGACCGTATCGACAGATCAGGGGGAGAAGTGGCTTGAACAGATATCCTCCGCCAAAACGACCCGGGTACCTGTCACTCTTTCGCCGGTGGAGATCGCGGCCCTGCAGGAGCAAGTCGGGCCTGAGGTCTCTTTCCCGACCCGTAGCGTAGCCATTGACTTCAAGACAACCACTCGCACTTCCAACAGGTCAAAACTCGAGAAGCAATTGTCCGGACTGGCAGCCGGAAATGCTCCCTCCACGATGGCCGACGCAGAGACGAGCCAGCTTGAGTCGCAGTTCAAGGATGTGAAAGAAAGGCTCAAAAACGGGGAACGCTTTTTTGTGATCACCGGAGTCACTGAATCAAATTCGCTCATAGGAACTTACCCTGGAGCGCCGGTAGGAAGCCGCGATGCCGACCTCATTCGCAATGCCATCGGGGCCCTCTACCCTCATCTCGATCAACTTGAAGCTCAGAAAGCCGGTGACGTGATTGAGATCTCCCGTCCACCACGAGTCTATTGGGAATTTGAAGCTCGCGAGCTGAAACTGGCAGGAGAACGCCTCACCATCGACGCCCAATCGCTGGCCCAGAACTAGAGCGTTCTAGTTTGACCGTTTTGTCACAAGCCAACAGGTGCGGGTGTTTATAGAAGAGCACGAGTCTACGCCCCTATAGCGACCGGAACCCGCCGGAGAATCCTCCCTCGCCGCCTTAAAACCCCGCTGTTGCCGTCACGCTGGTGATGGTCGGGAGCCAAGCCTTATCGGGGCCATCATCGCCGTCACCTCCTTCAATATTGGACATCCAACAGACAGATGCTCCATAGAAGACGACGCGACCTGTCGCCCGATTGACGAAGGTTGAAAAGAAATCACCCCCTCTTCACTCGAAGCCCATCTTCTTCATCTTCGGTGAGATGACGATGCGGCAATAGGGGTTCGTATCCTTATTCAGGCGATAATAGTCCTGATGATACTCTTCGGCTGGCCAGAACTCGGAGACTTTAGTGATTTCAGTGACCAGCGGATCATCGTATTCGCCGCTGCTGTCGAAATTCTTCTTTGAGATCTCGGCGAGATTCTTCTGCTCGGCAGTGTGGTAAAAAATGACCGAACGATATTGAGGGCCTCGGTCGTTGCCCTGCTGATTTAACGTCGTCGGATCGTGTGCCTGCCAGAAGATATCGAGCACCTCCTCAAACGAGATCTTGTCCGTATCAAACGAAACCTGAATCACCTCTGCGTGCCCTGTCGTCTTCGTGCAGATCTGTTCATAGGTAGGGTTATCGACATGCCCGCCCATATACCCTGACTCGACTTCAAGGACCCCGTCAATTCGCTCCAGAACGGCTTCAGTGCACCAAAAACACCCGCCCCCGATCGTGGCAACTTCAACTTCGCCGCTCTTGGCTTTCTCCCCTTCGCTCATTTTTTTCTCCTTTTTTCCGGGTTCTGATTTCGTCGCTGCTGAAGGAGCGCCCGCAGCACTTCCTTCACCGGAACCGGAGTCTTTGCCAGACGACTGTTCCGCTATCACTGACACAACCGCAAAAAAAACTGCGGCCACCACTACAATCGAAGAGATAAATCCGAGGCGCTTCATTTCCGTTCATCGTGCCGCCTCTGCTCGCCTCACGCAATCGTTTTAGAACGGCGCGTGTCCGTCAAAACCCGTCATCACCCCCTTTTTCGGCACTTTTTTCAGAAAAAACGACATAAAGCTTTGACGTGTGCCATTCTTTTCCTATAAAAATGGCATTGTTATTCCGTTTTACAGGAAAAGATGGCTAGACCAAAGAACACGACCGAGACCGTTCAGATCACTCTCAGCACCACTAAGCAGGTGAAAGAGTTGCTCGAAGAGCTGTCGAAGTCGGGCTTCTACGGAAAGAACGCTGCCGACACCGCTCACGCACTGCTCAAGGAGAAAATCCGCGACCTTCAACGTGACGGCCAGGCACCGGGCCCCAGCTACCCTTCGAAAGAAAAACAGGGCTAACAAAACGACCACCCCACCAGGAACCCACACCACTCAACGACCATGTATCTCCCTGATTCCGATCCCAACCAAAGCAGCGCAGCTACTCTTGAACTTCTCGAATCCGCGACTTCAGCGCCCGCCGAGATTTGCGAGAGCAATCCGGAAACAAAATCAGCCTTTGATCAAAGCCTTCGCGAACTGGCTGAAGACATTGTTCACTTTCACCCAGGTCTCGCTCACGTTCTCCTGGGAATGGGTGAAACTCCCTGCTCGGTCGTTCACGGACAGAACTGATTCGGCCTTGTGTTGAAGCGGCTCTATCTGCCGAGCATCAGGATCATTGCCCTTGCGGGCTGGATTCGAACAAGTGACGAATCTTCAATCTCGGTGCGTCACTGAAGGAGTGCGGTGACACATTCGTGGGAAATCTCCTAACTACCCGCTGCTAATCGAAGAACTCTGGAATCGCGCGATTCAAAGTCTATTTCGAGAATTGGCGGGTCAAAACCGTCGGATGCCGGGCATTCCGCTAAAGCCAACCAATCGATTTGGAAAAGACAGCCCTCGTCAGAAAGTATCGAGGCCCTCTAAGGACGATTTACAATTAGATTGGGAAGTCCGCTCCTGCTGAAATAGTCAGAGTCAAAAGCCTGAATCGTTTTCTGAAGGATAGACGCAAATTCCCCCTTCGAGCCGTCAATGGATCGCCTCATCCAAAAGCGGAGTCCGGTGAGGTAGCGGAGCTGGACTTCATAATCATCGGAGTATTTCTCCATGAGCTGGTCAGCCAGATCGCCATCGAGCAAGTAGTATCCGTCGGGTAATGTCTCGTCCTTGATGTGCTGGAGGTATACGGCCTCCTGATGCTTCAAATCAGAAGGATTTTGATCCCAATAGCGAAGCGCCTCGTTGAAATCTCGTGCTATGTCACGGAATTTTGCTTCATACAGTGCACGGGTTGCCATGACAGTGGCGGGATTGAGAAAGCGTGATACCTCTCGATTGATCTCTCCGATCGCCTGAGGGTCGTAGCGAGAGAACTCGTAGGGAGAGTAGATATCCAGGTAATTGGATGGTGATTGATACAAAGACCTCTTCATGACCACCTCAATCACCTCAGGGGAGAGAACCTTCCCGAACTCATTAAACAGCGCCAAAATGCCCGTATCGAAAGCGGTCGAGTGTTGGTTGTATTCATCAACCACAGGAGGGGAAGTGATCCACGTCGGCGCCGTAGTGTTAAGCAGGTTCTCTGCCTCACTCCAACTCATAGGGATCTGCGCAAATTCAGGGATCTTTGATGAGACGAGTCGAAGCCCGCCCGCGGCAGGATCAATCATCACATTCACTATCAAATTGGCCTGATCGAGGGTGCCCTCATAATCACGGCCAAAGGAGGTGTCCACTTCAATCACCCCCTCTTCAGAAATGGATGGAATCCAGATATATACTCCAGAGTCGTCGTCAGGCCCTTGAGGCATCAGAGTTCTCCGAACGCTGTAAGGATGATTAACCGCTTCCAGTTCCTTCAGCGCGATACCTTCCACCGCCCCGGGGAGATCAGGAACGACCACAGAAACCCCGCCGGGACTCACGCCGTAAACACTCGATTCAATGGGCCCAACATGACCCGTCTCAATTGAATACACAAAGAAGCTGCCATCTCGCGCCCAGTCCGCCCAACCATCCTCGCCGTTAAAATGCGGCAACCTACCGATCACAGCTCCGTCTTGAAGGGAAATCACCGAAATTGGCAGCTTCGGATCGCTACCGCCACCACTATAAAGGTAATCCCAGGATTCCTTTTCCCATCTGGCCCAGTCAGGCGAAGGATTCCCCTCGATTTCCCATGCCAAAGCGTACCGTCCATCAGGAGAAATATTATCCAGATAAATCCGATGCGAACGAGACATAAGAGATCGTCCTTTTCCCGGCATTCCTCCGATAGCTTGCGATGCTGTGATCAATTGTTTCGCTCTCTGCTTCACATCAACAAAGCTTTGAATGGTCCATTCCTCGTCAGCCAGAAATTCGGGATCACTACCTTCAAAACTCACTGTAGTGATGTCGGGAATCTTTCCATCCTCCTGATCCAAACTACGAGAACGCTCCGAGTCTAACTTTCCGTCGCGAAAGCCCTTTTCGATCTCGTAGGCACTTCCCGGATATAGAAACAGTTCTCTTTCCGCAACTGGGGTGCCGAAATTGAGCCAGATTTCTCGAGAAATTTGACTCTTGCTACCCTCCTCCGATCCCAAATCACGCTTGTGCACTTTGATTTTTCCGGGAGCCCCATCTGAAAACGACCAGATCTCAATCCCGATAATCCCATCGAGACTGTCCATATGGGAAGTGTCAACGCGACGCCACTCCATTGAGGGCAAAGCCTGCTCGATTGCATCCCGCGACGTCGGGTAGGCAACCGACAGTTGCTCCTGAGCAACACCACCATGAAGCAGAAATAGGAGCGCTGCCGATAGGCAAACGCGGAAAAGCGATGGGAGTTTCATATTCTGGTATTCCAAAAAATTGAGAGCTTTGCAGGAGTCCTCGGGCTCTGATCTAAAAAGTTTCACGCCGGCCTGACTGGTCCAGTTTGATTCCAAAAGCATCGGGATAATGTCTGCGCACTTGATTGAGATCAGAAATCCCCTGGGTTTTCCCTGTTTGATAATCATAGATGCCCACGTAGGTGAGCCACATTTGGGCTCCACTCAGAGATGAGTAATCTGGGATCCAAAGTATATCTGCCTGAAAACCGCGATTTTTCCATTCAGCGGCATCAGCCTCCGCGCCTGACTGGCTCGCTTGTGCTTCACAGGCAATCACCCAAACCGCGTTGCCAGCAGCAGGTGGATTCGGAGCAGGCTGTTGCCTCGGAGGTATTGGCATAGGCGAAACGTGAGTTGGGGGGATCGTCTGCGGTCGACCAGTAGGCGGATTTGGTAATCCTGGAATAGTTCCAGCAACTCCCCCTCCAGCAGAATTTTCAGTCATGGAGACCCAACGCCCTACCCAGGAAGTCCGACCACTATTGACCTCCTTACTCATCTTGTGATTTTCTGGATCGGTTTCGATTGAAAGCTCGAAGTAGTCAGCACGAGGCTGCCAGGCGCTGAGTGGATAGGCAATCCCCCCCATCATGAGCCCCCCGTCGGCCATGTAGAGAACGTCGGGATCACTGTCCGGAACGAAATTCAAATAAGCGGTGAAATTCTCTCCCTTCCAGGTGCCAATATAGTCCTTTCGGAATCCCTGATTCTGCCCTGGATTGTTCACAGGCGGAGGAGGAATCGCGCCCCCCTGGTTGGCCAGGCTGAACGATAAGTTCTGCCCCGTCCATGAAACACTGTTACCGTTCCTGGCCTTGTTCAATTGGTGCTGCTTTCCCTGGATCTCGATTTCCAGAAATCCCGTTCTTGGATTGGATCCAAAGAAGGGCAAAATGATTCCACTAGTGGTGATAATCCTACCGTCAATTTGTCCCTGGCCACTGTAATCAGCCCAATTGATGGTGACCTTGCAAGATTCCCCCTGAAAGAACCCCTGGTAGGTTTCTGTTTTCTGTTCTGCCAGGACTGACTGAAGATTAAGCAGCAGAAGAAATGCTCCCGCCAAAGTGGCGCAATGTTTTAGACTCATAGAAGGGTGTAGCTTTGTCTGGTTCTACCCAGGCTTTGATCAAATCAATTTAGGCAGGTTGCTAGAGTTTCAGGGATGCCCCAGCGCCGGGGCCCAGTCTTTCACGACCAGAATTGAGCCATTCTCGCCGTTCCCAATATGAGTCGAGATATAAAGAATCTCACCATCGATCATCAGGGAACTCGGCTGGTATTCATTCCAATTGAGATGGACGGTGCGCAACAGGCTCAGGTCCTCTGCTGCCATGACCCAGATGGTACCTCTAACCCCTACTGCAACGACAAATTCATTGTCTGCGGTAACACTGTAGATATACTCCCCGGGGAAAGTTCTCCGTGCCTTCTCCTGCCTCTGGAAAGGATCAATCCGAGCGACTACGCCATCACCTTCCCACGCTCCTCCCGCCAGAATGACTGAGTTCTCGCTTGTTGCAATGGAGGGGAGGTAACCGGCCACTGAGATCGTCTGCTGACGCTGCAAGCTGGTTGGATCCAGTAAATGAAGCTGCGTTGAATCATCCACCGTCTGGTTGACCCAAACCCAATCCGACTGTTGATCCATCTCGCAAATACCGTAACCAATCAGGTCGGATTTGGTCATTGCCAGAGTCCGTTGGTCATATCGTATCACCTGCCCGCTTTCGTTACTTCCATCAATGTAGATCAACACCCAGACCGCGGTATCATTTGCCGCGATACTCTCCGGATAGTCAGGTAAAGAAACAAACTTTCCTCCTTGAGCCCCTCTGGAATACTTGATCACCGTTTTGTCTGTCACCACCTCGGCGAACACGTCTCCAGTCTGAGGGTTGGTCGCCATTCCCACCGGAAGCCTTCCCGCACTGACCCGCTCGATAATGGCACCAGAACTCTCATTAATCTGGGCAAGGGTGCGCTGGCCACTTTCGGCCAACCACAAATGATTTCCGTCGTGGGTCATTCCTTCGGGCCACTTGCCGACCGGCCAGACCTCAGGGTCGAGGTAGAGCTCTTCCGCCTGTTGCGAGATGGGAGATCCACCAATGGGCGGAAGATTACCCGGAGAGCTTCCCCCGGTGGACGGCATGGTAGGCAATGACGGCAATCCCGTTGCGGGCGGGGTGGGAGCACCCGTAGAAGGCAATGTTGGTAGAGACGGTAATCCGGAGCCTGTGACGGGCGGGGTGGCAGCACCCGTAGAAGGCATCGTCGGTAACGGTGGCAATCCCGTTCCTGTTGATGGTGGGGTGACACCACCCGTGGAAGGCATCGTCGGTAACGGCGGCAATCCGGTTCCCGTTGATGGTGGCGCTGCCCCTGCTGGAGTAGGCATCGTCGGTAACGGCGGCAATCCCGTTCCTGTTGATGGTGCCATGGCTCCTCCTGGAGTTGGCGACGTTGGCACTGGTGGCAGGCCGGTTCCAGTAGACGGTGGCGTCGTGCCGCCCGGGCGTGGCGAGATTGGCGTCGGGGGCAGCCCCGGCGCAGCGGCAGTGCCTCCGCTGTCGATAGTAATTACTTTAGAGTCTCCACTCTCCGTCAAAGAAAGAAGATTCCCAACCCACGCGGACTTCCCGCCAACGTCAGTTCGGCTCAATTCCTGCTTTGACGCCTCATTCTCGACAAACAGTTCCAGCACCCCGGGACTAACCTCACCCCCACTAACTCTGACGACAGCCCCTGATTTTAAAGCTAACTCGCCTTTCACTTCGGCAATACCACCGGCAGTCGACCATCGAAGCGTCGCATTACAGCCCCCCCCTCTGAAAGCACCCACGTATCCCTGCTCAGTTACCTGAGCAATCTGCGCGGTCACTGAAACAACTGAGACGACGAACAGACAAAATATCGACACGATTCCTTTTAAAAGAGACTTCATGATAATCACTACCCTTCTTCCTGAAACAACAGCACCACCTCCTACAGATTCTGCAGGATAAACTGGATCACCGTAGCAATATCACCGGCCGCATTGGCATTATTGACAGGTGGGTTGCTTGGGCCAGGCGACACCACAGGCGGAGCATTTCCTGTCCCCCCTCGATTTTTCGATCCACCACCGCTTTTCGGCGGCGCAGATAGAGGAGGAGGAGGGGCAAAGCAAACAACAACCTCCGGAGGAGGAGACCAGCAAACCGCGATTTCCGGAACAACTGGATCATTGGCTACCCCTACAGTCCCCGAGATTCCGTAGGCCGCTCCATCGCTGGAAGCCGTGGCCTCAAATGTTGACAGTTGCCGACCTCCAGCAGAGAAAACAGTAACGTGGCCGGGGAAGGTCGTGATCTGAACAATTTGGCCCGGTAAAATCGTACCGATCTCCTGCGCGCTCCCCTGGTGATCAATCCAGTGAGCAACAACCATACTTTTTGTTTGGTTCGCAAACGCTACATTAACAGGCCGCACCGCATGCTTAGCGGAGCGTCCAGCCCGAGATTGACCGTAGCCGATACTCGAGAGGCACAATAGAAGAGAGGTTAGCAGAATTGCAGATAGAAAAGATTTTCTAGTCATGGGAATTTAAGCAATCAAATTATGTAAGAGTCAGGACCATACCCTGTTAGGTATCCGACTAGAGAGGGTTCAATTATTTCAACACCGCAGGCAACGCAATATCCGAGCTTCGAGACACCCAGTTCAGCAACTCCTGGCGGCGCTGCTCAATCGGGTAATCCTTGTAAGTATTGAAAGCCAAAGTCGCGCTATTGACGGCTTCACCTTCACCACCCGGAATCGTCCCCGAAGCAGGCAGGTTCCCCATCTGTGCGTTAACGTCGTCGATCTGGTTTTTTAGGGTCGTAGCGGCATCAGTCATCCTCGCAAACTCCTGCTGATATCGTTCCCCTTCAATACGGTAGTCATCCTGTACCTTAGCAACCTTGTCTCGCTCAGCCTTGTCCTCTGCCAGAAGCTGATTGTAATGTGTGGTCTTCTGTGCGATCCGGGGATCCGCAACCGGATCTGGAACTTCGCTATTGGCCAACTGATTTCTCAGGTTCGCCTCGGTCTGTTTCAGCTGGTTTAACATTGTCTGATGATTCGACTGTTCCTGGCGGTAGCCTGCATCCAGATTCGTCCAAGCCTGATTATTATCTTCATACTCGGCCCGCAAGGCTGCATCCCGGTTCTGTAGATTAGTCATCGCAGGATTCGCCGTCTGGGGGGGCGGGTTGTTCAACAGATCTGCTAATCGATTATACTCGGCTCTCAATTGTGCATCCTGAGCAGTGTTGTTCTGGATGTCTGCATTGTAATTAGCCACGTCGGTGTTGTAGTCCTGATCAATGCCAGCCATCAAGTTTTGTAGATTCTGGAACTCAGTCGACTTCTGGTTAAACTCGATTTGCAGCCTCTCAATTTCCGCCTGGATACCCGCCCGGTGTTCATTGCATTCTGGGCAGTATTCCGGCTGTTCGGAAAACTCACGACATTCCACACAGTAGGGCGACATTTCGTTATACGCGTTCACCTCCTGCTGGATGCCGTTCTGCCTGTTCAAAATTTGCTGCAATTCGGCGTCCGCTTTAGCAACAAACGTGTTTCGGTCTTGCTCCTTCACGTTGATAGCATCCGTCAAGTTATCGGCTTGGCCGATTACGTCGCTCAGTTGGCCTTCCACCCTCTCCAGATCATCCATGCTGGCACCCGCCATCTCTCCCTGCATAGTGGCCGGAGTATTGGCAAATTGCTGCACCATCTGCTCCAACTCGGCATTAATCGCATTCATCCGGTTCACATGATTAGCCATCATGCCTTCGGTGTCATTGTGATAGTTAGTAAACTTATTCACCTCCGCATTTTGAGCGGCAATATTGCTCTCCAGACCGTTCTGGAGTTCCTGTATCTTACGGTTCGCCTGCTCCTGCATCCCTGTATCCGGGGCACTCTGTAATTGGGTAATCTCAGCATGCAACGCGGTCGCATCCGTAAGGATCTGAGCAAGCCTGGCATTGTGACCATCAATCAGCGTCCCAGCCTTGGTGCAGTAATCGGTGTAAGCTTGATTCTTCTCATTCACCTCCCGAACTTTTCCGTTCTGATCTACCTGCAGTTTCTCGAGCTGCTTTCTCAGATCGGCCAACTTGCGATCCCTGTCTGCCGTAGCTGCATCCATGAGATCCTTTTTCGCTTTAGCTTCAGCCTCGGACAATTGGGTATACTTCGCAGACACGCTATTTTTTCCAGCCTCATAGGAAGTGAGATGGGTCCTCTTAAGCGCAGCCATGACCTCGGCATCCAGCTGATTGTATAGCTGACTCGCTGAATCCACCATCCACGGCCCTTTCATGACTCCTACCGCGACACCGAACATAAAGGCAGTCTCGCGACTCTCATCGCTCTCCGCCCGATTGCTGTACTCGCTGGATACCAAACGACGGATCTCAGAGACCGCCGTCCCGACATCCTGATGATGCATCAAACTCCAAATATGGCCTTCGACGGCTCGATCCCACCACTTCTCTTTACTCACCTTGCCAACCGCAAGCGCAAACGCAGGAATCGCATTCTCCTTGTTATTGGCTTTCAGAGAGGACAGAGAGAGCGCGTAATCCACGTTGCTGTCACTCGCATCTTCCTGAGTCCCGCTCTGATGAAACTGGCGTGACTTCAAAAGATCTCCCCAACCCTCGGTAAGAATCATCTTGATCCAGTTGTCGCGTGCGGTATTGCGCGGCTTCAGGGAAAGAAGCACTGGCTCCATCCCAAACGTTACTTTCAGTGGCCCCGTATACGCTGCATATCCTTCTGCAGAGATCGAGACGATATAGGTTCCCTCGGGAATCTTTTTGGCAGCAATCTCCCCCTTCGTACCAGTCCGCAACGGAGTGGTCAGGATTTCAGGAAGCGTCATACCTTCAGAAGGTTGGAACGCAATCTGGGCATTCGGGATTTTCTTCCCGTCTTTGTAGGCCTTGTCATGGCCAGGACTGAGTTCAACCAGCGTTCCGGTCAGATTGACGGGACGGTTTTCACCCGACTTGTAAAGAGTGACGTATTGCTCGAACAGCAAGGACCCCGGATTAGCGGGATCATCGATCAGGCTGAGCTCTTCCCCGGCCGGGAGGTAACCATCCAAACTAGCTACGAGAGCGTAAGAACCGTAACCGTCTTTCAAGTAGATCACTCCACCGCCGTAGTCGTCGCTCATCTTTTGTGCGGCCTCATTGAGACTCTTACCGCGTGTCTTGTCGACAAGACGAATGTCCACTCCGGGCAGTGGAATCCCAGCACTACTCATCACCGTGATTTCAACCCGAGGTATCGGGATCAGTTCAATGCTCAAAGTGGGATTGGTTGGATTCACCACCACTTCGCTTCGGTATTCCCGGCATCCTTCGACGCTCGCCACCACGCTGTAGGTTCCCGCACCATCTTCAATCGTGCCAGAGACCCGTCCCTCGTCATTGGTTTTCCAGGTGAATGGCCTGCCTCCTCCCGTTCCCGGGATTTTCATGGCCAGTGTCACACTCACGTTGTAGACCCCACTGCCACCGTATGAGGTGTAGATATCCAATTTGGGTTTCACCACAGGAACCACGGGAACATCCGGCATCACTGGATCCTTCGGAGTTTTCGGCGGAATGGGATTCGTCGCAGGATCGTCAGCCGGAGTCGGACTCTTCATCATCGTATACGCGACATCAAACCAGGTCGTTTGCCCAGCCGACACGGTCTTTACCTCAGACTTAACATTACCTCCATTGTAATCGCCTTCTGCGTGATACCTACCCACCGGGAGGGGCTCGACAGGGTCTGCTTGATACCACCGCTCCGTATCCGGACGCGGAGGGTTGGTTTTCGGAGCCTGAATTACCTTGGCCGGATATGATTTTCCGGTGGCAGCATTCACAAAACGCGACTCGGGAATCATCCCCTTCGTCACAGCGGGAACGGAAACCAAAAGGTGCACTTTACCGGCCGTCGGCGGCGCTTTTTTATCTTGCTCGGTAAATAGGAAGTCGGCAGTCGTAGAGACCTTTTCTTTCACCGTCACGATCCCCGGATACACCTTTCTTTCGATCGAATCCCATCCTCGGGGAGTCGCGGAGGCCTTCCACATCCCGGGCGCTACATTAAAGGAGTAGTTTCCATTCTTATCAGTAGTGCCCTCTCGGTACCCGTAACCACCTGACTCCAGTTTCGCCACCACCTTCACACCCGCCATAGGGGTTCGCTTACCATTCTTCTCCTCCCAGGCATGACCGGTCATCGTACCAGATTTGATCGTGCTGAAGAAATCGGTCTGGGTCAGAATAAACCCAACAACATATCCACCCGTTGGATTTGCCGGAATCACAAGTGTTTTACCGGAACTATGCCCATGGTATCCATCAGCCATGACGTAGAAGGTATAACGGCCGGGCTTAAGCCCCGATACTCCATAGTACCCGGTTTCATTAGCATAGATGTTTAAAGTGACGGACGTGGGGTCATCACTGGAGACCTGAATATGAGCCTTCGGAACGATACCGAGATAGTTCCCTTTCTCATCCGTTCCCGTGACACGACCAGAGAGTGAGGCAAGTGCCTGCCCGGTTTTCGTTCCTGAATCCGTATTCGTAAGCAGAGCTCTTACATCAGTGGCGCTGGGGCCTTTCTTGCCTTCGCTGATTTCAAAATCTACCTTCTGACCTTTGTCAAGTGAGGCGTGCCCTGAACTCTGAATCTCTGAATGATGAACAAAGAGATCTTTGCCTCCGTCATCAGGGGTGATAAAGCCGAAGCCCTTAGCTGCGTTAAACGATTTTACTGTACCGGTACTCCTATTCTTGTCTTCAAGACTGCCGCCCCCGGAACCCGAATCTCCGCCGCCAAAGAAGTCTCCCCCCTTTTTTTCAAATTGTTGCCACTGATTGCCCCCCGTACCGAGCAGGACACCGCTAGTGTTGCGATCCCGACCTGGGATGAAGGCTTTGGGTTGAGTGTATTTGTTGACCTTCTGGACGATATCCAGCCCCTTCGCCAATGTCGGATGTTTCGCTAAAAACTTCCCCCCCTTGGCTATTTCGTTCGCGGTTGCCTTGGTGTGTTTCCAGGACTTAAGCGTTGCGGCCTGCTTCGCATCAACCCCCTTCTTCAGTTTACCAACTCCCTTTTTGATTCCTCCCCAGGCTTTGGTCAATTTCGGAAACCTGGAGACTTTGCCCCCCACCTTGGCGACCGTCGACAAGCCCTTCGCCCCAGCTGCACCTGCCTTGGCCGCACTCATTCCTCCCGTAAATCGTCCCAACTTACTGCCTGCGAAATCGAGCGCAGCAAAACCCACTGCCCCAAAAATAGCACCAGTGCTTCCGCCGTTATCAATCACATTTTTAACGTCTGCGACCCCTTTTGCCAATGCTACGGCAGGCCCAGCTGGGGTAAAGCCTACTGCAATACTCCCTATCGTCCCGAGACCGGGAGCTACCTTATCCAGCTCGGCTGATGTCTTATTGATGAGATTTCCCGCATCGGCGACAGCACCGATCGCATCACTTCCCGCTCCCTTGATTCCCTTAAACGAACTACCAAACGAATCCCGAGCCCCCTTCGCCAGCGAATCCCCCAGACTCGTATTGCCTGACAAGTGTGCCACGCCGCTTGCGATTCCCATCGCGGCGCCTTTGACAGCATTTCCCGCCGCCTTCACCGTATTTCCGACAAACGATACCGTCTTCTTGGCTACATTGACCACGGTGTTCACCGCCGCCTTCGCCACATTGACGACCGCATTTCCCGCTTTTCTGACTAAATTCCCGATGGCCTTAATGGGATTCCCCCAGCACTCCACCTCGACTGTCTCCCCCTCAAACTCAATGACCGCACGATCATCAGCCCCTACATTAGTTACATGCAGAGCAATAGCGGGAACGGGCCCTCCGCGATTGATACCCCGATAAAACAATTCCCCTTCATCGTGGGCCGAGTCACCTCGGCCGAGTTGGGGATCGAGATGATGCCCCCACTCGTGAAGAATGAGAGTCGCGAGAAGAGGCGCGCTGTCGCTAAACTCGGCTGCCAACAAGATTACTCCACCGTCTTTGCTCATGTAGGCAGCGGACGCTCCCTCGAGAATCATGTTCGGCACGATCACAAAGCGCTCCGGCAAGGGCAACTGTCGTGAAGCGGCGTCCGCTAGGAATTGCTGCTCGGCTACAGGGCTCAAACGCGACCCAAAGGTCTGTCGAAGCACTGCCGTGAATCCCTCGGGGTCGGTGCTCGCGAACTCTGCGACACTGGAAGTAGCCAGGAAAACCGCTTCGTCAATCACCGCTTTCTCCAGAAGAGCGGCAGGGTCGGTCAAAACCTCATTCTGAGGAGCATCCGCCCTCAGGAAGCCCCCAAAAGTGATTGCAGCGAACAGCGCTGCACAAAGCCCCCTGCGGAGGAAACGCGAGTTGAGTATCGTTCTCATGGAATGATGGGTTAGGTAAAACGACTAAGATTCGAATCAATGGACGGGCTCTTGGGTGCCCGTGTTAAAAAGTGCCACCAAACCGGGCTTGTAACCTTTTTCACCGGGCTCGAAATGAACGGAAATAAAGGCGTTGGTAACGAGGAGCGGATTAACGAAGATGACATTTTGCTCGACGACCATATACGGTTGCATCCCCTCGCGAACGGCCTGCTCAAGATGAAAGAAATACTCCGCCCCCTGCGGATTGTCCTCTGGCAAGAGTGCCTCAAGGAAGCCTGGCGTATAGGCTGACAGAGCTTTTCTCACCTTCTTGATTTCCGCGGCGTAGTTTACCTCTGCCTTAGGATCCTGAGCATTGCTTAACCATTGTATAAAAAAGAAGACCCTGTCCTCGAGCCGGTTCAGAGCAACCTCTGCAGCAGCGGCCTCCCCTGACAGATCTGCCACTGCGCGACTGGGTGGCGGATATCGCTCCTCGAACGCCGCGACAAAATCCTGGGTTGCCTTAACTAGAGCGGTTTCAAAAATCCGCATCTGAGAGCCCGCCCAACTCTGCACATCATCGGCTGTAGAGGCCCGGTTCTCCACAAAAGCCAAGCCTGTGACCGGGTAGGCTTTTTTCATCTTGAAACTGGGATTTTCGCTTGAATCAAGAGCCCACTGAGTCAGGAGGACGACATCGTAGTACGGATTGTAATACGCCACCACCGGCTCGTCCCCGAGAGCATTTCCGATAATCATCGATGACCCGGAAATCACAAAAGGCCAGAGCAGAGGAAATTTGGCGGAGATCTCCCCTTTGAAAAACTCATCGAAGGCTCCCGGCATAACCTGGGGAAGCTCGGAGAGGGATTTGGTGTCTGGCACCATCACCGCCGCCTGACGAAACTGCTCAGCTTCGTTATCAAGGATGAGCAACTGAGTCTCATCAATCTCGACGGAGGGTGCATCTTTTGGGTCGGGTTGCATACGGTATTCAATGAGGTCGTCAAGTCGATCGGCAAAGGCCTCCACTTCTGGGTCGGGAATAGTGTAACTCCAGACGAGAAGCACAAAATAGACAAGAAATACGCCCAGCAGCGTCAGGAAAATATTGCGTACCACACGACGCGGGATTTTTGGAATTTTCATGGGTTGGAAATGTTTGTAAATTTTTCAATACACATCTGGAATTATCCGCAATCCGAAGATACCAAGTGTGGCATCCGGCCCCGCCTTGGAGGTATCGACCATTAGAGTGATCGTCAGCCCAAAGCCCCCGGTATCGCCCTTGTGATAGCTAAAACTACTGGGGCCATTTCCCGTGTGCATCGGTACCTTGAGATGTTTGGCAAGACTCGTTGAATCGGACCCGAACGGAACTGATTTGAAACTATCAGCGGGCCGGGAAACGGGATACTTGGGTTCGGTGCTGCCGCTAAGCAAACTATACATATTGTCCATGAACTCAAAACTGATTGGCACATCAAAGGCCTGCATCGGCCCGCCTGCCACCATCGGCACCTCGATGGGCGATGAAGACTCCAGTCGAAAGAAGGCCGTTTTACTCAGGGCCGGATCGAGATGGTGATCTCCGTTCTTCTTCCTGACAATCTGCGGGGCCGTTGGGCCCACGCCCAATTCAACGCGCATATCTACCTCAGCTCGACCGGCCCCACTCTTGGCCCCAGCCAGGAAACCAAGATGTCCCACCACCCGATATCCCTTGATCGCTCCAGCGGCGCCAGCCTTGGCAGGCTTCCCTCCTGAATACGGATACCTGATGCCCGATTCAAAAATCAAAATCGCTGTATCGCCTCCACTGGTTCGCACGGCCGTGTTAAAGACGAACGGCGAACCTCCAAGCTCAGTCGGAGCGAAACGGATGCCAGCAAGGGAGCCCTCTTCCTTGATCCCCAGCATCGCAGCTGTGTTCGTGATACCCGACGCCGGCAGAACGAATCCAAGCTTTTTCCAGGAGTCCCAAATCGGCCCAGTCGCCCCCGAATCTCTCATCATTTGAAAACTTCTCCCCACCTCGGAGCGCGGATCATCAGATGGCTTCGTTGAAATACCGCGCTGTAAGGAAAACTTCAGATCTTGCGATCCATATGAGGCCGGGTCGGGAAGAAGCGGCAAAATGGGGCCGTCCTCCGCTACCCCGATAGCCTTTCCGCTGGCGTCCAGTGCCGTGACTCTGGGCTGCACATTGAGAAGTGGCAGGTCTGCTTTGGCGACACCGGGAAATGATCCTGAACCCGACAACTTGATCGCAGGAATAACAACTTTCCGGGCACTGGCCAGCGCCACAGCCGACGCCAATGGTTTAGCACCCGACGGCATCGGTGGGCTGAGGTGAGGCAGCACCGGCATCAGGTCGACCCGAAAGCTGGCGATTCCATTGGGAGTGTTTCCAGACCCCAGTATTTTCCAATCCACCACTACATTTCGTCCGATCTCGACCGCGCTAGCTGTATTCGGAAATCCCACTCCCGCTAAGGTCGGCGGAGGATTAGGCAGCGTCGGAGTCGGCTTTACAGGAATAGGCTTAATGATATCTAGAATCGCCGTCGCAATCTGCTGGATATCAGCCGGACTTAACCCGTTCGGATTTTTGCCCGGTATCACTGGCTGATTGAAGATTCCAGGATGGAGCCCGCCCCGCGGGTTTCCACTTCGGATCGGAGTGAATCCGCCACTACTGTTGCGCTGAAACTTCCCCCGGATCAGACCAGTCGTCAGGTCGATCTGACCATTAGGAACAAAGCTGCCCGTAATTGGCCCTGCGAATGTGGTTCTTATTCCAGAGTTTGAATTTCCACCACCCAAAGAGTGTCCTCCGCGACCTCCGGATTTCGGATTAAACGAAGGGGGCACGCCAGGGGCAGCAGGCAGGTTTCCAATCCCTCCCGGCCCCGTCAAGGCAGGTGGAGATCCTGGAGTTTTGGGTAGAGCTCCAGGTAATTTGGGTAAAGTCCCCGGTCCTCCAGCTCCAGTTAGGGCCGGTGGAGCTCCGGGTGCCTTGGGTAGAGTTCCCGGTGTTTTTGGTAAAGCCCCCGGTCCTCCAGCTCCGGTTAGGGCCGGTGGAGACCCCGGAGCCTTGGGTAGCGTTCCCGGTGTTTTTGGCAAAGACCCCGGTCCTCCTGCTCCAGTTAGAAGCACTGGAGATCCTGGGGCCTTGGGCAGAGCTCCAGGTATTTTGGGGCCACCGCTCGGAGCAATCGGCAGAGGCTTAAACGTTCCCGGAGACGCTGGCTCCTCTGGAACCTCGGTTAGCGGTACGTTAGGGGCCGCCATTCCAGCGACCCAGAGATACTTTTCAGTCTCCTTTTCTTCGTTCCTGACAACTCCACCACCACCATCAAAATGAACCGGGGGTACCAACCAAAGAGCATTGAGTGCACGCCTATCGCCTGTCTCATTCTCACTATCATAAACTTCAGCTCCGTCGACGGTGACGACGACGCGCTGCAACTTCGCACGATCAGGAACCAGACCAAATCGCTCCTCATTCCCGATAATTCCGATTCCAATTTTGTCGAGGTCTGCCCGCTTGAGTGGATTGCTTTCCAGATCAGCCATCGAGATGGAAAAATTCTGCGGCTTATCAAGATTGGAGAGCGGGTCGACTTCCGAGGTCAGAAGAAACTTCTTTCCGCCAGCTTTGATATAAACGGGATTCCGGGTTCCGGGCTGATCGCCGCCTCCAGCAATCAATCTCACACCCACTTCACTAACCGAATTTGCACCTGGTCCGGCGACTGCAGATGAAAACTTCTCATTTCTCTCAGTATACCAGGGATAATATCCAGCGCACTGACCCGCGAGAAGATTGAGGGGACCCGAAGTCTTTTCCATAAGCGCTTCTTTAGCAGCGAGATCAGACTTATCTTTATCACCTCCCATTCCCGTCGCGATGTAGGAAGACAAGGTCGAGATTTCAGCCAGAAGCACTTCACTTTCCGGCTTGCGAGCGGCAAGCTCCTTTCGAGCCGCCCCCAGAATCATGCCAGCGGGTTCCTTCACCGAATCATTCGAGGCAAACAGTTCTCCATTCACCTCAATGCGATACCCCTCCAGAATCCAATCGCTTGATCCCAGCGACGAGAATCCAATTGTCGAGATATCCCCTACCGTCACATCTTTCAGAAGCTTAGGAGTCGTCCGGAGAACGTCCAGCCCGCTATCACCGCTGAGGCTAAATTCAAAAACTCCGACGTCACCAGCATCGACTCGATGGTATCCCGGTATCAATGATGATTTTTGAGGAATAGCGGCAAAAGCCGGATCCATAGCAGCATTTCCAAGCGGAAAGAGTCTCAATGGAAATCCCAATCCCAGATGAAGGTCAACCCTCTCTTCCAAATCCTGGCCACTCGCACTGGTTTGTAATGTCACCCGAATTGTCTCCACGGGATCGCCCGGAGCAAAATCTCCAAGAACAAAGCCTACTTTTGGAGCGGGGGCTGACTCGCCTGACCCACTATCGAGGACCGAAACAATTCCAGCCACTGCTGCCACTCCAGCGACAGCAATCAAAGCAACCTTCAACTTCGACACGCCTGCCGCCCCAGAACCGCCATCAGAAGGCGGGCTCGATTCAGATTCCGCTAGGCTTTCCTCCGTTGGAGCATCGTCTGTGGAATCTTCATCACTCGCGGGAAGGTCGGTATCTTCTGAATCCGATTCAACTTCGGCGTTCAGATCTTCCCGTTTGTTCAGATCTTCTTCCGCGTTAAGATCTTCTTCCGAAGCTGAGGAGTTTTCCTCAGGTTGAGTTGGTTCCATGGTCGATGACGTTAAGAGACATGTTAGATATGGCTCTATCACAAGACGGACGACACGACTAACTTAATCACCGTGTCGGAAATATTCTGAATTGAAAACGAAATTCTCCACAAATTGCAAAATATAGCCAAACCCAGAGAAAAGGACCAAAACGCTTGACCTGGATCATTGATGATCAATCTGGCTGTAACGCTTTCAGCCCTGATTCCGCTCTCCCCTGACTCTTCGCACATTGATTAGAAAAGCTTCTTCCAAATCCCATCACGAAGTAATATTGCCCTACCACGCCCCCATGATATTATTCGGTTAGGATTCTATCAAAGAGGCACCGATTATCATTCCTCTAGTTATGCCAAAGGATGTCTTATCATGAGTAAACAGCAAAAAGGACTAAGCAAAGCAGCGGGAGTTTTAGCCTCCCTCGCTTTTATTGCTGTAGCTGTGGTAATGGCTTTGCCAATTCTCAATCTTGTCATCGCCTTTGAGTTACTTTTCTCTCCCGCTGCAAAATACGCAGTGGTAGCTTGCGTGCCACTCTCGGGGGCCGCCATCGGAGCATGGATGCTTCGCAAGCGTCGACCCCACGATCTCCCTGATGCCATTCAATGGATCATCAAAATCGGAATAGTGGCCTCCCTCGCAATGGCAGTTTTCGTGGTGCTTCGTATCCAGGGCATTTTTGATCCCTATGCCCATCAGCGCACCACTTGGCGCGAGGTGGTCGATTCTGAAGAAGCGATTCTTTCGCTCGACCCCGCTTTAAAACGACTCGGTTTTGCCGTCAGCAATCTCAGCTTACCGGACTTTCAGAGTCGGCAGTTGTTTGACAACCAAGTTGAATGGAATGATTTGAGCGGCAACCGGCAGAATGTCGATGAAGCACTAGGCAAAAGCCTGCTGACAAACTCCTGGGATGTGTCAGGGACATCCACAGTCTCCAGTAAGGATAGCGTCCAGCTTTGGCAGGATCTGCTGAAATCCGTCGCTTACTTTGAACATGCCAAGTTCTATGTCGTCCGGGGATCGTTCGCCACTTCTGCGAAGGAAACCTTCGAAACGGATATAGAGTTTGAAGGTAGCGCCCGCATGTCATCCGGTCACTGGAGCAGTATGCATGGATCCCTCAACGTCACCTGGAAGCGCATTATCAATCAAGAGGGCCACGAGACATGGCATATCTCCCATTGGTTGCTGAAAAATTTGGAATCCATGGACTCCGACCGAATGCTCTTTGAGGACGTGCTAGACGAAGCTTTACCTAGACTCAATGATCTCACACGAGCGAGGACTTCAATCCATGAGCAGTTTGTAATCGATTCTCTGGAGTCCGAGCGGGGACCATACTTGAACTTCGCCCGAGATTCAGGTGATCAACACCCGGGAGTATCGGTCGTCGATCTCAATCAGGACGGCTACGACGACTTCTATGTCATGGAGCGCTCGGGGCCAAATCTCTTTTACCAGAACAACGGTAATGGAACTTTCAGCGAAGTGGGAAAGGAACTTGGCCTAGCCATCGAAAATCACACCTCATCGGCCATCTTCGCTGACTTCGACAACGACGGAGACAAAGACGCCTTCCTCGGCCGAACCCTTCTCTCCAGCCTCTATTTGGAAAACGTGGAAGGTCATTTCATTGATCGTTCAGGTAAATCGGCTGGAAGAATGCTTCCGTCCCTCGTCTCGTCGGTGTCTGCGGTTGACTTTGATAACGATGGCCTGCTCGACGTCTACTTTTCCACATCAGCGGCCGACATGCTGGCAGTCGATCCCTGGGCCGCCGCACGGTATCTAAAACCGTCAGACCATGAGCAACTCCAATCTATTCTCAACAGCGACGAAACACATGAGTATTTAGGCAGACCCGGTCCACCCAACCTCCTTCTTCGGAACCTGGGCAATGGTAGGTTCGGTGACCCGGGACTAGCAGGGACAGACCTTGCGATATTTAAGAACAGCCTCCAGTCAAGCTGGGTCGACTTCGATAGCGACGGTGACGAAGATCTCTACATCGCAAACGATTTTGCAACAAACAACCTTTTCAGGAATGATGAAGGCCGTTTTGTCAACGTTGCCGAGGAGACCGGAACGACCGACATCGGCTTCGGCATGGGGGTCACCTGGGGTGACTACGACAACGATGGCGATCAGGATCTCTACGTTTCCAACATGTTCAGTAAGGCAGGACGCCGTATCACGGCACAGTTTGATTATATCGACCCTCGTTTTGCCCTGATGGCGAGAGGAAACTCCCTTTTCAGCAATGCTGGGGAAACATTCAAAAAAGTCTCAGGCCTTACCCCTCCGTCCCTGTTGCTCGAGAAAGCGGGATGGTCTTTTGGCAGTCAGTACATTGATGCCGACAACGATGGCTATCTGGATATCTACGCGCTAAGCGGCCACTACACATCTCCCCGCGAGAACGGATTACCAGATTTGTGAAGCACCGCATGGCGCGAGGTCTCGCGCTCAGATACTTCTAACTCATTTCTCATGACCGGTGAGGGCGATTTCTCAAGCTTAGGGCCCGTTTCCTGGAATGCTCTTCGTGGAAGTGATTTGCTCCTTCCCAGTTCCTTCAGCGGGCACGAACGGAATCATTTTTTCCTCTCTGATCAGGGAGAGCAATTTAGGGACCTAGGTAGCATTTCGGGGCTCGACCACATCGGCGACTCGCGTGCTTTCTCGTGGCTCGACTATGATCGTGATGGGTGGCTCGACTTCGTCGTGGTGAATGCCAACGCGCCAATGGTCAATCTCTACCGAAACCAGATCGGGTATCGCAGTGACATCAATCAAGGCGGGATTGTTGCGGTCCGCCTCGTCGGCGGAAACCAGGACGCGACGCCATCTGACCAATGGTCGAACCGCGACGGCATCGGGGCTCGCGTCACCCTGAAAGCGGGCGAACTGAATCTCACGCGAGAACACCGAGCCGGCGAAGGCTTCGCCGCCCAGAACAGTGCGACGATCCTCATTGGCGTCGGGTCTGCGACTGCAATTGACACCCTGACCATTCAGTGGCCCGGCGGAACAAAACAAACCCGATCGGACATCCCGATTGGTTCACTCGTCACCGTCTACGAAAATCCGGAAACAGCTCCCGCAGGCCAATCCTTCGCGGTCGAACCCTACCACCGGAATGCCCGCCCCGGCCCGCCAGCTGCGCACCAACTGACATCCCGCCGCTTTACCGGCAAGGAACTGAATATCCATCCCCCAGGACCGCCCGCCGCCTTGCGTCTCTTCACCACCATGGCCACCTGGTGCCCTGCCTGCAAACTCTGGCAAACGCAGGTGAGAGCGCTTTCAACAGAATTCAGCAAGGAGGAAGTCCAAATCTACGGCGTTCCCATCGATCCAGAGGATACCAGCGAAAAACTCGACGACTACATCGCTGAACATCACCCCGCCTATGAGATGCTACGCAATCTCTCGCCTCCCGAGGTCGAAGCGATCACTGCGATTTCCGATGAGAAATTTAGCACCGGGGCGCTACCGACGACGGTGGTGACCGACCAGAATGGAATCGTCCTCCTGGTCACCTCCGGCCTTCCCAACGTATCCGATTTGAGGCGCCTCCTCAGCGAGCAAGTTTTGGGAAATCCTCAAACTATTTCCAGCCTATCCCCTTCCGCTCCGCATCCAGTAGAAAAGTAGAGATTGAGAACATTCCCTACGCCAAGTGCTTCTGGGAACGAATGAAACACCCTGAGCTCTCGCACACGCTCATTACTGATCAAAAGACCTGTTCTGATCGAAAAAGGACCTCTTCGATCCAAGACATCGCTCGCAACGCAAACGCCTTCCGCTTCCTCAGCGAAGAATGGTGCGCGATGTAGGATTTGAACCTACGACCCCATCGGTGTGAACGATGTGCTCTACCCCTGAGCTAATCGCGCTTTTTGCGAGGGCGGCACCCTAAATCAGCACCTCATATCGGGCAAGCAATTCATAGGTAAAGATCCTATTATGAAAATTGCTAATTTCTATGGATTTTAATTGATTCCTGCGTAATCCCACCGATATTTTATCGATGTCCTCCCGCAAGCCGTCACTCGGTTTTACACTCGTATGCGTCAGCCTCTTCATGGCTGCTGCCGGGGCAATCTTGGGTTTGGGCATCACCTACATTCACGAAGTGCAGAATGAGAAGCGTAATCTCAGGTCAGATTTCTCATCAAAAGCAGCGGAGCTGGCCCAGCGTCTGACCCCATCACTCGTCAAGAGACTGGAGAATGAGGAGCCTGTGGCGATCGAGGAGATGTCCGATTTTCTCCGATCACTGAACTACACAGTTTCCCCCGTCGCTAACGCGCGAATCACCATTTTCAGAAAAAAGGATCAGCTCTCCCGGCCCGACCAGCTCTTTACGACTCACTCTGCCGGATTCGACAATGACGACAACACGAGCATCGCTGAGATGCTTCTGGACGTGATCACGACGGGTCGACCCATTATTCGGGGATTTTCCGACGACCACGAACCGCTTCAAGAAGCCACAGGCAGGCTGAATGCCAGTGCGGATCGCGGCCAGGCGAAAAACGCTACCATGCGAGCCGTTTTTCCAGCCATCCTCAACGGCGAGCCGACGTTCCTGGCCGCCGAGGCAGAGGTCAGCCCTGACATCCTCAAAATCACGAGCATACTTCAGCTTCGTCACTTCTTCCCACTACTCGGAATTATCCCCCTTCTCGCTTCGCTCATTTTCATGAGCACCTGGTTCGCCCGCCGACTTAAGGGACTCGCAAAGGGCATGAACACCGTTGCTGAAGGCCGCTATGATTTCAGACTGACCGAAGGAGGGCCTCCCGAGATCGAGCTCATCCACAGTAGTTTCAACATCATGGCGGAAAGTCTGCGGAACACGACGGACCAATTTCACGCATCGATCAAGGAAATCCAGGTCGCTCAGCAACAGGCCGAAGTGGCCAAAGAGGCGAAGTCCGATTTCCTCGCCAACATGAGCCACGAGATACGGACTCCGATGAACGGTATCATCGGCACCACCAGCCTGCTCATGGAGACACCGATGACAAATGAGCAGAAAGAGCTCGTTCAAATCATGAGAACGAGCGGTGAGTCTCTCGTTCATCTCATCAACGATGTGCTCGACTTCTCCAAACTCGAGTCTGAGAAGATGGAACTCGAAAACGAGGAGGTCGATCTGGTTGCCCTCATCGAAGAGACCATCGAGATGTTTGCCTACTACGCCGCAGAAAACCAGTTGGAGCTCATCTACTTTATCAACAAAAGCGTTCCGAACTGCATTTTCGGCGACCGCGAACGGCTCAAGCAAGTCTTGGTCAATCTGGTTGGCAACGCCATCAAGTTCACTAACGAAGGTGAGGTCATCATCACTGCCCACCTCGACTCCCGCGAAACCGAAGCCGGCAGCGAACCCATGATCCGTCTCTCGGTGAAGGACTCGGGCATCGGAATTGCCCCGGAGAACCAGGAGAAAATTTTCGAAGCTTTCACCCAGGCCGACGCCTCGACGACAAGGCAGTTTGGAGGAACTGGACTCGGGCTTGCCATCAGCCGGAAACTTTGTCTCCACTTTGGGGGCGAACTCAAGGTTCACAGCGCACTGGACCAGGGGTCCGAATTCTCATTCGACCTCCCCTTCCGGGAAGTTCCCCAACAGGGCTCCGTTAAGCCGCAGCATCAACTCGAGAAGCAACGCCCCCTCCACGGCAAACGCTGCGTTCTGGTAACACGCAACGAGGCCCTGACCGGACTGGTTCAAACTTATCTCGAAAGTTGGCAGATGGAAGTCCACGCAGCCAAAGTTTTTGACCACACTCTTGGCGAGCAGATTGTGGCATTCAATCCGGATCTCGTCGTCGTTGACCCCAACTTCATGGAGCAGGAACGCTACATGCACGAGTTCGCAGAAAAACTCATTCAACATCAGATACCTGCAATTTTCCTCACCACCATAGGTGAAAGCACCATACGCATCGACGAACAAGAGAACCCGCTGATACGCACGCTCTACAAGCCGGTTTCCGAGCTCAAGCTGCTGAAAGATTCTGTTTCAATGGTTCAACGGAAGCGCGGCATCGAAGTGCCTGAACACACCTTCGCGATCAACGGAAAAGAGGCTCTGACACCACGTGATCAGTTCGCCAAAAACTACCCTGCCAAAATCCTCATCGTCGAGGATGTAATCATGAATCAGAAGATCGCGGGAATGGTTCTGAAAAAACTCGGCTACACCGAAATCGAATATGCCATCAATGGTGAAAAGGGTGTCGAACGAGTCTGTCAGGGCGATATTGACCTCGTTTTCATGGATCTCCAAATGCCCGTCATGGGAGGCCTCCATGCCACCGAAGCCATCCGAAAGAACTTCAACCTGGCCCGCCAGCCCATCATTATCGCTATGACTGGCCACGCCCTCGCCGGAGTTCGGGATTCCTGTATGAATGTTGGTATGAACGGCTTCGTAGCAAAACCGATCTCGGTATGCGACGTGAAGGATTCCATCGTCGATGCCACCAAATCGGCCGGGCAACCTGCTCTCTGATCCGAGGCCACCGGTGGGCCGCCTAGCGACTCACCAATCCCGGCAGTGCCTGCCCCACCATGCCCGCCTGACCCAAAGGGCCCTTCATCTCCAGATCAAAAGACCACTGCAGCAGCTTCTTGCTGTCTTCGGACACGTAGGATCGAGCACTCTTCAGCACCACCGAGATGCGATCCTTTCCGTTCACACTGGCACTGCATACGAGGCAATTCCCGGCCGCGTAGGTAAAGCCGGTCTTCATCCCGTTGCATCCTTCAAAACTTCCCAGCACCCGATTAGTATTATAAAGGGTCCGGACACTCCCATCATTAAAGACGAAGTCATACGTGTGCATCCGGGTCATCGCGCGGATATCAGGGATCTGATAAGCTTCAAAAGCCGCAATCGCGATGTCACGGGCGGTGGAGTATTGCCCCTCAGCCGGAAGCCCATGCGGGTTGACGAAGTTTGACTCGTTCATTCCGATCGAGCGGGCAAAAGCATTCATTTTTTTAGCAAAGGCTTCAATGCTGCCAGCATTGTCGATCGCCAGGGTCGCTGCGATATCATTCCCGCTTCGGACCAGCAGCGAAGTCAGCAACTGGCGACGGGTGTACCGCTCCCCTGGTTTCACACCGATCACCGTCGGCTCAACATCGTAGACCTCCTTGGGAACATCGACCATCTGATCCAGATTCCCCTCGAAGCATACCAGTAACCCGGTGACTAACTTCTGGGTGCTCGCAACCGGCACCTTGGCGTGCGCGTTCTTTTTGTGAAAGAACTGCATACTCTGAGCGTCGATCACGGCAGCATACTTCCCATAGACATCCGGAGCATCGGGACCGTTCCATGACTGGGGCGGAGGAAGTTGCTCACGCCGGTTCACCACATCCTCGCGGAGTCGCATCAACTCCTCCAGGGTCCCAAGAATGCTCTCACGACCTTCAACGGACTCTTCTCGCTGAATCAACGCCTTCTCACGCGCAGCCAAGCCCCGCTCACGCTCTTTCAGCGATCGCATTCTCTTGGACAGTTGATCCCCGAGCTGCTCCAGCATCTCGGTTCGAATGGCCTCGGCACTTTGCGCTTCAGGATCACTCGGCTCAGCAGACTTCTCGCCGACCTCAACGGCCGAAGCTACCCCGGGGACCGATTCAGAAGCGCTTTCAATGGCTTTTGACGATAAAGCGTCCTCCCGATTCGAATCCTGAGAGAATCCAACCCACGTGCTCGCCACTCCTAGTGACAGTCCTATCGCAACCAGCCTGATTCCAAGCATCCCTGAATAAATCGAGTGTATTTAAAGGTTCCCATTCAAGCAGCCCGCAGAGCCGTTCCAGTCAATACAGCAAACCCGATCTTCAAATGCAAGGCAGGAATATCTGCTCATGAAGGCTCAATTTCTGCTTCTAAACGGGATTACGCCTCAACTTTTCCCCAAAGGCTGCTTTTTCCCCTTTCGCCTTCGCCAGGATCGGGCAAGTTTCCGACCGCACAACTTTCGACGACAGACCGCACGATGAAGATCATTGCCATTGCGAACCAAAAAGGTGGGGTTGGGAAAACCACCACCGCCGTAAATCTCGGTGCCTGCCTGGCCGAGCGCGGTATCCGGGTGATCGTGCTCGACATGGATCCGCAGGCCAACTCAACCAGCGCGCTTGATTTCACGCCCGGAGACCATCCCGGTATGTATCAATCGCTCATGGCGGGCGTCGACGTGGCGGATCTGATTCTGGAGACCAAGTATGAAAACCTGTCTTTAATTCCGTGTGACATGGATCTGGCGGGATCTGAGATCGAAATGGCCAGAGAGGAAGATCACCTCATTCGTCTCCACAACATCCTTCAGCCGTTTAAGAAAACTGAGCTGGCTGATTACATTCTGATCGACTGCCCCCCGTCTCTCGGAGTCCTTATGACTTCGGCCCTTGCCGCCGCTGACGAACTGATTGTTCCTCTCCAATGCGAGTATTTCGGCCTCGAAGGACTCTCAAAAATCGTTGGGGTTCACCAGCAGATCAAAGAGTCAGGAGCCAACCCCAACGTCGTTCTGGAGGGAATTGTCATGACTATGGCTGACAGCCGGACGAATCTCTCTGCCATGGTAATCAACGACGTTCGAGAGTACTTCCCCGAGGTGACCTACGAAACCGTCATTCCCCGTAATATTCGACTTGGCGAAGCCCCCAGCTACGGCCAAACCATCATCGACTACGCCCCCTCCTGCACCGGGGCGGCCGCCTATCCCTGGCTGACGAATTTCTCAAGCGCCACGCCTGATCTCTACTTCCTTTTCAGTAGGAAAATCGATCTCACATCCGGGTAAAAGAGACTGAAAATCGTCTAAGATGCCCTATAGTCCGATTTTCCTGATTTTCTTGTCCCTCTCTAAACATGCTCAAGTGGCTCCTCAAACTCATCGTCGGCAGCAGAAACCACCGTGTGATTCGTGGTATCGCCCCTGTGGTCGTACGCATCAATGAAATCGAAAAGCAGCTTCAGAATGAGCCCGAACAGGCACTGAAGGACAAAACGGCTGCCTGGAAAGATCATCTCAGTCGCTACGACCTACGTGTAGAGGGCTTCAGCGAGCGGGTTCTTGCCAATCGCGAAATCGAAGAGAACAAGGCCACCCTCCTCGGATGGGCTGAACGATTCGCCCAACTCGCGGACGAATTCCGTACCGCAGACGAATTCATCAAGCCCGATCAAATCGACGGGCTCGACACCGAAGCGCTGGCTAAGAGCATCCTCGAAGCTCAAGCTTTGTTCAACGAACTGAAGGAAGAGTTCGTCGCGGCCCGTGCTGCTTATCTTGAAAAGATCCTTCCCGAGGCCTACGCCGTAGTCAAAAACGCCTCTCGCCGCCTCTGTGGGCAGGAATGGAACGTGTGCGACTATCCTGTGAAATGGCAGATGGTTCATTTTGATGTCCAACTCATTGGTGGTATCGGCCTTCATCGCGGCATGATCGCCGAGATGGCCACAGGTGAAGGAAAAACCCTCGTCGCCACCCTGCCGGTTTTCCTCAATGCCCTCACCGGCCTCGGTGTGCACGTGATCACAGTGAACGACTACCTGGCCCGACGTGACTCCGAATGGATGGGCTATCTCTTCCAGTATCTAGGTCTGACGATCGGCTGTATTCAAAACGATCAGCGTGGCGATGTCCGGAAGGAACAGTATCAAAGAGACATCACCTACGGCACCGCCAGTGAATTCGGCTTTGATTACCTGCGAGACAATGGCATGGCCCAGAGTGCAGGAGATCAGGTTCAGAGGAACCACTACTTCTCTCTGATTGATGAGGTTGACTCCGTTCTCGTGGATGAGGCACGGACACCGCTCATCATCTCCGGTCCTGTCACCGTTCGACAGGATCAACAGTTCGACAACTACAAGGCTCAGATTCAGAACCTCTACCGCAAGCAGACCCAACTCTGTAACGATCTCGCTCAGGAAGCTAAGCGAGCATTTGAAGCCGAAGAGACGGCAGAAGCCGGTGAGCTTTACTACAAGGTCAAACTCGGCATGCCACGCAACAGGGCACTCCTGCGAGCCATGGAGAGCGCTGAAACACGCCGAGCAATGGAGAAGGCCGAACTCGAGTTCTATCGTGACCCCCAGAAGACGGCTCTCTTTGAACTGAAAGAGGAACTCTTTTTCACCCTCGACCCTAAGGCACACGAAGCCGAGCTCACTGAAAAAGGTCGCCAGTTTCTCAGCCCCGATGAACCCGAAGCGTTTGTTTTGCCAGATCTATCCGAGGTGTTCTCCCAGATTGATGGCAACGAGACGCTCAGTGACAAGCAGAAAGCCGATCGCAAAACCGAGCTCCAGCAGCAGATGACCGCTCAAGCGGAGAAGATGCACACCATCTCTCAGCTGATGCGGGCCTACACACTCTACGAGAAAGACGTTCACTACGTGGTTGAAGACAACCGCGTCATGATCGTCGACGAGAACACCGGACGTAAAATGGCCGGTCGCCGCTGGTCAGACGGACTTCACCAGGCGGTCGAGGCAAAGGAAGGCGTCACCATCGAAGGTGAGACGCAGACATACGCCACCATTACGATCCAGAATTACTTCCGCCTCTACGAGAAACTAGGCGGTATGACTGGCACCGCGGAGACTGAAGCGGCGGAATTTCATGACATCTACAAACTGGATGTTCTGGTCGTGCCAACGAACCGACCCATCGCCCGTGTCGACCGCAACGACAAGATCTTCAAAACGCAGCGCGAGAAATACAAAGCAGTCATCGATCTCGTCCGCGAACGGCACGCAGAAGAGCAGCCCATTCTGCTCGGTACCGCCAGCGTCGAGTCATCGGAAGTTCTCGCACGCATGCTCAAGCGAGAGAAAATCCCCCACTCTGTTCTCAACGCCAAATTTCACCTTCAGGAAGCCGAGATCGTCGCCCGCGCCGGTCAACCCGGCTCCGTGACAGTGGCCACCAACATGGCCGGTCGAGGCACTGACATTAAGCTCGGCGAAGGGGTGGCTGACAAAGGCGGACTTTTCGTGGTCGCAACAGAGCGTCACCGTAGCCGCCGGGTCGATCGCCAGTTGCGCGGTCGTTGTTCCCGTCAAGGTGACCCTGGAGCCTCGGTCTTCTACGTCAGTTTCGAAGATGAACTCATGCTGCAGTTTGGTGCCGCTGAGCGCATGACCAAAATGATGGAGCGTTTCGGCCTCGAAGAAGGCCAGGAGCTCGAGCACAAATGGCTCAACAAGTCCGTCGAGAACGCTCAGAAGAAAGTCGAACAGCGTGACTACCTTTCCCGGAAGCACATTCTCGAATACGACGATGTCATGAACAATCAGCGGTCGGTCGTCTACGGCTACCGCAATGAAGTTCTCAACACCGAGAATCCTCACGGCCTGGTCATCGACATCATTGAGGAAGCTCTTCCCAGCATCCTGAGCGACTGCTTCGACCCCGAGACCGACACCCTCGATCACGAGGCCGTCTTCAATGTCATCAACACTCAGTTCCCTCTTGGCCTCTCCGCCAAAGACGCTAATTTTGGCGACAAGACTGACTCTGAGATTCTTGATTTCCTCATCGATCAAGTCAAAGCAGCCTACGAAGTCAAGACTGCCCATGAGGATCCCGAGCGTGTCGAAGGTCTGGAGCGTTTCGTAATTCTCCACAGTGTGGATCAACTCTGGCAGGAACACCTCTACGAGATGGACAGCCTCAGGGAGTCGGTCGGCAACTACCGCTACGCCCAGAAAGATCCTCTCGTCGAATACAAGCATTCCGCCTACGAACTCTTTGTCGGATTAATGGATCGCATTAAGACGGAAGTCCTCGGCAATCTGTTTCGGACCACCACGACGCGCCCGGAAGACTACAATCGCGTCCTTCGAGGAATCCAGACGAGCCGCCCCGACATGCTCGCCGACATGGCGCAAGACAGCGAAGCGGCTGCCGAAGCCGGGGAACCCCGGACGCCTCAGATTCAAATTCCAAAAACGGTCAAACGGGAACTTCCCAAGGTCGGCCGAAATGACCCTTGCCCTTGTGGCAGTGGAAAGAAATTCAAACAGTGCTGCGGTAAGATCTAGACAGGCCGCAGCCCCCATCCTCTCACGATACCAATGGCCACTATCATCACACTGAGCGTCATTGGTATCTTGGCTATCCTCGCTGAGCTCGTCCTGCCCGGAGGCGTTCTCGGCATCGCCGGATTTCTTTGCCTCATCGGTGCAGTCGGAGTCACCTTCGCCGAGTATGGGACCCTCGCAGGGACGGGCGCGATCTTCCTGCTCATCATCTTCGGGTTCGCCACTCTGGGCCTGTGGATGAAATTCTTCCATCGCCTCCCCTTCACTCGAGGCCTCATTCTCAATGAACACTCAGGGGATGATATCGAGCTTCAAAAACGACAGAAACTCGTCGGGAAGACCGGAACCACCCTGACTGATCTTACTCCATCGGGGCATGCTCTCATTGACGGGAACAAGGTCGATGTGATGACAGAAACCGGATCCATCCCCAAAGGGTCTAACATTGAGGTCACAGCAACCCGCGGTCCGACCATTCTGGTTCGGATGCTTGAGGCCGAGCTGCCCGAATCCTGATTCACTGCTTGGGAACTTCTGTCTTGCCGGGGCGAAGGATGACGGGAAAACTCAAGAGAACGGCAATTTCCTTTTCGAACTCCCGTGCATCTCTATATCCACATCCCCTTCTGCCAGCATATCTGTCCCTACTGTGGTTTCTACAAACACCAGCCGGGTAAGCTGGCGAATCGCGCCTTCATCGAAGCCCTGCTGAGCGAAGCGAAGCAGCGAGCTGATTCAGTCTCGACCCCGATTCAGACCGTCTACTTCGGTGGAGGCACTCCCAGTCTCCTTTCTCCCACTCATCTCTCCCTGCTTTGCGAGGGTCTACACGATGTTTTTGATCTTGGTGCAGTGTCCGAGTGGACACTGGAGGCGAACCCGGCCACTTTTGATCTATCAAAAGCACAATTGATGCGTCAACTCGGCGCCAACCGGATTAGTCTGGGGATCCAATCATTCCAGGCGCCGACCCTCGAAACACTCGGGCGGGATCACTCCCGTGACGATGCGATCGGAGCCTACGAGATACTTCGTGAAGCCGGATTCGACAACGTCAGCATCGACCTGATGTTTTCCATCCCCGGACAGACAGAAGCGCTCTGGCAGGCAGACCTCGATCAGGCTGTCTCCCTCGATCCGAATCATATCTCGGCCTACAATCTCACTTACGAAGAGGATACCGAGTTTCTGAAACGGCATCAGCAGGGCGAGCTCGATTCCGACGAAGAGCGGGACGCGGTGAGCTTCTACCGGGCGATCGATTTTCTCGAGGAGTCAGGCTACCGGCACTACGAGATCTCCAACTACGCCAAACCCGGCCACGAGTCCCAACACAATCAGTCATACTGGCACGGGGCTGACTATCTTGGGCTCGGTCCCGGCGCCGTATCAACCCTTGCGGGTGAACGCTGGAAGACCATCCCTGACACAGCCGCCTACGTCAGAGCATCACAGTCCGGGCTCGATACCCGCACAGACATCGAGATCCTCAGCGATGAGGACAGGCGAATCGAGGCGATCGCGCTTCAGCTCCGCACCAGCAAAGGCCTCCCCATAGATAGAGTCCCTCTTCCTAACTCTGTTGAGGCATTGACCGAACAGGGTCTGATCGTCGAAAAGGACGGTCGACTCATTCTCACAAGAGAAGGCAAAGCGCTTGCCGACCCGATTGCTGCTGCGCTAGTCTAGGCGTCATGGCAAGCGATTCCCTCTCCGACCACCCTTTCCGTATTCAGCCTGGCCAATCGGTCGACCTTTCGCAGCTACCCACTCGACACGAGAGTCTGTTTCCTGTCGAAAAGAGGGAAGGCCTCGAGTTGATGAAGGAGTTCGACGACGAGATCGACGCTCTGCAGGCTCAGCTCTACGCCGAGGGAAAACGCCGGCTCCTGGTCGTGTTTCAGGCCATGGACACCGGAGGGAAAGATGGAACGATTCGGCGTGTCTTTGAGAAGATGGATCCCCAGGGAATTCGCGTCGCCGCTTTCAAGCGACCCAGCTCACTCGAAATGGCCCATGACTACCTCTGGCGTGTCCACCAGCAAGTCCCGAAAAATGGACACGTCGTCATCTTCAACCGCAGCCACTACGAAGACATCCTCGCGGTCAGGGTCAGAGATATTTTCCCGGAGTCAGTCTGGTCGAAACGTTTTGATCACATCAAAAACTTCGAAACCATGCTCGCCGATGAAGGCACCACCATTGTGAAAATCTTTCTCAACATCTCCAAAGGTGAGCAGAAGGAGAGGCTCCAGTCCCGCCTCGACAGGCCTGACAAAAACTGGAAATTCAACTCCGGTGATCTCGAGGACCGAGCTCTGTGGGACAAATTCATGGGCGCTTACAACGACGTCTTGAGTCAGACCAGCACAGCAGCAGCCCCCTGGTATGTTATTCCAGCCGATCGCAAATGGTACCGCAATATCGTCGTCGCCCGCATCATCATCGACACCCTCAATGGCCTGAATATGGCGTATCCCCCGGTGGATTTTGACCCTACCTCGATCACCATCACCGACTGACTCTACTTGGCTCCCTCCTATCACCCCTATGCGCTCGATTTTCTCTTTTCTCGCCCCCCTTCTCCTCGCCTCAGCCCTCAGCGCTGGCGAGCGACCCAACATCCTCTTCGCCATCTCCGACGATCAGTCCTGGCCCCATGCCGGAGCCTACGGAACGGAGTGGGTCAAGACGCCGGGCTTCGACCGGGTCGCCCGCGAAGGGCTTCTCTTCAATCGAGCCTACACTCCCAACGCAAAGTGCTCACCGAGCCGCGCCGCCATTCTAACCGGACGCCCCTCATGGCAGCTGGAAGAGGCTGGAAACCATATGCCCTTCTTCCCGACCAAATTTGTCTCCTACCCGGAGGCACTCTCACACCAGGGCGACTACTTCGTGGGATGGACCGGGAAGGGCTGGGCCCCGGGCCAGGCGAACAACGATGACGGCACCCCACGCGAACTCACCGGTAAGTCCTACCGAAAGCACACAGCCAAGCCACCCGCGAAAGGCATGTCCCGCAACGACTACGCCAGCAACTTCGAAGACTTCCTGACTGACGCTGACGCCACCGGCAAGCCCTGGGCCTTCTGGTATGGCGCCACCGAACCTCACCGCGCTTACGAATACGGAGCCGGCGTCTCTAAAGGAGGCAAAAAGACCTCTGACATCGATCGTGTTCCCTCTTTCTGGCCGGACAATGAGATCGTGAGGAATGACATGCTGGACTACGCCTTCGAAATCGAGCATTTCGACAGTCACCTCGTTCGCATCATCAATCATCTTGAAGCAGCCGGACAACTCGAGAACACTCTTATCGTGGTGACCTCAGACAACGGCATGCCGTTTCCAAGAGTGAAAGGAAACGAGTATGAGATGTCCAATCACCTTCCGCTTGCCATCATGTGGCCGAAAGGAATTACCAAACCCGGTCGAGTCATCGACGACTTTGTCAGTTTCATCGATCTGGCACCTACCTTTCTCGAGGTGGCTCAGCTTTCTCAGGAGGACTCCACCATGGAACCGGTAGCCGGCCACAGCCTGGTTCCGATATTTGATTCAGATCAAGCCGGCCAGGTCATTGCGGAGCGCGATCATGTTCTCATTGGAAAAGAACGCCACGATGCAGGTCGCCCCGACGACGGCGGCTACCCCATTCGGGGAATCGTGACGAAAGACTGGCTCTACTTGCACAATTATGAACCCGATCGCTGGCCAGCAGGAGATCCAATCACCGGCTATCTCAACACCGACGGCAGCCCTACCAAGACGTGGATCCTCAACGCACGCCGCGACGGAACTAACACCGAATACTGGCAAATGAACTTCGGGAAGCTCCCCGAAGAGGAACTCTACCGGATCAGCGAGGATCCTGACTGCGTCAAAAACCTGATCGCCAATCCGGAAAACAGCTCAGTGAAGGAGGACCTCGCCCGACAGATGGAGTCCGAGCTCGCCGAGCAAGGCGACCCACGAATGGCCGGCGAGGGGGAAATCTTCGACAACTACCCCATCTCGACCAACTCATCGAAATTCTACGAGCTGTTCATGAAGGGTGAGCGCAGCCCGAAAGATACCGGCTGGGTCAATCCGACCGATTTCGAGAAAGAGACTCTCGAGTAGGCTTTCCGGCGCAGCCGGGAGCCCTGATCAGGCTACCCCCGAGCATTGGCCCGACGCCCCACGAACTGCTACTCTACTCGCCATGAAAACCCGACTCACGCTCGCTATTTTGCTTTTTGCTGTCACGGCATTCGGCCAGGACTACGACACCCGAACCTGGTTCAAAGGAAATACGCACACTCACTCGCTCTGGAGCGACGGGAACGACTTCCCGGAGATGATCATCGACTGGTATAAGAACGCCGGCTACGACTTCATCGCCTTGAGCGATCACAATATCCTTCAGCAGGGAGAACACTGGATGAGCCTCGCGGCGATCAAAAAGCGTCAGCGAGCCATCGGTCGAGACGCCGTCACCAAATGTGAAGCCCGGTTCGGGAAAGATTGGATTCAACGGGAGACTCGGGATGGCGAAGACGGAGTCCTCCTCAAGACACTCGATCAATGCCGTGCTGAGCTTGAAAAACCGGGAGAATTTTATCTCATGCCCGCCGAAGAGGTCTCGAACAGTGGGGCCGGAAAAGCGCCCGTTCATATCAACGCCCTCAATCTCAACGAAGTGATCCCTCCCGTGAACAACCCCGATCTCCCGGTCGAGCAGGTCATCCGCCAAAGCTTTCAGGCCATCGCGGAGGTCGGGACGAAAACTGGGAAGCCGATCCTGGCCCATCTCAATCATCCCAACTTCCGCTGGTCAGTCACTCCTGCTGATCTGGCCAACGTCGCCGAAGGCGCCTATTTCGAAGTCTACAACGGACATCCCGGAATCAACCACCTCGGCGATGAAACCCGACCGGGCGATGAGGCTGTCTGGGATATTGCCAACACGATTCGGATCGCTGAACTGGACTACCCGCCTCTCCTTGGATTCGCGACTGACGATTCTCACACCTACCACGGTGGCGACGTTTCACCGGGCCGGGGCTGGGTGGTCGTTGGAGCCGAAGCCCTCAACGGTGATGCGCTCATCACCGCGATGAAAGCAGGCGCCTTCTACGCCAGCTCGGGTGTTCAAGTCCACGGAATTCATTTCGACCCATCGACGCGAATACTCACTCTCAAAATGGCGCCCAAAAAGGCAATCGAATACACCACTCGTTTCATCGGAACTCGAAAGGGATACGATGCGACCGCCAAGGAAACCGGGATTGGCGAAGTCTTTGCGACCGTCGAAGGCAACATCGCCTCCTTCACCATGCCCAAGGATGCGCTCTACCTGAGAGCCACGATCACTTCTAGCCGCAAACACCCCAACGCCTCCTTCCCCGGCCAGCAGGAACAGGCGTGGATTCAACCAGTCGGCTGGCGCCCCTAGTGGTCGAACAGACCTAAACTGACGTATAGGATCCCACGCCAGTTCCGACTCCGATCCGACTGATCGGACGATCGAGTGAAAGAGCACCGCTG
>CAXBHX010000046.1:0-46099 GCA_963975655.1 uncultured Verrucomicrobiales bacterium
GCTGCCGTGACAACAGGTGCTGTCGCCGCGATGCTTAGTTGGGGGTATGATCCGGCAGGTGTTGTTCAGGCGTTGAGGCAAAACGCTGTTCAGACGACTGCGGCGCAGGAACAAGTGGGAGCAGGGGTGCTTCGGTTGCCAGAGCGGTGACCAAAGAGTGGGCAGGGAGGTGAAAGGGGCAGGCCTACCATTCTCGACCCAAACTGGATAGACCGATTTTCTTGCCGGGCATTCTGCTTTTCGATATCCAGATGAGTGAGTAATTTCGAAATGAAGAATCTCATTTGTATCCTCGCCTTGCTCTCGGCGACCGTTTGCCCGGAACTGAAGGTCGCGACAGGCGGTGACGCGGCGCATCAGTCACGCCATCACTGTTCTGATTGCCCTTTCTCCCTTCAAGCTTCTTGACGTATTCCTGAAATCAGCTTGGCTCGGGATCCTAATAGACGCGGTGACGCATCGGCGAAAGTCGAGGGCGCGTGCTCTGCAGAAAGAGCTCACTTCTATGCTCGATGACGAAGAGTCGCGGATGAAGAATGATTAGCACCCGCATCCGACCGCTTCCTGCACTAGCGCTGGCCCGCGATAGATTAAGCCTGTGTAGATTTGGACGAGGGCGGCACCGGCGTCAAGCTTGGCCTGAGCATCAGCTTTTGTCATAACTCCCCCTGACCCTATGATGGGTATGCTAGGATCAAGTTCACTACGGAGAAGTCGCAAAATTTCAGTCGATTTTTCAGTGAGGGGGGCTCCACTGAGTCCTCCGGCTTCGTCAGCGATCGGGTGTCCCGCCACAGCTCTTCGATCGATCGTGGTGTTTGTTGTGATGATGCCATCGACGTGGCTATCGCTGAATGCTTCAGCGAGTGACTTGATGGCGTCGTCATCGAGATCCGGAGCGATCTTGATGACGATAGGGACGTGTTTGTTGCCGTGCTTAGGCTTCAGCTCTTCCCGCCTTTCTTGGAGCCGGGTTACGAGAGTTCGGCAGGTGTCCGCGCTCTGAAGGTCGCGCAAGCCTTTGGTGTTTGGTGAGGAGAGGTTGGCGGTGACGTAGTCGGCGGCTCCGTAGACCCCTTCGAAGCACGCCAGATAGTCATCGAGGAAGTCTTCGTTCGGGGTGTCGAAGTTCTTCCCGATGTTGACGCCAAGGATGCCGGCAAAGTTCTTGCGGGAGTGCTTTAGATTATTGATTACGCCTTCAATACCGGGATTGTTGAATCCCATACGATTGATGATGGCTTGATGCTCTTTGAGGCGAAAGAGTCGGGGTTTGGGATTTCCTGGCTGTGGGCGCGGGGTGACGGTGCCGACTTCGACGTGCCCGAAACCGAGGTTGCCAAAGGCATTGACAGCGATGCCGGCTTTATCAAGCCCGGCGGCGAGTCCAATTCGATTGGGAAACTGAAGGCCCATGACTTCGATGGAGGAGCCCACAGGGGTAGGGGTAGGGCTTGATCCTGTCAGGGCAGGCAGAAGTCCGATAGCATCGGCCGCCTTCATCATGGACAGCGTCACGTGGTGAGCTGTCTCGGCGTCCATGGCAAATAGCAGTTTGCGGGCGAGGGGATAGAGGTCGGGCATGGTGAGGGAGGTATGTGGGAGAAGGGATACGGCACAAAGAGAGGGAAGGCAAGAGGGGCCAGGTAGAAGACGGTGAAGTATGAGAAAGAAGGGGATCAGGGGAATGAAGGCGAGTGACAGGGAATGGAAAACTCCTCGTTGCCCCGCTTCGTATTGTGAAGGAAACTATCGAACACACGAATCCTATGAATCGTATCGTAGCCGGCGCAGCTTGTTTGAATCAGATCCCCCTGGACTGGGAGGGGAACTGTCGCCGTGCGGTGGCGGCTGTCTCGGAGGCGCGAGAGAGGGGGGTCGGATTTCTCTGCCTGCCTGAGCTGGCTCTGACTGGGTATGGGTGTGAGGATATGTTCCTCGCGCCGGAAGTGGGTGAGCGTGCGCTCGCGGCGCTGCAGAGTTTGGCTGAGGAATGTCAGGGGATGGTCGTTGCGGTGGGGCTGCCCCTCTGGTTTGAGAGTTCAGTCTACAATGCGGTAGCGCTCATCGTCGATGCCGAGATCGCAGGATTTGTGCCGAAGCAGAATTTGGCCGGAGACGGGCTGCACTATGAGCCTCGATGGTTCAAAGCATGGCCGGAAGGGCAGGTTGAAAGAATGGTGTTGGATGGCGAGTCTATTCCGATCGGGGATTTGATTTTTAATATCGGAGGGGTTCGACTGGGGTTTGAGATTTGTGAGGATGCCTGGGTGGCGGACCGGCCGGGGACTCGATTGGCCCGTCGCGGGGTTGATTTGATTTTTAATCCGAGCGCAAGTCATTTTGCTTTTGGTAAACAACTGGTCAGGGAGCGCTTTGTGCTTGAGGGCTCGCGAGCATTTGCCTGTGGCTATGTCTACGCCAACTTGCTGGGTAATGAGGCTGGTCGCATTATTTACGATGGCGGTACAGTGATTGCTGCAGGCGGCGAATACGTGGCCGAAGGCCCTCGCTTTTCGTTTCGGGATCATGTCCTGACGGCGGCGACGATTGACTTGAATCTGACCCGGATGCATCAGGCCCGGCAAGTGAGTCACCGTCCCATCGTAGGGGAGCTGGAATCGCTTTCGGTGGAGATGGATTTCCTGCCGGAGTGGCAGGGGCCGGTCACAACAGATTTTTCGCAGGCCAGTATTGCCGCGGATCTAAAGGAGGAGGAGTTCACTCGCATCATGGCGTTGGGCTTGTTTGACTACCTGCGGAAGAGCTACTCCAGTGGCTTCGTAGTTTCCTTGAGCGGTGGGGCTGACTCAGCGGCGACGTCGGTACTGGTGAAGCTGATGGTGGATCTGGGTGTGAGCGAACTCGGCGAAACTGAATTTCGCAAGAAGCTAGGTCACATTGACTTCCGCGATCGCACCTTGATGGAGCAATTGCTCGCCTGTGTTTATCAAAGCACCCGCAACAGTTCGGAAACGACCCGGCATGCTGCGGAAACGATAGCCGGTGCGGTCGGAGCGAGTTATCAGGAGTGGGATGTCGACGAACTGGTCGAGGGATACCGGGGCCTGGTGGAGAGAGGTCTGGGCCGCGATTTGAGCTGGGAGACTGATGATGTCCCTCTACAGAATATTCAGGCCAGGGTGCGAGCGCCGGGAGTCTGGATGCTGACGAATATTCGCAATGCGCTGCTACTGTCGACCAGTAACCGTTCGGAAGCTGCGGTGGGTTATGCGACTATGGATGGCGATACGAGCGGAGGCCTCAGCCCAATTTCGGGCATCGACAAAGCCTTCCTACGCCATTGGCTGCGGTGGATGGAACAAGTCGGCCGGGCACCGGATATTGTTCCCATCCCTGAGTTAGAGGTAATAAATGCCCAGGCTCCCACGGCTGAACTCCGTCCCGGCGAGGAAGGCCAGACTGATGAGTCCGATTTGATGCCCTATCCTGTGCTCGATGCGATCGAGAAACTCGCTATTCGCGATAAGAAGCTGCCGGTCGAAGTATGGGAGCTGATTTGCGAAGATCAGACGGACTATGATTCAGAAACGCTGCGAGGCTGGGTCACCAAATTTTTCCGACTCTGGAGCCGAAATCAATGGAAGCGGGAGCGATACGCACCGGGATTTCATGTCGATGACAAGAACCTCGACCCTAAGACCTGGTGTCGTTTCCCAATTCTGAGCAGTGGATTTCAGAAAGAGCTCGAAGAGCTGGCTCAGCGTTGAGATCTCGCGAAACAATCAGGGTTTCCCCGAAAAGAGGCCGAAATGGCCATTTTTTGGGCGGAATAGTCTATTAATTGTTTGTATTACCGTAAAATCCGAATATTCTGATTTTTATGGCATCTGATCAAAAAACGGCTCAATATAGCTGGGTTGATTATTTCTACTTAGTTAAGGCCAAGTGGTCTTTGATCGTTTTGATGTTCTCTCTGTCTATGATGGTGGGAGTTGGAGTCCGGATGAAGACTCCTCGCATTTACGAGGCCGGCGTCCGAATTGCTGTGGATGTGCCGGATGAGTCTTCGACGTCGCGGCGGGCGTCCACCCATTTGCAGGCGGCTTCTCTCGATAAGATGAGCAAGATTGAAGCGGGAGTCATGGATCGGAAACTGCTGCTTCATGCGATTGATGAGAGCGATCTTATTACGAGGTGGAATACGGGAGGGCGGATTCAGGCATTGGCTCTATTGAAGGAAAATATCCGGGTGGTGCCCGATCAAGAAGAGGAATATTTTGATATCGTAGCAAAAGACATGTCGCGGGGAGATGCTGTCAGCCTTGCCAATTCGATTGGCCTTCGATTTGTTGATCATCGTGAGGCGGAGGCAAAGGGTGCCGCAAAGATGCTGGTCAGCGAATTGACCGATGAGGTGAATGAGATACTGGATACCATCGAGCAGATTGAGAATCGACTGTATGTGTTGACCCGGGCATCTACGGCGGGTGATGCCAGTGAGGAGGAAGCGCCAGAACTCCGTCGCCAGTTGGTCAGCGAGAATTATATGCTCCGTTCTCTGGAGGCGAAGCAGCAGTTGGCAAAGGTAGAATTGCGTGAGGCTTCATCAGGTTTGTCGGTTCTTCAAACCGCTGGTGAGGAAGATGCGGTGGTGGCCGACAGTGGAGTCGAGGCACTCTGCTTGCATGGATTCATCGGGGTGATGCTTGGATTTGTGTTAGTGGGGCTGACCTCAAGCAACAAATCGCGAGCGGCCGTCCTGAAAAAGTTGAGCGATGACCTCAGTGTCAAGTTGGTGGGAATGGCGCCGATTCCTTCGATTCCTTTTGCTCAGATGAAGCGTCCCACCGGGCGGATGATTGAGGCATACCGGGAACTGCGAATGCGAATCCATCGGCTACCAGCCGGGGATTCGATGTTGGTGACGATGGTGCCTACGGCAGAGAACGTACATCTCTCCGAAGTGGTTGCGAATCTGTCTACCGTGATCGCTGACGCGGGTCAGACGCTGGTGGTGATCGATGCGGATTTCAGAAAATCGCGTATGCACAGCTTGTTTGACGCCGCTGGTTCAGTGGGGCTGACTGACTTCCTCACGGGTGAGATGCGAATGGAGGAGACCATCGTCAAAACCCGTCGGCCAAATCTTTGGATGATGCCGAGCGGGGCCGTTCACGATGATCCGAGCGGCCTGCTTTCAAGCAAGAGAATGGATGATCTGGTGTGGGATTTGAGAAGCCGTTTCGACTATGTTGTTATGGTTTCGCCGCCGATTGAAAAATTGGCTGATGCGGGAGCGTTGATTGGATACTCTGACCATACCTTTCTTGTGTCTTCTTATCTTGGGCATTCGGTTGCGAAGCTGAAGGGGATTATGCAAAGTATCGAGTCATTCGGCGGAGCGACTTCAGGATTGATCCTCAGTCAGGTGTTTCACCTGCCTCAGGAGGTCTCTAGAGGGACGCGAAAAGCGGGGCGAAGTTCTTCCCGTCGGAAGGGGAATCCACGGGTCCGCAAGCTTTAGCGGCCAGCCTTCTACCCAGGTCGACCTGTACCGATTTCCTGAGGGTCTGAAAAGCTCTCGAAAAGATGTCGCAGGTTGTGGGGGATGATAGCGCTAACAAGGACATCGTTTCCCTCATAGTCCTGAGCCAATATTTTTGCATCCCGGTGCAGTAGCGCGACGAGGTCCTGTCGTGATTGAGGGATCCGGAGATGATGTCGGGATACCCGGTCGACCATCATGTCAGTGATTCGATTGACGAGTTTTTCGAGTCCTTCGCCGGTAACAGCAGAGATGAAGACCGCATCGCTGCCGAAATGATTTCTTAACTCCTGAATCCTAAGGTTGTCATCGGCGATGAGGTCGATTTTGTTGAGCACGACAATGGTGGGTTTGTCACTGGCGCCCAGCTCTTCCAATACATTTACGGTGGTTTCGTAGAATGAAAATATCTCAGGCGAGCTCGCGTCGAGCACATGGATGAGAAAGTCAGCAATGACGGCCTCTTCAAGTGTGGCTTTAAAGGCTTCTACGAGTCGGTGCGGGAGATTTCGAACGAATCCCACCGTGTCGGTCAGGAGAAGGGGTTGCCCGTCAGGCAGCTCGATTCGCCGGGTAGTAGGATCGAGGGTGGCGAACAGTTTGTCTTCGACCAGCACGGAGGCACCGGAGAGAGCGTTCAAGAGGGAGCTTTTCCCTGCGTTAGTATACCCGACGATGGACGATTGGCCGTGTCCTTCGTCAGTGCGTTGTTTGCGCTGGGTATGGCGGTTGCGACGGACACTTTCCAACTCTTCTTTGATGCGATCGATTCGCTTTCGAGCCAGTCGCCTATCCACTTCGATTTGTTGTTCTCCTTCGCCCCGTGCTGCGCCTTTGCCCCCGCCACCACTGCCTCCTTGCCGGCCGAGGTGTGACCACATCCGCGCGAGTCGAGGGAGGGAATACTGCATCCGGGCCAGCTCAACTTGAAGGCGTGCTTCTTTGGTCTGGGCACGCATTCGGAAGATATCGAGAATGATTTCCTCCCGGTCGATTACGGTGATGTCTCCTTCGGTTTCCCATGTGCGCTGCTGGGAGGGCATGAGCTCATTGTCGATAACGATGCAATCGGAATCCAGCAGTTTAGCTTCCTCCATCAGCTCAAGCGCTTTCCCGGATCCAGTGAGATAGCGTTTGCTGCGGGAGCGTACAAAGAAGCAACGTTTCGCAACGACGCCAATGCCAAGAGTGGCGACCAACTCAGCCAATTCGTCGAGCAAGCTCTGGGCAGCTGCTTCGTCATTGCGGTTGAAGTAGGCGCCGACTAGAAAGGCGCGTTCCACCATTTGGGGTTTGTCGCGAGTATCAAACATTAGTGGAAGAGCGTGTGTAGAAAAGGAGGAGCGACGGGACAGGTGGCTGGAAAGTTGAGAAACTCCAGGCGAGGGAATGAAAATCGAAGCCTCATTGACGTATGGTATCGGCGCTTGCCGGTATGGGCAAGAGTTGAGATATTTTCAATACCTTCTTCCGAAACATCATGAAGCTTTCTCGACTATTTCTCTCCATCATCCTTCCGCTTATTTCAGTTGCTCAGCCGAATGCCCTTGCTCAGGCTGTTGGGAAGACCGGCGGCGGCTGGTCGATTCGTGGAACGGACCCGATAAAGGTATTTCACGGCGGTAACCTCGTGACCAGTTATCAGCCGGGACTGAAAGAGGGGAAGCCTTTTTTCTATCCGGTGATTGGCCCTACCGGCGAAAACATGACCCGGCACTGGCCTATGTTGGAGGGACATGAAGACGAAGACGAGGATCACATTCACCATCGGGGGATGTGGTACGGTTTGGGTAAGGTGAACGGTCTCGACTTCTGGCATTTTCACGGAGACGAGAAAAAGCAGGATGGACGACAGTTTGGGATGATTCTTCATCGTGGAATGAATGGCGTGACGATGTCGAAGGATGACATCACATTTAAGACGAGATCTGAGTGGGTCTCAGCCGACGACGTGGAGCGGCGAATTTTGTCAGACCAGCGGGAGTTCCGACTATTCTATCGCAAGGATGGTTCTTTGGTGGTGGATGCCACCATCACTCTCATCGCCGATGCCGGTGACGTGACGATCAGCGATGACAAAGAGGGTGCCTGGTCGATTCGCACTCTACCGACTTTAAGATTAGAAGGAGAGGTTGCTAAAGGTCGTATTTTGAACAGCGAAGGCATCAAAGATCGTGAGGCCTGGGGGAAGCGCGCTGCGTGGGTCGACTATTTTGGCACCGACCGTGAGGGGAATGAGGTTGGCATCGCAATTCTCGATCATCCCTCGAATCTTAGATATCCCACATGGTGGCATGCTCGCCACTACGGGCTTTTCACGGCGAACCCGTTTGGTCAGGGGCACTTCGAAAAGGAGGCTCCGGATGATGCCGGAAACCACGTTATCGCGAATGGAGATTCGCTGACTTTCCGCTATCGGACGATTTTCCACGAGGGAGATGCTGAAGCGGCGGCTATCGAGCAGGCTTCAAAAGATTTCTCGGCGAGATAGCCGGTTCTTCGCTTGAGGATCGGTCTGCTTGCCATCTAGGCTCTAACGGAGCGCGACCGGTCATCCCGACCCGATCGCAGGAAGCGACCGGGTCTACTGGATGAGTGAGTCCTAAAAGGAATCAGGCGCCGTCCCAGCTGCTGTATATGTTGACGCGGGTGCCGTAGGAGGTGTTGTCGTAGATGACCTGAGCGGCGCTTGCCGGTAGGCGGATACAACCTGCGGAGGCTGGATAGCCGGGAAGGTATCCAGCATGGACTCCGTATGCGGTTCCACTCAGACGCATCCAGTAAGGCATCTCAACACCATAAATGGTGGAAATCTTGCCGGTGCGAACTCGCTCACTCATGGAAAAGCTGCCACGCGGGGTGTATTTTCCGGGGCGAGCCGTAGATACCGGAGTATCGACGGCAATTTTTCCATCCACCAACAGATAACCTCGCTGGTCGGCTACGTCGATGATGACGCGGGTGTTGCTACGGGTGCTTTGAGAAAGCACCATCGGATTCACTCGAGCGCCACTCTCGTGGCGTTCGATCATGGGTTTGGTTTGGAAGGCACGGTTGAACGCACTTCCACGACGGGCCGCTGATGCAGCGGTGTTGTGATCACTAAATAGTGAACACGAGCTGACCATCGAAGCCCCTAGTACAAGGGACACCGAAAGAGCACTCCAGAGGACTCTTCTCTTCATATAACTGTCTGTGTTTGTTGTGTGTGTGTGTTTCGGCTGAGTGGCCGGGAAGACACTAGGCTGAAATTACAACAAATACAAATAGTTATGAAAATTACATATCCAGCAATCCGTTAAGATCCAGAGGGAAGAGATCTCTCTGTATCGGTATCAGATTGATAGTCAACGCCTTCCATGCCAAACCCGAAGAGCCGGAGGAACTCTTTTCTGTAACCTGAAAAATCAGAGAGATCTGAAAGGTTTTCAGTCGTGACTTTCTTCCACGCCTCACCAACGGTGCTTTGGATATCGTCGCGCATCTCCCAGTCGTCGATTCGGATTCGATTCTTCTCATCTACAGCGGGAGCAGCGTCGCCGGTGAGGTGATCCGCGAAAAGTCGCTGAATCTGCTCGATAGTTCCCTCGTGAAGATTGGCCTCTTTCATCACCTTGTAGAGAAGGGAGATGTAAAGTGGAACCACAGGGATTGCAGAGCTGGCCTGCGTGACGAGGGCCTTATTAACTGAGACGTAGGCAGTGCCTTCGCCGAATTCCTCGTTCATGCGGGCGGCGGAGCTTTCAAGATGCTCCTTGGCCTTGCCGATCGTACCGTTCGTGTAGATCGGGAAAGTCAGTTCGGGGCCAATGTAGGAATAGGCAACGGTCTGGAAACCTTCGGCGAGGACGCCAGCCTCTTTGAGGTCGGCGAGCCAAAGTTCCCAGTCTTCTCCACCCATCACCTTGACGGTGTGGGCGACATCATCATCGACAGCAGGCTCGATGGTGATGGAATTTACTTCACCGGTATCCGTGTTGAGGTTCTTCTGGCTGTAGGGGGCGTCGATCGGCTTGAGCACGGAACGGTAGGTTTCTCCGTCAGTCGGGTCAGTCCGGCGGGGTGAGGCGAGACTGTAGACAATACAATCTATTTGGCCAAGGTCGGCCTTGATCGTCTCGATTACCTGCGCCTTTATCTCATCTGAGAAAGCATCACCGTTGAAGCTCTTGGCATAGAGGCCGGCCTCATGCGCAGCGTTTTCGAAGGCGACGGAATTGTACCAACCAGCACTTCCGCATTTCCTTTCGGTGCCTGGCTTCTCGAAAAACACGCCAATTGTCGCAGCACCACCTCCGAAGGCGGGGACTATACGTGAGGCGAGGCCATATCCTGTGGAAGCACCCACAACGAGCACCTTTTTGGGTGCATTGGTCAGAGGAGCCTGTGATTTCACGTAGTCGATTTGTGACTGTACGTTGGCGGCACATCCCTCTGGATGTGCTGTGGTGCAGATGAAGCCTCGAGTTTTTGGAGCGATGATCATGAGATTTTCCTTGGTTATTTTTTGAGAGCGTTACCAGTCTCAAGAACGTAATACAACGGTTTTTGTTGGAAGGGAAAGCAAAGAAAAAGCCCGTCGCCGCGGATAGCGGGGACGGGCTTTCGAAAAAACGATGTATCAGCTGGGACTCTTACTTGAGCTCCTGGCCGTGGAAAATTGCCCAGTCGTCGAGGTTATTCAAATTGACGGCATCTTTGATGGTGCCGTCATCGGTTCGGCCTGCGGCCTCAAGAATCTCGGCACGGGTAGCGTCTTCGTGAATGTAACCCGTGATGGCCGCATTCAGTGTATCGACTGCATCTTGATCGAGGGAGCCGCCTTTTTGCTGGAGCACCCAAGCCTCAAGTTCGGTGTAGGATGGGCGGGAATCAGCGATGAAGCTTTCGAAAGCTCCTTTGTCGAGGCCGATGCCGTCGAGCACCATCTGGTCGTAGCCTGCCCCAATAGCGGGGTAGTCAGAGTGAAGTTTACCGGCTGCGCCGAGTGAAGCTTTGAGCCAGAGACGGGGGAGGTGAAGGACTCCAAGAGGGCCGGCTGTGCCGGAACTGATTAGGGGGACTATATTGCTCATATTCGTTGATGTCAGTTGTGTGTGATTGGCGGGCGGAATAGTCCAGCCCTTTGCGAGATCGCAGACTAGGGGGGCGGCACTTTTTCTGCAATAGAATTTCGATCTTGATTCCGTCCCGTAATATTTGCTTCAGCTAGTTGCCCGGGCTTGATGTCAGTGCCAGCCCCCCTTTAGGGTGTAGGGCATGAGTATTGACTTCGGGAGCGCCTGTCAGGAATTGTTCAAAACGGAGAAAAAGTGGATGACGGTCCTTGGGCTCTCCGTCTGTATGCTCATCCCGTTCGTAGGGCCTCTGGTGGCGTTGGGATACATCTTCAGAAGGTTCGGTAGAGAGCGACAGAATCACCCGGTCGAAGATTTTGATTTCAATCAATTCGGCGAATATCTCAAAATCGGCTTGTGGCCTTTTCTGACAACGATGGTGTTATCGGTGATCCTTGTTCCGGCAATCTTCATCGCCATGCTGCCCATAATGATTGGGCCTACGATTGATCCCGAAAACGAGGGGCTCATCTTCGCAATGATAGGAATCGGCATACTGGCCTACTTCGCGGCGATCCTGTTATACATGCTGTTCGCGTTTCCCGTAATGCTGCGGTCAGGGTTGATGATGGATTTTAAGGCCGGGTTTTCGTGGGCGTTCATTTCCAGTTTTATCAAGAAGGTCGGGTGGAGCTTGATTCTTTGGTATGTGTTGCTCGTGATCATTATCATTCCGTTGTCTCTCATCGGATACCTCGCGTTGATTGTGGGTGCCTATGTGGTGATGGTATGGGCCCAGGTTGCGATGATGAGCTTACTCTTTCAGCACTACGATTTGTATCTTGAGAGAGGAGGGAAGCCGATCGAGTTTGCGAGTGAGTTGACCCGGGATTACGGCGTGCCTCCATTGCCGACATTTTCGCGCCCGCCAGCATTGCCTTCAGAAACGCCCAGCGATGGGGGTGGCGAAAATTCGATTGGTGAGGGCTAGCCGCTAGATGGGCGCACGGGTGAACTCCTTTGCCGTCATTCCCATCTCTGCCCTGAAGTGGGCATTTAACTGCCTTGTGCCACTGTAGCCACACTGGACTGCCACTTCCCCGGGGAGCATGTCAGGGGTATCAGTGAGAAGCTTCTGGGCCTTTCTGATTCGTAGCCGAAACAGGAATGAACGAGGGGTGCAGCCGAGATTCTCGGCGAAGGCATCTTCCAGCCATCGTCGGGAACGGGGATTGGCTTCAACAATATCAGCGACTCCAATTTGCTCCCGAAAATGTTCGCGACTGTATTCGATCGCCTTGAGCAGATCGGGGTGATCGACGGCGAGGCTGTCTGTGGAGAGGCGATCCTGAACGGCACCCGGAACCACTACTTTGTCCTCGGTTGGCTTGGGTTTTTCTTCGATGAGACGATCAAGGAGGCGCGCTGCTTCGAGGCCGATCTCTGCATCGTTGCGTTCAATGCTGGTGAGGGGTGGTCGGCATGATTCACAGGCGACGCTGTCGTTGTTTACTCCGATGACGGCGACGTCTTCGGGCACCCGTAGCCCGACACGTTCGCAGGCACGAATCACCATCGCAGCGCGGGGGTCGTGTGCCGCCATGACGGCAAAAGGAGGTTTGATGGTCCCCAACCACAATTCGAGTTCACCCTGGCCGATATCCCATCGAGTCTTTTCTCCCAGAGTAGCGGGAACCCGCAACACGGAACATTCGAGGCCACGGGATGAAAGTTCGTTGTGAAATCCCGACTCGTAGCATTCGGAGTACCAGATGTCGGCGATGCCATAGAATCCGAATCGTCGATAGCCGCGGTCGAGCAGATGCCAGGCGGCCATGCGACCGATTTGACCGTAGTCAGGGCGAACCCGGGGAAAGGCGGAAGCTCCTGCGGCACCTGACAGATTCACGACGGGACAATTCAGGGATTTGAGAACACGTATATCGTCATCACTGTTTGCCAGTGCAATGACGCCATCTCCCTCCCAGCCTTCAAGGGCGGCTGGAGAAAGGTAGTGCGTCTCCGGACTGATCAAAAATCGCCAATCTGTGTGACGCTCCGCATATTCTCGAATTCCACGGACCACTCGCTCGAGGTGAGTGATGCCTACATTAATGGCCAATGCAATTTCGAGAGGTTTACGACGTTTCATGCGGTTGCGCAAAAGTGCATCAATTTATACCGAATGTCAATTGTGCGTTTTCAGGTTTGTCGAAAATGCCGGTGAGTTGAGGGGCTGTACAGCAAACAGGGTTGAGTGCTCGACTCAACCCTGTTGGGAAAATAGAGGGAATGTTCTATTGGTGGAGGCAGCAATTTAGCCCCATGTGATCTCGGTTTTCACCGATTTGGCGAGGAAGCACTCGTGGTGTGCTTTTTGATGTAATTTCTCGATGTCCTCCGGTGATGGCTGCTTGTCGCCTGAAAAGCTGATTTGAGGGTTCATAGTGATCCTGGCGAGCCAGGGTTTGCCGTCTTCTCCCTTTTCAAGGTGGCCCACGGCATTGTCTTCGTAGCTGTCGACGATGAATCCGCTCATCGATGCGATCGCAAGAAATGTCAGCATATGACAGCTGGTGAGTGCCGCTGTGAAAGCCTCCTCTGGATCAGCACACTCGGCATCTCCGAGGAATTCGGGAGCGGCAGATGCATTGAGTGTCTGGTTACTGCGTGGAAATGCCCACTGGTGAGACCGGGGATACTCTTTGTAGCCAAAGCCGCTTTCTCCGCGTTTCCAGGTGAGGGTGGTTTTGTGTTCGCTCATCAGTGTCTGTCGCTGGAAATGGACCTGGAATCAACGGGATTTATGTACCCGAGAGTGTCATAAGGTGTTCATTTTCCAGTGGCGAGGACAGTGGCTCATGTTAGGTTTTGCCACGAGTAAAGCTCTCTGAGGTTTATTTCGAATCTTCCAGTGATGCTCTTTCACGGTGTCGTTGGAAATACAACAGGACTGAAAATAGAATGTTAGTATTGTGTTAGAAATTATTCATATCAGCGATACGCATTTCGGGCCGGACCAATCGCTCGATATTCGTGGGGCGAATTCGTGGAAGCGGGCGAGGGCTTTGGTCCAAGCTATCAATGAGCTTCCTTTCACACCTGATTTCATCGTCCATACGGGCGACATCGTAAATGATCCCGATGAGCAGGCCTACGCGCTGGCGGAAGACATTCTGTCGCAGCTGAAGGCACCGCTATACTACGCTACCGGCAATCATGACGATGTGCCAATGATGCGGAAGTCACTGACGTTTGCTGAATTGGATCTTCTCGTTCCTGAGGCAGATGAGCAGATGTGTTACCGGATCGCCTGTCCTGCCGGGAAGAACGTCGAGTTTTTTGTGATTGATGGAAAGGTGCCTCCTGATGACGGACCTCACGGGTTTGTTTCGCAGAGTCAGATAGAGGCGATCAGTGAACAGATTTCAGGCGAGAAGCCGGTGGCCGTTTTTATTCACTACCCTCTTTTGCCGGTGGGCTCCCGGTGGATTGATGAGCATCTTCTGGTGACAAACCGATCTGAAGTAGTCGCGATGTTGAAGGAAAAAGCAGGGGATCAGCTTCGGGGAGTTTTTTCCGGTCATCTTCACCGAGGGCTGACACTATACCGTGACGGAATTTTGAATTCTGCGGTGTCCAGCCCGGCCTGCGAATTTACGGCCAGCCCCGACGACGAATTTTGCGATTTTATTCCGGGCGGTCCAATTCCGTTTAATCACATCACCTTCACCGCAGAAGGAACCTGGGTTAAGTCATACTCACTACCTTTTCACGACGAGTGATGAAGCGAGTGATTCTCGTTTTCCTGAAGCATCCGACTCCCGGTCGGGTCAAGACGCGGCTCGCATCGGGCCTCGGAGATGAAGGGGCTGCGTTGGCATATAGGCAGATGGTGAGCCGCGTTCTGGAGCAAGCTCGATCTGCCCGGCCTGACGTGATCGCCGTGGCCTACGATCCGCCGGCAGCGGAAAGTGAGATTCGGGGGTGGCTGGCGCCCTACCTGGATGCGTTTCAGGGAGAGGTCTGGTGGATTCCTCAGTCTGATGGTGATTTGGGCCATCGAATCGAAGCTGCTAGCAATGAGGTGCTGAGGCGATATGAGAGTGCCGGAGTCATCGTGATTGGAACCGACTGCGTACATCTCGATAGAGGATTGTTGGATGAAGCCTGGAGTATACTGGCAGGGGGTGATGACGTGGTTTTCGGTCCCACGGAAGACGGCGGGTATTATCTGCTCGGCGTGAAACAGGAGCACCCCTGTTTGTTCCACGCCATTCCGTGGAGCACCGAACAAACTTTTCAAGCGAGCCTTTCAGCCGCTCGGTCACATGGGTTGAAATCGCATGTGCTTGCGGCCCGGACTGACATAGATACCATTGATGAATGGCAGGGTGTTGAAGCAGGACTGTCGGGTAGGCCTTGTGTGTTTTTTGATCGTGACGGTGTGGTGAATCGCTCGCCGGGTGACGGGTATGTGCTGGATGTCGATGCCTTTGAACTGAACGAAGGCATCGCAGATGCCGTCCGCTGGCTCAAGGACCGCGACTGGCTCGCGATCCTGGTGACGAGTCAGAAGGGCGTTGGAAAGGGATTAATGAGCCGGGCTGATCTCAATGAGATTCATCACTACATGCAGTCTGAACTGGCGCTCAATGGCGCTGCGTTTGACGGGATTTATGCCTATACCGGAGAAGCCGATTGCCGTCACCTCCCGAAGCCGGATCCCGAGATGATTAACTCAGCGGCTGAAAGTTTTTTTATCGACCGGCGTCGATCATGGATGATAGGCGATGCTGATCGAGATATTGCAATGGGCCGGGCTGCCGGTTTGGCCGGTACAATTCGGATTAGAGGCGACAAAGAGATCAGTGTTGAAGCGGATCATACGCTGGATTCAACTGCTGGTATTTCCGAGTTGTTTGGAAAGTATCTATAATTCTGAAAATTTAAATTCTGACTGGCTTTTACTTGCTCTGAGGGTAGAGTAAGTTTCCGTCCGAGCCGAGTTCGGACAACCCTCCTTATTCATTTCCCATGGCCAGAGCTTCCAACCTCACGATGTGTTCTTTCTGCGGCAAAAGCCACGCGGAAGTCAAAAAGCTGATTGCCGGTCCCGGTGTCTATATCTGCGACGGTTGCATCAACGTCTGTCGGGGGATTCTTGAGAAAGAACTTCAGGAAGATGCGGAAGAACCTTCGACTGATCTCTCAGTCCCGAAGCCGGCAGAACTGCTCGAAAAGCTCAACCAATATGTGATTGGTCAAGAGCATGCCAAGAAGGTGCTTTCCGTCGCTGTGCACAATCATTACAAGCGGCTGCACCAGTTTTCCGCTCCCGCAAAAGCGGGGGCTCATGGTAAGTTTTCGGAGTTTGAAGATGTCGAAATCGAGAAGAGTAACATTCTCCTGATTGGTCCTACTGGTTCCGGGAAAACACTTCTCGCCAAGACTTTGGCGAAAGTTCTTGATGTGCCGTTTTGCATTGCTGATGCGACGACTCTGACCGAAGCCGGATATGTGGGTGAAGATGTAGAGAATATCATTTTGAGGCTTCTTCAGTCTGCTGATTACGACGTGAAAAAGGCTGAGATGGGCATCATCTATATCGATGAAATCGATAAGATCGGGCGCAAGACTGAGAACGTGAGTATCACGCGTGACGTTTCCGGCGAGGGCGTGCAGCAGGCATTGCTCAAAATGCTGGAAGGCAACGTTTGCAATGTGCCGCCTCAAGGTGGTCGCAAACATCCCCAGCAGGAATACATTCAGGTAAACACTGAAAAAATCCTATTCGTGTGCGGTGGAGCCTTCGTTGGTCTCGAAGAAATCGTAGGACGCCGCCTCGGTAAAAAGGTGCTTGGCTTTGGTGATGAAGTGACCAAGGTCGCCAGTGAAACTGAAATTGAAATGCAGCTTCGCAATGTGTCGCCGGAAGACCTTCATGGTTTTGGTTTGATCCCTGAATTTGTTGGCCGTCTTCCAATTGTGTCAACGTTGCGTCCGCTTCAGGTTCAGGAGCTGATCGAAGTCCTGACGGAGCCGAAAAATGCCATGGTGAAGCAATACAGCAAACTGCTGGCGATGGACGGGGTCGATTTGGAAATCACGGAAGATGGTCTGGCTGCTCTGGCTGAAGAGGCGATCGATCGAGGCACCGGCGCCAGGGCTCTTCGCTCAATCTTTGAAAAGCTAATGCTCGACGTCATGTTTGATGCGCCGAGTCATGAGGGATTTTCGCGTGTTGTGGTTGATCGCGATATTGTCAATGGCACTAAGGCGCCTGAGGTGATCATCGAGGAGAAGAAAGATGACTCCGACGATACCGACGGTGACGAGAAAGAGGCGGCATAGAATAAAGCCGGCTCTGTAATTCAGCGGATCTTACCAGTTTAGCGGTTCGCTGACTTAATTCCCTCTTCCAGGATCCACTGTGCCTCATGACAGTGAGTTGCCTCGCAGAGCGGATAGATCTTGAGATTTGGATCTTCAATCGCTGCCAGGAAATGCAGACTCACATTCTTGAGATGAGCCGGCTGTTCGGGAACGGATATTTCGTATCCTTCGGGTTGATCAGCGGTAGCGAGGTGGATCTTTCCATCGTGATCGGGTTCTATCAGTAAGGTGCCTTCGCTCCCGTAGAGAGTGGTACTGTAGGAAGTGAGTTTACCAATTTGAGTCCAGCTTGCCTCGGTGGTGGCGAGAGCGTTTGAGTAGGAGAGAACGAGCATGGCGTTGTCTTCAAGGGCTAGATCGGGTTTTAGGCCGGTACGGACTTTGACTCCAAAGACTCGTTCCGGCCGTCCCAGGAGGACCTCAGCGAGGACTGCGCCATAGCAGCAGTAGTCCATTAGCGCGCCGGCACCGTTGAGCTCGTCATCGTAGAGCCACTCACAGAACTGCTTTGAACAGCCGAGTTCGACCGGGCCCTGATGAGCGGCCCGGTATTTAACCTGCCAGAGCTGGCCGAGTTCTCCAGCCTGAGCCATGGCGATACCGTGCCGCAGTTGCGGCCACCATACGAATGGCCAGTTGATCATGAGCCGTACACCGTTTCGGTTGGCCGCTTCGAGCATTCGACTGGCACCTTCGAGGGTTGCCGCCATTGGCTTCTCAACGAGGCAGTGGAGTCCGCGTTCGCAGGCCTTAACCGCGAGATCTTCGCTGAGCTTGTTGCTGCCAAAAATGTAGACAGCGGTGAGGTCTTCCGCTTCAAGTAATGCTTCATAGGACTCGTAGGTAGAGCCAGGGAATTGATCTCGGTATTTTGCGAGAAGTTCTGGATCTGTATCGGCGGCCGCGACGAGCTCGGCGCGGCCGGTAAGCTGGAGTTCTTCGAGGTTGCCCCAGACGTGATCGTGGTGAAGTCCGAGAACGGCGATTCGGTGCATGTTAGTCATTGTCTAGAGTGGTTCCAATGTGCCATCTATATGAGTCCATATTTGGCGTCGATGGGTATTTGGTAATCCCTCAGCTCTCCGGTTTCGACTTCTTCGACCGACACTTTTCGGCCGGCCTTATCAGATTCGACTACGGCATAGGCGCAGGCAAGATCGCGGAGGCCTTCGAGGCCGGAACATTCGGGTTGGGCGCCGGATTCAATGGCGCGAAGCCAATCAAGCTGGGACAGGGCAAAGTCGTTAGTGAGTCCGAGCGGGAAGTGCCTCTCCTTCATCTCGGCAGTTGCCTCTCTCGCATAGAGTTCGGCGAGTGATTGCTCGTCGCCGCCGTCGAGTTGGATGCTATTGCCGGTTACCCGGCCGTGAGTGCCATAGAAAACCGGGCCCTCCCCGAGGACGGTGTTGGTGCCGTGGCCGCCCCAACTTCCAAACATGGTTCCGCTCGCGCCCGACTCCAATTCGAAGTGGGCGTAGAAGGTGTCATCGGCATCGCAGGATGCGGGTTCGACTCGATCTCCGTCCCGAAGAATGTAGCGTATTGGTTCGACGACCTGAGTCTGCGCGGTAACTGAGGTGACTTCGCTGCCGCCAATGTGGCGGATCATATCGAAAAAGTGTGGTCCGAGATCGAGAGCAATACCGCCTCCGTTTTCGATGGCATGACGCCATGGTGTTTCAGCGACAATGAGATCAGGAGCCCACCAGGTTCCGATATTTCCCATTACCGCCATTTGCAGTTTGCCGGCAGGACCACTTTCGCTGAATGCCCAGTGTTGGTGTCGCACTCCCTCGGCGAATCTCAGGTTCTCGAAGACACCAAATGTGACTCCAGCCTCTTCAGCTTGCGTGCACATTTGACGTGCGCCCTCCATGGAAACCGCGAGGGGTTTTTGAGAGAGCACATGCTTGCCGCTTTTGAAAGCGAGTGCCGCGATCTGATGGTGCAGGCTGTGAACTGTGAAGTCATTGATGGCGTCCACGCGATTGGAAGCGACTAAATCGCGGTAGTCGGTGAAGATTTCGACTTCGGTGTCAGGTTGGAAGTCTGAAAGATATTGGTCGCCGATGGCAAGAGGGTCTCCAGGTATGCTGGACACCGGAGTTCTCTGGGTCGGGCCTTCGCCGCGCTTGACGTAGCTCTGTGCATCTTCCTGCTTTCTCGAACACAGTGCGGTGATTTCAAAGCCATCGAATCCTGCCTCCCTGAGGATTTTGTAACCTTCGAGATGAGCCGCGAGAATCCTGCCACAGCCTATGATGCCAATCCGAATCATGGTGAAAGGGTAGGGTTTGGCGGCAAGATTCCAAGTGGAAAGCAACGATGCTCTTATGCTGGCGCAGCTAGGGACGATGGAGGCTTCCACAATTCTGTCATAGACCCTAGAGTTTCACGGTCTAAACTCTGTATTGACCGTTGGCATGAAAAACGAAGAGGACCCGAGCAATAAGCTCGAAGTAAAAGAAGAGTTCGCCCGCACGCGAATGAGTCTGATTGAGCGCCTTGCTGACTGGGAGGATCAGCGAACCTGGGACGAATTTTATCAGACATACTGGCGATTGATCTACAGCGTATCGACACGGGCAGGCTTGAGTCACGACGAAGCCTTTGATGTCGTTCAGGAAACGGTCCTTTCAGTGGCTAAGCAGTGGAAGAAGGGGCAGACGTATGATCCTGGAAAAGGTTCTTTCAAGACCTGGCTGATGAATATCACCAGATGGCGGATATCGGATCAGTTCAGGAAGAAGAATCGCAATCCGGCGGCAAATGCTCAGGCCGGAGGAACCCCGGACGGAGATGGCGGCTTTCGCGATACCGCAACGATTGAGCGGATCGAAGGTGAAAATGGGGAAGAGGTTCTCGAGCGAATTTGGGACAACGAATGGATGGCCAATCTCTCTCAAGTAGCCATTGAAAGGGTGAAAAAGATTGTATCACCCAAGCAGTTTCAGATTTTTCATGCCTATGTCATCAAGGAGTGGGACACGGCCAGAGTGAAGCAGGAACTGGGAGTCAGTCATTCTCAGGTGTATCTGGCGAAACACCGGGTAGGCAGCCTGATCAAGAAAGAGATCGAGGTTCTGAAGAAAGAATTTGTTTGAGGCCGCTCAGCCTCGGGCTTTTTCCTTTGCCGCCTCACAGTCTGCTTTCAGGCCGGCAATTTCCCTGACCTTCTGCGTTTCGAGTTCGGCGTGTTCGAGATAGTCGCCTTTGGCAGCGGCCTTGGCGATGAGATCGTCAAGGAACAACTCACGCTCCGCAATCTTGGCTTTGAACTTATCGTCGATCCCTGCGATTTCAGTGCGCTGCTCGTCGGTCAGTTTGGCTTGAGGCTCGGAGTTGTCGAGCCGCTCCATGGCTAGTTCGTAGGCGCTCTTCATCGGGATGGTGAATTATTCTTTGTCAACAGCTGGAGTTTCCTCGGCAGGGGCTGCTGGCTCCGCCTCAGGTGCTTCCTTTTCGGCTTCCTCGGCAGGGGTTGCGGGCTCCGCCGCGGGCGCTTCCTCTTCGGCTTCCTTGGCGGGAGCTGCAGGCTCCGCCGCTGGTGCGGGCTCTTCCTGGGCTCCAAATTGAAGTTCGGGACTAGTTGCGATGAGGGTGTTGAGGGCGTCCCATCCGTTAGCGCGCTGAAGTTGGAAAATATTGAGATAAATTTTCACGACCTCTGGATCGTGATTCTTGAGCAATTTATCGACAGTGGATTTCAGTTTCTTCGCGTCGAGTTCTTCGGGTAGGTCTTCTGCTGCGCCCTCGCCATCGTGCTCGATTCCGACCCCGTCCAGGAACTGAACAAGTACCTCCTGATTGGCCTTCATGAGCCAGAGTTGAAGAGCGTGTTCGGCGATCTCAGCTGAAGCGCGCAGTTTAACATTTTTCACGAGCCACTCAATTTGAGCCGGTGCCGGCTTTCGCTGAACGAAGACCGGACGAAGTTTTCGGTTTGCGGCGAGCGTGGATAACGAGGCCTTGTAGACTTCGCGTTGTTCGTCACGCAGATACTGAAAAACAGAAGCAGCGGTATCCGGGCTGATTTCCTGGAAGATTTCGAAAGGTTTCATTTAAGGGAGCGGTTCTTAAGATTACTAAAGTAGTTTCAGCGGTCTTTAATGATTGTGCCAGCAAAGACTGGTCGTGCAAACGCAAATTCCATAAGTGTCATGAAGTAGCGGATTTCCGGTAAGGGGGTATCTTCGGCCGTCATGTCCCGAGGATTCGCTCTGTTTGATCTAGATCACACCCTATTGCCGTTCGATACGCAGGTACTATTTTGTAACTACGTCCTACGCCAGGAAGGCTGGAGGCGGATCTATCTCCTGTGGTTCTTTCTGTGTCTTCCCTTCGCTGTTTTTCGGATTTTGAATCTGCGCACAATGAAGCGGATTTTCTCCAGCTATCTCTGGGGCATGAAGCGAAGTACGCTCGAGGGACATGTTCAGGATTTCCTTGAGTCAGATTTTGATGCAGCTCTCTATCCAGAGGTCGTCGCTGAAGTTGAGAGAAACCGAGAGGCAGGTCGTGTGCTCATCTTGAACAGTGCCAGTCCGGAATTTTATCTGCAGGGGATCGCTGAGAAATTGGGTTTCGATCACTCGATTGGAACGGACATGGAGGTGGCGGACCGCATGCCGTTTTTGCCTCGGATTTCAGGTCCGAATAATAAACATGGCGCGAAAATAACGGCGATGCTGGAGAGAGGCTTGATTCCGGAGGGGCAGGACATGTTGGGGGACACTTGGGCGTATTCAGACAGTTCTGCCGACATCCCGCTGCTCTCGATCGCTGAGCACGCCGTGATGATCCATCCCGGGGAGAAGTTGGCTTCGCTGGGTTTGGAAAAAGGATGGAGAACGATGACGCCGAAGCGACCTTACGGTGGTAAATGGGGAGGTCGTTTCGCCTCTTTGAAGCAGGCCTTCGGGCTCTATCGAGTCAAGGAGGTCTAATTCCCCTAAATTCGTTGGCCCTCACTTTCGATCTACTCTACAACACCCTCATGGCAGACGACGAAATCGACCCTCCTGTATCACGCCGTTCCTGGATCTCACTGATAGTGGTCCTGTTTGTGCAGATGCAGAACGCGTTCAACGACAATTTCGTGAAATTCGTTCTCATCGGGCTGGGACTGGCGGTTGCGCAGGGAATGGTGGTGTTTTCGTTCGATGTCGGTGAGAAAATTCAATATCTACTGACAGCTCTGATTCCGATCCCTTTCATCCTGGGCGCTCCGGTGTCGGGCTGGATTTCCGATCGTTTCTCAAAACGACAGGTCATTATCGCTTGCCTCATTCTTCAGCTCGCGCTTTTCATTTTGATTTTGGTCGCCGTGATTCAGCGTCAGGTGATGCTGGCGATTTTCGGGTATTTCCTGCTGGCAGTTCAGTCGACCCTGTTTTCTCCCGCGAAGCAGGGCATTTTGAAAGAGCTGGTTGGCTCGTCGAAACTAGGCATGGCCAATGGGCTGATGTCGATGCTGACGATGATTGGGATTCTAGGTGGGATTGGGATTGGTGGTGCCTGGTTCGACCACATTCTGGCAGGGCTTAACGAATCGAATGGGATGGATGTTAATAACGCATGGGAGGCCGCGAAGCGGCCAACGATGTGGATTGGTCTAGGGTGCTTGATTCCGATAGGAATGGCATTCTTCATTCAGAAAACGCCGTCGCATCCCGGGAAGAAATTCCAGGCCTCGATCTGGGTTCGTCACTTCAAGCATCTTGGAATGCTATGGAATAATCCGGCGCTAAGAGGTGTTGCCATCAGAGTGGCTTTGTACTGGTTTATTGCGAATTCGATCGCTCTGGTTTTTGTCTCTTTCGGGAGAGAGCTTTACCCGAATGTTCAGGAAGGTGGCGCGACCAGTGCGACCTCTGGCATGATGCTTTGCGTTGGCGTTGGCCTGATATTTGGTAGCACTATGGTCTCAATTTTGAGCCGATCGAGGATTCAGACCAGTCTGATTCCAATCGGTGCCATTGGGATTTCGCTGGGTCTCGTAGGGATCGCATTGTTCGATCCTTCGGGAATTTCATTCAAAATCAGTATCGGCGTGGTGGGTTTCGCATCGGGTTTCTTTGCCGTTCCTCTCTCGGCGTGTTTGCAGGATCTAGCTCCTGAGGATCAACGCGGGCGAATTATCTCGGCGTCAAATTTGCTCAATTCCGTTTCTGGGGTTCTTGCGATCGTGATGTGCAATCTATTGGATTCTGCCGGTCTCACGGCAACCGGGCAGGTGGTGATCGTGTTAATTGTGGCAGCGGCAGTCGCTGTTTGGACTTTGCCCTATCTGTGGGCTGAGAAGAAAGCCGCTCCGTCTGAATGAAGTTTCTCGTTCGATTGCTTTTAAGGCTGACGCTATTGCCTCCGGTTCGATTTATTTATGGAATCCGGCGTATTGGTGTGGATTTTGTACCTCAGAGGGGCGGCGTGCTCCTCTTGGGAAACCATGTTAGCTACATCGATTGCTTCATCTTCTATCTAGCGTGTCCACGGCCAGTCCGCTTCATGGTGTTGGAGAGTTATACCAACTCCAAAGCATTCGGTTGGTTCTTGCTGCTATTTGGGGGGATTCCGATCAGACCAACCCATCCCAAGGAGGCGATCAGCCGCACGATCGATGCGTTGAAGGCGGGAGACATGGTCTGTGTGTTTCCGGAAGGGGGGCTGACCCGGTCCGGGGGGATCGGGGAATTTAAACGGGGATTTGAGCTCATTGCGCGACGAGCTGAATGTCCCGTCGTGCCGTTCTACATGGACGGATTGTGGCATTCAATTTTTTCATTCGAGCGCGGGAAATCCATAAAAAAGCGACCTCACGGGCTGTTTTGTCCCCTGCAGGTAGCCTTTGGGCGGCCGATCAGTTCTCAAGACGCAACGGCAGTAAGAATCAGGGAGGCTGTGATGGAGCAGTCGGTCGAGGCCTTTACGAACCGCCGGGATTTTGATGTTCCTTTGGAAGTGGCGTTAATTCGATCGCTCAAACGTAAGCGAAGGAGACCTTTGTTCGTGGAGTACGGAAAGAATGGCCCGAGGGACTGGTCGAGGGCGGATACGCTCGGAATGGCGACTGCGATCGCGCGACGGTGGATGAGTCAGTCACCGGAGTCAGGAGACAGGATTGGTATTATGTTGCCATCTGGGCCCATGACTGCAGTGATTAACATGGGACTGTTTCTCGCCGGAAAGACGCCGGTTAATATCCCATTTACCGTGGATCCGAATGAGATCAGGGCCGTGGCCGAGTCGATAGCGCCGCTCGGTATTCGCACGGTGATTACGTCGCGGGCGTTTATGCCTCATTTGAAGGACTTTTGGCTCGGAGATGAGGGGGTTTTTATCGATATGCAGTCGGTTATCTCCTTCCGAGGATCGCTCATAGCAGTGTTTGAGCGACTTCGGGCGAAGCTGGAGCCGGCGTGGTTGACTTGTTGGCGACTGGATATCAATTCGAGGCCAGCGGATCGTGAGGCCGTAGCCCTGGTTCCGAGGCCTGGCGAGGGAGCCGTGGTCTTGAGGTCCTGTGACGTGCACCGCAACGCTGTTCAAGTAAGAGCGGCTGAGTATGTTCGGACTGAAGACGTGGTCTTCACTGAAGAATCAATGTCTTCTCCATGTGGGCTAACCCTCGGGTGCTGGACTGGTGTTCTCGGAGAGGGCCGAATTGTCAGCCGCTCATTTTCGCTGCGTGCTGATGTTGAGGCGATGGAAAAGGCGATCCTCGAGCAGGAAGCGACCCTGATGGTTGGCGACAGAGCGTTTTTCGCCGGTATTGGGCAGTCGCTCAGTATTCCGTCGCTAAAGTATGGGATCCTATTTGGAGAGACCAATCAGCAGGAGATTGAAGACTGGGAGGACACGCTTGATTTGCCTCTAGCGCGGGCCTGGAGCAGCCATGGGAGGGTGGTGACCATGAGCAGGGCAGATACCATTGATCCAAAGCTGGCGCCGAATCAGGTGCAGCGTGGGCGTCTCGCCAAGTCGGTGGGGCGGGTATTGCCCGGAATTGCGGCACATGTGGGAAAATCTAGACTCCACTTGAGGTTTGAGCCCATAGGAGAGGAGAATTCGAGCGGAGAATGGCTTGAAGGGCCCTTAGATCCAGAGGTTGAGCTCGATGGGTTTCTACTTTTTCCGGGCGCGGATTTGATCTCTGCTGATTGAGATTCAAAAACCGCTAGAATCGTTTTAAAAAAAACCGCTTGCCGACAGGGGGGAGCGGTGGCAAATTCGCGACCCTCAAACAGATCAGAACGATGGCATACGCAATTTTTAAAACCGGCGGTAAACAATACCGCGTCGAATCCGGCGATAAGCTCGACGTCGAGAAACTCGAAGCTGAAGTCGGAGATACCGTAAAGTTTGAGGAAGTCCTCGCTTCTGGAAGCGGTGACGGCCTTCAGGTCGGAGCTCCCTTTATCGAAGGCGCTACAGTGACCGCTAAGGTGGTAGACCAGTTCCGCGCTAAGAAAGTGATCGCTTTCAAATTTAAGCGTCGTAAGGGACATCACAAAACCAAGGGGCATCGCCGCCACCTCACTCGTCTTGAAATCGTCTCAGTCTGAGCGATCGAGTAATTTTTAATTTGTAGATATTTTACCTTCCAGTTGTCATGGCTCATAAGAAAGGACAGGGTAGTGTTAAGAACGGTCGCGATAGCAATAGTAAGCGTCGCGGTGTTAAAAAGTTTGGTGGCGAAGCTGTCATTCCCGGCAACATCATCCTGCGTCAATGCGGGACGAAGTGGCATCCCGGCAAAAACGTCGGCCTTGGACGTGACTACACGATCTTCTCTTTGGTCGAAGGTAATGTGCGTTTCGATCGCGACGGTCGTCGGGTCAACGTTGATCCGATTGAAGCGTAATTCTAGCGCGGCGTGAATTCCACGCTGCCGCTCTCAAGCTGACGGGAGACGTTCGATGCTGAACGTCGTTCTGTATCAGCCCGAGATTCCTCCCAACACTGGGAATATTGGTCGTCTCTGTCATGCGACAGAGGCTCGACTACACCTCATTGAGCCGCTTGGTTTCTCTCTCGAAGAGCGTGCCCTCAAACGTGCCGGACTGGATTATTGGAAAGAGCTATCTCCGAAGTTGTGGGGTTCCTACGAAGAGTTCGCGGCTTCGGTTCCCGATGGGAAGAACATCTACTTCTTAACGACGAAGTCGGAGCAGATCTATTGGGACGCCGAGTTTCAGAAAGGCGATTATCTTGTGTTTGGACCAGAGACGAGAGGCCTCCCTGACAGTCTTCTTAAAGGGCATTCGGAGCAGTGTCTAACCATTCCCCAGAGTCATGGGCGTAGTCTTAATTTGGCGACTTCGGCAGGAATTGTTTTGTTTGAAGGCATCCGTCAGGTTTCTGGCAGGTAGCGGTCGCGGACATTTTGTCTGCTTTTGCCTTGTCAGGATTTTTAAAAAAGGATAGACAGGGTTGTTAGTTAAGACAGTAAGTTTCAACCCCTAACCTTGTGCTCCTATGATAGCGTCTCGACCAAATTACGGAATTACTCGTATCGATCAGCCTGAAAAAAAGAATCACGGCTTCTACGTTCGCATTACTCATCGCGGTAAAAGTCATCAGAAATATTTTCCTGATAAGGCTTCCGGCGGTAAGTCGAAAGCCCTTACTGCGGCGAAAAAACATCGTGATGGATTGCTCACGAAAATGCCCAAGTATAAGCAGGAAGCGGCGGCTAAGAAGAAGCGTCGTATCAAGCAGTCTGGTGTGACCGGCGTCACTCACGTGGTGTCCAAGTCGCCCAAAGGAAAGGTATACGAATATTGGCAGGCGGCTTGGGTCGATGGTGCTGACAAGCGTAAAACCGCTAAGTTTTCAATTGGCCGGTATGGCAATGAGAAAGCTCTTAATATGGCCAAGAAGGCTCGCCGCGACGGGTTGAAGGGTAAGCGATAGGTTTATCCGTCGGCAAATTCTGAGATTCCTGGCAGAATTCTGAAATAAAGTTCGTCCTCGGCGCTAACTGAGGCGAACATTATCTCGTGTCTGATCTTGAATCCAGTTCAGTAGCAGGAGAGTCCTGCGGGGTCCTATCTGACGGACCCGCAATTGAAGCCCGGGGTATCGTTCGCACCTTCGAGATCGGTGAACGCCGGATCGAAGTGTTGAAGGGGGTAACACTCTCAGTTGCTCACGGCGAGAAGTTGTTTCTTGTCGGCCCGTCAGGAGCCGGAAAGACATCGCTTCTCTACACTCTGGCCGGCCTCGAGAAGCCAAACGACGGTGAAGTGCTTGTCGATGGCAAATCGCTTTATGGCCTCTCCCGTCGAGAGCAGGCCAGAATGAGGAACAGCCGCATGGGCTATGTTTTTCAAAGCTTTTTTCTGATGCCAGAGTTAACGGCGGCAGAGAATGTGATGGTTCCTGCGATGATCAGCAGGCGCCAGGTTAGAGATCGCGCTGTCGAACTCTTAGATCGAGTCGGCCTTTCGGAGCGTTGTGATCATCTGCCCAGTGAATTGTCTGGCGGAGAGCAGCAGCGGGTCGCTATTGCGAGATCGTTGATGAATGATCCCGAAATTATTTTTGCCGACGAGCCCACTGGAAATCTCGATACCAAAACGGGTCTCGCCGTGATGGAGCTTTTGATGGAATTGGCCGATGAGAAAGAGCGCACCTTGATAGTGGTGACGCACGACGCCGATTTAGCGGCGCTCGGTGAACGCATCGTTACGCTCGTGGACGGAAAGATTGTCTCGTAGATTCTCTTTGTGGGAGTGGGCTTTCTGCTGACTCGAGCGTCGTGGATCTATGGACAGGGTATGACCAGACACTTAACATGGTTGAGTCTGATATTGACTGCGATCGGAATCGGATTTCGATCCGAGTCTCTGGCCCATCCCGCCCATGCCAAGCCGGTTAACTATCCTTTCGTAGTCGGTTTTGAGCGATTTCACAGTGGCCTTGACGATGACGACTATCTTGCTGAGGGCGGCCTCATTCTCCTGAATGAACTCAACTGTGTGGCTTGTCACCAGCCGCCTAAATCGTTGGAAGCAAGGTTGTCTGGATTGGAGGGGACAAATTTGGAGGGGGTGAGCACCCGCCTCGATCCTCTCGATCTTGAGATCATGATTCGTAATCCTCGGTTCGTGAAAAAGGACACGGTGATGCCGAGTTTATTCGCAGGGCCGGATCGAGCATTGGAAGAGGTCGAGGCGATTAAGCAGTATCTCGCGACTTTGACCTATGATTTGCCAGACTATCCTCAAGGGGACATTGATGCGGGGCGGCAGCTGTATCATCGGATTGGATGCGTGGGGTGCCACGCTCCTGAGTTAGGTTTTCGGCCCGAAGGGATTCCGGAGAATGCCGAGATCGAACTGGCGGGACTGCCGAGCGTGCCGATGAATCTGGCTGATTTGTATGAAATCAATTCGCTGACCCATTTTTTTCTTCATTCAAATGAGCACCGCCCCTCGGGTCGGATGCCGGATTTTCGATTGAATGAGGAGGACGCCGCAAACTTGGCGGCTTATCTCAAAGCCGGTCCGGATCTAGTTCTGCCAAGTAATCTGACCGAGGCCCTGACCCAGTCAGATCGTTTTGAATCAGACATCAGCCTGGTTGAAAGAGGGCGGGAGTTGTTTGATCAGAAAAACTGCACGGCTTGCCACACTGTTCCGGGGCAGAAAGGAACGCGAACGCGATTCCGCGCGACGCCATTGGCTGATCTTGCCCCTGTCTCTCGAGCGGCTTGTATGTCCGAACGCCCTGTGAGTGGAGGCGTCCCGTTCTATGGATTGGATGAAGTGCAGAAGCGGGCAATTTCGGCGGCGCTAACGCGTCTGGGCGATCAGGGGAAACCGGGAGTGGCTCGGGAGATTGACTGGAGGATGAAGCAACTCAATTGCTACGCCTGTCATGAGCGAGGTGGAGTTGGCGGTGTGGAGATTGCCCGGGAAGTGTATTTCGGCTTTGAGTCAGAGGCGGCGATGAAGCTGGGGCGGTGGGGCCATCTTCCCCCTGCGCTCGATCAAGTGAGCGCCAAGTTGACCAAAAATTGGATGAATCGGGTTATGTTTGGTGAGCATGGGGGCGGAGCAGTGCGTCACTACATGAGCGGACGAATGCCGGTCTACCGAAAGGATGATGTCATACCATTACTCAAGAACTTCGATGGGATTGACTCGGTTGATAGATCACTCAATCTCGGAATCGCCGCCCACCAATCCGGGAGCGATCTCATTGGTGCGAATGGAAAGAACTGTATTCAGTGTCACCGACTGGGAGCGATCAGAGGAACAGAGCTGCCGGGCATTGATCTTTCGCTTTCTCCCGAAAGGCTGAGGTTCAGCTATTTTCAAAACATTTTGATGGATCCCCAGGCTATGCAACCGGGTACGCCTATGCCTGATCAGTTTGAATCAGGGAGAGGGGATAAGGCTGAGATAGGCGTTCTTTGGCGCTATCTGGAATCACTCGAAAAGAAGAAATAAGAAAGCGCCCCGGAGGCCTAACATTCGAATCCGGAATCTTCGATCAGTGAGCCGTGCTCACCATCGGCGGCTTCCGTGGCCAATACGTCGCAGCGTTCGTTCATCTCGTGCCCGTCGTGTCCTTTGACCCACTGCCAGATGATGGAGTGACCCTCTGCGGCCGTTTCAAGCCGCTTCCAAAGATCGACGTTTTTGACGGGTGACTTGTCTTTCTTTTTCCATCCTTTGGCCTTCCATCCATCGACCCATCCTTTGGATTGAGTATCGACGAGGTATCGCGAGTCAGAAAGGACCGTGACCTGACAGGGCTCTCTGAGAAGCTCCAGGCCGACGATGGATGCGAGAATTTCCATCCGGTTGTTGGTTGTGATTTGAAAACCCTGGGCGAGTTCCCTCGTGTGTTCTCCAAAGCGCACGACTGTACCGTAGCCTCCGGGTCCAGGATTACCGCGGGAAGAGCCATCGGTATAAATTTGGACGTGTTTCATGAATGGAGCTGTTTGATGAGGAAGTCGGACATAGCCTTGATCTCTTCGGGGCTGAAGAGGCGATCTTTGGAACCGAAAGAGGCTTTCAGGTCTCTTCGCTCGGGAAACTGATCGGGTGATAGCTGTTTGACCTGGAGTAACTGACCTTCGCGCCAGATCCAGGCATCGGGTTGCCATGGTCCCACCATCGACGGATTGGACCAGGTGTGAAGGGAGAGCACGCGATCCGTGATGCCCGCCGCTAGGTGCATGGGTCCGCTGTCGACGCTGACGGTCCAGGAGCAGCGGCGGATGAGATGGATCAATTGGGGAAGAGTGGTTTTACCCAGTAGGTCGACGACGAAAGGCGGCCACTGGATGGGAACATCCTCCGGGGGCGTGCCGACAAGAACCACTGTATGAGGGCGTAGGAGCTTGGCCAACTCGAGCACTTCATCGACAGAAAGTGATTTGCCTTCTCCTCTCGAGAACGGATGGAGCAATACAGTTTGCTCGCCGGAGAGGTTTAGACCGGGGATTTCGTCTCCCGGAGGTAAGCAGAACGTGGGGTTGGCAATATTGGCGCCCACTGCTGACGCCAGGTCGAGATTGCGATCCACGGCATGGCGTCCGGACCAGTTAAACACGGGAAACTTCTGATCGTAGAGGAAGGGGGCACCCTCACGTGCTTGCCGAAATCCGGCGAGGTGTTTAGGTTTCGCACTACGGGCCAGTAGAGCACTGCGGCATAGCCCCTGGAAATCCAGAGCCAGGTCGTAGCGAGAGCGATTCAGGCGATCTCCAGCCCACTTCCACGCACGCCACCCTCCCATCGGGCCCCGGAACTCGCGCCGGGGGAACGGAATGACACGTGAAATGAAGGGGATGCCTTCAAGAAGTGGGGCCCACTCGGTATTGACCAGCCAGTCGATTTTGGCATTGGGAGCCGTGCGATGTATGGCTTCAACCGCTGGCAGGGTGTGGATGATGTCCCCGAGTGAACTCGGCTTCACCACGAGGATCCGGTCGCAGGCCCAGAGCTTCACCCTATTTACCCAGTGAAAGGCGGTGCGCCAACATTTCCGGCAGGCCGGCTTCGATGATCTTTCCCTGAGCCTTCTGGATGTCGTAGTCTATGCGTCGAATCGTGACCTCTTGATTGTCGGCGTCGTAGATCGCGTAGGAAGAGCGCCAATCACCGTCACGCGGTTGACCTGTACTGCCGACGTTGATGAAATACTTGCGCCCCATTTCCAACTGCACGTTGGTTTCTTCGGACGGCTCGACGCCGTCTCCTTTGATGTAGATTCGAGGCGTGTGGGTGTGCCCGTAAAAGCAAAGCTGGGTGAACTGATAACTGAAACTCGCCATGGCATCGAACTTGTTAGTTACGTAGGTCCAGCTTCCGGGAGTGTCGAGCGTGGCGTGAACTATCGTGAAGTCACTCACCTGACGAACCAGCTTGAGATTCGTCAGGAAATTCTGTTCGTCTTCATCGAGTTGAGCCCGGGTCCACTCCATGGCCTGCTTGGCGAGTGGATTCAGTCCGTCGAGAGACGTTCTGAGAACAGCCTCTTCATCGTGGTTGCCTTTGACGACGGGGCACTCCATCTCGCGGATGATGCGGAGGCACTCTTTCGGATCCGATGCATACCCCACTATATCGCCCACGCAGACGTGCTCGGTGCAGCCTTGCTGATCGGCATCCGCCAGCACCGCCTGGAAGGCTTCGAGGTTGGCATGAATGTCTCCGAATATGGCGTATTTCATTGACTGTAAATGCCCCGCTGACTCCATGAAAGGGCAATGGGGAGGCTACGAATTAAACATAGAAAAGGGATTTCGCAATGCGATGGAAAGCAAAAGCATCGCGTAATTGTCCGCCTCAGGGAATGACGATGCCTCCCGGGAGCACTTTGGGGGCTGGTTTTGGCCGCTTGGTCTGTTTCTGATCGGGATCTTTATCGGGGATTCTCCGGGGCAGGGGGATCGAAAGCTTTTCCTCCAGAACCTTGATTTCGTGGATTAAGCTCGGCAGGTGCTGGTGCTCTCCCTCGTAGTAGAGTCCGATGAGGTAGTCGTATGCTTCCTGTTCTTTTCCGGGGCACTTTGCCATGAAGTAACCGTGAAAACGCTCCACATAACCCGGGGCACCGTCGAGCTCCATGACTTCGCCATAGACCCGGGAAGTGGCGCAATAGTCTCGCAACTTCTCCCGGTAAACCTCGGCAAGTTGCATGCGGATATCGATGGAGTTGGGTAGCTGCTGGATGCCCTTTTCCGCGATCGCTACTGCTTGCAAAGCATACTCCTTGAATCGCCGTTCTCTTTCAAACTCGGGAAGCTTCGAGTCGAGTTGCATGTTGGCGGTGGCGTTGATGCCTATGTGCCAGATCACGGAGACCCAGTGGGATTCGTCACGCGGTTCAAGACTGGTGATGATTTGGTAGGTTTGCCTTAGCTCATCCCATGCTTTGTTACTGAAATGTTCGTAGGCTTGAAGCGTTAGGAAGGTGGCCACGAGCGACCTCAATCCCCCGAGGGTTCCCATGAGTGCCGATTGACTCATCTGATCAAATGCCCCCTGGGCGGGAGGGGGCAGAAGTAAATTGGCGGTGGTCAACTCCTTGCCTAGTCGATCCTCAAAAGGGGATCGAGCCAGCCCGAACAGCGACAGTCCAGCGACGACGTAAATGATACGGGGTATTTTTCTGAACAGTATCATGGCCAGATCAAAATTCCTTGTCCACGAAAACAAGGAGAGAGAGGAGTAGGAAAACAACGAGATAGGCTCCAGTCAGTCCGCCCATCTGCCAGACTAGCGAATAGATGACCGGCTCCCCCATAACGATCCCTTCACTGAATGAAAACAGCTGGAAGTTGGGGATCAGGATTTTGACGATCTTCACCAGGGTCTGCACGACCGCGCTGTTTCCTGCTTCGTGCATCCAGAAGTTGGTCGCCATTGTGTGTGCGTGACCAATGAGGAAAATGAGCACGCTGGTGATGATGGTGAATAGCGAACTGGAAGCAAAGGTGGAGAGAAAGATAGTGACTGCAGCCACGACTGAGGCTTTCAAAAAAGACGCCAACACTGCGATGCCGAGCTCGGCCCGCAAGCCCTGTTTTGTGATCAGATCGACCTGAGCTTGCGCATCACTGGCGGTGTAATTGGGGTTGGCCTGCATCGCTGCCAACTCCTCTCCGATATAGGCGCTTTCCCGGGCGAAAATCATGACGGCACAGATGGCATACATCGCCAACAGCGAGACGCCGATAACGAAGAGGACTCCGCACAGCTTGCCGAACAGATATTCGATCCGGCGAACCGGCTTCGAGAGGATGGTGTAAAGCGTTCGATCCTCGATGTCTCTCGGAATTAGCAGGGCAGTCGCCACGATTGCGAAAAGCCAGGCGAAAAGGTCCATCGTTCCGAAAGACACTTTCTTGATCATCGACAGCTCCTTCGCTGGAGTCGTCGGGATATTGAAGTTGCCGGCGGCAACAACGATGATCGCGAAGGCGAGGAGGAAATAGAAGGTCTTCATCCTCACTAATTGAGTGACGGTGCTCCCCGCGATCGTCCAGACTCGGCCGAATGAAAAGATAGGCACCGACCGGGTCGGTGGCTGGAGGATAGGGTGGACAGTGGCGTCACTCATGATGGGTCCTCCTCGTGCTTCTGGCCTGCAATGCTGATAAAAAGACGCTCCAGTGTGGTTCGCGGATGTCCTTCTTCAATGATGCTGGCGCCGGCATCGGATTCGATCAATTTATGGATTTCTTTCAGCAACTCGGGAGAGGTTCCCTGAAGCGTCAGGGCAGTTTGATTGTCGATTTGAATCAGTTCCTCGAGAGGGCCTTCGCGGCGCATCCTCCCTTCGAAGATAATTCCCACTTTGTCGCAGACCTCCTGAACCTGTTCGAGGAGATGTGAGCAAAGAAAAACAGTGTAGCCCTCATCTTTCAGTTTCAGGATGAGGTCACGAATCTGGCGGGAGCCGACTGGATCGACCCCGGCGGTGGGTTCGTCGAGAATGACCAGGCGGGGGTTCTGTATGAGTGACTGGGCCAGGCCGATACGCTGAAGCATTCCTTTGGAGTAACCTCCGAGTCGGCGCTTTGCAGCGGACTCAAGATCGACGAGCTTGAGTAGTTCTTCGATTCGGTCTTTGAGCTCCGAGCCCTTCATCCCGCAGAGCTTGCCATAGAATTTGAGTGTCTCGGCGCCTGAGAGATGCTTGTAAAAATAAGGGTTTTCGGGAAGGAATCCAATCTCGTTACGTGCCCGGATGTCCCCACTGTCCAGTCCGAAGACTTTTGCCGAGCCTTTGCTCGGGGACATCAGGCCTAGCACCACCTTCATAGTGGTAGATTTGCCAGACCCGTTGGGACCGATCAGCCCGTAGACTTCGCCCGCTTTGACATCAAACGAGAGATTGTCGAGCGCGACGACATAGTCCTTCTTCAGGCCTGTACTGAAGACCTTGGTTAGATTTTTAACTTCAACGGCTAATTCGCTCATCTCAGTGTTGTATAGAGAATCCCTGCACTCCTTCGAGGAGGGGGACGGTGCGCTCTTCTTGTTCCTGAATGTGATGTCCCAGTGGGCTATCGTGCAATTCCTGAATGAATTCGTCGAGTTCTTCGGTGTCGCCCATGATCTGAAGTTCGACGCGGCCGTCGGGGAGGTTTCTCACCCAGCCGAGTACATCAAAGCCTTTGGCAAGGTTCTTGGTGGAGTAGCGAAACCCGATCCCCTGGACCCGACCCGCGAAATAATACTGACGTGCAGTCATTCGGACATATTAAGCGAAGAGGTCGCCCTGCTGCCACTACTATTCTGCTAAGAACGGCGGAAAAATGCCTGCAATAAAGGATTCAGTTGCAGAGGCTCTTTGCTGATCGAAAATGAGAATTCCATGTCGACCGAATTTCAATCAATATGCGTTTTTTGCGGGGCTCACAGCGGAAGGAATCCCGCCTTTGAGGCTTCGGCCAGGGAAGTCGGGCGCTATCTCGCGGAAAATGGCATTCGGTTGGTCACAGGAGGGGGCAGTCTGGGGCTCATGGGCGCCGTTGCCGATGGATGTATTGAGGCTGGCGGAGAAATGGTCGGGGTGATCACTTCGTATCTGGAAAAGCGAGAGCTGGCGCACCCCCGGGCGACCCGGATGGATGTGGTCGAGAATATGCTGGCCCGTAAAACCCGTATGGCCGAGTTGTCTGACGCGTTCATCTCTCTGCCCGGTGGGATTGGAACGCTTGATGAAATGTTTGAAATGCTGACTTGGTCGCGGTTACAGGAGCACGAGAAGCCGAGCGGGTTGCTCAATGTTGACGGCTTTTACGACGAATTGATTTCATTTTGCTGCAAGACTCAAGTCGACGCCGGGTTCATCACGGCGGAGGATGCTGGCAATTTGATCCACTCTGACCATCTTCCAGATCTTCTCGAAAAGCTTGCCGTTGCCGACAGGGACGGTCCATCCTCTCTTTATCGCCATTAATTTGCCCATCCATGAAGGCCTATCTCGATTTGCTTGAACACGTTCTTGAACACGGAAAGTCCCGTGATGACCGCACCGGCGTCGGCACGATTGGTGTCTTTGGCGCTCAGGCCCGATTTGATCTTCGGGAATCATTTCCCTGCCTCACGACGAAGAAACTGCACCTGCGTTCGATTATCCATGAACTGCTCTGGTTTCTCAACGGGGACACCAACATCAAGTATCTCAACGATAACGGCGTTTCGATCTGGGATGATTGGGCGGATAAAGACGGAAATCTGGGTCCTGTCTATGGCAAGCAGTGGCGTTCCTGGGCGGTAGGTGATGGTGGCGAGACTATCGATCAATTAGCCCGCGTGGTGGACTCTATTCGAAACAATCCGACGAGTCGGCGCCACATTGTCAGTGCGTGGAACCCCGCAGATGTGGAGGACATGGCGCTGCCGCCCTGCCACACCATGTTTCAATTTTATGTCGATGAAAAGGAAGGTGAACTGAGTTGCCAGCTATATCAGCGCAGCGCCGATCTCTTTCTTGGAGTGCCGTTTAATATCGCATCCTATGCCTTGCTCACCATGATGATGGCACAGGTCTGTGGGTTGAAGGCGGGTGAGTTCGTTCACACTTTTGGTGATCTGCATCTGTATCAAAACCACCTGGAGCAGACACGTGAGCAATTGAGCCGCGAGCCGCGAGCATTGCCGCAGATGAAAATGAACCCGGACGTGAAGGAGATCGACGGGTTCTGTTATGACGATTTTGAGTTGGTGGGGTATGATCCGCTCCCTTCGATTAAGGCCCCGATTGCTGTGTAGTCGGGCTGAATATAGCGAAAACGAGAAGCATGAGTCGTCCTGTTCTAAAAGCTATCGTCGCGATGGCATCGAATCGCATCATTGGTAAAGACGGTGATCTCGCCTGGCGGTTACCTGAGGATCTGAAGTGGTTCAAGAAATTGACCTTGGGGAATCCCATCGTGATGGGGCGTAAGACGATGGACTCATTGGGACGCCCCTTGCCAAAGCGCCGCAATGTGGTGATTTCGCGAAGTCTGACCGAGGCACCTGACGGATTTGATCTGGTGGGTTCCTGCGAGGACGCATTGAAGTTGCTGCAGGAAGAGGAAACCGTTTTTGTGATCGGTGGAGCGCAAATCTACGGTGAGATGATCCCGCTGTGTGATGAAGTGTTGCTCAGCTACGTCTATCACCCCTATGAGGGTGATACCTCACTGCCTGCGTTCGAGGAAGGTTTCGAACTGGCGGAGACCCTGCATCGCGATGATGACTTTGAGCTGCGGCGGTATAAGGCCGCAGATCGTTAAGTGATCACTGGCCTCCCACGCTCTGGACAAGTTGTCGAAGTTGCGGATTGTCAGGCTGAAGACTGAGTGCTTCGCGGGCGTATTTCATGGCCAGTTGCAGGTTGCCTCCGTCGCGGCAGATGGTGGCGAGGCCCACCAGGTATTCGATGTTGAAGGGATCGAGCTGCTTCGCCTTTTCCAGATAAGGTAGTGCTTCCGGGAATCGTCCGAGGGAGTTGAGTGCGACGCCGTAGAAATATTGGGTCTGAGCGTGGTTGGGGATGAGCTCGGTAGCTTGTCTCAGTTCTTCGACACCTTCGTCGTATCGCTTCAATCGAATGAGGAAGCGGGCGAGGGCATCGCGGGCGGTGCCTTCATTTTCTGGCATCATGGCAGCATCGACCGCGTTGCGGAATTCTTGTTCAGCTTCCTGAGGGCGATTACTTGAATAGAGCAGTTCGGCAAAGTTGATACGGGCAGGAATGAATTCCGGCTCCACTTTGGCAGCGAGCCGATAGGCCGCTTCCGCTTTGTCGAGTTCGCCAAGGTCAGAATAGAAGAGCGCTAGATCCATGTGCCCGGCTGCACGATCAGAAATGGCGTTTTGCTTGGCGATGTATTCTTCTGCCGCGAGGTTAAAGGCGACCTGTTGCGTCTCGGTGAGTTGGCCTCGGGCGGGAGCGAGTGCTCTGACGGCAGAGATGCGAACTGATTTGGTCGGATCATCGAGCAGCGGAGCGGCGAGAGTGATACGTCGCTCCATGGGGACAAAGAGTAGCGCTCCCAGAGCCTGATTCCGAACCGCAGGGTCGCTGTCGGCGAGCCCCCGTTCCAGAGCTCGCATAGTCTCCGGCGTCTGAGGCTGACGGCTGATGACTTCAACCGCCGCGGCGCGGACGATCCCAGGGCGGCTGGGATCATTGGCGAGCGCGATGAGCCGATCCATGGATCCGGGCTCACCGGCGCGAGCACTGGCTAGGATTTCACCGTAGTGGGCATTGCGTGGTCCAGCCCCCCACCAGTTCTTGAAGTTCTCAGCGGCCCAGTCCTGGGTCTGGTCGGTGTGGCAATTGGTGCAGGCGTCGGGAGTGCCCAGCTTTTTGGCCAGGTCAGGGCGAGGGATGCGAAGGCTGTGGTCGCGGCGGGAATCGACAACCATGAAATTCTGCGCCGGCATGTGGCATTCAACGCAACTGGATCCGGTGCCTTCCATGGTGTGAAAATGGTGCGCAGGAGTGTTCAGTTCTCCTGAGTGACACTGGAGGCAGAGGGCATTTCCGGGCAGCTTCAATTTCATTGAGTGAGGATTGTGGCAATCACTGCAACGGACGTTGGCGTGAAACATTTTACTCTGGACGAAGGAGCCATAAACGTAGACCTCTTCACGAATCTGGCCGTCATGATGATAGAGTCGATCCGTGATGACAGAAGGATTGTGGGAGTCGTGAAAGCCCTGGCCGGGCTCGTAAACGGGCTCCATCAGTTGGCGGTGTGCGTGGCAACGGGCGCAGGTTTCCACCTGCACGTTTGAAGCGATCGGTGCGGAGCGTTTCGGCTGAAGCGTTTCAGGATCGATCGCCCAGGTGGCTTCTCCCGGCTCATTTAAGGTGACGACGAGGCCCTTGGAATCTATGTAATCTTTCAGTTCGGAAAAGTCAGAGGATGAGGAGCCTGACTCTGCTTTTTCGTGGGCGCCGGCCCACTTAACGTGTTCAGATCCGGGGCCGTGGCAAGCTTCGCAACTGACGTTCATTTCCGACCATTTCGTGTCGTAGGTCTGAGTCTCCGGGTCGTAATTTTTGGCGAGATTGGTCGAGTGACAGTCAGCGCACATGTAGTTCCAGTTAAAGTGACGGCGGGACCAGTGGAGGATATCGTCTGAGGGGATCGGCTCGTCGGGATAGAGGTGATACCACTTTTGGCCGCCTTCTTCTTCTGGCCGTGAATCCCAGCACACTTGCAGAGCCTGGTATCGGCCTCCCGAAAATGGAATGAGGTATTGCTGGAGCGGGTAGTGACCGAAGGTGTAGTCAACCTTCATATCCCGGTAGACACCTTCATCATCGGCAGCGTTGACCCAGAATTCTTCGCCTTTTCTGAAAAAGCGGAATTTCTGGTCGAAATGCTCGAATTCCATGTCTTTGAAATCCCCGAGAACGAATTCTTCGGTAGCGGGGTTCATCGCCTTGTGGTGATCGCTCAAACGCCAGTCTTCATACTGCTCTTCGTGGCAGGACTTGCAGTTCTCGAGTCCGACAAACTCTGCATTTGGAATGTCGTGGTAGGGGGAATAATCTGACGTCTTTGCTGTGCTGCCAGTGTCCTCAGTGGGTTCGTCGGTGGGGCCGCAGGAGACCAGCACCATGAGGATGGTGAGGAGGAATAAAAGGGTAGCGACTCGTGACATGGACATCCTGTGATTAGATAATACGTCTTATTTTGGTTTCGGCGACGGCCTAAACCCTGTTGAATGCGGGACTTAACCCTGTTTAATCGAGAGGACCATGCCGGATTTACGCGATTTTCTCCAACAGACTTTTACAAAATTAGGTGGGGAGATTCCCTTTGAGAATTTCATGGCGCTTGCGCTCTATGATCCTCAATTCGGCTACTATGCCAGCGGAATCGAGGATGTGGGCGGAGCGAGGGGGGATTTTGCGACCTCGGCGACGCTTTCTTCAGCGCTGGGAGGGGCTATCTCGAAGTGGATTCAAGAAGAGCGGCTGCATCACGATTGGAAAGGGCCCTTCCATGTGATTGAGGTAGGAGCGGGAAACGGAGCGCTGGCTAATGAGGTTTTGCGATCGACTGGATGGTGGAAGCGCCGCCAGCTTCATTATCACATTGTCGATGTGTCAGCGCCACTGAGAGCTAAGCAGCAAGGCTTGCTGAAGCACTTTGGCGTGACCTGGCACGAAAAGACAGAGGATGCGCTGAATGCGGCCGGCGGTCAGGCCCTCATTTTCTCCAATGAACTCGTCGATGCTTTCCCCGCGAAATGGTTGCGATGGAACGAAGTTGAGAAGAAGTGGCAGGAAGTGTTTGTGAGGTTTGATGCCGAGCGGGGTCTTAGTGAGACTTTCAAGCCATTGCCGAAGTGGTTTCCTGAAGACAATTTCACCGCTTTGGCGATGAACGACCTAGTTCCGGGACAGCGGGTGGAGATCCAGCCTCTGTTTCAGCGATGGTTGGCGAATCTATCAGAGCATTGGGAGGGCGGTTCGATGCTGACGATCGATTATGGTGGGAAGGCAGAGGAAATCTATCACCGCCGACCGGAAGGGACGGCGCGCGGATACTACCGACAACAGCGGTTTGAGGGAGGCGACATCTACCAGAGAGTGGGCAAACAGGACCTCACGGTGGACGTGAATTTTGGGGATCTCATTAACTGGGGCGAGGACATTGGGTTTCAGTTGGAGTGCGAGGAATCGCAGGCCGAGTTTCTGACTCGACACGGTGAATCGAAGGATGCCATGGCGGGCTCAGGCGTCGGTGAATCATTTCGAGTGCTAACGCAGCGTCGAGATTGAGACTGGACAGTCAGTCGAATGAAACTATTTTAGTTAGTAACGGATGAATACATCGACACAAAGCACCGCACTTTTTGCTCTCCCACTCGCTCTTGAGCTGGTCCTACTAGGCTGATCTGCCTAGTATTCTGTCTTTTATCCTAACTCCTGAACCCCGATGATAGGGGTGTATTGTGCCCCGCCGTTTTTCCCTTTCTCTAAAATCTAAAATCCATGAAACCTGAATCCCTTCAGAAATATCGGCCGTTTCCTGCGGTCGAGTTGCCGGACCGCCAATGGCCGGACCGGACCATCACGCATGCCCCGATCTGGTGCAGTGTCGATCTTCGCGACGGGAATCAGGCACTACCTGTCCCCATGACGGTGGATGAGAAGCTGCGTCTTTTTGATGAGCTTGTGCGCATCGGGTTCAAACAGATTGAGGTTGGCTTCCCTTCAGCAGCAGACACCGAGTTTAACTTCCTCCGTGCATTGGTGGATCAGAAGCGCATTCCTGATGATGTCACCGTTCAAGTACTGGTGCAGGCGCGTGAGCATTTAATTCGCCGTACTTTCGAAAGTCTTGAGGGTGTTAAGAAGGCGATTGTGCATCTCTATAATTCGACTTCGCCCTTGCAGCGGCGGGTTACGTTCAGCGACGCCTCAAAGGAATCGATCAAGCAGATCGCCGTCGATGGGGCGAAGTTAATCAAAGAATTGGTGCCGACTTTGCCCAATACTGAGATTGCGCTTCAGTATTCACCGGAGAGCTTCTCCGACACTGAGATGGATTATGCATTGGAGGTGTGCAATGCCGTCTCTGCCGTTTGGGAGCCGACCGACAGCAAGAAGATCATACTGAATCTCCCGGCTACAGTGGAGTGGACGACCCCCAATGTGCATGCCGATCAGATCGAGTGGTTCTGTCGTCACGTCGACAACCGTTCGAACTCGATTATCAGTCTGCACACCCACAATGATCGAGGCACGGGAACCGCGGCAACGGAGCTTGGCTTGTTGGCCGGGGCAGATAGGGTCGAGGGGACACTGTTCGGAAACGGAGAGCGGACCGGCAATCTTGATGTGGTTATTGTCGCTTTGAATATGAACAGCCACGGCATCGAAACCGGGCTCGACTTTTCCGATCTTTCGTCGACGCGACAGATCTACGAGGAGACGACCCGATTGACGGTGCCTGAGCGGCAGCCCTATGCAGGGGAGTTGGTTTTCACTGCTTTCTCGGGCAGCCATCAGGACGCGATCAAAAAGGGTTTCGATCGGCGGGTTCGTGATGTTGAGGAAGCCGCAGGAGAGGAGTTTCCGTGGGGCGTTCCGTATTTGACGATTGATCCTCAGGATCTTGGTCGCAGCTACGAGGCTATTATTCGGATTAACAGTCAGAGTGGAAAAGGCGGTGTCGCTTACGTGCTCGATCGAGAGCACGGGTTTGATTTGCCCAAGTCGATGCACCCGCAGGTTGGGAAATTTGTCTACGACAAGGCTGATGCGGCGGGTCGCGAATTGAGTAACCAGGAGATCGGAAGTCTGTTTTTGGGCCAGTTCGTGAACATCGAGGCGCCAATGAGCTTGGATAAGTTTGAACTCGATCATACGGCAATGGGAACTGGCACAGTGGTTTGCCACGCCACGGTGAAGATGGGAGAAGAGACCGTTCAGGGCACCGGAAAAGGAAATGGCCCCATCAATGCCTTTGTTCATATGTTAGAAGGGTCTGGCCGAAAGGATTTTACGGTGACTGATTATCGAAGCCAGGCATTGCGCGGTGGGTCCGATGCTGATTCTGCGGCCTATGTGCAGGTCCAGCATCTGGAGACTGGTCGCCTGCTTTGGGGGTGCGGGGTGGACCCCTCGATTGAGATGGCGGGCCTGAAAGCGCTCATCTGCGCATGGAACCTGCTCCGGGAATCTGCCGTATGAGTGGGAAAGCAATTATTTTCGATCTCGACGGAACGCTGCTGGATACGTTGAAAGATTTGGCAGATTCGGGAAATGCCGTGCTTGAATCACACGGGTTTCCCGGCCATCCCATCGATGCTTATCGCACCTTTATTGGAACCGGGATGGTGAACCTGGTTCGCGATATATTTCCGGACGATCATCGTCCGAATGAAGGACCGGAGACCGACGCTATTCTGGCGGAGTATCGGGCGGCTTATGGCCGGAATTGGAAAAATACGACGGTGCTCTTTCCTGGAGTTGCTGAGCTTCTGAATAGGTTAACCGAACAGCAGATTCCAATCGGCGTGCTTTCAAATAAAGCTCACGATTTTACAGTGAAGTGTGTTGATGCGTTTCTCAGTGACTGGAAATGGGATGTGGTGTTGGGTGCGCGTGAGGGGATTGAAAAGAAGCCTGATCCGGTGGGTGCGATCGAGGCAGCGGAACGTGTGGGCTGCGCCCCGGAGGATTGCTATTTTGTCGGTGACTCTGATGTCGATATGATGACTGCGGTGAATGCAGGCATGCACGCAATCGGTGTGAGCTGGGGTTTTCGTTCGGTGGAGGAGTTGCGGGGAGCTGGAGCGGAGCAGATCCTGGAAGTGCCCAGTGAGTTGCTGAGCCTTCTGTAGCCATGTCGACACAACAGGGCTGACCTGGTCGAGTAAGGCGGGTGGTGAGTGATAAATCCTCACTTGCTGGCGCGCGCTCAGCATGGATGCTTTGAGGGTGCCCCCCAAACGTCCTCGTCGAAGAAAGCATCAACCTCATGGGATCGAAATCATCTATGAGGACCGCGATATTATTGTCGTCAATAAAATGGCAGGCTTGCTGTCGATCGGTACGGGTCGCGATGGTGGTCGTACCGCTCATGCGTCCCTGCTGGACTATGTGAAGAAGGGGAATCACAAATCCCGAGAGCAAATCTTCATAGTTCACCGGCTTGACCGCGATACCTCTGGAGCCCTTGTTTTCGCCCGCAGTGTGGAAGTTAAAAGTAAGTTGCAGCAAAATTGGAGCGACGTCGAAAAGGTCTATGTGGCGGTGGTAGAGGGTCACCCTGATCCGACCGAAGGCACAATTTCGAGCTACTTAGTCGAGAACGAAGCATTGCGAGTCTATTCAACAAAAGATCCCGAGGCGGGTAAGTTGTCTCACACCCAATACAAGGTTGTGAAAACGGTCGGGAGCCGTGCTCTGTTGGAAATCAGCTTGCTCACAGGTCGCAAAAATCAGATTCGAGTTCATCTCGCCGACAGTGGCTGGCCCATCGTTGGGGACCCAAAATACGGATCCAAGATTCAGAAAGATAAGCGCCTCGCCCTCCACTCCCATCAGTTGAGTTTCGATCATCCTTACACAGGAGAGCGAGTCAACTTCACGGTCCCTATTCCGGAGTCGTTTCATCGGATGGCAGCCGCAGCACCACTGAAATCTCCCCGCAAGAAGCGGCGCAATTAGTAGCTAAAGTATTTCCGCTTCTTGGTGGGAGTTTGCTGGGACTATTGTTGTTGCGAAGGAAACTGACGAATCTACCAATTCCCGGCGCGATGGAGTCAGGGTAGTCACTTGTCAAACTGGTGGGCTCGCGACATGGTGATCGCATCCAAATCCCATGAATCGATCCATCACTCTATTTCTTTTCGTCGCCTGTTTTCTATCTTCTTGCTCGAAGCCGACCGCCGCGCCGGTTGCTGGAATGGGGATCATGGTCGGAGAGTTGACTGCGGAGAGAGCGTTGGTTCAGGTTCGACTGACGATCGGGGATCAGTTAGTCGATCGTGATCTACCCGGTGTTGCAGGTGTAGTGGAGTTCACCCTGATGGGGCCTGGAGGCGAAACCGGGAGTTCGGTTGTAGCCGAGGCTTCTCCGGGTAATGACTTCATTGCTCGCGTGGCATTTCGAGATTTGAAGGCGGGAACGGAGTATCAATGCACGACTCGGACGGGGACTAGTCTCGATTCACTGGCTGATGGTCCCGTTGCTACATTTCGAACTCTCCCGGGTCAGGCGCTGGACGACCCTGTTCGATTTGTGGTCGTTACCGGAATGAATTATGCGAAGTTTCACGGGGATGATCGAATCGATCAGGCTCAGCACTTACTGGAAAATAATACCCATCTTCCGCCTTCTTATGAAGGGCCTGATAAAGAATTAGGCTACCCGGCTCTGGAGGCAATTCTTGAACTGAAGCCTCATTTCTTTGTGGGAACAGGCGATAACGTTTACTATGACACCCCTGATGATCCGCGAGCAGAGACCATCACCGAGTTGAGGCAGAAGTGGCATGAACAATTTGTTCAGCCGAGATACCGCGATTTGTTCGCAGCTGTTCCAACCTATTGGATGATCGATGATCATGACTATCGGATTGATGATGGGGACAACTCTGGAGATTACAATCCGACTCCTGAGGAAGGTCTGAAGTTGATGCTCGAGCAACTGCCGGTTGCCGAACCGGGGGATAGCGAGGCTAAAACTTACCGGACTCATCGCGTCAGCCGGGACCTTCAAATTTGGTTGCCGGAGAACCGGGTGTATCGCGATGACAATGCCGATGAAGATGGACCGAATAAATCCATCTGGGGATCTGAGCAGAGAGAGTGGTTGAAGAAAACGCTCAGCGAGAGTGATGCCACGTTCAAGTTGCTGATCTCACCGACACCCATGATCGGGCCCGATGATATCAGGAAGACCGACAACCACACCAATCATGGGGGGTTTCGTTATGAGCGTGATGAGTTCTTTGCCTGGTTGAAGGAGACTGGACTGGATCAAGAAAATTTCTATATCGTGTGCGGTGACCGTCACTGGCAGTATCACTCCATCCATCCTACGGGAATTGAGGAGTTCTCCTGCGGGTCGTTGCTCGACGCCAACTCGAGATTGGGGCGTCTTCCCGGAGATCCCGAGTCCACTGACCCAGAAGGGTTGATTCGTCAGGACTATGTTCAGGACCCACGGTCTGGTGGTTTTCTGATGATTGACGTGGTGCCCGGGGATGGCGTTGCATCGCCAAAGCTGAATTTCTCATGGAGAGATGAGGCGGGCGAGGAATTGCACGTGACCGAGAAATAGAACCCGACCGGTGGATTTTTCTAGATTTTCATCATCGCTGGCACGGTGCCTTGTAGCAGGGAGAAGAGCGCGCTCGAAGCCTCCCTTCCGACGTCGATTACTTCCTGATGGCTGAGCGTCTGCCCGGATAGACCGGCGCCGTAGTTAGTGAGGCAAGACAGGGCGACGACTCGCATTCCTAGAGCACGGGCCTGAATGGCCTCGGGGACTGTGGACATGCCTACTGCATCCGCACCCAGAGTGCGCAGCATCCTGACTTCGGCAGGTGTTTCATATTCGGGGCCTTTGACCCAGGCGTAGACGCCTTCATACAACTTGGTGGCTTCTGTTTCCGCCGCTTCTGCTATGAGAAGTTCACGGAGTTCCCGTGAGTAGACTTCGGTCTGATCGATAAACTCAGCGGATCCAGTGAGAGGGGAAAGCCCGGTTAGATTGAGGTGATCTGACAGTAGCATCCAGCGCCGGGGTTTGAAGTCGGTGTTCACGATTCCAGCTGCGTTGGTGAGGATTACGGTCTGGACACCAAGTTGGTGTAGTAGCCGAATCGGCGAGGCGGCTTCGCTGGCCGATAGACCTTCATAGGTATGCAAACGTCCCTGAGCGATGGCCAGATCAACACCTCCAAGAGATCCGAGGTGGAGTTGGCCTGCATGACCCGGAACCGTGCTGATTGGGAGTCCATTGATCTCGGAGTAATTGATGCTCTCGAGGTCATTGAGGCAATCGACAAAACCGCCGAGCCCAGAGCCGAGAATCAACCCGATCCGGGGAGGTCGGCGGTCCAGTGGGCTAGGTAGGGTGAATTCGGGCTTAGACATGAAATAGGATTACCGGTTTTTGATTGCCTCG
>CAXBHX010000047.1:0-43208 GCA_963975655.1 uncultured Verrucomicrobiales bacterium
TCCGGAATTAGAAACTGCCGAATCACATTCCTCCAGGACGGATCGACCTCCCTCATCTCCGCATGGCCAGGAAGGAATTCGCACTCATAGACCACGCCGGGGCTCACCGGAAATCTAGGCGTGAATCGAATGTTACCAACCTCGGTCCAATCGTACCGACCCGCCACACCAGGGCGCCCCGAATCACCGCCGTCCACCGTGACACGAAATAGATCCCCGGGGCTTTTACCCTCGAACTCACCTTCGCTCAAAGGTCCCGCCTCAAAACAGCCATCCGCCCCAACAAAGGAAATCTTGAACTCCTCTGATTTCGCAGCCCCGGCCTGAACGATTGAAAAAAATAGTATCAGGGCATTACGGGCAAAGCGATGCACTCCGCCCTGCCGAATCACATTCAAGGAAGAGAAACCTGTTTCAATTGTGAATCCCCATCAGCAGACTGCGTGACAATCACCGCATTCGCATCATCGAGCAGAGCCAGTTGCACCACATCGGACCAGTCTTCGATTGTCTCGTAACTCAGCCCGTGAGTCTCACCCACTTTCTCTGTGATCCCCTCGATCTCCCCGATGCCTTCAGTGCTGACCTTCATGATACCGCGAGCGCTGTTGGCCATCAAAAGATAGCGCTTCCCTCCTTTTTGATACTGAATCATATCCAGCGGGCGATTGCGATTACCCAGCTCAGCGACAGTAGTCCCCTTGATGTGACTCCCCGGCTTCAACCCTGCTACGGGAAAGCGCACCAGAGGCGTGCAGGTGTAGGATGCGACCACATTCACTTCACCCTGAATATCCATAGGGATAAATGTCCGAATCGGACTGCGTGTCTCAAACTTTCCGTGCGCACCGTGAAAGATCTCAACGGTAGTTCTTTGAATCTTGTCAGAGAAAGGAAAGTCCACTGAACGAAGACTCGAAGCAAACTCCTCGTTCGACAGGCCTGCGATGATCAGCTTGCCATCGAGATAAGCAATGTCAGTAATCGACTCAAGACGGGAGTTCTTCTGACGCCGGCCTTCCCCGGATACTTTATCTTCAGGCGCGTCTTTCAGGCTCACTTTCGAATACTTCACTGAGGCCGTATCGAACAGATGAAGACCGCCACTGCTATCGATGCAAAGAATCGCGGGTATGGCATCGGGCCCTTTTCCCCGACTCACGGAAAGGTAGGGACGATTCGATACCGGATTCACCGCCAGATCCTCAATAATAATCGCATCCGGCGAGGTTCCGAGAACGCCCGCCACTTCACCGTTGATATTCGAAATGGAAATTTTCTCACTCCCCGCCCACGGTTTGGTGTCGTTCGTGCTGATCGCCACCAGGGCCGCGCCTTTAGGGTCAGCGACAAACAGAATTCCCTCTGGACCGAAAGCGATTGAACCGATGGATTTCAATCCTGGGTCACCCGTTTCCATTCCGGCTGACAAGTCAGCCTGTAAAAGTTGCGGTGCCGCCAGGCAGAAAGCCGCAGCAGTAAAGGCCAAAGAGGTGATTAATTTCATGATGTCGGGGGTGAATGAATTTAGAAAGAGAGGACGATCTTGTCTAATCGGCGCCGTTTCGACAAGCCTTTGCGTCACCCTATTTCAGTTTCCAAACTTTCACTTCATCCACCGCCGCCGCTTTTCCAACGGCCAGAGTGATCATGCTTTTGACGGGATGAGCCATCCCCTCCGATTTAAATTCACCGACCGCTTTTCCGTTCACCGTCGTTCGCATCACATCGCCCTCGACTACAACGAGTAGCGTGTGCCACTCATCAGCCGCAAGATCGAGCGGGAACGACTTGGTCTTCGCCTTCAACAACGCAGCCAACTCCGGGCTTTTATCCCCAGCCTTGCGACGATCTCTAATTTCGTTATTCATCGACCCCGTCTTGGAATCCTTCAGCCCGATTTGCTTGAGGCTAACCGTCGCCATACAGAGATGCCCGGCATGCACTTCCTTGCAGGAGCGATCCACAAAATCAAGACCAAGCCCCTCGCCTTCCTTCAATTTAAACTTCAACTGCACCGCACCGTCCTGAAACGCCACGTCGTGAAAAATCGCCACGCCATGATCCGCCTCGGGCACGCGAACCACATGCATGGCTCCATCTCGCAGATCAACCTGCTTCATTCCAGCGGCTCGCCATTCGCTGTTACTGGTCCAGCCACCACCGATGTCTTCTTTATTCGGAGTTGGCTCGTCCCGTTCGAAGTCATCTTCAAACAACAGCGTGCCGGACTGTTTCACGAGTGCGGCATCATCGGAAGCTTGGAGTAAAGGAACGAATAGCAATGACAGGAGGAGTAGGCTTCTCATTTTGTTTTTACAGGAAAATAAATGCTATCGGAGAGCAGGATTAACGGGCTCTCCATTGGTCGTCAAAATGTGAATCTCATGCGCTTTCACCGACGGATGAAAGAACTCCCAAACTACTTTTCGATCGCGGGTCACCTCAAACACCTTCACCTTATCAGGCGCCTTCTGCCCGTAACTCGCTACCACGGTATGGCCGTTGGCCAAACGCTGCCCGCCGCAGGGATCACTGAATCTGCCGTCCACATGAGTGTTGTCGCAGAACCAGGCCACATTGCCCCCGGCATCGAATTCCGCAGTCTTGTTTCCGTTCGTCAAATTCACGAGAACATTTCCGTCCGGCAAGAGAATCGCAGTGAAGGGCATGTTGCGCGGGTCACGGCCGCCAAACTGCTCGAGGTCCGTCTTAATCTCCCGCACCACCGTCCCGTCGGGCTGATACTCCTTCACCTTGTAGGCCAGCAAGTGAGGCACGAGGTAGTTACCATTGGGGAGTTTGCGGGCCATCCTAGTCTGCATGTGGTCATTGTCAGTCTCCGGCAACACGGGGACCTCGACCGCAATTTCTCCAGAAGGGTCAATTTCGAGCAGGCGAGGAAGTGGCCCGCGCTCCACGACCAGCGTGTTGCCATTAGGCAAGCGATTCACTGTCCCCAGTTCCTTGTTCCTCTCATCCAATCGATACGACCAGACGATTTCCGAGGTCCCCTTTTTGTATTCACGAGCCTGTCCCTCAATCGACACGAGCACATTCCCGTTCGGCAAAACCATTCCATCCCGTGCATACCCCGGCACCTGCCATACGATTTTGCCCTCTTCATCAAAGATCGCAGTAAACTTCCCGCAGACGAGCAACGAGTGCTTAATGCCGGAGTCGCTGACCTGCCGGGCATTTTCAATCGACTTTGGTTCAGCTGAATATCCCACGCTAATGGCCAGTGAGAAGACGGAGAAAAGAAGCCAGTATTTCATAGAGCAAAAAACTATCGCCTCGCTCAGCTCAAGTCGAGGGCCTTCATGACCAGAGGCAGGGCGGAATCACGGCACATGAATAAATCTTCCGGCTGACAAGCCAGCGACATCTTTCATCAGCTTTCTCCCTACGGGTTCTTCCCCGATAAAAATGGTATTCACCGTCACCTGATGTTCTTCATAATGCCCTGCCATTTCATTCATCAAAAAGCTGAGACTAGTGTCAGACGGCACTCCATCGCTGAGCAGATAAATCGTATCCACCTCCTCCCGCGGGACAATCCGGTGGTAGGCGTGGAAGATTGCTTCGCCCATGGGCGTCAGGCCATCAGCAGTCATCGACTGAACAAATTCCTGCATCCGCTCTATGTGACGATCCGTTGCCTGTCCATAGTCACGCCCCGGAATCGAAGCCTGCGGAAACAACAAAAGGCCGAACTGATAGCCTTCGTGCAGTTGGGCAATCATCGCGCTCAATTCGTCCTGAAGCCGCGCCAAGCGGTTCTCGGTGTACATGCTGCCACTGCAATCAAGGATGAAGAGGATATTCCTCCCCGTAATTTTAATCCCAAAGAAGTCCGGGTCATCCTCGTTCAGATCCTCGCGCGCCGCCTCCCCCAGAGAGCAGAGCATGAGTTCATACGCCTCGTCCGCGAGCGGCTCAGGAACGTAGTCGCCTTCATTTTCTTTCCACCACCCTTTCCAGCCATAGTTCCAGTCCCAATAGGTTTCCCCCGTCAATCGAGTCAATCCATCACGAGAGACACCACGCAACAGCGGATCATCCAGTTGCCCCATCAGAGTGGCCACAGCGTGGTAGTCTTCCCAGTCCGACAGAGCTCTCGCAGCCGCCACGCGTATCCCATGAAATGTTTCAGGATCCTCAACCCACTTGATCAACGCCTCCCAATACCCAACGGGAATCTCGCCTGGCTCCCCTATGTGATGGAGCCCTTCAATCGCCAGGACCTGTACCCGAGGCGTCTTACCGTCTCTCGCCAGATTGAGCAGCAGCTTCCTGGCATCCTGATCCCCATGAGCGATGTAGGCTCTGAGTAAATAGGAATTCTGCTCCAACTCCGTCCCAACGGCCTCCTTCACTTTCGCCCGTGCACTTTCACTCTGATAGCGGCCCAAAACATCCGCGATCGCAGACTTGGCAATCGCCGACACTTTCCGATCACTCAGCAGTTCAACTAAATACTCCGCTGACTCAGCGTAATCTTCACGAGCAAACTGTTTGATCACTTCAACCTGTTCCAGTGGATCCTCCAGTCGCCGCAACTGTGAAACGGTCTGCTCGGAGAAAACATCCCATCGGCTGACGGACTCTTCCGAACAGGCGGAGCCTATCCACGACACGATCACCAACCCCAGAACGCATCCGCACGAAGTGTTTCGGAAGCGCCCATTCATAATCATTTATTCCTGCTCCCTACCGGGTCCGCTCCTTTGCGGCATCCATCGTGCTTCGTAGCGATTCTATCACGGGGCCATATTCAGGATTTGTCGCCTGATTGGTGTGTTCATCAGGATCGGTCTCGTGATCGTAAAGCTCTTCCTCACCGCCCGAATAGAGGCTGTAGCGATGCTGATCCGTGCGAATCGAGCTGTGCACAGCCTTCTTCCCGCCCATCACCGTGTAACTCGCATCCCGTACCCAGTCGTTGCGATCCGGGTCTTTCAGCAATGGAACCAGCGAACGTCCCTGCAGAATTTCAGGCGCCTCATCGACCAGCCCCGCCAACTCAGCAAAAGTCGGATACAAATCCACTAATTCCGCCAGTGCCGACACCGATTTCCCGGCGCTCTTCTCAAATCCCGGTGCTCGCACAATCAACGGAACGCGACAAGCCGGATCAAAAAGATTCGTCTTCTGCCAAGCCCCATGCTCCCCCAGAAGCCATCCGTGGTCGGAAATAAACACCACCACCGTGTTGTCCACCATTTCCAGCCGATCCACCGCATCAAGAATACGACCGACCTGCTCATCCATGTAGGTCACACTCGCGTAATAGGCCTCCAGCGCCTGTTGCCCCTGCTCCGGAGACATCCCGTAGTCGCCCTTCTGATTCGGCTTGGGCACGTCACCCATATCGCCTTCCGGAACTTCGGGAAGCTTTACATTGTCCTTATTGTAGTGAGCGAAGTGCCTTTCTGGTGCGACCAGCGGAACATGAGGGCGCACCAGGCCAACGGCTAGAAAGATCGGCTCCCCTGGCTTGAGAAAATTGGTTTTATTTCGGTGCAAAGCTCGATTCTCCAGAATGGCAATGGCCTGAGTGGCCGTCATCTCATCCGCCTGCGTTGCAGAATATTCATCAGGCACTTTGATTGTCACAAAGGCACCGCCCCAATGGCCTTGCGAGGGAGATTGATTGGCAAACACGCCAGGGCTCCCCGTCTCGGGTCCCCAGACGTCGTAGGCACGATCCCAGGAATCCGGCTCATCGCCGCCAGGTTCGCCGGCTTCAATACCCCCGGGCACCCCCATGTGATAGATCTTTGAAACACGGGCTGAGACATACCCATTGCGACGGAGAAACCCGCCGATGCTGGGATGCTCCGCAAACTCTTCATTCACCACTCGGTAGCTACCCAGGGTCTTGATATTCCCTAGAAATCCTGTCGTCTCCGGATAGAGACCACTCATGAACGAGGCCCGTGAGGCACCGCAAACGGGATACTGACAATAAGCTCGATCAAAGCGCACTCCCTCACTGGCTAATCGATCAATATTGGGCGTTAGGCACACCTCATTTCCGTAAGTCCCCAGGGCTGAAGCACTGAGGTCATCGGAAATGATAAACAGAATATTCGGGGCCTCCTCAGCAGCACTGATTCCACCGAGTATTAGAATAAGCCCTGAAATACACGATGATAATCTGGGGAGGTTCATACTGAAGTAGACTTATAAAGGGCTCGGACTACTTCTTCTTTTTTGGCTCAATCGAAGCGGTGTTATTGTGCGCCGGAATCGGGCTCTCAAACCCCTCGTAGGCGGAAGGCTTAATCCCCAAGGCTTGTCCTTTTCCGCTAAATGTATTTGGCTTATAGGGGCCCACAAAATCGATAACTGAGGCGGCCTCAATCTGATCCTCCATTTCCAGCGACCAGTAAATCGCGTTGACCAACATGCGGCGGTATCCATCATTGAGAAGATCTTCTGAGGCCCCATACAAAGAAGTAAATGAGCGACCCGTCTTTCCATCTTGCCCTTGATAAGTGCGGGTCCACTCGCCTGCCATTGGCGGCTTCGTCGCATCCGGTTCACCGTCGACCGCCATACTCATGAGAGGCTGGGCCATGGTCAAAATATTCCAATCATCAGCCGGCTCGGCATTGTAACCTCCTGCCTGCACCCAGATGGATTCGATACCCGTCAGGATAGGATGACTCTTGTTCTCAGGCACCATGGTGATTCGGGTACTCTGCTGATGATTCTTTCCGTAATGCCCCACCCAGGTTTGCCCCTGAACCTGATGACCAAATCCTTTCAGGTACTCCTCACCGTTGTATTGAAAATCATACTTCCGATACGGACTGGTCGAATCTTTTGGGTATTTGAACCCATGAGTAGATGTTCGCAACGCCACCACGGGCCCTCCGCGATTCAAATAAGCATCGAGGTATTTCATCTGCTCATCAGCCGGGGCCAGAAAGCGAGCGAATATGACCAGGCCATCAGCTTTCTCCAGAGCCTCCATCCCGGGAATATTCGACTGACCGGCCACAATAGTGCCCGTCTCTGGGTCGAGCCCAAACAGAACAGTGCAATCGAAGCCATGGTGTTTTGCCATAATTCGGGCGAGCGCCGGAAGAGTCTCTTCGGACCGGTATTCGTGATCGCTCGCCAGAAATACGAGGCTCTTGTTCTTCTTGTTCTCGCCCTGCGCTTTATACACTACGGGGTTGGCTAAAACATTTGGAAGAAGCACCGAAAGAAGTGCCAGGAGAATAACAGGTATATATCGTTTCATAGTCAGTAGAAGTTGAGACCCCGCATTGGAGGGCAGAACAAACCATTCAAGCCACAGGCGGAACTGTCGAAAAGCTTTTTAGAAGAATTGCGCCAAAGATTCTCGAAAATAGTACGTCAGATTTTAGATTCCGAACCTTTCGAGATCCCGCAGCATCGGGTTCCTGAGCCCTGTCGGAGAGTAATCTGTCTTTTTTTCTAAGAACTTCCTATGCTGCGGTTCTTAATAGGGTGAGAGGATGATGTGCAGTGAATTCCAGCAACCGACAACCAACGCCATTTCAGGCAACTCCGATGCCGTCGCCACGACAATCTGAAAACGCGGCGGCATCCCCACTTAGCTTGCCGGAGCTGTTTGAGGCAGAGGAGTCACCACTCCTCCGATATGCATTCTCGTTGGTGGGTCGGCGCGCCATTGCCGAAGAAATCGTCCAGGACGTATTTCTTCAGCTTCACATCCACTGGGACGACGTTGAGAAGCCGGTCGCCTGGCTCTACCGGAGTGTGCGAAACAAAGCCTTCAACCATTGCAGAGACAACAAACGGGAGATTCTGACCGAGGACAATGAGTCGGCACAGTCACCGGGAGAAGAAACTCCGGAGGAGGTTCTTCAGAAAATGGAGGCAGCTGGGTTCCTTAGATTGCTTGTAGCAGATCTGGAAGAGGCTGATCGCCAACTCGTCCAACTCAAATATTTCGAAGACCTCAAGTACCGCGAAATCAGCGAACGAACCGGTCTCACCATCAGCAACGTGGGATACCGCCTGCACCACGTGCTCAAGCAGCTGGCAGAACGGCTGCGTCAATTCGGCATCGACGGAACGCCATGAAAGAAGAAAACCTACATCCTTGGATCGAACCCGATCTCGAAGCTCGCATCGTTGCTCTGGTGCTGGGCGAAGCCTCTGACTTTGAGCGAGAAGAGCTCGAGCGGCTGAAAAAAGAACAACCTGAACTCGGACTGTTTCAAAACCGAATCGCTGCTGTCCACGACCTGCTGCGGGAAAATACGCAGGGCGAGGTAGCATCGAAAGAAGACGAGTGGCGACTCTCTCCAGGCCGCAGATCGGCCGTGCTCTCTGTCCTCTCGGGAGATACTGAAAATGATGAATCCGCCCCAGTCGCCGCTCCGGATAACGAGGGGGAAGTGCCCTCCCCTGCCGAACGCCCATTCATTCAATGGAAACAGGCGCTCACCTACGCCGCTGCTTGTCTCATTATATTTTTCGGCGCCTTAAATTTCCTGCCCATCATCACCCGCATCGATTCCATAGCACCTGCAAGTTTTCGCATTGTCACGGCTCATGACGGAGCCTCCATAACAGAGGAGAGCAACCTTTCCAACCGATCGACTTTGTGGGCCTCTCAGAACGACACCAACTCCAGCGGCGCAGTCTACGATTTTGCCGAACCGCCAGTGAACGAATCGAAGACCCGTTGGAGTATGCCGCTTTCATACTCCCGGAAAGCAGAGAGTGAAACCAGGGACGATTTTGGAATCGATCTCAACACAGATGATCCGCAGGTGGTTGAGTTCGAAGGGTTCATTAACATGCCGGAGCGCATCGATCCGGTGGGCGGCTCTGGAGGCAGAGCGAGAGTGGTCGCCAAGCCTCATTCAATCCAGAAAATCACCGAAGAGGCAATGGAGCTGGCTGAGCTCGATGTTGAAGATATAGCCAAGCGCGAATACTACTTCGGTTCTACTCGCAAGGAAGGCGGCAACGCTTCTCCTGCGGCTGGGAGAGTGGACAACCTTTCTACCGGCCTGAATTTTGAAGTAATGGATGTGGCCTCTGTCACGCCGGAACAAGAAGCTGAGCCTTCCGGCAACGATGCCATCATACCTGGGCTGACCGTCGCTGTAGGAAGAGGCGGAGCGATCGAGGAAGGAGTCGAAGTCACCACAGGAGGCACGATTGCCGTCACGGGGGTGGCCAATAGATTGGCAAGGATGGACGGTGAGGACAAGGCGCTAAAGAGCAAGGAAGCCAAAGACGTGGGGGGCAGGGAAACCGCCGATGCTTACGGCGCATTTCGAACTATTCGAGAAGATGCAGATGGAGAAATGGCAGGTGCCGATTCAAATCAAGAAAACCTGCCTGGGGGAGGAAAGCTATTTGGCAATCTCGAAAAGGATCTCTCTGATCTGAAGCAGAGTGGCATATCACCAGGCTTGGCCGGTGAGAGGCCCCAAGCTTCCGGGACGACGGTCGCCGGCACCCCCCTCCATTTATTTAAGAAGAGAAGTGACGCCCCCGCACCGTTCGCTGCCCCTGCTCCCGCACAGGTCGAGGACCAAGCACTCCGCCCGGCTCCCCTTACCGCGATGCCTGCGTCCCCCTCTGGCCCCATGGCGGGAAATCTTGATGCTCTCAGCTTAGCCGCACACCAGACCGAAGAAGCAGCGAAGAAACTATTCGCGAAGGTACCGATAGTCGTAGGAGGAGGAAGCGCATCGGCAACCAAACTTGAGTCACCCGTGACTGCGGGTGCGGATATACTCCACGGCGGTGTCTCTCTGTCTGTAGATTTCGACAGCGAAACACCTATTGATCCTTCTGTAATCCCCTCTGGCCCCAAGGAGGCCAAGGCGGCCAAGGAGGCAAAACCTGATGCTCCAGTGATCGCGGGTCACACCTTGCTCGGAGTAGAGGTAGAAGATAGAGAAGCGATTGAACTCGATCACAACAGAGCAGTCGCACTGCTCAGCGACGGAGTCACCAAGAGTGATGACTTGCTCGCATTGAAGATGAAACCGCTGCAAGAGGTCGCGCGGGACGAGATGACTAGAAAAGAGCATCTGGTCACCAGTACAAGCAGTGCTCCTGTCTCTGGCCCAGCTCAACAAGCAGACCTACGCTTCAGCGGAATCAGCCAAAACGCGGCGAGCAAGGAGCGGGACATTAAGCTATCTGCAAAGCAGTCAACAGAAGAAGACGGAAGACAATTCGGATTCAGCGGATCTTCAAGTGGAGGCATCAGAGGAAACACCGCCACGATCGAAGGCATCGACGAATCAATCACCACCGCAGCCGGTAAAGGACAGCCATCCGAGCAACTGCTCTCAAAGCTCTCTTCAGACTGGTATACCTCTGTCCCGACACCTGTCGATCACCTGTGGGATGATCAGGACGTCAAGGCGGAAGCACGTTCAGAGGTCCGCCGAAAGGTAGGAGTCGTGAAAGGATTCGACTACCCCACTGATTACGCCCCACCTGCAATCCCGGGAGAAGAAGATGAACTGGGTCAGCAACTCGGCGAAAACAAGAAAACTAAAGATCAGGTTTCGCGTGTCACGAACAAAGGCTTGGGACTCCAAACTTATAGTGACAGCGATGGATACAACGCCAATCCTCTTCACGAGAATCTGGGGAGAACCGATGCAAAGATAACAACAAAAAGGGATACCCTCAATTGGTGGGGCGAGTCGACTGTCGGGTCTGGAGCCACTTCAGATCTTGCTGCCATCACCAACTACTCAACCTCTCTGCGAAGACTCGAAGGTGATCTGGACGAACAAGGTAAATCAGCACCACCAAAAGCTGCGTTGGCAATCAAAATCGCCCCACCCGCCGGGCTTGAAGAAATTGAAGCGAAAGACGAATCCTTCTCTACCTTTTCGCTGCATGTCAGCGACGTCTCATTCAAGCTGGCTCAGGCAGCCCTGGAGAAAGGTGAGTGGCCTGACTCTTCCAGAATACGCATCGAGGAGTTCGTCAATGCCCTCGACTACGGCGATCCCATGCCAACACAGAGTGAGAAAGTAGCCTGTCAGATCGAGCAGGCAACCCACCCCTTCTTCCAACAGCGCAATCTCCTTCGAGTCTCGATGAGAACAGCGGCTGCCGGTCGCAGTGCGAGCACCCCTCTTCGCCTTACCTTCCTTCTCGATAACTCCGGATCGATGGAACGCTCGGATCGACAGGAGACCGTTCAACGGGCCTTCGCCTTGCTCACCGATCAATTGCAACCCGAAGATCAGGTCACCCTCATCAGCTTTGCCCGCCAACCGCGACTCCTCGCAGATCAAGTGGGAGGCGAGAACGCAAACGAACTGGTCGAGACGGTGAAAAACCTGCCCAGCGAAGGTGGCACTAATCTGGAAGCCGCTCTTGAGCTCGCCTACGAGAAAGCGACCGAGCAGCAACTCGACAAGGCACAGAATCGGATCATCCTGCTCACCGACGGCGCAGCAAACCTCGGAGATGCCGAGCCTGAAAGCCTTTCCAGAATGATCGAGTCAATGCGCGACAATGGCATCGCATTCGACGCCGCCGGCATTGGTGCTGATGGATTGAATGACGAAATTCTGGAAGCACTCACCCGAAAAGGAGACGGACGTTACTACCTGCTTGATCGCCCCGAAGACGCCGATTCCGGCTTCGCCAGTCAGATCGCAGGAGCCCTGCGGCCGACGGCGAAAAACGTCAAGGTGCAGATCGAGTTCAATCCGGACCGCGTCGGAAAATACAAGCTGCTCGGTTTCGAGAAACATCGCCTGAATAAGGAGGATTTCCGGGACGACACAGTCGATGCAGCAGAAATGGCCGCCGAAGAAGCCGGAATCGCAGTCTACCAGATCGAGCCCAAAGCCGACGGCGAAGGCGACATCGGATTCGCCTCCGTTCGATTCCGAGACCTCGAGACCGATCAAATGGTCGAGAAGCGCTGGCCCATTCTCTATCACCCCAACGCACCACGGCCTGATCAGGCGGCACCCTCCATGCGCATCGCGACAGCCGCTTCGCAATTTGCCGCGTACTTGAAGGGCGGTCCCGCCGGCGACATGGTCGACCTCAGGGAAATCGCCCAACTGGTCGCCAACCTGCCGGACCGATACAACGGAAACGAACGGGTTCAGCAGTTGAGACAAATGATTGATCAGGCCAGGAACATCGCCGGACACTGACCCCTATTTACCCCCCCCATCAAAGATAGAGATGCATCCCAAGCGAACCCATACAAAGATCGAAGCGGACGCCCCGCGCCCGGCCAACGAGACTGATCAGCAGGAGGAGCAGCCCGTTCTCCCTTCAGGACTGGAGCATTGCGCAGAGGGCCTTTCGTCAAAACTTCCAGTGAGGGTGGCCATCAAACAAGAGTTCCGGACCGACACTTTACAATCTTCTGACACTTTCCTGACGACCTCATGACAAACGCCGAACAAAACCATTCATATTCAGCAAAGATTCAATCACTATGAAAACCGCCCTCATTTGCCTGTTTGTCATCACCAGCCTGTTCGCAGTTGGTCAGGATAGTCCTCCTCCTGGAGAAGCACCTCAACCCGAGAAAGCCACAGTCGGTGCCACAATTGGTGGCGACGGGTCAGGCTCCATCATCGTTGAAGCCCACGGCATCCTCCCTGAGCCGCCATTATTCTTCAATACGGAGGCGACCACTCATGTCACCGCGTCGGCTGAAAGCATCGATACCAACATCAACCTAAAAGTCTCGGTCCTTCAAGGAAAGCCCAAGCGATTGAGCTACCGACTTCTTGGTGCCCCTGATGTGGTGAACGTCAATGGACCTGAACTCAAGTCCTGGTCTGTTCGCGAGGACAGCGAACACAATCGATTCCTTGATCTCGAACTGAAGGACCTTGCGGGAGGGAAGCAGACAAAAACCTTTCAAGTCACGATCCTCTCCCCCGATCGCGAGCTCCCCGGAGTTCTGGAGGTATCGCACCTCGCCCCCGAAAAGCCAAACTCGGCGGGCTTCAATCAAGTCATTCACCTCAAATACGCCGCCGATGTTGAGGGGAAAGTGGAGAAGGTAGAGGGCTTTCTCGCGATCGGATCCAAAGACAATATACCCAACAGCTTTCAATCGAGCCGTGGGGGACGCATCTCCATCGCGCTCAGCCACCGCAACTCCAGACCAGCTCCTGTAGAATTCTCTGGTTTCGAACTTTCAGGGAAACTGGCTCCGGACGGAAAGTCCGCCACATTCCAATTGAAGGGAAACGCCGAAGTCACCAAATCTGACGCCGCCCTGATCCTGCTATCCGGGAACGCTGCAGCGAGTCGGCTACCGTCCCACAAGGGCTACCGAGTAGAATTGAAACCCTTCGGCAAATCAGGTTCAGCCTACGAGTTGGCATTCGACCGGCCCGGCACCTACCCGGTTCAGCTTGAGTTTGTCGCCAGCGTGACCCGCGACAAAGAATGGAAACGCATCAACTTTCAGGTAGCCTCCGGCGCCGTAGCCCCCCTCAACATCGAAGGATTGAATGGAATCGAGTTCCGTCATGACACGTCCATCGTTCCGGAGCAACGGGATTCCGACAGTGGCCCCTGGACTGGCTTTATTCCCGCTACCGGCGACTGCCATCTCGCCTGGAAGACGTCACGCAAGACAGGCGAAGGAAAACTCTTCTTCAGCACAACAGCCAAAGTTGAAACAAGTGTCAGCGCGGGCCTCCTGCGTGAGAGTCATCAGATCGACTACAAAATCCTTCAAGGTGAACTCGACAGCCTGACACTGCAGCTCGACGGACCAGGCGAAGTCCTCGATGTGCAAGGGTCCCACGTGGTTGGCTGGAACCTTTCAAAGGAGGGGGACAGTCGCTCTCTTGAGGTTCGCCTCAGTCAGGCCATCAAAGAAGCAGGGCAGCTCATCATTCGGACTCAACTGCCTCTCGGTGCCTTCCCGGTGCGTGTCGAAAGTCTGCAACTGACGCCCAAAGGGGCAGTTCGCCACTCTGGCTTCATCAGACTCTCCAATCAGGGGAGTGTCCGTCTGGAGCCAACCGCACTTTCCGGCCTCACCCAGCTTGCCCCTGATCAGTTTCCCGGTGACGCCATCGCTGCGCGCCAGGTCTTCGTCTACCGCTTTCCCGCATCGGAACGCCACTTCGAAGTCGTGGCCGACCGCATCCAGCCTGAAGTGAACATCTCAGAGCTCGTCATCTACCAACTCGCCGAGACAGATCGCCTCATCAGTGCAGACATCGAACTCGACATTCGCGAAGCCCCCATCCGCGAATGGGACTTCGGTATTCCTGATGACTACTCCGTCGTGGCAGCAACGGGTGCCAGTGTCGCCGACTACATAGTGGGAACTGACGTGAGCAACGGTCAGCGCAACCTCAAGCTCATCTTTGCTGCCGACGTTCAAGGGCGCCAACTCGTCAGCCTGCAACTTGAGAAAAACGAAGCAGGGGCAGCAGGCGATTGGGCTCTACCACGGCTGTCCTATCCTGACGCCAACTCAGTCAGAGGGGACATCGGAGTCGTCGGGGCTCCAGGATTCCGTATCGCCGTTGGTGAAACAGACCTTCTTGTGGAGAAGCCTCTCTCCTATTTTCCCAAGCCGACCGCCCACTTGCAGCAGGCCTTCCGCATCCGTGAGGAAGGATGGTCCGCTACTATGCAAATCGAACTGCTCGAAAAGAGCGTCCAGGCGGATCTTTTTCATCTCTATTCACTCAGCGAGGGCACCGCCTATGGCAGCGTCCTGGCAAACTACTTCATCACCGGCGCCCCGGTTTCCGAACTGCGCCTCACTGTTCCCGAGAATCTCGGCAACGTCACGGTAGAGGGTAAAGATGTTCGTAGCTTCCGTCAGGACGCAGACATACTTATCGTGTCGCTCCACCAGCCCGTCATGGGCCCCTACACGATCCTGGTCACCTTCGAGGAGAAGCTGGAAGTCACAGGAGGAACGCTTCGCCCTGGACTCGTTGCTCCCATCGATGTGCAGGGAGAGCGTGGCTATCTTCAAGTGGTCAGCCCCATGCAGGTCGACACTGAGATCCAGGAAATATCCGAAAATTTATTGGGACTCGATGCGCTTGAGCTTCCTGCCGAATTCAGACTACTCACCGCCGCGCCCTCACTGGGAGCATGGCAGTACACCGAGCGCCCCTTCAACCTTTCGCTTCAGGTTCACTGGTTCGACCCCGGCAACACAGTGACTCAGGTCGTTGAGTTTTCAGAGGTCAACACCCGCGTCTCTCCCGATGGCGAGCTGGTCACCGACCTACTCTACTACGTGAAATCCCGCGGACAACGCGCACTCAAGGTTCAGCTCCCCGACTCCACCTTGCTTTGGGCGGTGGCTGTTGCAGGCAAGTCTGTCACGGCACGCCAAGCGGGCGCTGCCACACTCATCCCTCTCCCGGGCGGAACGGACCCTAACATTCCCGTTGAAGTCCGCCTGCGCCTCGGACGACCCGTGGTGGAGGGACGAAGTCCTCGTCTCCTTCTTCCAACCGTTGAAGCGCCAGTCCTCAAGACTGAATGGCAAATCACCGGAGACGAGAGGTATGTTCTCATCCCCAGCCACGCCACCGTCGATCCACCCGTGCCCATTCTTCGGCCATCAGGCTTTGCCTGGGTCACCCGACGCGGCATCAGCTTACTGGTGTGGATCGCAATTTTGTCCGGCGCAGGAATCTGGTTCACCACCAAGAAAAAGCTTCTCCGACTCATTGGGCTCGGCTTCCTCCTCGCCGCTGCTCTTGTCTCCCTCGTTGGGATGGCTACCGCCATGAGGCAAATCGGATCGCCACAACCGCTCGAGATCAACATCCCGGTTCTCACCCCTGGTGAAAGCGTGGAACTCACCGTCAAGAGCATGCCGCTGTGGAAGGTGAACCTGGTTTGGCCAGGCATCATAGTCGGAGTCATCGGCCTGATCGCCGTGATAGCCTCCTACATCAGCACTCCCCGAGGTGGCAAATCGCTGGTTCGCGCCATCGGCCTGCTCCTTATCTTCGCGGGCCTCATCTTTCAGCGGGATGGTGCCCCCTGGTTCTTTGGTGGAATGGCATTCGCGCTACTGGCGTTCTTATTCTTCCCCCGATTCAGATCCTGGATCGGCGACGTCAGGCAACATCTCAAAACACGCCGTGAGAAGTCACGTGCCCGGGCTCAGTCCAAGCTCGACAATACGCCCGGGAAATCCGGACCAGGAGCGGCAACTGCATCAATTCTTGTCGGCGTCCTTCTGCTCTTCGGATTCGAAAGCGCATCTGCCCAGGTGGCATTGCCGAATGGATTTTTCCCTGCCACTGAAATCCAGCAGGAGTGGCAGATACAACACGAGCAGAACCGTCTCCGCGGCACCGGCTCTGTAAAACTATCAGGAAACCCGGGAGACAGCTTTCTGCTCGTCAAATCGCCAGCGGTATTAACCAGCTTTGAAGGCGAGAACCTGAGATTGACTAAGCAACAGGTTCCCAACCTCGGATTGTGTTACGTCGTGACCATCGCCGGCAAGCCCACGGCCCCGGAAGTCGACATCGACCCCTTTTCCCCCGGCCCACCTCCGAGCAATAGCCGTCGGACTAACTACGCCGCCAGCTTTGAATTTCAATTGGAAGTCAGCGATGTCACGGCTGGGTTCGATCGCCCAACAGGCCCTGCAGCCGTGCAAAAAATCACCGCTTCCTACGATAAACCCGGATGGGAATTCACAAGCCCCGCCGCGGTCAGGATAACCCATGACAAGAAGGGTGAGACTACCCGGGCGACGCTGCTTCTGGCGGCTCATCCGAAAGCGCACATCTCACTTCGTCCCAAGGCGAGAGACGTGTCTACCGAGGAAACTCAGTTTTTTGTCGAGGCAGCCAATCTCTATCTCCCGAGTCCAGGCGTGATTGATGGGAGCCACCGGATCAACGTGCGTCCCGCACAAGGTGAGGTCAAAGAACTCTCAGTCCAAATCCCCAAAGGGCTCACGGTCAGTGAGGTCAGCGGCCCGATTGACTCCTGGCAGTTCGATGCGGATACCGGGGCTCTGCACTTAACTATTGAACCACCTCAGTCCACCCCGTTCAACTTGACTGTGGGAACCCAGCGGGGGCTCTCCCCTCTTCCTGCCGAGGTAGAACTCTCTCCCCTCGACGTCAAAGGCGCCGCCGGACAGGTTGGCCTGGTTGCTCTGGCCTTCGGCCCGGATGCCCAGCCAGAGAAGACCGAATCTGAGTCTCTCTCAGTCGTCAACCTTGGCGACTTCGATGCGTCACTGATTCCTAACGAACGCACTATCTTGCACCGGGTCTATCGCTATGGTGAGGAAGGCGGATCACTCGCGCTGAAAGTCGCGCCAGTCGCCCCTGAAGTTCGCGTGACCAGCAAACAAGTGATCTCCCTGGGAGATGAACGCGTCGTGCTTGGCATCAATTTCACTGCGGACATCACCCGGGCCGGGCTCTTCCAGTTGAGCTTCCCTCTTCCGGACGGGCTTGAGGTCGAATCCCTCACTGGTGACGCGCTTGACCATTGGTCCGAGCTCACCGAGGTCGATCAAAGGCAGATTATCCTCCACCTCAGCGGAAAAACCATTGGAACGCAGAACTTTGCGCTGACTTTGACCGGACCGGCCCCTGAAGGCGCGGGCGAATGGCAGATCCCACATTTCGAACTCAACGAAGGCACCCGCCAGACCGGCGATCTGGTCGTTAAACCGACGACCGGCATTCGCCTGCAAACAGTGACTCGTCAGAACGTGAGTGAAGTCGATCCGCGCACTCTCGGCGGCGACGCAAAAGGAGCTCTCGCTTACCGCCTTCTTCAACGGAACTGGGATTTATCTCTGGGTGTCGAGATTCTGGATGCATGGATCACCGGCCAGGTCCTTCACGAAGTCACCCTTCGTGAAGGCCAGACCCGGACATCCCTCACGGCAAACTTCAACGTCGCCAACGCGTCAATTCGAAGCCTCCTGATTCAGCTCCCACTCACAGACGAAGATGAGATCAAATCACTTCGCGCCAGCGGAAGCTCTGTCAGTGACCTCGTCCGCACCGCTCCTGATTCGGACATCTGGGAAATCCAGTTCAAACGCCGGGTCGTCGGCAAGGTCGACGTTCGTATTGAGTATGAGCGCCGCGGAGAACGCCTCGACGAGACGGAATTTCTCTCTCCTATCGCCTTCCCTGACGCACGCCAACTCTCCTACTATTTTGGGGTTCGCGCGGGCGGACGACTGGAATTGGAGGCTGGAGAACTCCCATCCGGGTGGCAGCACGCAGACTGGAATACCGTTCCTCAGGCCCTGCGGGAATCCGGAAATCGCAATGCTCCCGTTCTCACTCTGCGGACCATTTCTCCTGAGCAGCCACTCTCGATTCTGGCCCAGCGTCACTCCCTTGCCGAAGCCCTCAAACTGAGAGTCGCCAACGGATCACTCACCTCCGTCCTTTCGCCCATCGGCGGTCAACTCACTGCCGTTGATCTGACCATGGAAGTGATTCAGCGAAGTAGCCTGACAGTGGCACTTCCCCCGGGTGGTGAGCTATTCAGTATCTTCGTCAACGGGGAAAGCGTCTACTCAGTCCGCAAGGGTGATGCATGGCAATTCTACATTCTACCCGGATCCGACGACCGCACCGCGAAAGTCTGGTTTGCCTACTCAGTGCCCGGCGACAAACTTTCCAAGGTGGCTCTGACCAGCCCTCAGCTCAATGTTCCGCTGGAAAACATCCAGTGGAATGTCATCGCTCCCAAAGGCTTTGTTCTCGCCGACAGCAGTGGCAACCTGGAACTGAAACAACAGCACCTCCTCCAGGCCTACGACAAGTCGAGCTATCTGTCGAAAGCGAAAGGCCAACGCGAAGAACAGGCCCGCCAGGCTGCCCAACTGCTCGAAACCGCAAACGATCTACTGCAGTCCGGTGAGCAGAGTAAAGCGCGCTGGGCTTTCAATAGTGTCGCCAACCAGTATGCACTTGATGCCGCTTCCAACGAAGATGCCAGGGTCCAACTGGAGAATCTGCAAACTCAGCAGGCCATCGTCGGTCTCAACACCCGAAGACAAAGACTCTATATCGACAACTCTCCCGACGAGGTGGCTCAGAACGAGCAGCTCCAGCAGGGTGCCGACGCCAACCGTATTCTCCAGCAAGGCGACCTCAACTACCGCCCTCAGGAACTCAGTGAAATCCTGCGAGGCAACTCAGGAGAGGACAACGCCGTGCTGCAACGGATCGCCACCCAACTGGTGAAGCACCAACGGGCCTCGGTCCCGGCCCCACAGGCTATCACCATCACTCTCCCTGAAGGAGGCACGGCCTATTCGTTCAATCGGACGGTGCAGGTCTCAGAGAATGCGCCGCTCGAACTCGATCTGCGCTTCGATTCAGCCCAGAAACTGAGCACGATCAAATCACTCTTTGTCATTCTCCTGCTCGCGGGAATCGCAGGAACGCTGGTCGCCAATAGCCGGAGGCAGGAAGCGTAAATCAGCGATCTGACAAAAGGGATTTCTGCATGGCCTCAATCGCGTCGGCAAGAGCTCGGCGCGAGGCCCTGACATCTGAAACATTCAGCGTATAAGGCTCGTCGTTGGCAGGACGAACCCGGGGCCAGTGATAGACCAACGAAAGCCCTTTCTCGACAGCCTCTCGCCCGATTGTGGCAGACTCCGAATCGCCAGCAGCTTCTAATTGATCCACTAATCTCTCAGCCAGCACAAAATACTCGTAGTCCTGCATTCCCTGCCGAAAAAGCTCCCAGCGTATCGACTCGATAGGCCCTTGTTCTTCGGCATCTCGCGGCGGGTAGAGCAAGACCCCGGATCCCCCTTCCCCTCGGGTCCAGGGATCCTCCATTTCATTGCGCCAGCACACCGTTCCCCACCACGAATTCGTGCCATCCACCTCATACTTCTTCAGCATCCACGGCCACAGTCGAATACGGATGGATGCACTTTCCGGGTAGTTCACTCCGTTGTTGTAGACACTGATAGAACACCCGCGTTCCCGGGCTGATTCAATGTCAGAGAGATGGCGATCCCACGCATCGGTATGCAGAGTCCAATTGCGAATCACATCAGTCAGCTCCGGATGTGGACGAGTCGCCGTTAACGCCACCGAAATCTCAGGATCGATCTGGTTCAGCAATGTAGCCAGGGTTCGCAAACCATTCAGGGTCGACGGATCTTCAAAATTCGGCTCATCGAAGAAGCGGACTTTGGGCCGCCCAAAGACCCCTTCCTTTTTCAACGCCGCCACCAGCTGGCTCATGTAATCAAGAAATTGCTCCTCAAACTCAGGGTTCAATTCAGTGAGTGCCTCATTCGAGAAAATTGGAATTCCTTTCCATTTCTCATCAGCTGGCATTCGATGATCGCCCGCATGACTGATCCAAAGAGTCGGCAAGAAGTATCGATCCTCACCGAACTGCTCCTGAAAATAGCGAAGATGTTCAACAAAATTGTCGGCATTCACGACCACCTCTCCCCGCACCAGACGCACGCCAACCGGCGCACCAGTCGCACATCTTGTTCGATGATTAAAGAAGCTCTCATAATACCGCTTCATCATTGCCTCCTGATCCCCTGACTCAGCAGCCTTAACTAGACTTGCCCTGAATCCCGAATACACATCCAAGGTAGGTCGTCTCGGGATGGCGAAATCACGAATCTGAATCTCAAGTGGGATCTGACAGACCTCCCGTTCACCCGCGATCAATCTCAACTGCGTTTTGTAACTCCCCGGCGACAGGTCTCGAGGCGGAGAAACCGTGAACCAGAACGCCTGGCTCTTCCCTCCGGCAAGAAAACTGGGAATCTTATCGGTCAATGGATCGGGAATCATTCCTTCGTGAGCAAAGGGACTGACAGGCGTCCGAATCGGAATGGTCTCCACCAATCGGCATTTCAGGTGGGATCGGGAAACCGATTCAACTCCAGACAGATCATCCCAATCCCACCTGACATCGTCCCAATTAGACTCCGGTGTTAACACCAGCTGAACACAGCCCACTTCCCCTTGAGCCAACTCAACCCGAAGGCCACCTTCCTGCTCGGTGCTGGGAGGTGTCGAATCGGGGAATACCTTGCGATTTTCATCCTCCCACCACACCGAAGCTCCATTCACCTGCTGAAGCAAAACCGCGGTATCAGGCACGACCCGCCTTGGCGTTTCCAGTATTTCAATCTCATCGATCCACAACTTCGAGTCAGGAGCAGCCCCTACTAACTTGATCAAAAGGTTCAACGACTCCACTCCTTCCGGCACACTGAAGCTTCCGGCATCAAAAAAAGCCCACCCCTCTGCATCCGTGCCCGCAACATAGTCACCCTCCACGAAAGCCCCCTCACTCGATGACTCTACGGCCCACTTCGTATGGTAGAGCAGCACCTTCTTTTCTGTATCAGAACTCAGATCCCGTGCGTAGGCCACAATCCTATTTCCCTCTCCGACTGAGCGATAGCGAAGCTTCAGACTGAATACTGATCCTCCTGTCACCGGCACAGCCGCCGTCCACCCTCCGTTAAGGCCCGTTAGCTTCAGGCTCCGCTCCCCGCTATAAGCGATCTCATCATCCCAGGTGCCATCCGAGTCTTTCCAAGAACCGAACTTCCATCCGAGAGGCACCTCAGATTCGCCATCCTCAGCTCCCGAGTTAGGCACTATGTTAGCAAAGCTTGTTTCCGCCCAAGCCTGCGCGCCTGACAAAATGACAAGTAGTCCAACCAGTAATCCCTTCATTCACTTCTGAAGCTCAAATTCTTTTTGGTAACCGCGCCACATACACGGTGCTCTTAGAATCCTTATCCTGAAGTGGATTGTAAAAACTGACCACGTGTGATTCGCACGAGTCAAAGACCTCTTCCAGCGAGTCCATAAAAGAGGCTTCCGGAGGATCATCCGACCACAGAGCAAATACCCCGCCAGGGTGCAACTGCTCAGTCATTCGGCGCAGACCTTCAGCACTGTAGAAATCCCCATGACGTTCATGCAGCAAATTTGCAGGAGAGTGATCAATATCGAGCAAGACCGCATGAAACTTTCGCCCTGGCTCATCCGGATCAAATCCCGGCTCTCCTTCTTCAGGTAATGCCAGTTTGAAGAAGTCACCGTGCACATACCGGCAGCGGGAGTCTGCATTCAGCTCCGGTCCAAGGGGCACCAAACCCTGCTCGTGCCACTCGATCACCGGCTTCATGAAGTCCACCACCACCAGCGACTTCACGCTCTCATGCTTCAGCGCCTCGACTGCCGTGTAACCCAGCCCAAGACCGCCCACAACCACATCGAGCGCCTGCTCTCCCGTCGACTCCACCGTCGCCGCGAGCCCGAGATTCGACAGCTCCTGCTCCACCACAGTGAACAGGCTCGACATGAGGTATCCCTCTCCCAGAATGATCTCGTAGACCTCCCGATTATCGAGCGATAAAATGGTTCGCCGACGCAGGATTAGATCACCAAGTTCCGTCTTACGGAAATCCAGTTCTTCAAAGCGCGGTTTGGGATGCATGGATCTACCTAACCCTGAAACCGCTCCAAATCCAGACTCCATCAGGCTGGCCTGCAATCATCCCTAGTTCGCAATCGGCACCAGAGCGGGATCGCCCCACAACACATAGAGATGACCGTTGGCCGCATCTCGCGAACCGGCCGGCCCGGAGTAGTAGTCCGGAATCGGCTTCCCTCCGATGATCGAATTCATCAACTGCTGATAAGCCTCTCCAGTAGAACTGCCACTGAGCACCAACTCCGACATGGGGAACACCTTGGGAAATCCCCCACAAAGCCCCATGTGACCGAAGAACATGACCGCACCATTCTCAATCACATGATAAGCAAATCGCTTATCCCCCCGCTTGGATTCTAAATCGACTCGATCTGCCTCATAGGGAGAGGCCGACATGCACGACCCGCAAAACACGAGTTCATCAGTGAAGTCGAGCTCTCCAAAAGCGTCCACATTGGTTCCACAGATCCGATCAGTGGTCCCGTGGCCATACATGAACAACACGTTGCTTTCATCCAGCGCCAACTCAGCCGGTAGAGATAATCGATCAAACGTGTATCGCTCTGACTGCGGCAGCATCGCGATGTTCCCTTCTTCAGCCGAAAGATCCGGAAAGTCTTCACGCTCCGTATGAGACTGCCGCGTCGTAATAATAATGGCTGGGGATTTCTTTCCTTCTTTTGCGAACATCTTCTGCATCACTTTCGCCTTTTGATAACTCCGATACCTACGAGCGTCAGTGTCTTCGATCGCCCCGATCGAAGCTGGCTCGATCTCGTCTACCCCCATCGCCTGGAACTGAACCGTTCGCTCAACCAAAGCGGCCAGCCCCTCTGCGTCGCTCGCCATCAGGTATCCCGGAAAAACATCCAGCTCAGGATCCTCATCCAAGCCACTCAATAATTTTAACATGCACAGGTGCATGTTTTCCCGATAACTCTCCACCTTGGGCGCGATCGCCACAAAGCGCGGACTCAGATCACGAAGTGCAGCCTGAACCAGTTTCACCTCTTGAGATGACTCATACAAAGTGCCCAGTGATTTCAACGCCATGACCGATCCCCCTCGATACTCCGCCAATCGATTCAATGCCGCCCTCGCGACAGGGTCCGTATGATCAGTCAATATGACATACCCTTCTCTCGAGACGGGATGAGCTTCAGTTTCCGCTAGTCCCGTACTGGGTCCAAACGCCCCGGCAAAGGGAGGGTTCTTCAGTTCCTCTATCGTGGGTATGATGAGAGACCGGTCGCCACTAACCCCCTCCTCATCACTTCCCTGCCCTGACTGGCCCTTCCCTGACGAAACCACCTCACTGCCGATCAACTCATTCCATTTCTGAAGCTGACTCGAACTCAGAAGATCCAAGGCCTCTTCCTTTGCCCCCTGCCGAAGCGCCGTCAGTTTTCTCCCCAGGTCAGGCGAACCCTTCTCTTCAGCCGTCACCCGGTTATATTCTTTAACGGTGACGCTCAGGATCGCAGAAATCTGATCTCGCTGCGCAGAAGTCAACTCCAGTTGATCGCTCTTTTGCAGCACAGCCTGCGCCCCTTGCTGCCCCAGTGCCACCGAAGTCGCCAGAACAAAGATCGAAAGCATTCTCAGCATCATGACGACCAGTCGAATCTCGAATCGGCCTTTCGTCAAGCCAAGAGGATCCAAGCCACCCCTCAACTTCCCCCTCACGTCCCTGTAGGCACCCTGATTAAATCGCCCACCTCCTTCAACTTTCCCAGCCTATTTCTTCTGAGCAAAAAGCCACTTCCACAGCTCTGGATCGTCATACGCAGGCGTCCAGGCATTGTGTCCCACCCCTGGGAACTCGGTATATTTGGGATCACCTCCTGCCTTTTTCAAAACCTTCACCATATCCCGGCTCCGCTCGGTCGGGACAATCTTGTCCTTCGCTCCGTGAAAAACCCAAATAGGAAGATCAGCAAACTTCTTGGCCAGCTCAGCGTCATACCCACCACATACAGGTGCCGCAGCGGCAAAAAGATCAGGTCGCTGACCCACGGCCCCAAAGGTACCGAATCCACCCATGGACTGACCCGTCACGTAGATACGACTCGCATCAATGGGCATTTCCTGCACGAGGTTCGTTATCAGATCAAATACGTCGGGCAACCGCTCTTTGCCTCTGAGTCCCCCGGAACTCCACCAGGTCTCCCCTTTGTCAGTCGTTGGGGCCACCACAAAGCAGGGGTAATCTTTCCGCATCGCCGGCGTGGCCAACACGTCGTTGGCGTAACAACGCGGCACCCAGTTGGTGACGCCCCGACCACCAATCCCATGCAGAGTGATCACGAGTGGATAGGTCTCACCCTTTTTCACCGTGTCAGGAGATAGCAATGCATAGCGAATCGCATCTCCCGATGAAGCCGTAAACTCAGCCTTTTCAAACTCTTGCGCCCAAACCGCAACACTGCCAGAAAGGGACAAGCCTAAGACGACTGGGAGCAAAGTTCTCATCATGGTCAGAGAGTGCACAGAGAGCTCTTCCTGACCAGACAATCCTCCTCCCGCTTCGCGCCCGCTCATCCCAGGAAAAGACCAGGGTTTAAAATGCCTTCAGAGATGTTTCACGGAAACTGCAAACGTTGCACTTCATTGTTGAAGTCAGACTTTTTTGGCTCCCCGCCCCACTTCCAGCCTGTCGTCGAGTCGTCTGGAAGTCCATCGTAGATGCCTGCTGCTTCCTGATGACTCATCACTATTGCAAAGAACTTGTATTCATAAGTCTGACCCTTTTTATTCGTGAACTTGATCGCTCCGTGATTGCCCCCGGTAGAAGAGCCTGAATACTCTCCTTCGATCCAACCGGAACCACCAAACTTCTTAATATGCCACTTGTGTTCGATCTTGTCGTAGGGGTTGAAGTGATCTGGATCAATTGCGACGAACGAATCTTCAAATCTTTTGCCTGGATCGTATGAGACCATGTCATGAGTATTGACGTGTTTGGTATCTCCAACGGTCCAAGTGCGGGACCATCTCAAGATGACGACCTCGCCGGCATTGCCAGTCGCACCGATGACCCACTTGAACGCACCAATATCTTCTGGTGCCAGGGACGGAGATTTTGTGACTTCAGCAGAGACTGAAATCGAGAATATTAAGAGGGCGAAAAGTGGAATTGTCGGGCGCATGTTGTTGTTTGAGGCCAACGTCAAAGCGGACCAACCGGCGGTAGGCGGTTCAGTCCAGCGCATTGTTCTCCATTCTTGTCCGTTGGCGTCTTCGAAAACGCGATGCAGCTTTTTCTAAATCGACTACCGGCCAATAATCGTCAAAATATTGAAATTGGGCGTCGGGAGTTCAATCTCGGGCGATACGGCATCCTGCATTGCGCCAATCAAAGTGCCGAGGCTCTGTACCAGAAGCGCGTCTTTCGCGATGGGATAAGATCCGAACGCGACGAAGGAAAAATCATTCGCGTAATCGAAGTAGGCAACTTGTCCATAGACACCGATCATCATGAATTGCTGCTTCTCGGCGTCGAGGACCCAGAACTGGCTTCGGTAGTTTCCGGTCGGCGAGATGAGCCCCTTGAATTTTTGAGGGAACGCGTCCTGTAACATCTTGTTCGGCGTTACGAGGTCGTCGAAGAAGCTCTCCGCAACGACCTGCTCCCCTTCGGCGTTGCGCCCTTTGTTCATCACCAGCATGGCGGCACGAGCAAAATCAGGCAGGGTCATGCTCATCGCGCCTTGGGCGATCGGCTGCCCGAAACCGTCCGTTCCATAGCCGGCGTCGTGCTCGGCCCCCAACTTCGACCAGAAGTGCTCTTCGAAAAACTCGGCAAGGGGTTGCCCCGAAGCTCCCTGAATGATCAAGCCGAGAATGTCGGTCTGGATCGACGCATAATTGAAGACTTTGCCGGTTGGATGGATCTTCGCCGCGAGATTCTCGCTGGTTTTTATGAATCCCCTGATGCCCTCAGGATCGTTCTCGCCGTGCGGGCGCCATCCTGTCGCCCGATCCTGGACACGCACATCGGAGCTATCGTCCTCGTAGTTCTCGACGAATTTCGTACCGTCTCGCATATCCATCACGTGCCGCACGGTCAGGTCCTCCCACGCCGGCTTACCGCGAAGCTCGGGAACATACTTCGTGGCGAGATCATCCTCTTTGAAGAAGCCCTTCTCCATGGCAATCTGCGCCATCATCCCGCAAAATGACTTTGAAGTGGACTGGTTGATGTGGCGCAGTTCGCGCGAAAAGCCGTTGCGATACGACTCATGCACGATCTTTCCTTTGTGCATCACTATCAATCCGTTGTTCTGAATCCTCCGGTTGAGCAGCTGGTCGACGGTCATGGCTCTTCCCGTTGGCGGGTCGGAAACAATGAGCCCGGTGGCGTCCACCTGCCGTGATGCGTAACGCAGGGGAGCGACAGCCCCGTCGCCCCGCGAGATCATCAGCGTAGGGAAGATTCGGTCCGTCAGGGTGAAGCTGAACATGTTCATCGGGGCATTGTCCCAGTTCGAGGAATCCGCTCCAAACTCCGCGCTGATGACTCCCGTCGCTTTGGTGGAACTTGGCTCGACAGCTTCGATGGGCATTACGATCGTCAGGGATGTAGCCATGACTAAGTAGAGAATACCGGGTAGGAGGCTCGATTGTGTATTGGTCCGTTTTTTCATAATTTCGGCTTGGTGAGTAAGGGCGCGGTAGTGACGTAATCTTCTTTGGTGGACATCCGATCTGACTCACTGCCTGCCGACAGCGTGCGTTGACTCAATGGCAGGCAGTTGAATGTCCAGGCCTTGTTATCCGCTTCTGTAGAACCATCACACGAACTATTCATAGCCCTTGAAGTGTTGATCTCCGGGTTTGATATTGGGGTATTCCTGCATGCTGACGGCCAGATCAGTGAGAATTTTCGAAACGGGACTCATCACCCAAGCGTGTGCGTAGCCTTCGTTGCCCCAGAGTTCAAAGCTCTCCTTCATATCCTCTTTGATATCGAATACCTGGGGGAAGGTATACTTCTGGATGTAAGCGTGAGTCCCTTCTGCGGTTGCGAAGTGCACTTTCATATTGCGCCACTTAACCGCAAAGACGGTATCTCCCACATAGGTAACTGCATACTCCCTGTCCGACTCTTCCTGCTTACCAAGGAGAAAGGCCGCTTGGTTGATCCCATCAATTGGCCGATCGGTCGGGATGCGCGCCTCCTCACCAACGAGGGTGGCAATGGTGGGGTAGATGTCGAGATCCGCCACGATCTCATCGGTGATTTTACCAGCCGGGATTTTCCCCGGCCAACGGATCATGGCGGGTGTGCGCATGCCACCCTCGTAAGCGGTGCTGAGTCCGCCGCGCCAGGGGCCGTTGGATCCTCCGACTTCGCCAGTCACCAACCCAGGAGATGGATAGTTCGCGGCACCGTTGTCGCCTGTAAGGATCACGATAGTGTTGCCCTCAATCCCGGCCTCTTTGATGGCGGCGAGGATCTGTCCGAAATTGTGATCTACCTCCATCTTGGTGTCGGCATAAATCCCCGCCTTCGACTTGTTCTCGAAGTCGGGATGTACTCCCCAGGGAGGATGGAAGTGAGTGAAGGCAACGTAGATATAGAAGGGGTTCGGGTCCTTGGCGTGAGACCTGATAAATTCGATACTCTTGGCCGTGGTTCGACTATCCATTGAGGCCTTCGCAGGAATATCGTATAGCTCTTTCGTGGGAGCCGCAGGCCGTCCTTTTACGCCCTCCCAGAAGTGCGGCACCTCAGCCACGGACGGATCGAACTGCGGGGTGCTGGTGTAAGCTGCTGCGTTGGAGCCTTCGTTGATTCCCCAAAAGACATCGTAGCCCTGGTCATTGGGAAGGCTTCCCGGTTGCGAGCCGACGTGCCATTTCCCATAGAGCGCGGTTTTGTAGCCCGCATCGGAGAGCAACTCAGCAATCGTGTATTCCCAGTGAGCCAAGCCGTCCGGCTCGCCTGGAGCCGGGACTTTCTGCGTTCCCGAACGAATGGGAAGGCGACCAGTTTGGAGCGCCGAGCGAGTCGGCGTGCACTGATTCTGCACATTAAAGTTGGTGAGACGTATCCCTTCCGCCGCGAACGCATCGATGCGGGGCGTCTGGAGCGTGCTTCCCTGGACGCTGATGTCGCCCCAGCCCCAGTTGTCGACGAGGACATAGACGATGTTGGGCTTCTCTTGAGCAGAGGCGGAACTGCAAAGATCGAGCAACAAGACGGAGAGGAGCGGAAGAATGAGTTTCATCAAGGATCTTTACGATGGGCGCGCTGGGCAGGTGGTAGGATTATTCTTCGGATAACAGTATGTTATACAGACGTCCGTATAACTCCTGTTATCTGCCCCGTCTGTATAACTCGAGTCGAAATGTGCCAACTACAGAAGCAAAAAGCAACTCAAACCACCAACCCAACTGGGTTATATGGGACCCTGGCTCTTGAGGCGGGGGCGGAGTTATACAGACGTCTGTATAACTCAACAAGTGCCGTCACTTGATCGAACGGAAACTAGCCCCTTCCGCAATTTCGCCATGGATTGATGAAATGGAGACCCTATTCAATCGCCCACCTTGGACAAAAGCCAGACTCCCCTGCTTTGCCCTCCCCTACCGCGACAACACCGGATCGAACCAATAACCCCAATCGACCGCTGCACCGTCTCCGGCGTTTCCAACCTCCAACTCGAGCCTTGAAACACCACTTAAATCAATCTTATAGGAATGAGTGGCCGCAGGCTCGACCGTCGGACTTTTAAAGACCTCCTTGCCGTCTGTCGTTATCCGAAAGACGACACTGCCTCCGCGCTGATCAGGTAAACCACAGAACCCAGTCAGGGTTTTCCAATCGTGGCCCTCAGGCAACACATACAAATGACGCGCTGGAGCATGCGCGTATATCCCGGTCGTGTAGAGCTTGCCTCCGGAGACAAGCAGCATTTCCGGTCTGGGAAGAAAATCGTAAGCCGGCTGGCCCCATCCCACGCTCACTTCTGTCGGCTTCACTTGCGACAATCGAACCCGCTTCACCTGGGCATCGAGATTCCCCAAGGCCACCAAAGACCGCTCCGGGTCCTGTCCCGCCATCACCGCACCCGCGACGATTCTCGAACGACTGCCTTCAGGAAACTTCTCCATCATTTTCTTGGCTTGATCGAATCGATTGTCTCCCACAGCAACAACAAAATCAGACAAGTCCGTCGACACCTCCATCAGCGACATATCAAGCACCCCTTCCTTGGATACTTCGTAGCTGGATCGCCAAGTCGAGTTGGCTCCGTTCGCCATCATAGCCACCACTCGAAGATCGGCCTTCTTCCCTTTCACCAGGGGGTGACAATCCAGATGAAACACTCCATCTGACGACGGTACCGCACATACGGTTCTCGCATCATAATTACTACCGCCTTCCGGATCGAGGTAAGCGACCACGGCATACACCGGAATCGGCGATGCCACTTTTCCAGACACAGCGAAGTGCTTTTCCACCGCTTTCACAGACATCTCCGAGAAAGTTGCTTTGGCAGGCAAATTCATTCCCTTCACCGATCCGGAAAACTGGGGGTGTGCAGCCAACTGCAGAGCATGAGCCAACGTCAGAAACGTGCCTCTACCCTCTCCCCGCAATTCATCGCCATAGGTTCGATTCCCCGCCCCCATCAATGCTGTTCCATACGCGGCTTTTTCATCATCACGTTCACGGCAATGCGGAAGCCCGAGGCCGTGTCCCAGCTCGTGTGCAATGCCCCCGATGAAGATCGTATTGTGCTTACCCAACGAAATATTTCCATACTCTCCATCCCGAATCATCGGCTCCTTGAGAGCCAGGTTTTTGGTGTCTAACTCAGGCGACGAGAGCTGCCAGGCGAGACCCTCACGATGAGTTCCCCGGGCATAGTAGGGACTCTTGTGAACGAACGTATTTTTGTCCGGATCCCAGTCGGAGAGATTGGTAAAGATCACAATCGTCTCCCGAGCCGGGTCGAGTCCAGCCGCCTTCAGCACCGGCCAGCAGTCCTTTTTGACCCGATCACCCTCCGGCTTTTTGTAATCCGCAAAAGGAGCTGATCCCACCGCATGGTGAATGACCAGTTTCTCTTCATCGTCATAATCAAAACGAATACTCCGCCGCCCCAAGCCGATGCGCTCCATCTCGTCGGCGTAAAATTTCTGGATGTGCTCCAGAATCCGCTGCAACCGCTCATCATTGTCAGCCGGGTATTCGCGATCATTCGGGCGCCAGCAAATCAGGTGCAACTTGCGATCTGCTTCCACTGGACCCTCCTCGTGATAAGCCGACAGAATCTTTCGCGCTTCAACCACCAGCGCCGCTTCCTCATCAGCTAGAGAAACACTGTCATTGTTTTCGGCACGGACATCCAACGTGGCAGCGACGCCAAGAAGCAGCGTCAGAAAGAAAGGGAGAGTTCTGCTCATACAATGCAAACGGTAGGATCTACTCAGACCGACGCCACCGAAGATTCCTGTCTTTACGTCATACAGGAACTCGGGGTCGTGCAGGATTCGGGGCCGACAAATCGGCGCCCCTCGACATCACCTGCAGCATGGAGGGTCGACATCCCTGTCGACCGATCAGAGCCTCAAAAACCTCTACGTTTATCCCGCCGTTGGCGTGATCTGCATTCAGGCTTCGCTTATCAAAACTCTCGCTTCGCTCGACAACGCAGGCCACACGCGGCTTTCCCACACCTCAACAACCAACAACCAACAACCAACAACCAACAACCACTAACCACTAACCACTAACCACTAACCACTAACCACTAACCACTAACCACTTCCTTCACCACATTCCCATACACATCCGTCAGTCGGAAATCGCGACCTGCATAGTTGTAGGTCAATCGCTCGTGATCCAGCCCCAGCAGATGCAGAATCGTCGCGTGCAGGTCATGAATGTGCACCGCCTGATCCACCGCAGCATAGCCAAACTCATCCGTCGAACCATGAGCATAGCCACCCTTCACCCCTCCGCCGGCCATCCAGATGGAATAGCCTTTGTTGTTGTGATCGCGGCCATCACCCATGCCCTGAGCATACGGTGTTCTTCCAAATTCTCCGGCACAGACAACCAACGTATCCTTCAGCATGCCACGCCGCTTCAGATCGGTCAGCAACGCAGCAATCGGCCTATCCACCATCCCGCAACTGTCGCCCAAGTTCTTCTCCAAAAGATTGTGATGATCCCAGCTGGTGGGCGCAGTCACCTCAACAAACCGCACTCCATTCTCTGCCAGTCTTCGTGCCAGCAGACACTGCTTTGCAAATCGTTCATTTTTACCGCCTTCACCTACGCCGTATAGTTTGCGGACTGACTCCGGCTCAGAACTGAGATCCAGCACTTCGGGGATTTCATCCTGCATTCGATAAGCCAATTCAAAGGACTCAATCGCCCCCTCGATCTCCGGGTTGTAGCGATCCGTCTTCAGCTTGTGCCGATTGAGCCCCGCGATCAGGTCGAGTTGCGCCCGTTGCTCCGAGCGGGACAGGCCGGCGTCGATATTCTTCATCGGCGGACCGGGCTCCTCAGTTTTACCCGTCAAGGCAGAGAAGAGTGCTGGCAGCTGGCCTCCTCCGATCTTCGCGCCCTGATACACAGCCGGCAGAAAGGCACTACCGTAGTTACTGGCACCGCCGAAATCCGCCGGAGGACTCAACGTGATAAAGCCGGGCAAATTCTCATTCGAAGTGCCCAACCCGTAGAGTGACCAAGCTCCCAGAGAGGGGCGCACAAACTGAAAACTCCCCGTATGCAACTGGGCAAAGGCCTGCGGATGATTGGGCAGATCCGTGTGCATGCTATTGATCACACAAAGATCATCGGCATGATCCCTCGCCAGATGGGGAAACAAAGACGACACCCACAGTCCGGACTCACCGTGCTGCGAAAACTCCGCCCTCGGCCCCAGCAATCGTGCGGCGCCGCCTCGCCAGCGATCCCCGCTTCGCTTCTGCAATTCAGGTTTGTAATCAAAGGTGTCGACATGAGAGGGCCCACCCTTCATGCAGAGAAAGATGACCCGCTTGGCCCTCGCTGGAAAATGGCCGGGCCGGGCCATCAGTCCCGACTCCTTCGCCGCAGCTTTAGCGGCCAAGCTCGCAAACGCGAGATAGCCAAACCCGGAAGACATCGTCTTGAGGGCGTTGCGTCGTGAAGGCATCCAGGGAGTGTCCATGAGTCAATCGAGGTTACGAAATTCCGCCGTGCTGAGCACAGCCTGACAATATTGTTTCAAACAGTTATCCAGACCTCCGCTGCTCCCGGCGGCAGCCGTTTCAAAGAAGGCCTCAGCCATCGCCACTTCGGTCTCATCCGGTGGTCGACTGAGACAACGCTCGAACACGGCTCGAATCGCGGCATCCCGATCAAGTCCTTTCACCTGTTCCGCCAGTGCGGCTGCACGAGCTCCCACAAATTCGCTGTTCATCAAATAGAGTGCCTGCGTCGGCACATTGGTAGTCTCTCGATTTCCGGTCACCAGACTGGTCTCAGCAAAATCAAACAACTCCAGCACGTCTGGCAAGCGATCGCGAACCACCGGGAGATAGACCGATCGATGAGTGTTTCCATCCAAATCAGCCGGCACCCCTTTGGCAAATCCTAGCAGAGCCGCATTGCGATCCCCGAGCCGGGCAATGAGTGACCCCTCCGGGCGCTGAGCATCCAATTCACCTGAGGCGGTGAGCATCGCATCGCGAATCGCTTCGGCCTCCAGTCGTTGTTTCGGCACTCTCCAAACAAGGCGATTTTCTGGATCCTTCAAAAAGCAATCTTCGCGATAGTCCGAAGACTGCCGGTAGGACTGAGACAGCACCACTTCACGAATCAATCCCTTCACCGACCATTGATGTTCCTCAACCAGTCGCAGGGCGAGAAAGTCGAGCAACTCAGGGTGACTGGGCCTCTCCCCATTGTAACCAAAGTTATCCATCGTCCGCACCAACCCCACTCCAAAGAGATGACGCCAAACACGGTTTGCCAGCACCCGCGCAGTCAACGGGTGGTCAGGATGAGTCAACCACTGCGCGAGCTCGAGGCGGCCACTCCCGCTCTCCTGCACCAACGGCGGGTCATCCATCACAATCACTTCCGGGAAACCACGCGGAATCAGCCCCTCTTTTGGTTGAGAAATGTCGCCTCGATCGTAAATCGGCTGGTCCTCCATCGAGGCTGCTTCCGTTACCCCCATACACATCACGTGAGGCTTACCCGACTCATCCACTTTTGCCAATTTGCCCTCAATACCACCTACCTTCCAGATGTTACCGACTGCCATCTGCAAGCTGAAGAACTCTGAGGGATCTTTTCCTTCTTTAAACGCGGTAGCGGCCAAGGCCTGCGCCACTTTCTGCTTTCGAAAAATATCAGCCTTCTCATCCCTCAACTCCACCACCTTCTTCGCCGGAATCGCCCGATTGAAAACTGGGAGTCCTACCGTGCGCGGAAGATGGATCAGCTCGCCTCCCACAACATTATCCGGTCCCACCACCGTGCCGATAAAGGTCTCACTGCTGCTGAATACGCCAGCGAGTGCGTAGTAGTCCTTCATCAGGAAGGGATCAAATTTGTGATCATGGCACCGAGCGCACGCCACCGTCGACGCCATGAAAGCCTGAGTAGTCGCATTAATTTGTTCGTCCACATTGTCCGCATAGTACTGCGCCCGATTCATCTCGTTGAGGCTGCGCGCCCCCACCGCGAGGAATCCAGTCGCAATTTGAAGCCTCGCCTGATCGGCTTTGTCTTTGCCCGGGAGCAAGTCACCAGCGAGCTGCTCTGCGATGAACTGATCAAACGGCACATCGTCATTGAAGGCGTCGATCACATAGTCGCGGTACCTCCATGCCTCAGGAAAAGTGAAGTTAGATTCCTTTCCGCTCGACTCTGCAAAACGCGCCACATCCAGCCAATGCCGCCCCCAGCGTTCACCGTAGTGATCCGACTCTAACAAAGTATCGACACGGCGCTCAAAGGCCTCGACCAGGGAAGAATTTTCTACCTCTTGAAGAAACTGCTTCGTTTCCTCGAGCGTGGGAGGAAGACCGACCAGATCAAAGTGCAATCGACGCAACAACGTTCGGGTATCCGATACCGGCGAGGGGCTCAACTCGGCCTCCTCCAGAGCAGCCAACACGAATCGATCAAGATTTGTTTGCGCCCATCGCGGCTGTTTCAGTGATTGAGGGACTGCGGGCCATTCCGGTTTTTGAAAGGCCCAGAACTGGCGACCTGACTCGTAGTCGATTGGCGCATCAGTTAGCTTTCCCTTGGGCTCATCCCGTGGATCAATCGCTCCCATTTCGATCCACTGGCGAAAGTCCGCCAGAATATCACCCTCCAGACGCGGCTTCTTCGGAGGCATTTCGAGATCCGTATCCGCATGACTCATGGCCACATACAGCAAGCTCACCTCCACATCGCCCGGCACGACTGCCGGTCCGTTGTCTCCGCCTGTTCGAACGCCCTCTCGCGAATCAAGCAGAAGCCCCGCCTTCGACTTCCCTGCTTCGATCGAGTGACACTCGTAGCAATTCTCGATCAAAACCGGTCGAATGCGGGATTCAAAAAAACCTACGTTGTCATCTCCCTCCGCAAACGAAGACACCACAGCCGTCCACCCGATCAAGAACGCGAAACTGAGTGGCAAGAGCTTCATCTCCCTAAAGGTTCCAATCCCAATGACAAACGTCAATGCGATTCGGGTCACGCATCCGTAGCATGAAAGGGCTAGAAACCCATGGCCAGGCCCCTAGTTTCATTCCACCATACCTCACTCCGATGATAAAACTCCTCCCTCCTGCTCTCATACTGGCGTTCTGTACCTTCCTACCCCTCGCCGCTGCTGAAGAATCCCGCCCCAACTTTGTTTTCTTCCTCGTCGATGATCTCGGCTGGGGCGACATCGGTGCCTACGGGTCCACCTTTCACGAAACGCCCAACCTCGACCGCCTTGCCAGTGAAGGCATGCTCTTCACCAACGGCTACTCCGCCTGCACCGTGTGTTCCCCCAGCCGGGCCGCCATCCTGACCGGACGCTATCCGGGCCGCCTCCATCTCACTGACTGGATCGCCGGCCACAAAAAGCCCAACCCCATGCTCCAAATTCCCGATTGGAACATGCGAATGAATCACGAACTCACCACCCTACCTGAAGCGTTTCAGGAAGCTGGCTACCGCACCCAGTTCACCGGCAAGTGGCACCTCATGCCCATTGGTGCCGACGACTTCGCTCAGCACTACCCCGAGAGCCACGGCTTCGACATCAATATCGCCGGACGTGAATGGGGGCAGCCCAAGGGGCCTGGAAAATACTTTTCTCCCTTCGGTATGCCCAACCTCGATGATGGTGAAGAAGGCGACTTTCTCACTGATCGCCTCACTGACGAAGCCGTCAACTTCATCGCAGACAACAAAGAGGATCCCTTCCTGCTCTACTTCTCCTACTACACCGTGCACGGCCCCATCATGGCCAAGCCGGAACTGGTTGAGAAATACACCAACAAGGCCAAAACCTTTGAGAACACTCGCAACGAAAAGGTCAACGCTCCCTATGCCGGCATGATCGAAAGCCTCGACGACAGTGTCGGGCGCGTGCTGGAGCAACTGGAGGAATCCGGCATTGCTGAGAACACCGTCATCATCTTCACCGCCGACAACGGTGGCACTTCCGAACAGAGCTCAGGAGGCCTCCGCGAGGCCAAAGGCTTCTCTCACGAAGGCGGCACCCGTGAGCCCATCATTGTGAAGTGGCCCGGCAAAGTCGAGCCGGGCACCACCTGCGACGTCCCCGTCATCGGCACTGACTTTTATCCCACTATGTTGGCCATGGCCGATCTACCAGCGAAGCCCGAAGCCCACCTCGACGGCCTCGACATCACCCCTCTGCTCACTGGCGAATCCGACACTCTCGACCGCGACACCCTTTACTGGCACTACCCCCACTATCACAAAACCAAGCCCTACGGCGCGATTCGTCAGGGCAATTTCAAGCTGATCGAGTTTTTCGAAACGGGCGACCTCGAACTCTACGACCTCAAGAACGATCCTGCCGAAACCACCAATCTAGCCGCATCACAGCCGGAGAAGGCACAGAAACTCCTTTCCAATCTCAATGCATGGAGAAAGTCTGTCGGTGCTCAGATGATGGCTCCCCATCCGGAATACGACCCCAATTTTGTCGCACCCACCAACAAAGGCGGCAAGCGCCCGGCAAAAATCTCAACCCCGCAGGGAGAAGTCTCCGCTTCCTCCTTTCAGAAAGGAAACGAACCAGCCAACGCCATTGACGGACGCAACAATACCCGCTGGGCCGCAGACGGCGAATCAGTCCCGCAGTGGTGGCAGATTGAGTTCCCTCAGATCCGCGAACTCACCGGCGTCACCATCCAATGGAGAAATGCCACCTGGTTTGACCATCAGATCGAGGTCTCCGACGATGGCAAACAATGGAGTGCCGTAGGCGGAATGTCAGGCGATCGCGACAATCGCCAATCACATGTTCACGAATTCTCAGCTGAGGCCAAATTCCTGCGTATCCGTGTCGATGCCTTAGGCAACGGCTGGGCTTCCATCACCGAAGTGGAGATTCCCTGAGCCTTCGCTAGCGCTGATTGGCCCCACACGAATCCTGCTGCCACCAGCCGGGGCGTCACCTTGATCGCCTGAGGAGGAATTTCACCTACTCCGCGTCAGTCCCGTCATTCGGGTCGGCATCTTCAACCGAATCCGTTTTCTCAGGAGGTGAAATACTGGGAGCTATCTCCCTCGGCTTCGACGTCCGGAAGCCCTGCTTCGTCAGAACCTCAACATAGACAGTCGTCCCCTCTGCTTGTGAGGCCGTATCAATGGCTGCGTTGATCACCGCCAAGTGAACCCCCTCAGCACTCTCAGCATCGACCCCTACCCGGCAGTCAAAATCCCAAAAGTCCACCGTTTCAGGCAGGTCCTTGCGCCGCTCACGCTTCACATACTTGCGAATATCATTCTTGATCGACTCAATTACACGAGCAGGCTTGTGGCCGGAGGCGTCCAGCGGAAATGTCTTTCTCATTTCGCCCATTTCGACGTATTGAGCCCATTTGTCCAGCAAAGAACCTCCTTACGGAACCTATTCCCGTATAGAATCGAGACTTGTCGCAGATTCTCCAACCTTCATCATCCGGCTATGAGAGCTGAATTCCAGAAAGATGAAACCTCTTCAACCTCACGTCGACGCCTGCTCAAATCCTCCGGCAGAGCCGCTGCCGCCATCGCTTTAGGCGGGTTCAACATTCAATGCGCAAAGAAGAGTGGCTCAGATTCCAGTGAGGCAGATACTATGCCCGAGGCTCCTGATCCGCCCACGCCATCACCTCAGTCAGGACCTATCGTCGGATCAGGTGACCACACCTACGAGTGCACCCATGACTGGGGAACTGACAGTCTACCAGAAGGATATCACTACGGGGGTGCCACCCACGGCATCGCCATCGATTCGGACGGATTGATCTATGTCACCCACCAGGGGGGTCCAGAGTCGATCTTTGTTTTCGACCCCGACGGGAAGTTTGTGAAAACACTCGGCGGAGGGATACACCGAACCACCAATCCCAAGACAAAGGCCGAGCAATGCAGCGGGCACGGAATCGATTTCCGAACCGAAGGCGGAGAGGAGTTCATCTATCTCTCCCCTAACAACAGCGACCTGAACTTTGCTAAAATCACCAAAGGCGGAGAAGTTGTTTGGAAGAAAGACCGCAAAGCGCTCGAAGAAGACAGCGATGTTTTCGCAGACCAGAAAACAAAGTTCCGCCCCACCAACATGAGCTTCCGTCCGGATGGCGGCTACTACCTGGGCGATGGCTACGGCAGTCACTATCTTTTCGAATACGACAAGAACGACAAGTTCGTCCGCGCCATTGGAGGAAAAGGCACCGGGGACGGGCAGTTCACGACTCCCCACGGGCAGTGGCTCGACGATCGTGACGGCACCCCGAAACTAGTGGTCGCTGACCGTGCCAACAAACGGCTTCAGTGGTTCGACATGGATGGAAATCATCTTAAAACACTCGACGGATTTCTCTTCCCCGCAGATATCGACATACAAGGAGACGTGATGTTGGTCCCTGACCTCCATGCCCGGATCACTCTGCTGGACAAGGACAACAAGGTCATCACCCAGCTTGGTGATGACGAGGCCTGGCGCGCTCAGGCGCTGGACAAAAAGATCGGGATGCGAGGCAAACGCGAGTTGTGGCAGCCAGGGAGATTCGTTCACCCTCACGATGCCTGTTTCGATCAGGACGGAAATATCTTCGTCGCTGAATGGGTCGTCACCGGCCGGGTCAGCAAGCTGCAAAAAGTGTGACAGTGATCACGCGGGATCCGGCCGTGGTGAACCGGGTGCAAATGAGAAGTCGATCGGATCGCCAGTGATTCGGGAAAGCATGACCCGGGCCATATCAGCAGCAGAACGTTTGATGTGCTCAGCGTTCTCGCCTGAGAACTGCTCATCCACGGTCGCGAAAAATAGCGCCTGCCAACGATCGAACTGGGCTCGCCCAATCTTCGTCTTGCTACTGATCTCCAGATGCGGCTTCAAAGGGTTTCCCTTGTAGGAGCCGGAGCGAAATATCATCGTCTCCCAAAAATCGACCATCTTCGGCAAGTGCGTTTCCCAGTCGATATCCGCTAGATCGTCGAAGATAAATCCCAGTAAATCATCAGCGCGAACCTTCCCGTAGAAAGAGTCGACGATGATACGAAGGTCAGCCCGATTTTGAATATCGGGAAGTGAGGATGATGGTGAAGTCATTCAACGTTTCGATGCAAATTCAGGCCAGCCTCCCACAGAATCCAGAGGCTTTAGAGCTCACTGCCTTCCAGACATACCACTGATCCATCCTGCAGGCTCAAGAAAAGGCTTTCATTCGCCGCCGCCATTCCATCGAACACCGTTGGGGAAGACAGCTTGATATGGGCCAACTCCTTCCCGCTGACCGCGTCCGCGGCGTATAGGATGCCACCGTCTTCACCACGCCAGGCTCCCAGAGCCGACTCGACATTCTTAAGTTCCAAGGCCTCTTCGCCTTCACCCAGCGCACTGAACCCGTCCGGAGGACCGGCGATGAAAACAGCATCCGGAGTGGCCACCAAGGCGGTAGCGAGCAGAGGCACATCAGTCGTCCAACGGTATTCAACCGTGGGCTGAGCCGGCTCTTTCACTTTTTTTCCTTTGCGGTCGATCACCTCCTGAGGAGGTTCTTCTCCCCGGTCATAGGCAAAGAGCTGATACTTTTCACCTCCGCGCCACTGGCCCGTATTACCTCCGGGATACTTATCCCTGCCAAAGCCATAAATCTGATCAGTGTCATAAGACAAAATACGTCCCGAAGCGACCTTATTACCTTCCTTCCACCAGCCGCTCCAGTGGGATTGAAACTTATCGTTCACCATCCAGTAGGCTCGATGCCACCAGGTGTCGTCAAGCAAGCCCAGAGGCGAGAACAAATGAACGCCAGTCCCCGATTCATCCGCTGTTTCAAAATCCAGCTTGAGATGCCGCATGTAGAGTTCGCCACCGTCAGCCACCAGCACATCAGAGAGAACACCGTGCACATCTTTCTTATTCTCGGGCGTCGGAACATCTTGTTTCCCCGTTTCATCAGGACTCCAGATCGTGGACTCCTCAAGTCTTTCCCCGGTGGCCGGATCGAGTTTATAAAGACGGATACCACCATCGAGATAGGAGGATCGACCGGCGGAGCAAACTAACTCGCCATTTTGAATCAAGACCGACCCGTGCACCGGCCAGGCCGACTCCAACTGTCCTCGAATCGACACCAGCCGTTCTTCCGGAGCCGCCCGAAAGCGCCACGCAAGCTCGCCATCTTGCGCATTCACCGCGTAAACCCAGCCGTCAGTCGAACCAAAGTAGACAGCTCCTTCGAAAATCGTCGGAGGTGAATCAATTCGACCACCTGCCGTGTAGGTCCATTGCGCTTCGCCCGTCCCTGCGTCTAACGCGTGAATCGTATGTTGATCCTTGGCCGCTACATAGAAATTTCCTTCGGCCACGACAGGACTGGTAAGCTCTCCGCCGATCTCAACTTTCCACGCTTGGCTCAACCCGGAAGGAACGACCGTAGACGAAATACCCGTCCGACCGGCACTTCCCCGAAAGGTAGGCCAGTCGGCTTCTCCCCCGGAACCCTCACCTTTCCCAATGGATTCAAATGCCGGTCCTTTTTCAAATCGAGCGGCTTTGCCATCCCCCGATCCAGAGGTTGCAGTAGCCGATGAAGCAAACGCGTAAAGCCCGCTCAACTTTGACTTCATGTTGCAGGCGCAGGAATCGGGCGGCACATAGAGCAGGCCGTTGGCCGGCATCACACCAAACTGGCAAGTGCCCCGGATCCAGTCATTCTCCTGAACATCGCCGGTCACCGAATTGACCATCTGCACGCCCATCTCTCCGAAGAGCATAAAATCGCCCACCGCCTTGCCGCGATAGCAGCGCGGGTGCATGTATGGCTTCGAGGTTTGAATCTCCGTTTTGACTTCACCACTGCTGGGATTAATCGCCACCCGGGATCCGTTGCCCCGCATCCAGAGATCCTCACCGACCAACATCAAGTCGGGCGGCGCGTTGTATTCCTGTTTACTCTTCCCCTCCCACTTCAGTTCGCCGCCATTCACATCATAGGCGTGCACTTTTTTGAAATCAGCAGCCAGGACGACACTATCATTGACGACGATACTGGGAGATTCCCACTGCATCTCACCCGTCGCGAGCTTCCCTTTTGAGACAGGTAACTCCGCCGAGAACTCAGCGCTCCAGGCCTCCTCTCCTGTTTCCCAATCCATGGAGAAAACCCGATCGGGCGTTTGCCCGAAAACCTTGCCGTTCTTCAGGGCGAGGCAAGGGAAAACCAATTCATCGATCTTGTGCTCCCACAGGACTTCACCGCTGTAGACGAGGGCCTTCATGATCTTGCAGTGATGCGGCATGAACTCTCCACGGCGTCTCGCGGCATCAATCTCATCATGCTGATCCACTTCCTCATCGATCAGCAGCGTCAGCACTCCGTCCTCGTACATGATCTGCTTCGTCTTCTCCGATCCCGGAATCGTCCGAATCGTCTCTCCCGTAGCTGCATCGAGCACTGAAACAGGATCAGTGAAGTCCATCGTCACAAAGACTTTGCCCTCCGCCGCGACGAGTCGAAAAGGTAGACTCGCCGGACCGGCCCGGAAGCGGCGAAACTGATTCACCCAGTCTCCCATCCTGCGACGCCACAGCTCAACGCCATTGAAGCCATCGCGAGCGATGACATACCACTCGCTCGGAAGTCGAATATCGACCCGGGGGGCATCGTCGAGAATATAAAACATCAGACCTCCGTCGGACACGGCCGCACTGAAGCTGGCCTGCTGTTCATGAGCCCGGGAAAATTTTGGCGTCGCCATCCACTGGATCTGATTGGGAGGGCCGATCATAGAATCCGTTGAGACGGGATTGTTGTCCGGAGAGCGCAGGTAGTGCTGCCAGTCATCCATCGAGTCGGGACGCTCCTTTTTCAGCTGCCTCCACTGGTCGCCGTCGCGAATCCAGGCCTGTCCCTCCGGAACCAATACTCGAAGAATTTCAGCGTCCGTCGTCAGATCCCCGCTCTCAGCCACCAGCAGATTGACCAGATTATTCGCGTAGGGCAATGACTTCGCCCGAAGCTGATCGATCGCAATCGGTCCGTAGTCGCCGCTTTTCAGGAAGCGACTGCGTGCTTTGGACACGTTCTTTGCACTGGCATCGAGACCATGCACGCGAAACCCTTCACCAGCGAGATAGTCCCCCGTTTCACTTCCATCTCCACATCCCAGATGAACAACGAGCCCCCCGGGGATATTGGCCGAGTTCAAGATCTCAGCGGGATCGGCGGTGGCATGATTGCAGAAAGCAGCCAGAGCAATCGATAGTATCAACAGTCGAAGGTGGAAATTCATGGATGAGCGTCGTGTCAGGAATGAGTTCAGCAATGGGCGTAATTGCGACCGTCAGATCCGGATCGTCGCAAAGTGAGAAGCGAAAGACGAGGAAGAGTTCCCCCTTTGTCCACCTCACCAGTCCGGATGTGCTCCGCTGGCTTCAGCACCATGGAAGGTCTTCCTGCGGCGATGAACCCCGAAATCAGAACTCACAGAAGGCAGTTAACCTGCCCTCCGAATTCTAACTGGTTTGAGACTTTGATGTCTCTTTCCGCCGGAGAACACCCAGTTCGTCGGAAATGCGTTTAGCGGTGAGCATCAGCCCCCTCTTTTCGAGGGATGCCATTAACTGGACTTCGAGTTCCCGGGCGCGGTTCAGGTCCTGCGATCGCCCCTCATCTGACGCAGGGAGGGTATTCGCCCGTTCCAGGAGATTCGTGATCTCACCCAGCAACTGCTGGTCGTATGATTCCCTTTCCTGCCAGGGCTCAGCCGCCGGCTTGCGGCTGCGCTCAGATTTGCCCTCTTCCCATTCACGAATTCGTGATTCAGTAAGAATTTCAAAGAGCTTTGACGACATCAGTTATTATCTAGATGCAATCAGGATACACATCAAGAAGTTACAAGCAGAGAGCGGTGCGTCAGCCCGTTTTCCATTTGGATCTGAAAAAGTGGGGACTCTACTAGGGCGCTATCCTTCCCAGGCAAATCCATCAGTTGATTGTCGTCAGTGCCACCAACCACTAGTGGTCGAACAGACCTAAACTGACGT
>CAXBHX010000048.1:0-40740 GCA_963975655.1 uncultured Verrucomicrobiales bacterium
GCCACATAGCCGAAAGTCTCTGCAGGATTGGAGTCGCCCATGTCATGGGCATCACCACGCGGAGCGAGATGCAGCCCGACACGGTCAGCGCCCCACACCCTGATGGTCGCATCGACCACCTCAAGCATGAGCCGAGCTCGATTTTCAATCGAACCGCCATATTCGTCCGTGCGAAGGTTGGTGCTGTCCTGAAGGAACTGATCCAACAGATACCCGTTGGCGCCGTGAATCTCAACGCCATCAAAACCAGCGCGCTTCGCGTTTTCAGCGCCCTGACGATACGACTCCACGATCCCGGGAATCTCTTCAAGATTCAGCGCACGGGGTGTTACGAATCCCTTCTCCGGCCGGACCAGGCTCACGTGCCCTGCCGGTCGAACCGCACTGGGCGCCTCTGGCAATTTGCCGTCGAGATAGAGAGGATCCGACATTCGACCCACATGCCAGAGTTGCAATAGGATCCTGCCTCCGGCGCGATGGACGGCATCAGTCACGAGCGTCCACCCCGCCACCTGAGCCTCCGACCAGATGCCAGGCGTGTTGGGATAGCCCACTCCCATGGGCGACACCGAAGTCGCCTCTGAGATGATCAAACCGGCTGAGGCGCGCTGAGCGTAATATGTCGCCATCATTGCATTCGGCACCCGACCTTCGCTGGACCGACAGCGCGTCAGGGGAGCCATGATGATTCGGTTAGGAATCTCCCAAGCACCTATTTTCGTAGGCTGAAGAAGATTGGATACAGTTGGATTTTTCATATCTAAAAGTGGGTCTCACGACTCAACTGGCTTGTCTATTGAGCGACAAAACCTCCATCGACCTTTAGCGAATCTCTCGCGATGAGGGCGACTTGATCCCTCATCGTCTAATGAACGGTATTACTGAATAATTGCCCCCCTGGGAATTCAGGCTTTGCCACCGTAGGCTGAGTGATCGTCCAGGTCGAGGATATCGAACCAGGTAGAGACATCCTCACGTTCAGATCCGCCGGCTCCAGCGACAAGTTCGCTGGCAAACTCCCGGCTCTCATTGTCGGCCGGGGAGGAGGCTTCGCGGAAGGCGGACCACTGGGCGATCTCATGATCATCATGCGGATTGGAGGAGTGGCTGCCGATCCAATTCAAGATCACACCATCACCATGGCCCTTAGCCACTTCTGCCTTGAGCTCGTCAGGGTCTACTCCGGCGTAACTTAGAAAGCGCTGGTCGAGCGGGCAGTTGTAGTGATACTCGCCGTTGTTTCCATCGAGCTCAGCACGACATTTGTCGAGCATACGCGGCAGAATTACATAGCCGCCGAGACGGACACGGGCACTGCGGGGTGGTCGTTGAGTAAGATTCATTTTTTAAGTCAATTAGATTGGTTTTTAAGTCAGTAAATTGCGGTTACAAGCACACTAGACAGACTTGTCTGTGATTGCTTACAGAAATTCTCTGATTGAGGACGCCTCATACTCTTTCGCGGGCTTGACGCCCCTCTCCGAATCTGATGGATTCACGAGAGCAGGACGGGGACCAGAAGAGATGGCAGAGCAAACACCAAAGAGTGGAATTTCATGGATTGGCGCTGGGCTAATTCTCTGCGCCGGGATTCTGATTGGGTTTCTCGCCGGAGCACAATCGGGCAAACTGGAAGAAGTCGCCCTGGCCGATGAGGGCAGCTCCGCTGTTAAAACATGGGAGCCAGATCCAGAGGCCCCGACCTCCACCCATAACTTTGAAGCCTCCATGGCAAGAGCGGCCAAAGTGATCAAGGATCCGCACAACAGCTACAAGCGCATGGGCGAACTGATCGCATTCGCCGATGCCATTCCTTCAACAGGATTTGAAGCGTCACTGGACCGCATCCGTGCCAACCAAAAAGGACACAGCCAGTATGAGATGATGACGGCAGTCTATGAAAAATGGGCAGGAAGAGATCCAGAAGCCGCTATGAATTCGGCATTAGAGCAAACAGGCTCCTATGCTGAGTCATACCGGAGGAACATCGCTGCTCAGTGGGCAGGAAAAGACCCGGCTGAGGCGCTTTCATGGCTGGAGGCTCAAGACGATGATTCGCTTGCCAGTCAGGTAGGCTCAAATATGCTACGAGCCATGGCCCGCGTTGATCCCGAAGGCGCTCTGCAAACCGCGAAAGGTTCCTTGTTTCCGCGACAACAGTACAGCGGCACCGTTTCTTCGATTATGTCCGTTTGGGCCGAGATTGACCCTGCCGCCGCTGCCGGAAGAGCGGCACAGCTGGAAAGTAAGCAGGACAGGGAAAACGCGTTCAGACAGATTGCATCTCGATGGGCGAGTGAGGACCCTGATGCGACCTGGAAGTGGGCTCTCAGCTTGCCTGACAGCAAAAGCAAAGCCGAGGCACAGAAGTCAGTCGTTATTGCGATAGGTCAAAGCGATTCCGAAGAAGCCATCCGCTTGGCCCACAGCATGCCTGAAGGCAGCGAACGCGAAGGCGCATTGAGCCAAGTGATGAACGACCTCTCCAGAGAGTCCCCCGAAGAAGCCTACCACCTGGCCATGAACGCTCTCGGCCCCGCAACGAGAAATCGTACTCTCTCCGTCATATTGCGAAATTGGGCCCGTATCGACCCTGAACGTGCCTTTACCGTAGCTCACGAAGAAATGGAATTGGGAGCCGCTCGAAACAACGCTCTCTCTGGTCTCATCAGTCAGGTGGGCACACACGACACCGACAAGGCGATGGCACTCCTGGACCGAATCAAAGACCCCGCAGCCTATCAGACGGCTCTCAGAAACGTAGCCAATCTGCTGCGAGGCGAAGACATTGAGTATTCTCTGAATTGGATTGAGACACTCCCGGAAGGGCGCGGGCGGCAGTCGGCTCGATCGGGTGTCATCAGACGTTGGGCGGAGGAAGACCCCGAGAAAGCGGCCACATGGGTGCTGGATACGGTCGATGAAAAGGACACCATGAAGGAGAGTGATATCAGAAACATCCTCTACAACTGGGCGTCAGACGATGCGGCGGATGCGATCACCTGGGTACTGAGTAATCTGGAGAGCGAAGAAAGCCAGGACAAGGTACTGCCTTCGCTGTTGCGACAATGGAGCAATCAGGATATCGATGCCGCTGCGACTTGGACCGTTCAACTACCGGAAGGAAAACTCAAAGAAGATTCCTACAGCTCTCTCATTTCGTCCTGGGTAAATTTCGATCCCTCCGGAGCGGCCAAATGGCTCAACAGTGTGCAGGTTGGAAAAGCGAGAGACAAGGCCATCGCCCAGTTTTCATCTAACATTGCCAAAATTGATCCTAAATCAGCACTTACCTGGGCCGGAGAAATTTCTGACCAACAGGGCAGTAGCGATGCTGTCCAACAGGTGGCCCGTATCTGGAAAGGCTACGATCCCACCTCTGCCTCACAGTGGATACGGAGCAGCAACCTTCCGACTGAGGTGAAGGAAAAATTACTAAAGTAGCCAATCTCTGCCAGAGACATAATTCACTGATCAGCAAACCTTTTCTCCCACTCCTCATAAAGCTCCCCCAGCTCCCCCACCAGCGCAGGTCTATCCTCGCTCAAATTAGTGGTTTCGCCAGGGTCCCTCGTCAGATCAAAGAGAAGCACTCCATCGCTCTCTGACTCATACAGCTTCCACCGGCCGTGCCGGATCGCATGTGCTCGCGGCACGCTCTTGCGAACGGGTCCCGGCTTCTGACGCCAGAAAAGGGTGCGTTCAACGTTCCCGCCCTTCCCCTGCATCATCGCCGAGAGATTCAGCCCATCGTCACCGGGTCGAAATGCCTGCTCTCCGGCAATCGCGGCAAAGGTCGCCGTCCAATCCATCGTGATGATCACTTGATCCGTCGTTGATCCTGCCGAAATGACACCCGGCCACCGGGCAATACAAGGCACCCGAATCCCCCCTTCCCAAAGGGTGGACTTCTCTCCCCGGAGCGGCGCATTGCGGCTGTAGACATGTCCTCCATTATCGGAGGTAAAGACGACCAGAGTCGTCTCGGCGAGCCCCAGTTTATCGAGCCGTTCAAGCACGCGACCAATCTCTGCATCCATGGACTCGACCATAGCGACGTAGGTTTCACGGTCGCCGGTTTGCCAGGACTTATCTTTGGGCTTCACCATCTTATCGACATCATCAGGCCCCTGCCAGGGAAAGTGCGGCGCCGCATGGGAAAGATAGAGAAAGAAAGGCCGTTCCCGATTCGCTTCGATGAACGTCAGGGCCTCATCGGTGATCAGCCGGGTCGAATACCCTTCCCGCTCGACGGCCTCATTGCCCAGCCAGAGGTCCGGGACGCCAATCCGATCCATGTGATCGAAGTAGTGGTGGTTTCCCCCCAGCAACCCAAAGAAATGATCAAAGCCCTGCTGGAGCGGCTGCCTCTCCTGATCGTAACCAACATGCCACTTTCCTGACAGTCCCGTGGCATAGCCAGCCTCCCGGAGACGGGTCGCGATAGTATCCCCGCCCCCAGGCAGGCCGCGCCCGAGTTCCTGATAGTAGAGCGCATTGTCCATGCCGTAGCGCTGTTGATAGCGCCCGGTGAGGAAGGCCATACGAGTCGGGGAGCAAACCGGCCCATTCGCATAGGCATCAGTGAAACGAATCCCCTCCTTCGCGAGTCGGTCCAGGTGGGGCGTGGCCAGGTCAGTCGCGCCGTAGCAGCCCGCATCCCCGTATCCCAGATCGTCAGCCAGAATAAAGAGGATGTTCGGTGGTGCCGCTCCGCAGAATGTAGCAGCCCAGACGCCTAAAACGATCGCACAGAGTCTCGTGAAAAGGCCCAAGCCGCGACTTGATCGCCAAGAGCGAATCCCCTCCCCTGTCACACTAAAATTCTCTCTCGACGTCAAAGACATGGAAGAATGCTATCTGAATCAGACTTTCGAACAAACTTTCTTCGATACGCAGTCCCCTCAGCAGATCACCCTTGGACCGCCGCCGCTGACATCACCTCTCCGCACGACCAGCAAAGATCGAAATTGCCGGGGTTCTTTTCAGCGCAGGCAGGGCAGTCCACCTCAATATCAGCTCGCTCGGCGTTTGCACTGACACTGTCCCGGATTATCTGCATTGCCCTATCGTAGTCCTCCTCCTTAATCACACAGAGGGTGGGCCAGAGGTCCGGCATGATCGAGGCCTCACCGGCAAGACCTGAAACATCGCGATTTTTAACAAACGTCTCAATTCCCTGCGACTCAATAATCGATTGGTAGTAACCCACCTTGGTAAAGTCGAATTCGCGGAAGAGTTCTTTCATCGAGTGGAAATTCTACCGAACTCACCTCCGCCAGGCAAGCCAATCAGTGACAGGAGGAAGTCAGCTTCTCCTACAGCCCTGCTACCTACCGCCTCCAGTTCGAGCAACCGACCACCAATCAGCCATTACCCAACAACTTGGCTAGATTCCCTTTCGACATCATCCTCCTCAATCACTTGACCCCTACCTGCTTTCTCCCCCATCATATTCCTCTCATGATCAAACGCCGTGAAGCACTCGAACGAATCTCCCTGATGCTGGGAGGTGCCCTGAGCACCCAAATGACAGCAGGGGTGATGGGACAGGTTTTGAATGAAGGCGCCAGCGTAGAAGTAACAGAGGCGCAAACCGCGCTGCTCGCGGAACTGGCCGACGTCATCATCCCGACGACCGATACACCGGGGGCGAAGGCCGCTGAAGTCGAGCAGTTCATCATACGCGTGTTGCGGGATTGCTATGAACTCGAAGATCAGGAAACCTTTTACGCCGACCTCGCCAAAATCAACGAGGCCAGTCAGGCGGCTCACGGCAATGGATTCGTGGGCCTGACTCCCGAGCAAAAAATTGCAGTCGTTCAAGACGCCACTGAATCGAACAAAACCTTTTTCAAACAGATGCGAAAATTCACGGTGGTCGGCTATTTCACATCGGAGATCGGAGCCACTCAGGCCCTCGAGTATTTGCCCATTCCCGGGAAGTTCGAAGGCGACGTCCCCTTTAAGCCGGGACAAAAAGCCTGGGCCGTCACCAAAAAGGGCCAGACCTGGGCCCGCCCGGTCATTAATTCTGCTTAACTCACTACCACTTTCCAACCATGCCAAATCTCAATATCGAAGCCGACAAGGCCAATACCTACGACGCCATCGTCATCGGGTCGGGAGTATCGGGCGGCTGGGCCGCTAAAGAGCTCACCGAAAAAGGGCTGCGCGTTCTGATGCTCGAGCGAGGTAAAGAACTCAATCACATCGTCGACTACGAGAATGCGATGAAGGCGCCGTGGGAGACGAAATACAACGGCCTCATCACCACCGAGCAGGCCGAGACGCACCCCAAGCTGGCACGCGATTATCCGTACAACGAAATGACGGAGAAATACTGGATGAAAGATACCGATTCTCTCTATGAAGAGAAGAAACGCTTCGACTGGTATCGCCCCGACATCGTCGGCGGAAAATCCATCATGTGGGGTCGACAGTGCTATCGGCTCAGCGATATCGATTTTGAGGCCAACGCCAAGGAAGGGGTCGCGATCGACTGGCCAATTCGCTACCAGGACATTGCTCCCTGGTATTCCTATGTGGAAAAGTTCGCCGGCATCTCCGGAGAAGCACTGGGTCTGCCCCAGTTACCCGACAGCGAATTCCTCCCTCCCATGGACATGTTTTTCGTCGAGAAGGAAGTCCGAAAACGCATTGAGAAATCCTACCCGAACCGCAACATGACCATCGGCCGCGTCGCCAACTTGTCCAAGGCCGGTGAAGCCCAGATCGGTGTGGGCCGCAGTCCCTGCATGTATCGAAATCGCTGCTCGTATGGTTGTCCCTTTGGCGCCTATTTCAGCACCCAGTCATCCACCCTGCCCGCTGCCGCAGCCACAGGAAATCTGACCCTGCGCCCCGATTCCATCGTGAGGGAGATCGTCTACGATGCGGAGACGCAAAGGGCCACCGGCGTCCAGGTGATCGACTCGGTCACGAAGGAGGATCGCGAGTATTTTTCGAAGATCGTCTTTGTCTGCGCCTCGACAGTCAGCTCCACCGCAATTCTCATGAACTCCGTCTCCGATCGATTCCCCGACGGACTCGGAAATGACTCGGGTGAACTCGGTCACAATCTGATGGATCACCATTTTCGCGCCGGTGCAGGCGGCACTTGGGAGGGCGATCTCGACCGCTACTTCTACGGTCGTCGCGGCAATGGCATTTACGTCCCGAGATATCGAAACATCGGCGACGACAAACGCGACTACCTGCGCGGCTTCGGCTACCAGGGCGGCGGCAGTCGTGTCGGCTGGGAGCGCAATGTCGCGGAACTCTCCTTCGGAGCTGAACTCAAAGACGAGCTCACCACTCCCGGCGAATGGACCATGGGATTCGGCGGATTCGGCGAGACCCTGCCCTACCACGACAACCGAATGTATCTTGATCAAGACAACCTCGACAAGTGGGGTATCCCCGTTGTTGTCTTCGATGCCGAATTCAAAGAGAACGAGAGAATGATGCGCGTGGACATGATGAACGATGCCGCTGAAATGCTGGAAACAGCTGGGCTCAAGGATGTGAAAACCTTCGAAAATGAATCTTATCCCGGTACGGCGATCCACGAAATGGGCACGGCCCGCATGGGCCGGGACCCCAAGACTTCAATCCTCAACGAAAACAATCAGATCCACGCGGCGAAGAATGTCTTCATGACCGATGGCGCCTGCATGACTTCCATCGCTTGCGTGAATCCATCGCTGACCTTCATGGCTCTGACAGCAAGGGCAGCGGAATTCGCGGTAACTGAGATGAAGAAGGGCGATTTGTGAGATTTGGCGAGAACCTCCGCTAAAGGGGCTCAGCCACTACATTTCAAATTTCACTTTTCACCCAACCGGCAATTTGGGCCCCAACAGGGTTGGGCTCCCAGTTCAACATTCCAGCCTGTCCCCATCGGTGATTTTGTCCCCAGCTGTGTTCTGGGCACGGTTGGCCAATTTCTAACAAAACTTGTCCGCTTCTCTCAAGACACCAACCTGCGTCGCCTCAAACCTATGGACTAGGATTGAACATGAAAATACCATTGAACATTATACTAATTGCAGCCCTGCTTCTAGCCTTTGCCTCGGGCGCACTACTGGCAGGCGCGCAGCAATCGAAACCTAATATTGTCTTCTTCCTCGTTGATGACCTCGGCTGGTCCGACGTCGGCTGCAATGGAAGTTCGTTTTACGACACGCCGAATATCGATCAGCTCGCGGCAGAGGGAGTCCGGTTCACCGACGGCTATGCCGCCTGTCACGTGTGCTCGCCGACAAGGGCGAGTATCCTGACCGGAAAATACCCGGCAACGCTCAATCTTACCGATTGGCTCAATGGCAGAGGGAACCGTCCCTACCAGGTCTTATTGAATCCTGAAAAAGCCATGAGTCTAGATCCTGAAGAAACGACCCTTGCTGAAGTGTTGAAAGAAGCAGGCTATGCCACCGCCTTGTTTGGAAAATGGCACCTTGGAGCAGAGACCAATCCGACTGAACACGGCTTTGATATTCATGAACCCCATTCGGTGAATTCAAATCTCGGGAAAAGAGGTTTTCTTAACCCTGATACAATCCCGGGACTCGATGAGGGCGAGTATGTAACCGACCGTTTAGCTGAATTGGCGGCCCAGTATATTGACGATAATAAGGACAAGCCGTTTCTATTGTATATGTCCCATTTCTCTGTGCATGACCCGATTCAAGGCAGGCCCGATCTGGTTGAAAAATATGAAAAGAAACTGGCCAGCATGCCACCTCAATCCGGCCCCGACTACATTCTTGAAGGAAATCCTGACAGCCCAACCTATCCCTCCAGGGCTGAGCTGGACGCATTGTTAAAGCTGCCGGAATATGCGGATACCTACCAATCCTATCCGAACGATCTCGTGAAGGTGAAACAGAAACAGGACAATGTTCAGCTCGCCGGGATGGTTGAGAGTGTCGATCAGAGCCTGGGGACGCTCATGGCAAAATTGAAGGAGCATGGCCTTGAGGACAACACCATTGTCTTCTTCATGTCGGACAACGGCGGTATGTCTGCCATGAACGGAACTCCGAAGAGCGCCACGGTGCCTAAAGAGAAGTTAGATGGCGTCACATCCTCTTCAAATCTCCCCCTGCGTGGTGCCAAGGGCTGGCTCTATGAAGGCGGCATTCGAGTCCCTCTGATCGTGAAATGGCCGCATCATGGAAAAGTTGGAACGGTTTGTGATGAACCTGTCATCAGCACCGACTTTTTCCCCACAATTCTTGAAATGGTCGGTGTGAAAAATGGAACCCATGACATTGACGGGAAAAGTTTCACCCGCTTAGTGCGCGGGGAAGAGATGGACCGTGGTCCCATCTATTGGCATTTCCCACACTACAGCAATCATGGGATGCAAAGTCCGGGTGGTGCCATTCGTGATGGGGATTACAAGCTGCTCGAATATTTTGAAAACGGCAGCGTTCAGCTATTCAATTTGGTGAATGACATCGGTGAGCAAAACGATTTGTCAGAGATTGAAGCCGAGAAAACCAAAGAGCTCACAGCGAAACTTCATCAATGGCGCCAAGAGGTCGATGCGCAGATGATGACCCCCAATCCTGATTATGATCCCGCAGAGGATTTATGGTCAGGCAGGAAATGACGGTCGCGATAGACAATAATTCGACCTCAGTCATCCCAGAGTGAATTCCCCATGAGGTCCTTCCTCTTTACCCTCCTATCGCCTTTCCTCTTTCTTGTCCTCACCGCTCAGGGAAATGATCAACCCAACGTGCTCTTCATCACGGTCGATGACTTGCGCGACTGGGTCGGGCATCTGGGAGGCCATCCCAATGCGAAGACGCCCAACATCGACCGTCTCGCAACACGTCACGGGGTCAGCCAAGAATGGCACGATTTCCACGGTGTAAACATCGCTTAACTAAGCTAGTCGATTGCGATCGATTTGTACGGAGCCCGGCTGGATTTTCCAGACCGGGCTTTTGTCATACCCGGATCCCATCCCGAAGGGCGAAGTCCGAGCATTTGCGAATCTAATGCATTACTAGGCTTGGTTGTTTCTTCAGCCGTATCAGGAGATTCACAGTAACCCGTCCGGCAAATGCACATGAAACAAATCAGGATCCTTATACAATTTGTAATCTGTCTCATCTACTGACAGGAATTTGCTTTTTCAAGGAGTTCTTATCGGTGCGTCGGTCCTACCGGGATTGAGGGGGTGCAAAATGGCACAGTCATAAACTACCCTTATCCATAGAGACCCGCCGTCCAGATTACCACCCCATCGTAGAATCGATCGACGAGTTCTTCTCCCTTGAGTTGAGGCAACCCTTGAAACAAGAATTCAAACTTGGCCAGATCAAAGGCAGCCATCATGGAAAGTGATCCACTGGCTACCGGGGTGGACATTCTCTCGCATATCGTAATCGACTTCAGTTGCTCGCTCGCCTCTTCCAGGGCGAGGCACGGTGACCGCCGCGAACCGATCACAACCATATTGAACCCTCTCCAACCCAGGCCAGTGGCTCAAATGAAGGGACGGGCAATGAGCAGGAAACGATCTACTGAAGGACAAGCCGCTAGGACGAACACTCTGGCCGCACTTGAGCGGTGCTCAAATGCGGTAGCGCATCAACGTTCAGTCTTGTGTCTCTTTGATGCCATACTTCTTGTTGGTCTCGTCATAGATGGGCTGAATCACGTCTTTCATGTCATACTTGCCGTTCGATATGAGATCCGAAAACGGAATTCTGAGTGTGGGATCGGGCACGAGGGGCTTCTCGGTAGGCTGAGGCGGCCAGACATCTTCATCAAAGACAGTCATTCGCGTGCGGACCTCGTCCTTGGTGATGTTCCACACCATGTAATCCGTGGAAAGGCTCAGCGGGCCATCGTAGGTCGTCCGAATGCGTTTTTCTATATCCGGTGCTGTGTCAAAGTCATTGAAGAAGTGAAAGGCGACCGCCATCCGAGGCTTAACGATCGACATCATTTTCCCATACGCCTCGGGAGCCGTGTGGACCTGGGTGCCCACATCCAGCGCGCCTTGTGGGGTGAATTTGAACTTTTCAACCAGGGCAGGAACGGTGATGAAACACTCGTGAATGACAAGGTCGGCATCTTTCGCATATTCCGCGAACCACTTGTTAGGGTAGGTATCGCCTCCGAATACGAATTTGAAACCGTTCCACTCGAGGATGTAACTCACGGGTCCGTCCAGAGAGTGGATGGCCGGGATCGTCCGGATCGTCACGCCGTTTTCCTGATAGACGATCTCATTGATGCCCTTGTAATCGAACTCGGTCACTTCAAAGGGAACGTATCCTCGCGCGTCGGTGATTCCCTTGCGGCCGTCGAGGTCCCAGGTCAGCGCTTTGTAGAGATGATCCAGCGCGTAGGCCGTGCCCCGCTCCGGGGTGTCGCCGCTCGGCCCCCAGACACGGAGCGGTTTCTGCCGACCCATGAGGGCGCCACCGATAAACAACGCATCCATATCGCCGAAGTGGTCGGAATGAAGGTGGCTAAGGAAGACTTTGTCGAGGTAGTTGTAGGGGATCTGAAGGGCTGAGACGCGCTCTGCCGATCCGGTCCCGATATCGAAGAGGAACTTGTCGCCGTTCCCCAGTTCAAGCAGGAAGCACGTCGCTGCCTGTTTCGGACGCGCCGTGGGCATGCCGGTTCCGCAAGCAATCAGACGCATTTCGTTCGGCCCCAGATCCTCACTGTTGGGTGCGTAAAAAGCTCGGGCACTCGCTTCGACTGGAGAAGACTGGGATTTTTCCTTATCGGTCGACTCCTTCGCCTGGACGCTTTGCACCAGGGAGAAATCCGCCTTCGAATTTGCGAGATAAAGGCCGATAGCGATTCCGCTGGCGACGAGTGCAAGGGCCCCGATGCGCAGTTTCCATTGTGAGATGCCGTTTTTCATAGGTTTTAAAACTTCCGTGATTCTAAAGTCTAGACGATACCGTATAGAATTCCAGATAATTCGCTTTCCTCCAAACCGTCAAACAAAAGGCCTGGATGATAGAAAAACGAATCCCGCGAAATCCCTCGTGCGTGGAGCATTTTTGTGTCAATTTTTTCACTCGTTGAGAATTATATGAAGCGCATATCGAAGGCGGAATGGCTCCAGGCAGCCCTGAGACTTTTTGAAGAGGAAGGGGTTGAGGCAATCCGGGTGGAGCGCCTTGCGCGTGAACTCGGCATTTCGAAGAGTGGTTTCTACTGGCATTTCAAAGATCGCGACGATCTGCGCACCCAGATGGTCGACTATTGGGTACATGAATTCAACGAGGTGGTGACGGCGAACCCGACACTGCGAGAGGGAGTCCCCCGGAAACGCCTTGAGAGTACAATGCTGATGATCCTGGAGCACGACCTGACGCGCTACGAGGTGCCCATGCGGGCCTGGGCGGATGCGGATCCCGTCATCGCTCGCCGGGTGCAGCAGGTCTACCGAAAGCGCTTGGACTTTCTGCGGGAGATCTTTCGCGACATCGGCTTCGCGGGGGACGAGCTCGAAATGCGGGCCCGCCTGCTCCTCTGTCACGGCACCTGGGAGCGGGCCATGTTTCCAAAGGAGTCAAAAAAATCGCTCCGGAAACTGATCAAGCGACGGGTCGATTTGCTGTCGGGAAAGTGAGGCCCACTCCATTCCAACCGGGAGACACAGATACTGGACAAAGGTCACCACCGCGATGATCCCCGGTCGAGCCACACTCCGTCGAAACCCACCCTGGGTGCAATCCATTCCCACCACTGTCATTGGAACAAACATGGCATCTTTTGCTTCCGCCAGCACCACCTAGGTGAAGGCAATCTGATCTGGCTGTTCATTGATAGCGAAGACGGCTTCGGCGGAAGCGATCACATCGTTCGCGTCTCCCCCTCTCAAACCCAGGCCGGTGGCTCAAATGAGGGGACGAACCAGATAAGCAATTCCCCATCAGTTGATCCCTCATGTGTCGAAGTTGATACGATTTCTATCTTGCTGCTGATCTTTTATATCCCTAATTTATCAATGAAAGTGAAAGATGCGGCTCCCCCCAATGCAAGGAAGAAACATGTTCTCTATCGCAACCGATTACAAAACGAGTCTCGGTGACCCGAGCCCTTTCCTCCGGCGAATCGCCGACGCCGGCTACAGCCACGCTCACTGGTGTCATCAATGGAACACGGATCTCATCTACAGCCGTTCGGAGATCCAGCAGATCAAGCGCAGGATCAAGGAGTATGGAATTGGAGTGAATGACGTTCACGGCTCGGAAGGGTGCAAAAACTTCTGGTATTCAACAGATGAATCCGCGCGTCTAGCGGGTGTTGATCTGGTCAAGAACAGGATCGATCTCGCGGCGCATCTTGGCGGTGACGCCGTGGTCATGCACGTCTATCCCGAACCGGACGATCCCGGTGACAACGAATTATTCTGGACGCAACTTCAGCGCTCACTTGATGCGCTCGAGGAACACGCCGGGATGCGGGGCGTTCGAATTGCGGTTGAGAATCTGCCCGATTTCCCTGCGGTGCGAAGTGGAATCGTTACTTTTGCCAAAGCCCGCGATAACTGGGAGACCATTGGAAAAATATTCTCTCGTTATCCGCCCGACTTTGTGGGCCTTTGTTTTGACTCAGGCCACTCCAATCTGGGCCGTGATCGATTGGATGGACTCACTCCTTTTCTCGATCGCCTCCTGGTGCTGCACCTGAATGACAACGATGGCTCAGGTGACCAGCATCACCTCCCATTTTCAGATACGGTAAATTGGTCACGGGTGGCCAGATGCATCGCCGACTCCTCCTACGACAAGCCCCTGAATTTGGAGATAGCTATGCGCCATTCGGAGATTGAGGATGAGAGCGAATTTCTGAGACAGGGCATGGCCAGTTGCGAGCGACTTAGCTCGATGATCAAGCGGATCCGGCCACGGTCCGCTGCCTACCAGGATGCCTAAGCAGAGGTCTTTGACGCCGAGTTATTCGATACCGTCTTCTGGATCCCTCGATCAAGCGCAGCCAGTTGAGGTAGTGGACGGGTTTATGCGAAAGGATTCCGAGGGACAGGCCCCGTGAATTAGTTCTGAAAAACCTGGTAACTTACTCGATTGACGCCCAATAAATTACCTGTCCCTGTTAATTCTTAGTCCCTCTGAATTTGAGAAAAATAATGAAAGCAGTGTTCATCGCGGCCTTGATCTTTTGCCTGAGCAATTCCTTGGCGCAAGAGCTTGTTATTATTCAGCCCGATGCGGTCGAAGTGCCGCAAGACGGAAGCGCATTGGCGCAAGCACTCGCCTCATTCGATGGAAACGGCGGGGAAATCGTAATCGATGGGGGCACGCGGCTGATTCACGAAGCGTTGCGACTGCCTAACGATGTCACAATTCGTGGCCGGAATCAGCCGGTAATCCGGCTTCCCGGTCCGCGACTGGTAAAAGAAAACGCGTCCGCCGGTGAGCAGGCGATCATGGTCAATGCGGAGACCGAGTATCGGGCCGGAGGGGAACTTGCGGTGTTGCCTCCCGGGGAGGGCAAGGATCCCCTCGCAACCGTGCAGATCAAATCGATTGCGGGACGGAGGCTGCATCTGGTCGAACCGCTTCCCGTTGCGGTTCCGGCCGGAAGCCGGATCGGCTACTCGCACCATGTCTTCCGCGGTTCCGGGATTACGAACGTGACCCTTGCAGACCCGACGTACTGCGATCTGGATCACTGCGCCTTATTCGTATGAGGAAGGGCCAAAAGGTGAGCCCGCGTCGAACATAACGATTCGGGATTGTGTCATTGCCAATTGCTACGGCCGCGCCGTGGCGTTCTATCACGTGGTCGACAGCACCGTGACTGGTTGCCGCATCAGTGGACTTGCCGATGAGGCGATCAATTTCGACCATTTCGTCCTGCGTTGTCGCGCAATCGAAAATGAGATCGATGGCGCGACGATTGGTGTCGAGATGAACGATGCTTCCGACTGCGAAGTGTTGCGCAACCGGATTCGGAATGTCGCCGTAGGAGTTCGGATCTGGTGGTATTCCCGGATCAAGGAAAAGGGGATCAACGAGGGGAATCTGATTCAGGGGAATGATATCGAAGGCGCAGCGCGATCAGCCGTATCGGTCGGAAGGAATTGTTTTCGCAACCGGGTGATCGAGAATTCCGTGCGGGGAAAGATCGACGTCGTCGAGTCCGACAACGAGATACGGGGGAATGTTCAGCGGTGAACGAAAGGACGAAAGTTTCTGTCTTTAGAATCCTTGATGCGCTTGAAATGGAGAACCGGAGGGGGGGGGCAATCCGCCCTGCAGCCATCCAGTTCCTGCACCCCTGTGGGATGCATCCAATCGTACCCTGATAGGCCACCGACCCAACCCTGTTGAATGACGGTCAAGCCATCAGCAACGACAGGGCAAGAGCCTCGTCGCCCGATCCAACAAAGTAGAGTCGATGACCCAACAGGGTAGGATGCCTACGCTTTGCGGAGGTTTGGCATCGTGGGACAGGAAATCACCTCACGAAAATTGCCCTGCCCCTTAGGATTAAGATTCTCGCGTTGGAATCGAATCAAGTGTCCAGATCGAAACGATCCAGGTTCATGACCTTGTCCCACGCCGCCACGAAGTCACCCACGAACGCCTCCTTTGAGTCCTCACATCCGTACACTTCTGCGATAGCTCGGAGCTGGGAGTTTGAGCCGAAAACGAGGTCAACGGCGCTGCCCATCCACTTGAGCTTGCCGGAAGCGAAATCGCTTCCTTCGTAGAAGTGCTCACACTTGGATGACTTCTCCCACTTCGTGTTCATGTCGAGCAGATTCACGAAGAAGTCGTTCGTCAATGTTTCTGGCTCCTTGGTGAAGACGCCGAGTTCGGATTGTCCGACGTTGGCATTCAGAGCACGCAGGCCGCCGACGAGCACCGTCATCTCCGGAGCGGTGAGCGTCAGCAAATGGGCCCGATCCACCAGCAGTTCTTCCGCCGATCTCACAGCGTCAGGCTTGAGGTAGTTGCGGAAACCGTCTGCGATCGGTTCGAGCACGGCAAACGAGTCCACGTCAGTTTGTTCCTGCCCGACGTCCGTCCGCCCTGGCGTGAAAGGAACCTTCACCTTGTCGTTTCCAGCCTTTTTCGCAGCAGCTTCGACGGCTGCACACCCACCCAGAACGATGATGTCAGCGAGCGAGACTTTCGTGCCGCCGGACTGCGAGCCGTTGAAGTCTGTCTGGATAGTCTCCAGGACTTGGAGCACTTTTCCCAGTTCATCCGGGTTGTTGACTTCCCAATCCTTCTGCGGCGCGAGGCGAATGCGGGCCCCGTTCGCCCCACCGCGCTTGTCGGTGCCACGGAACGAGGCCGCCGAGGCCCAGGCGGTTGAAACCAGTTGGGAAATGGAGAGTCCTGATGCGAGGATCCTGTCCTTGAGGGCAGCGATGTCCTCGTCTCCGATCAATTCATGATCGACTTCGGGAACCGGGTCCTGCCACAGCTGCGGCTCCGCCGGAACCAATGATCCGAGGCACCGGGTGATCGGCCCCATATCGCGGTGAGTCAGCTTGTACCACGCCCTGGCAAAGGCGTCGGCAAACTGATCAGGGTTCTCGTGGAAGCGCTTCGAAATCTTCAAATAGTCCGGGTCCATTCTCAGCGCGAGATCTGTCGTGAACATGATGGGGGCATGCGTCTTCGACGGATCGTGGGCGTCCGGCACCGTTCCCCCGGCGGCTGGATCGGTGGGGATCCATTGCTGGGCACCGGCGGGGCTCTTTACCAGATCCCAATCGTATCCGAACAGGGTATCGAAGTAGCTATTGTCCCACTGGATCGGGGTCGGGGTCCATGCGCCCTCCAGGCCGCTGCCGATCGTATCCCCGGCATTGCCGCTGCCATAGGTGTTATTCCAGCCGAGGCCTTGTTCTTCAAGGGGGGCCGCTTCAGGCTCGCGACCCACATATTCGTCAGGGTCCGCGGCACCATGGGCTTTGCCGAAGGTGTGTCCACCCGCGATGAGCGCAACCGTCTCCTCGTCATTCATCGCCATGCGAGCGAAGGTCTCGCGAATGTCTACGGCGGCAGCGAGTGCGCTCGCAGTGCCGTTCGGTCCTTCGGGATTGACGTAGATCAGGCCCATCTGCACGGCACCGAGCGGATCCTCGAGGTCACGGTCGCCCTTGTAGCGCTCGTCACCAAGCCACTCGGTCTCAGGCCCCCAGTAGATGTCCTCTTCGGGCTCCCAGACGTCCTCCCGCCCGCCGGCAAATCCGAAGGTCTCGAATCCCATCGACTCCAAAGCACAGTTACCGGTGAGAACCATCAGGTCGGCCCAGGATAATTTCCGTCCGTATTTCTGTTTGATTGGCCAGAGCAATCGGCGCGCCTTGTCGAGGTTGACGTTATCGGGCCAGCTGTTGAGGGGGGCAAAGCGCATCGTGCCAGAACCCGCGCCGCCACGGCCATCGTGAGTGCGGTAGGTGCCCGCGCTATGCCAGGCCATCCGAATAAACAACGGTCCGTAGTGGCCATAGTCTGCCGGCCACCAGTCCTGTGAGGTTGTCATCACCGCTTCGATGTCTTTCTTCACGGTATCGAGGTCGAGTGTCTTGAACTCCTCTGCGTAATTGAACTCTTCGCCCATCGGATCGGACAAAGGAGAGTTCTGGGAGAGGGGCTTCAGGTTCAACTGATTCGGCCACCAGTGTTGGTTTGCCGTCGTTCCAGTCGCAGTGTGAGCGTTCGCTCCACCTAACACAGGGCATTTGCTTTCGGTCGCCATATTCTTTCTAATGGTTAAGGAGGTTTTCCTCCAACCATTCCTGTATACAGGGACTGTGAATCAGTGTAAAGCCGCGAAGAACATTCCTCGATTGATCTCCGCTGGCCAACCACTACACCCACGCGAACGGGCAACCAGTCTATCTAACTCTGCTCGTTGCTGATGGATGTGACACAACGAATCAGTTCGTCGACCTTGAGGCTGACAGGAAAAAAGCTCATCGCGATCTGTCGAACTTTTCCGGCCGGATCGATGATGATGTGCCCCCAGAGAGCGCATCCCTCTGCGTTGAGAATGTCGTAGATCGACGCGATTTGATTATCCGAATCCACAACGAGGGGAAAGCGAATTTCGCCCGGCCCTCCTTCATCGGCGGAACGATTGGCCCATTCTAAAATTTCAGAAAAATGATCTCGGCAGACGACGGCCACGTTCGCTCGAATCCGCACGAAATCTCCGAGGGAATGACTCAGCGCAACCAGATCATCAGGCAAAGCAGCATAGTTCTCTATGGAATCGAAATGCAAAACGAGTGTTCGCCTCTGATGCAGTTGATTCCAAGTGAGCTCCACAACATCATGATCGACAACAGCACTGCAATCAAAACTGGGCGCGGGATTCCCTGGAGTTAACATACCGATTGAGCTGAACGACTGATTTTCCTGACCCGATCATAGTTTGGAAATGGCGTTTTTTTCAAGGCTGAAACGCAAACCGCAATGGGTCGGAGGCGTGATAAGCGGTGGACCGGCTATCCGGCAGGCTCTCTGGCGCCATTCCGTCCCCCCCTTAATAGGCCCCTTGAATCGCCGAGCGCCTACGAGACCTTTTCAGCAATTTCCCATGAAAGGCTCCAACCAACACTCTCGTCGCCATTTCCTGCGCGCCACCGGCATCAGCCTGGCCCTTCCTGCCCTCGAATCCGTTCGCGGAGAATCTATTGTTTCCGAAGCAGCCGCGACCGTGTCACCCGATGCCCCGGCCAAGCGACTCATCTGCGTCGGTTCCAACCTGGGATACTACCGCCCCGCATTCTATCCAGAGCAAACCGGCCGCGACTACGAGCTTTCACCGCACCTGACGCACCTCGAGGACCATCGTGACGACTTCACTGTCTTTTCCGGACTCGATCACCGCGCTGGCAATGGCCATGGCAACTGGGACAACTTCCTCTGCGGCCCCAAGATCGGCTCCACATCGCTCGATCAAATCGCGGCCGAAAAGATTGCCCCCCTCACCCGCATTCCCTCCTTCCAACTCTGCGCCGGCGGCATTCCTTCCGGTCAGAAACTGAGCTACAACCGCCAGGGCGTTCCTCTCCCCATGATCGAGCGCCCCAGCGTGATTTACAAAAGGCTCTTTTCCTCTGCTGAAAACCGTAAACGCACCGACTATCTGCTTCGCAGTGGGCAGAGCGCGCTCGACACCGTTCTCGATGAAGCCAAGCGACTCGAGAAGGACGTCAGCACCATCGACAAAGCCAAGCTCGATGAATACTTTACTTCAGTCCGGGAAATGGAGAAACGCATGACGCGCCAGATCAAACACCTCAAGCAACCTCAGAAGAAGGTGAAGTATCAGCTCCCTCCCTACGATCCCATCTCGCCTGTATTGATGCTGGAAGCCGAGAAGCTGATGTATGATCTCGTCGCCCTCGCCTTCCAGACCGACGCCACCCGCATCGCCGCGATGTATCTGGCCGGACTCGGGCAGGTCTTCACCATCGACGGCGAAACTCTGCGAGCAGGTTATCACGCCCTCTCCCACCACGGCAATGACCCGGACATGATTCGAGACCTCATTCGCGTGGAGGCCGAGCACATCAAGAATCTCAATAGATTCCTGACACAGCTAAAAACCAAGACCGACGCCAAAGGTAGACCGCTGCTCGACAGCACTATTGTTCTCTTTGGCACCGGGATGGGCGACGCCAACCGTCACGCCAACGATGACCTGCCCACCCTCGTGGCCGGTGGTGGATTCAAACACGGCCAGCACATCGCGACGGACAAAAAGACAGATAATGCTCACCGCATGGGCGACCTGCACCTGAGCCTCCTGCACCAACTCGGTGTCGAAGAAACCCGCTTTGCCGAAGCGGAACGCCCCATGGCGATTTAAAAGGCAGCAGCTATGCGAATGCATTTTCACCTCGTGGCAGCAGCCCTGCTGCCGATTCTGGCTTCTGCGCAGCCTACTGTGATCCCGGACGCCCAGTTGGACGTGGTCTTTAAATACTGCATCGAGTGCCATGACGAATTGACCGCCGAAGGTGATCTCAATCTCGATGTATTCGAGATCGATTGGTCCGAAGGGGAAGCCCTGGAACATTGGAGCGAAGTCTACACCCGGATCGATCGCAGCAAGATGCCACCAAGAGACGAACCTCAGCCTTCGGCCAAAGAAAAAGAGCAAATCCTCTCCTGGCTCGACCAACAACTCATCGACAACAGCCCCATCGGTGGCGCGCCACTGCGTCGACTCAATCGACGGGAGATTTTTCAAACCCTAAAAGAACTCTTTCCCATCTCCGGCTTCGAACTCCCTCTCGGATTTCCACCCGACAATGAGAGCCACGGTTTCGACACCGTGAGCGAAGCACTTGTCATCTCACCTTCCCATCTCGAAGCCTACCGTGATACGGCAACCCAGGTCGCCGACTACCTCTTTCCCCAACCGCGCAAACTGCCCAAGAAAGAGCTGATCACTTTCGGACTGGATGATTTTGCGATCAGCTACTCTTCGGCCTTCATCGTCGACGACGCCATGCGCCTGGCTTCAACCGGCATCCTGACACGCAATGGCACCTGGCTCTCTAGATTTGAAGCCCGTGAGTCTGGGACCTACCGAGTCACGATTGACCTCTCTACGAAGAATCCGCCCAAAGACAACCTCCCCCAACTACATCTCCAGGCGAACAACCTGACGGGCAATTCCAACTCCCGCTCCCTCGGAACCTTTATCGTCCAACCCGGAGAGACACAAACCTTCACGACCGATGTTGAACTCTATCGAGGAGAGACACTCGTCTTCGCCTACAAGAATGCTCCGCTGGACTACAGTGACAAAGCTATCTACACAGAGTTCCTCCTCGATCTCTTCACTGAAAACCCGGCTCTCGCCGCGGCCTGGCTGAAGCTCGATACAGGAGATCGAGGCTTACCCAGAGGCGGCACTGGGTGGGATCGGGTAAAGATTGAAATGGCTCTGAATCCCAAGGCCACCTCGTCGGCAAATGACATCAAAAAACTGGCCTCGAAAGCGGGTAGAAGCAACGTCAACACAGGCGAAACCATCGTTTTTAAGTATTTCGAGGAAGGCCCCAATATCGGAGTGCACGCAGCCACCATTGAAGGGCCATTTACCCTCGTCGAAGATGATGCGTTGCGGGAACAGGCAGAAGCACAAACCCGTTTTCTGGGTAAAGGGTTCGCCGGCGACGATGGGGCCCTCAACCGCTTCTTCTCCGCCTACCTCGGCAAAGCTTTCCGCAGACCTGCCACGACCCGGGAAGTGGACGACTACATCGCGATCGTCAAAGAAGAACAGAAGGCTGGCTATACGCTCAATGAAGGACTGCACCTGGCCGTCCGCACCTCGCTGCTATCCTCAAACTTTCTCTACAAAGAGAGCGGTTCATCCCAACTCCTGCCACCCTACGAACTGGCCGCCCGACTGTCCTATTTCCTGACCAGCTCCCCCCCCGACTTCAAATTAATGAGTCAGGCCAAAGCCGGAACGCTCACTGAGCTGGAACAACTCGCAAAAGAAACACGGCGCCTCATCAAAGAAGGTAACAAAACGTTCGCCGAAGACTTCACCTCTCAGTGGCTCGACACCAAACTGCTCGACACCCTCATGCCCGACTCGAGCTTGTTGAAAAACTACAACGACAACTACCGCCTTTCGATCCAGGAGGAGGCCATCAAAACCTTTCAATATATCCTGACCGAGAACCAACCGCTCACCGATTTCATCAGTCCTGACTATCTCTTCACCAACCCCACCATCGGCTGGGAGATCTACGAACTGGAGCAATTCAAACCCGCCGAGAAAGCCAAACCCAAGAGAGGCAAGTTAGGGCCACTGAAACACGTCAGCATTCCCAAGGGAACCCGCCGCGGAGGGTTGTTAGGTATGCCCGCAGTAATGCTGGCCACCGCCAACGGTGTCGATACTCAACCCGTCCTTCGTGGCGTCTGGATGCTGGAAAACATCATCGGACGACCGCCCCCCGAACCACCTAATTCGGTCCCCGCACTCAGCCCTGATCTGAGCGGAGCCAACACCCTCAGGGAACGCCTCAACGCGCACATGGCGGATGCCTCCTGCGCCAGCTGCCACGAAGACATTGATCCCGTCGGATTCGTTTTGGAAAACTTCGACGCTGTCGGTCGCTGGCGAACAGAGTATCCCGCCGCGACCTCAAAAGGTAAAGGCCTCCCCGTCGATGCCACCGGCGTGCTGCCCGAAGGCACTCCGCTCAAGGATGTCACCGACTTGAAACAATGGCTCGAAGAGCATCCCGAATACTTCTCCAACTGCCTCGCTGAAAAGTTGATGATCTATGCGACGGGACGAGCCATGAACCATGGGGAGAAACGCCTCATCGAATCAATCGTCGAAGAGAATATCGTCAGGGGAAACCGCTTTGAGGATCTGCTCATCGAGCTGGTTCAGAGTGAGGTGTTCAGGGCTCGGTAGGAGTCGCTTTCCTGGCTCTATTTCTGACCATCAACGACTACCTTCTGCGACACCCTGAACTTCACGGCATTCAGAGAGGCAGGTTAACAATTGAAACCTGTGTGCTACAAAATTTCAGGGGAGAAGCGATGCGTGTCAGCGAAGCCATCAATCAACAGCGCACAAGGGCCGCTATTACCCGCGTTCGAGACCACTGATGACCGTTTCAATCTTGAGGTGCGATTGACCAAGGTTTCCATCTTCAATATCCATTTGCGATTCACGGAGGAAGCGTCCCTTGGAATCATAAGTCCTTACGGCGCATTCGTGCAGTTCGCCAATGGCTTCGCTCTCGTCGGTTCGACTGAGTCGCAGAAAGAGCCGGCCTTTACCGTCCTCATCAGCGCCCAGGTTTTTCAATAGAGAGGTGAGGTCGATCCCGACTTCGATCGGGGTGTCGTCATCCGGGCCTGCCATGGGAACGTGGCCTGCATTGCCCTTGCCGAATAGGGCCCAACCGTTGAATGCTTCCGGGGCGAACTCGTGCTCGGGGACTGCGGCATCCTTGTCACCTGCAATACCAATAGTCATCCGCAGGTCCGTTCGGTCGTTGCACGCGAGCTTGAGCCTCAGGGTCCTGCGAGGCAGGTAGCGGGTAACTTCGACCCGGCCCAGATAATTCCCACGTTCCCAGGTCGGGTCAACCATGGCGCTGTAAAGCAGATAGATCCGGCCGTCGCTTGACCACGCCTTGCCCCATGAATTGACGACAATGTAGGCCCCGCGTTCCCAGTCGGCGACTGTGACATTGCCATCGTCGTTGAGGTCGATGTCGTTGGTGATTTTACCGTCACCGTTCAAGTCGAACCCGACCTCGTCGTCGTATCCCACACAGGTCAGGCCGTGCCCGAAGCCAGTTGGCCCCCAGCGGGTCCAGAGATCTTCCCCCGCCGCATGATCACCTTTAGGAATGGTCACCGTGACTTTTTTCAACTCACCCATGCGCCCGTCCATCGCAAACAGTCCGCCGATGACTTGCTTGTTCGGCTTGGGTTGATTGCGGTCATAAAGCCAACCACGGGCTTCGTTGAGTTGGTCAATGGTGTTGGACGGAGAGTAGCGATAACCCGAGACCCGATACTCCATCGCTTCGCGCCATATCTCGTAGCCGTTTGGCCACAGGCCAATCTTATTCAAGCGGACACCGCCGTATGACTTGGCGGTGGGCACACCAATACGCTTAGCCACTTCCCACCCGTGATAGGCCTCTGATCCTTTGTTTTCTGCGTGGTTCATCATGTTCCACGAAAAGTGGGCGGGGAACCGCGTCGCGTCGGTGTCTGCGATCGTGCCATTCAACACGTTCATTTCGTAGGTGAAGGTCGACGCCACCGAGGCAAACTGGCCACAAGCGCCCCATTTTTGTTTATAGATTGGCGGGAACTGAGGACGAGTAGAGTTATCGACCCGCGACGGCAAACGATCGTCGGCGACCTTCGTCCCTCCAATGTCAGGCCCGGCAGCATCACGCCAAGTGTCGTAGTCTTTGCCCGCGGACGAGGGGCGGGAAAAAGGGCGCGGATAGGCGACCTGAGCGTTGCTGGCCTCGCCGTCAGTTGGGACAGCATCGTCAGCGAATGCGGGACCACTGAGACCAAAGAACACAAGACAACAAGTGAGTGGCAAATGTATCGGATAAGTGATCATAGACATGGTCCTGAAGTGAGATCGCCCGCAGAAGACATCCCGATCGATACAAGGTTCAGTATTGCCCCGTCAACTATTCCTCACCTATTTTTCAGGTCCCCTGCTGGACTCCATACTCCCATCCCCCTCAAGATTCTTCGGTCCAGACAGCTCATTTACCAGGTCGTGAAGCCGGGTTACCCCCTCGCCGTCCACTCCAAATTGGATCTACCCCCTCCCTGCCGGGGCCCAGTGGCTTTGGTGACAGGATGAACTATGAAGCAAATTCCTACCAGTTACCGCCATCCTGCCGAACTCTGAAATTGCTCGTGAGAGCTTCGGATTCAGGGACGCATACACTCTCTTGACGAAATGCCCGAATGACGGTCGAGTGGAAGAACCAATTGGGATGAGGCGAGCACCCGCCAGGGAAAACGCCTGATAAATCCCAGCCCGAGATGCAATGAGTTTATCGATACGACTTTGGCTGAGCACGATGAGTCTAGGCTCAATCATCAGTGTCGGCGGCCTCAATCATGCCGAGGCTTCCGACTTTGAAAGCAGTGTCGTTCCGTTTCTTACCGAGCACTGTCTTGATTGCCACGATAGTGAATCGACCAAGGGTGATATCCAGCTGGACGATCTGTCCGGGGGACTGACGTCGGAAGCATCCGTAGCCATCTGGCTGAAGGTCCTTGACCAGCTACAGGCCGATCTGATGCCTCCGGAGAAGAAAACTCGACCAGAGTGGGCGGATCGTATCGCCGTAATTCAGTGGATTGAGACAGAGCTCGACAAATCGGGCAATAGCGAAGCCTACCGCCGGAAACTTCTTCTTCCTGAATACGGCAACTGGGTTGATCACGATTTACTTTTCAACGGAAGTATTAAAACCCCTGCGTATTCGCACTCGAGACTATGGCGACTCAGTCCGGAGATATACGCGAGGAACCAGCCCAGAAATACGACAGTTCCATTCACCTATTCGACCAAGGATTCGGACTTTCGCGACTACGCGACTTCAAGCCTGGTTGATCAGAGCACGATCGAAACCATCATCGTCACCGTGAACCAATGGCTGGAAGAGGAGATTTTTAAAGTCAGGGGAGGAAAGAAAAAGGTAATCAGTTTCAATCAAGGGGAGAACAAATTCCAGAATGTAGAGGCCAACCCAAAACACAGATATGCTCCATTCATACTAGAGAAGAAGCCGACCGATGCGCAAATGACGCGTATGATCAACGAGGGCTTCTTGAGTATCTACAGGCGAGGCCCCACAAAAGAAGAACGCTCCAAGTATCTGAAATTTCTCGAAGAGAACATTGCCGACGGGGGCAACCTGAAGGCGATGAAGGCAACCGCTCTTGCCATGCGGTTGAGCCCCGAAGCCATATTTCGAATGGAACTGGGATTAGGGGATCCTGATGAGCATGGTCGCCGTCGGCTCTCTCAACCGGAAACGGCGTATGCGGTTGCCTATGCGTTGACAGATCGGGGCCCTTTTTCAAATCAAGCCATCTCCGAGGCGCTGAAAAACGGCAAGCTAGGATCAAGAGAGGAAGTTGCCTCTTTGGTGGAGGGCATGCTGAAAGAGGTGAAGCCTTACGATGCCATTGCGAATCCTCGGATTATTCGGTTTTTTGCGGAGTACTTTGGCTACCGCGGAGTAGAAGAAGTATTCAAGGATGACGAAAGGCAGAGGACCGAATTGGGTTTCCCACTAGGGACTAATGGTCCGAAACGAATGATCGAGGATGTGGAGAATTGGATTCGTCTTATCGTAGCGAGAGACGAGAACGTTTTAGAGACCATCCTAACAAGTGATGAATTCTTAATCTCCCACAATGGAGACAACGACAAGGCGAAGAAGGATCTCGAGTCATTCTACAGCTCTGAAAGTCTAGAGAAGAGCAACGAGAGACAGCGCAAGCGAATGGATCTCACCCTGAAAAATGCGGAAGAAATGGAGTTCACTCCGTTTCCAGGGAATACCGGGCAGATCGGATATGTTCGCACGTTGGGATTTCCCCATCAAGGAGCCGAGGGCCAACGTTGGAGCTGGCCCGTTGAGCAACCTGTCGAGGTCGCGCATCGAAAGGGCATCCTTACTCATCCTGCCTGGCTTTGGGCACATTCCACCAACTTCGACAACGATCCAATTCATCGCGGGATCTGGGTCTACACGAAACTGCTGGCCGGCGTGATTCCCGACGTTCCGCCTGATGTGGACGCACAAGTCCCCGAGGATCCGCACAAGACACTGCGTCAGCGACTCGATGTGGTAAGAGCGAGTGAATGTTGGAAATGCCATCGGAAAATCAATCCATTGGGAGAAACCTTTGAGATCTTTGACGACTTTGGAAGATTTCGAGATCGGCTCTATTTCGATCAGAATGGCGAGATCGTAAAGAAGCGAGATGCTGCATTTGAGCGATTACGAAAGGAAGGAGTGTTGACTGAGCGCTCGATCGATTCAACAGGGGAACTTCGCCATACCGGAGATCCCGCACTTGATGGTTCTGTAGGAAATGCATTTGAGCTAATTGATCGAATAGCCCAGTCCGATCGAGCGCGGCAATCATTCGTTCGCCATGCTTTTCGATATTTCATGGGGCGAAACGAAGTGTTGAGCGATTCGCAGACTCTCATTGCCGCTGACCAGGCGTATCTCGAAAGCAATGGAAGCTTTCATGCGCTTGTGATATCAATCCTCTCCTCCGACTCGTTCTTGTACCGAAAGTAATTCATGAAGCGAAACATCAAGTCACTCTCCCGTCGCGATGCTATCGGTAAACTTTCCCTCGGCAGTGGAGCCGTCGCATTCGCTCCGTTCCTCAACAGTCTTCGAGCTGCTGGAAATGCGGCTCTCCCGCAACGTTTTGTTTTCGTTGTCAAATCCAGCGGCCTAGGGCGTCAGAACCTGGTTCCGTCCGGGATTACGACTGATCTGAAGGGTGGTATCGCCTACAATGAGGCGGAGAAAAACAGGGACTTCACGCGTACCGAAATTGTGACCGATTCGCTCGCTACTCACGAATTGCCGGAATGCCTGACTTCTCTGGGACCATTCAAAGATCAACTGGCGATTGTGCAGGGCCTTTCGGGGAAGAACTATACCGGCAACCACACAGCGGGGTATGGAACCCTTGGGTGCTTCAATTCGGAGAAAGTTCCCATGGCCCCCACCTTAGATTATTTGTTGGGAAGTCAGTTTTCGACCGGGCCGTATCCCATGTATGCGATGGCGATGAATGGCAGTCTGCTCGGGCAAAATACTCCGCCCGAAGACGGTTACTGCTATCCTAACATATCTTCGATGGGAAAATCTCGCCCGGTCCCCTTCCAGGCAAGTCCTGAAAAATCGTTTATGGATCTGTTTGGTACTACTATCCTGCCCGAAGAAGAAGCGAGAAAGAACCTGACCGTCAAATCCAACTTGATGGATTTTCTCAAACAAGACGCAAAGCGGATCGAAGGCCAGCTCAACCCGGACGAGCGCGAACGTTTCCAGAATTATACGAATGCCTTCGAGTCGCTTCAAATGCGAGAGAGAAGCAAGGCGAGCTATACGGGGCGCATTGAGAAACATGCTCCCGAGTTCACTGATCTGTATACCTCTGGTGTCGAGACTGACCGGCAACAGTGCCAGTTCAACATAGCAACTGCCGCTTTGATCTCAGGATTGACCAATGTGGTAACGCTGCGACCGGACACCCTGGGCACTGTATACACAGGATTCGGAATTAAGGGCACCGGTCTGCATGCCATCGGCCACGGCAAGGAGGCAGACAACGGGTGGGATGCTGCCAGAACTCGGAGAGAAATTGACAAGCATCATATCAAGCTCATCGCGGAAATGGCCGGAAAATTGAAGGCGACCCCAGAAGGCGACGGGACCATGTTGGACAATACTCTGATCGTCTATACCAGTTGCGCCGGCGGATCTCACCACGGCGGTGCAGATGATTGGCCTTTTGTCATGCTTGGTGGGGTGCGAAATAAATTGAAGATGGGGCAATACCTTCAGTTTCCTACCTATCAGCAGAAAGGGCACCGCACGATAGCGAATCTCTACATGTCGATCATGAATGCTGCCGGCACGTCCTATGGAGATCACTTCGGTCAGCGTGACACCGTGTTGAAAGACTTCGATGTCGACGGACCGCTTAGCGAGATGCTTTCGTAATCGGCCCCTGCGTTAAACTCAGAGGGGCAGGTTAACTACTCACGGATTATGCGCGTCCCATAGGAATTCAGGCCGGGCGGCGATCAATGTGTCGTTCCGCGAAGATCCACTTCCTATCTTGAAGAAGCTCGGAAAACGCGCTCTTCCGAGGGCGCGGAGGGATTTCCGTCGTCCCCCGGTTAAAATTCAGCACTGTAACCTGGCTAAAGGTCTATCACGGGCCATTGCACTGGAGAATCCTAAGAACCTACTGGCCCCCCTGTGCGCGGGCCCGTGCTCGAGCGCCGTGGCTTAATTTACCGGGGCTCCGGAGAAGGAGTGGCGGAATTGAGGGCGCGACGGTTGGACAGCGTCGCACCCGGGGAACGACCCCGGGTTGCGTTGACAATCTCATCGGCAATCATCTCGTGGACGCCATCTACCCAGGGAATCCTGAAGTGGCCGTATTCAGGGCCGAAGCCTGCGTCGTCGTGGGCATCGCAGTTGCAGAGCCTAGTCTTAGATGAAGAGGCACGCACGCGGCCTACGATCGCATGCGGGGCATGATAGAGGTTAAAGCACCCCTGAACATTCGACGGAATCGCCAAATCGGGCCGGATCGTCTCGATCAGAATAAGAAGACGGACGGAAACTCCGGCTGACTTGAGGCTGTTGGCAATCTTGATGGCAGCTCCGCCTCCGGCGCTATAGCCAACGAGAAAGACTCCGCTGGACAATTTTCCCGCTCTGTGCGCAGCAATGATCTCCCCGGCCGCTTTAGTATGCTGATCAACTCGGTAATCGATCACGTTGAGGCCGCGGGATTTGAAATTCTTATTCACGATATTGCCGAGATTCGGGAAGTAGCCCCCACCCCCACGAATGATGTAAACGGAGGTACTCTCGCCACGGGCCTCACAGCCGAATGAGGAGAGGAAAAGAGCGAACATAATCGCCCGAACAACGAGACTTAGTTGATTCGACAACATACAAATTGTGTTAAATTTAGTTTCAATTCCCGGCCTTTGCCGAGAATATCGGGGCATCATTAACGATAAAACCCAGACAATTCAACGAAGTTTTTACGAAGTCAACAACAGCGGAAAGGCACGAAACGGCCAGTGGTCCTGGAATAGGCTTCGTAATCCTCCCCAAAAACCCTTCCGAGAGCGACTTCTTCGTATCGGGCCTTCCACTGCATGGCAAAGGTCAGGATGACCAATGACAGAAGGAGGGGGATGGAGGGAACGATGAGAAAACTCCCCAGCACAATGAGCCACTGCAGGGAATAAATGGGATGTCGCGCCCATCTGTATGGCCCCGTGGTGATGAGTTTATTGGTCTGCCCCTCATTCACCGAGATTGCCCAGGCATTTCCGAGGGCGATGTAGCACCACCAGGTGCCGGAGAAGCCAGCGACAAGAATGAGCCCCCCGAGAGCGGTTAAAACGCGAGAGGTGAAAAAAAGATCTTCCGGATCCACGATCCAGGGACTGGCCGCCCAGAGTCCGATCATCACAGCCCACGCCAGCCAGAGGACATAGTCGAGATTCTGCTTGGGCCGGATCGAGGGGGCGTCGCCGGTTCGCCGCTTGATCAGGAAGGCGTTCGCGATCACACCTCCCCAGTAAAGGCAGGCAGTGACAAAAGGGACCAAAAACAGGTAGGTCATTGCTGGAGTAGTCGCAGGAATCGTCAGGCACTGTGGGCCTAGGGCGAGGGTAGAGGGAATGGGAATGAATGCAAGTGATGATCAGGGAGGGACCATCCCTAGCCAGGGGTTAACCGGGATCATCCATTAGAGACTCCAAACGGAGAATCAACGAATCGATTTCGGGTCCGCTGTAAAAAGATTCGTTGCGGATAAACATCAGATTCATTTGCTCCCCGAAAGTCGTGGCCGAGATGACCAGAGGCGTAGACGGGCTCGCAGACACGCCTCTCCAATAATCGTCGACAGGCAGATCGCTCATCCGGGTCTGAAATCGATCCACGTAAAAATTAGTCACTCCGGCAGCGAGAGGGAAATTCTTGATACTAACGTTGGCGCGCTTGTCTTCGGTTAAAAATTTATTCCAAAAGTTACCGAAACTGAGCAAGAAAAGGTTTCGCAGGTAGTATCTATTCTCTTTGATCGCCGCGGTCTGCTCTCGGACGGAACGGAAGAGGTCGTCGAGTGAATCCAAGTCAGTCATGGGATGCGAGACCGAAAACATGGCCAGAAGCACATCAAAGGTTTTTCTGTGTTTCTGGCCGAAATGGTTCCGGATATTAATGATTGAACCGATGGCAAGATCCTTGCGGCGGGAGCGGGGAAATCGATCGGGAATCTCCTTCGCAATTCCGTATAACACCAAGCCGACGAGGACATCGTTAAACGTCGCTCCGGTCGAGCCCATTTTGTGGCGAATCCATTTCTGCTGAGCCGAACTCAATGTGATTGCATGAACGCGGCTGCCTGCTCCTTTCCGGTGGCTACCTTCGAGCCGGGCGTATCGCTTCGCCTGCCGGAAATATGGTCGGGCACTGGTGATCCACCGGCTGAAATAGCGCCATTGCCTCAGGACCATGATCCGATATCGGGGGGACCGGGGGGCATGCCAGTTGGTCAATCCTCCCGTTTCCGGCTCGATGAAACAGGACACTATATCCTCGAGGAGCCAGCAAACGCAGTCCGCTCCCGCGATAGGATGATAATAGCAAACCCCCAGCACAAACGTCTCCTCAGAGCCATTAGGCCGATCCGGGATCCAGAAAAACCGGAAAGGAATAGCGGTAGGCGACCGATCAAATCTCTTGTTTAATTCCGATTCGAAGACCAACCGAAGCTTGCCGGCCAAATCATCACCTTCCCCATTCATCCTTGCGATTGGAATTGCATCCGGATCGCATTCAAATCCGCAGGCGGCAAGCGACCGGTGAATGGCCCCGCGGAGTAGTTCCTCATCAGGGCAACTGCGGATACTGACTGCATGGACCGCGTTGTAAGGAAGCGTTTCGTCCCAAGCGATCATCGCCCTTTGGAATAGATTCCGACGAAGCTTACTGCGAGACAGACTCATAAAACATTAATTGATTACCGAACTGATTAGAATTTGCTTTTTATCAGGGCGTCGGTCCAGCCGGAAATGAGGAGAAAAAGCCTGATTAGCCGCGTCCGGTAATAACAAATCCTTCGGCGGTAATCGGCGGTATCTGAACAGCCATTTGCTGACACACTGACACAGAACTATGCAAAATCGCAAGTGGAAGAATTCCCAATCAATGCCGAGGACAAGCGGCATCTGTGCCTACCAGCGGTTCGGGAGAGAATCCAGTTTTTTGATGGCTCGCAGAGCACCTTGGAATGAAAAGCCCATCTAATGTCGGTCAGGCATGAAGCGTCGCTCTCGTGATTTTTTTCACTTTTTGCGGCAATTGTTCCGAGTTGGTGGAGCATACTTTGTGAATGGACGATTCCGACCGCGAACAGCACGACCAGTTTCTCCGCTTCTTCATCCAGCACGAGGAGGCGCTTCGTCTCTTTGTACGCTCTCTTCTCTTCAATCAGGAAGAAGCCCGCGTGGTAATGCAGGAAGTGGCTGTCGTGCTCTGGCGAAAATTTGATCCCGACATGGGCAGCACATCATTCAGGCGCTGGGCGTTTGGAGTTGCCCGCATGGAAGTGCTTTCGTTTCGGCGCGACCGGGCCCGTGATCGTCACTCCTTCGGAGACGATGTCGTCGAATTACTGGAGCAAAGCGTCCAGGAGGAAGCCGCATCACTTGAGTCCGAGCGCAGCGCTCTTGAAGTGTGTCTCAGAAAGCTGACAAACGATCAACGCGAACTCGTTCACACCGCATACGAGCCCGGCGTAAAAATGAATGAACTGGCAACCAGACTAGGATGGAGTTCCATGGCGCTTTACAAGAAGCTCCATCGGATTCGCCTACAGTTAATGGAATGCGCCAAAAAAGAAATGGCATCGGAGGGACTAGCATGAAAAATCAGGACGCTCAATTCGAACTGATCCGTCGCTGTATCGATCGAGAATCGACAGACCGGGAGTTCACTGAACTGGAAGCGCTACTTCGTGACGATTCCGATTTTCGCAGAGTATACCTCAGTTATCTGAACGTAGATTCAGCGCTCGAAGCGCTTCCTAAGGAGTCGGCACCGAAGCCTTCTACCGGACTTTTACGATTTCCTCAGTGGCGCCCACTCGCTACGGCTGCTGCGGCAGGTGTGGTACTGGGATTGTTTTGCGCCTCAGTAGCCTGGGCGATTGTGCTGCCTAGCGAACCGGCAGCCCGTCTCGTCCTCCCCATTTTGACCGAAAGCTTTGAGAAATCAGCCACCCCTCTCATCAAAGGTTTCCCCACTCGAACGGGAGAATGGGGTGGCGATCCCGCCCAGGTCGTCGGAACAGTGCCAAAGCGTCTCCCCATCCACGGTGCCGCCGTATTGAGTCTTGGAAGCTCGCCGGATTCCAACCTGGGCTACCTCCAGCAGATCATCGACGTCTCTTCCCTCCCTCAAGCTGAAGAAGGCGAAATGCGCACCGTTGAAGTCATTGCCTCCTTCCACGCCCACGAGACTGGAGAACAGGAACGCTACACATTGCGTGTCGCCACCTTCAACGAATCACCGGAATCGGTTCACAATCTCTGGGAAGGAATACCCTGGCGGGAAATGGATGACAACACCCTGACGATGACAAAATCCGGCCTCACTACCTCGGCCGAAGCCGAGAGCTGGCAGACTATATCCGTCGCCGTCGAAGTTCCAGACAATGCTCGCAGCGTCGTCATCTCTCTGGCCGCAGGTCGACTGGATCCTCTCGCCCCGAAAACACTTCACTATCTCGACGATGTCCGAGCCGACCTGGTCATTAGCCCCCTTACCAAACGCCTTCGCCCCAAACTCCGATGAACCCTAAAACTCCCACCTCCCGCCGCGCCTTCCTCAAGGCTGCCGGTGTTACTATCGCCCTGCCCTCCCTCGAATCGATAGGAGCCACGACTACGCCCCTATCCTCCAAGGGTCTGGTCTGCATCTGCACCGGGCTGGGTATGAATCCGGCCTCTTTCTTTCCGAAGACCTTTGGAAAGGACTTCGAACCCTCACCGGTGCTGTCTCCCCTCGCCGATCTGCGCGAGGACCTGACGGTGTTCTCCCACATGGATCACCCCTCCATTTTCACCAAACACGGCGGAATGAATTCCTTTCTCAGCGGTGTCGATGCCAAGCGCGCCAGCACCGGTGAAAATACCTCCATCGATCAGGTCGCCGCTGCGCACGTGGGCTACGAAACGCGTTTCCCCTCGGTTCACATTTCCCTCGGAGGCGGTCAGGGCAGTTCGTGGACAGCCTCCGGAATCAAAGTGCGGGAAGAAGGTGATCCACTCGAGCTGTTTAAGAAGCTGTTCGTCAACGACTCCGATGCCGCCAAAAAGGCACGCCAACTGGAACTCGACCAGCAAGGCAGCGTGCTCGATCTGGTTCGCGGACAAGCCAAGCGACTGGAGAAAAGCGTCAACGCTTCAGATCGTGCCAAGCTCGAAGAATACCTCACCGCCATTCGCGAAGCGGAGGAACGCATTCAAGGCATCCAGCGCTGGCAAACCATCCCCAAACCCGAGGTGGACTTCGACGATGAGGTCAATCCCCACGGATCGATGGACTACGCCACGCTTTCGCCCCTGATGTTCGATTTGCTCTACCTTGCGATTCAGAACGACACCAGCCGGGTCTTCACGGCAGGCTTCGGCATGCACAATCATGTCATCGAACTCGATGGCGTCACCACCGGATACCACGGCCTTTCCCATCACGGCAACCTGCCCGATCGCCTAGGCCAGTTGCAGACCATCGAGACCTTCTACATCGCACAGATGGCTCGTTTCGTGCAACGCCTCAAGGACACCCAGGCGAAAGACTCCACCCTGCTCGAGCAGACCATGGTCATGTTCGGCAGCGGCCTCGGTGATGCGGCCCGCCACTCCAACCGCAATCTGCCCATGGTCCTCGCGGGAGGCGGTTTGAACCACCGCGGCCACGTCGACGCCATGCAATCGGATCAAAGTCAGACCCCATTGAACAATCTCTACACTACCATGTTGCAGAACTTTGGCGCCGAGATCGAGAGCTTCAACGGCGCTACTGGAACCTTCGACTTGAGCTAAAGCGATCCAGCATACGGTCTTATGAATTTCCTCTCCCTTACCAAGGTCCCGACAGCGCAGTCGGTAACACAAGTAGTAACGCGCCTGTTATCAATCGCCCTTGCGGTGGCGTCCCCTCTATTTGTCGTCGCAGCCGAGAACCCTGCCTCGCTCGAAGATTTTTTCGCGAGTTACTGCACCGAATGCCACGGCGCGGACAAACAGAAAGGCGACATCCGTCTCGATGACCTGGCCGCCCTGGACACCGATCACTGGCTCACTATCTTCGAGCAGTTGTCGTATGAGGAAATGCCTCCGGACGACGAGACTCAGCCGAGCGATAAGGCCCGCTCCAAAGTCACTGACTTCGCCATCGTGAAGGCGATGAAGGACGCGCCGCCTGCCGCGACCAGCTATCGTCGCCTCAACAAAAGAGAATACGGCAACACCGTTCGAGATCTACTGGGAATTCAAAAAGGCACTTTTGATCCGGGCGAATACATCTACGACGATGAAATCGATCACGGCTTCGACACCGAAGCGGAGCAACTCGTCATCTCAAACGAACTGCTTATCGAATACATGGAAGCCGCCCGAAAAAGCCTCCACCACGCTCTCTTTTCATCGAACGCCAACAAGCCTGCCTCGCACACGGTGGAAGTCCCACTGGGAAATGTGACCGGCACCTCGGGCCGCTACATCAACCGCGCAGCAGACCACGTGATCGGTCGGTCTGGCGGCAAGGATAAACTCTACGACGGCACCCAAAATCGCCCCATGGAATACCCAGGTCGCTACACCATCACCGTCACGACCTCTGTGGTTGATAGGGACTTCTACCCCGTACGCTTTATCCCAGAGAGCGGCCCCGTCTTAATGGGCTTTGGCCTCATGCAGGAAGTTGCCGCCTCGACCTCCGCCAAAGCCGTCCTCAAAAAGACCTTCGAACTCAAAGACAACGGTGAGCAAACCTTTCAGTTCGACACTTGGATCGACCGCGATCACTTTCCTTACTTCTCCTTCGTCAACGGATCGAGCAAACCCATCACCCAGATTCGCTCCAATATCCGCCGCAGGAAACTTCCCGCGTCGGCCATGGATGAATTGTATCGCGGTCCGGGTATCAAGATCACGCAATTCACGATCGAAGGCCCCTTTCACGACGAGTGGCCGCCGCAGTCCTACCGCACCACCTACGACGCCGACACCGTTCCTGATCTCAAGGTAGCAGGCGAACGTGAACAACTGTTGCTGCGATTCGCGGAGCGGGCCTTCCGCCGTCCTGTGACAAGGCAGGAAATCCAGCCCTACCTGGATTTTATGGGGAAACAGTATAGCGAAAAGCGGGACTTACATGCCGCCCTCATCGAAACCTTTTCCGCCATGATGGCGTCGATCGACTTTCTCTACATTCGTGATGCGCGGCCAACGGCTAAACCAATCACCCAACAGAGTTTGGTGAGCGACTCAACAGGGTCAGGTCACAGCAACACTCTCAGCGCCTACGGCCTCGCCAACCGTCTCTCCTATTTTTTGTGGAGCTCCATGCCGGATGCCGAACTTCTCGCCCTGGCCGAGTCCGGAAAACTCCTTTCGCCAAAGGTTCTCCAACAACAAGTGCGCCGCCTCCTCGATGATCCGCGTTCGCTAGAGTTCAGTCACGGCTTCCCCGATCAGTGGCTGGCCCTCGACACGCTCGGCAGCATGCCACCGGACGTAAATAATCCTCAGTTCAAGACCTACTTTCGAGAGAACCTTGAATGGGCGATGAAGGAAGAGACCCGAACTTTCTTTCACCACATCCTTCAGGAAAGCCGCAGCGTGCGCGACTTCATCGACTCCGACTACTCCTTCCTCAACCAGGGGCTCGCTAACCTCTACGATGTCCCCTTTGACGGCGGCGACGAGTTGATTCAGGTAACTTTTCCGGATGGAACTTCTCGCGGTGGATTGCTCGGTCACGGCAGCATCCTGACTCTAACCTCAAACGGAGTTGAAACCTCGCCCGTCGTTCGAGGTCATTGGGTCCTCGATGAACTGCTCGGCACTCCGCCCCCACCAGCCCCCAAGGAAGTCCCCGCCCTCGTTCCTGATCTTAATGGCGCCACCACCGTTCGCGACCAACTGGCAAAACACCGCACTGATCCGGCCTGCATCGAATGTCATCGCCAAATGGACCCGCTGGGGATGTCCCTCGAAGCCTTCGACCCCATCGGACGTCTACGCACCGACTACGAAAACAAGCAACCCGTCACGACATACGGCACCTACAAGCGCACCGATTTCACAGGCATCGACGAATTGAAGCAAATCATGCTAAAAGACATCAGGCCGTTTGCCTACAATCTGACGGTCAGGCTCGCTGAATACGCCAAAGGGCGGAAAATCACCGCAATGGACTTTTCGGCCATCGAAGAAGTTGTCGACGCGTGCGCCGAAGGCGACTTCGTTCTCCGAGATATAGTCGAGGCGATTGCGGTGGGTGAGTTGTTGCGCCACCAGTAGATCGCCGATCGTGATTGTGCCGGAATGCGTCTTCGGGTCGAACTGCGCTTAGCGGAGTACCCAACGGCCACGAGGGTCCGACCCAACTCTTTGGTTTCGATAGCGTCATCAGGCGCTTGCGCTTGGAATGAGCGACTCCACCGTTTTGTCTATGCGCGTTTTCACTGCCACCCTCGCCCTCGCTTGTTGCTTTCTTGGAGTTGCTCACAGTAAGGATCGCCCCAACATCCTGTTTTTGTTCGCCGATGACTGGGGTCGGTATGCTTCCATCTACGGCGACGAGTCTCCCGGCGGGATCAATGATGTGGTCCAGACTCCGACCTTTGATCGCATCGCCAGTGAAGGAGTGCTCTTCAATGAAGCGCATGTCAGTGCGCCCTCCTGCACCCCCTGCCGCTCTGCCTTGCTGACCGGGCAACATTTCTGGAGAACCGGAACCGGATCCATCCTGCTCGGTGCGACCTACCCGGCTGATCTCCCGTCCTTTCCCGTTCTGCTGCGTGATGCCGGCTATCACATCGGTTATACCTACAAGGTGTGGGCACCGGGCACTCCCGCCAATTCGCCCTTCACCCGCGACGAGGCCTATGGGTCCGCCGGATCTCTTTTCAATAATTTCTCTCAGAACACGGTCAAGGCCGTTGCCGCCGGTGAATCCATGAAGGACGCCAAGGCAGCCCTCTTCAATGAAGTGCGGGATAACTTTCGATCTTTTCTCGCCGACCAGGAAGACGGACAACCCTTCTGCTACTGGTTTGGCCCGACCAACGTCCATCGCAAGTGGACGAAGGGAAGCGGCAAAGAGCTTTGGGGAATCGACCCGGATCAACTCAAAGGAAAGATGCCCCCCTTCCTGCCAGATGTGCCCGCCGTGCGCCAGGATCTGGCAGATTACTTTGGTGAAATCAAAGCCTGGGATACCGCCATGGCATTGATCATTGAAGAACTCAAAGCGACCGGCCAACTCGACAATACGCTGATCGTGATCAGCGGAGACCATGGCGCTCCCGGCTTTCCCTACGGAAAATGCAATCTCTACGACTTCGGCACCGGCGTTCCTCTTGCGATCACCGGCCCCGGGGTCAATGGCGGACGCATCGTTGATGATCTGACGTCCCTGACCGATCTCGCACCAACATTTCTGGAAGCAGCTGGCCTCAGCGCTCCCGAGGTGATGACCGGACGCAGCCTCTGGCCCGTTCTTAAATCCGACCAGTCGGGACTCGTCGATGCCCAAAGAACCCGGGTCTTCACCGGTCGGGAACGCCATGTCGACAACGCACGTGCCGATTTCAAACCCTACCCGCAGCGCTGCCTTCGAACGCAGGATTTCGCTTTGATCATCAACTTCCGCCCTGACCGCATGCCCATGGGAGATCACTACCGTCTCGGAGACGGCGAAGCGCAGCCCTCGATTGAAGAACTGGAAGGCAACACCCGCGTCACCCTGCCTGACGAAGATGCCGGGCCGACCAAAGCCTGGCTCATCATGGCTCGGAAACAAGAAGCCTGGAAAGATCATTTCGAATGGGTCTATGGACAACGCCCCCGTCTCGAACTCTATGATCTGAAAAAGGACCCTCACGAAACCACCAACCTTGCCGACGACCCGGAATACGCCGCCGTCCTGAAGCAGATGGAGTCGGAGCTAATGGCCGAACTGGAAGCCACCGGCGACCCGCGTTTGATTGATGACGGCTCGTTCTACGAAACTTCCCCGATGTCAGACCCGGCATCGAACCAGAAGAAAAAGAAGTAGGAGCTTGAGGGCGGCTCAATGCAGCAGGGAGGCGCCCCATTTGGACATCGGCCAAATTCTCCAGAAAGTGGAAGTCAGTGCATTACCACCATTCAAAGCCCCGTCCTACCCAAAGAGCTCACTCATCGAAACGCCCGTGCTGTCGCCGAAGTTCTCCATCGGCACATCCATCGCATTCCCGATTCGGGCGAAGAGGTTCGCGAGATTGTTCTTCTCTTCGTCGTAGGTGATAAACTGACCGGCTTTGTGGCCCATCTGCTTGCCGCCTGCCATGATGATCGGGAAGTTGGTGTTGTCGTGCACCTTGGAGGTCGCGGCTCCCTGGAAAATAAGACAGCGATCCAACAGGCGACCGTCTCCTTCGCTTGTCTCGGCGAGACGATTGATGAAGTAGGCCAACTGCTGCGCGACAAATTGATCCCACAGTCCCCAGTCCTTGAACCCGTCCTCATCTTTGGCCGCGGAATGGCTCAACTGGTGCAGATCTTTCGAAAGGCCGATACGTTTGGAGAGATTGTTAGTTGGAGCGGTCCCTCCTTCTGAAGCGATTTGGTAGGTCGCCACCCGTGAGATGTCTGACTTAAAGGCCAGATACATCAGGTCGTATATCGTGCGAACGTAATTCTCCACGTCGGTGAATTCGATATCGAGCTCGATCTCAGGGGGCGCGGCGGCGACTCCCTTTTCAGCCCACAGCCGGTCGTTCTCAATTTTCTCTTCCAGCTCGGTGATCGCCTGGAGATACTCGTCGAGCGTCGCCTGGTCTTCCTTGCCGAGGTTGCGCTTGAGATCCTTGGCATCTTCGTAGATCTCATTGAGCAAATTGGTCTTTTCTTTGAGCCGAGCCAGCGCCTCTGGGCTACTCCCGACATACATGCGCTCGTAAATTTCTCTCAAGTTGGACCAGGCTGGGATCCCCTTCCCGTCCTTGTCGTAGGAAAGGGTGTAGTTCCTTCGCAAATTGCCGACTCCTCCCACGGTCGAGAGTGGCATCGAAGCCAGCTGCGTCTGGCCCGCTTGATAGTTACTGATGGCCTGATCGATAGAGATGGAGTTGAGAGTTGTCTTCCCCTTCACGATTTCTTTCGAAGTCAGGTATCCTGTGGGATTGACGTGGGCATCTCCGCTATTTCGGTTCAAGGGATGGGACAAGCCCGAAACCACCGAGATATCATCACGGTAGGGATTCAGCGCCGCCTGGCTGGTGCGAAATTCGTAGTCCCTCCCCTCGCCCTTAGGAAACCAGAACCAGTCCTCATGCTGCGGGTCATTCTCAGGCGGCAGACTGACGCCGTTGGGAAAAAACATAAAGGCCGCACGCTTCGGCAACGCAGCAAGTGCCTTTGTCTCGCTTCCGACCGCCATAGCATTCATGAAAGGCAGGCCGAGAGAAACGCCCGTGCCTCGGAGAAAGGTTCTTCGTGATAGATGCCAAGATTTCATGAAAGTGTTCCTTGTTCTTAGTCTTTTGGTTCCTTGTTGGCAGGTGCCGTTAGATACTTGATAAATCCTCCTACCTTTCGATGCGTTTTGTCAGCCAACGCTTGCAGACCGTCAAATTGCTCTGTGGAAATATACTGTTGATCGAGGGCCACATAGAGTTGGCTCTTCACTTCGGTGCAGGATCGTTGGGAATAACGCAGAAACCGGACAAACTCGGGATTCGAACCGGCATCGAAACCCTCAGCAATATTGTGCATAGATGATCCTGCGGCCCGGGTGATCTGATCACGCAATCCGAAATCCTTCGCAAACGCACCAACCTTCGCCACGCCATAGATCGACTTAGTCAATTCGCGAGCGGCCTGCCACCCCTCTATGTCCTCGAATTTCCTTATCGTCATGCTCTAACTCGTTCTTAGTTCCTTGTTTATGATTCTTATTTTGGTGCTCCTCATCAGCTCAACAATGAACCAAGAACCAAGAACCAAGAACCAAGAACCAAGAACATTTAAAAAGCCTCACTCTTCACTATGTTGGCGATTAGATTCGGAACAGAGTATTGACTCTCTTCAAATTGATCAACCAACTGTTTCACGAGATCTTCGTCCTGAATTCCG
>CAXBHX010000049.1:0-39614 GCA_963975655.1 uncultured Verrucomicrobiales bacterium
ATTCCGAACCAGACGCAAAAAAGAAAGGCTATGAAGGTACACCTCCGACAACCAACGCCTCCGCGGCTCCCGGGGCATGGCAGAAGTTCCGAATTTTGTTCAGGGCCCCCCGGTTCGACAAGCAGGGTCATAAGATTGAGAACGCCCGATTTGTCCGGGTCGTTCACAACGGAGTCATTATTCACGAAGATGTCGAAGTAACCGGCCCGACCAGGGGCGGTCTCGCAGGAGGTGAAGTCGCAAGCGCGCCGTTGTCAATCCAAGGCGACCATGGCCCTATTGCCTTTCGCAAGCTACAGGTGCGACAGACAACTCTGAAGTAGTTGACGAGTTTCAGTTGTGATCAATAGTCGGTCGCATCCAAGGGCTGCGACGGCTTTGACGTTCTTCCTCGTCGGCTCTCACACGGCAAGTCCGCCGATAGCTCGAGTTACGTCCTTTTCAAAACACCCTGAAACGGCAGTAGCGTGATCATGCATTCTTACTCTTCTCCACAATCTCGAGTGCCCGAGTATAGTCGGGCTCCAGCCGCACAATCGTCTTTCCGCCATATGAATCGAATCACTCTTTTCCTTATCATCCTCGCAAATCAAATCTCAGCCATGGCTGCCGATATTCAGCAGGATGGCGGCAAGGCTTCTTCAGCGACGAGCGAATTCAAGTCAGGCAAGGAATATGATGCTGAAGCCAATATTCGTATTAGCAGCTTCACTCTCCCGGATGACATCAAGGCAACGCTTTTTGCCGATCCTTCGCAGACCCAAAATCCCAGCGCTATTTGCTTTGATAGCAAAGGCCGCCTCTACGTTGCCGAGATTCACCGATGGAGAGCTGGTGTTCAGGACATTCGAAATGAGCAGCAGATTCTTCTGGACGACATCAACAACCAAACCAGTCAGGATCGACTTGAGATGTATGAGCGGGATCAATTGACCCGTCCTATCTCATTCTATGAGGATTTCGACGATCGCATTGTCCGCATTCAGGACCGCGACGGCGATGGTCGGGCCGACAGCACTGCAGTCTGGGCCGACGGCTTCAACCACATCCTCGACGGCCCGGGTATCGGCCTCGTCGCAGGACAAGCCGACGACATTTTCTACACCAATATCCCCCATCTCTGGCATCTCATCGACTCGGATAACTCGGGGAGAGCCACCGAAAAGACGTCGCTTCAAGAGGGATTCGGTGTCCGAATGAGCATCTCAGGGCACGACATGCACGGGATCGTCTGGGGGCCCGATGGCAAACTTTACTGGTCAATCGGTGATCGAGGATATGATCTGACCACCAAGGAAGGGCGCCACTATCACAGGAACTACGAAGGAGCGGTCTTTCGCTGCGACCCTGACGGATCCAATCTGGAGGAGATTTATCGTGGACTGCGAAATCCTCAGGAACTGGCCTTTGACAAATTCGGGAATCTGTTCACCTGCGACAACGATGCAGATGCCTGGGACAAGGGGCGACTGGTTTACATCCTGGAAGGCGGCAACTCCGGCTGGAATCATGGGCATCAAGTCATATTAAACTTCAAAAAACAACTCAAACTGCGTACACCTGAATACGCCCATCCAGATCACAAGACGGTACCGATGAGTCCGTGGCTGGCCGAGGGCATCTGGGAAACCGATCATGAGGGACGCCCGGCCTACACATTGCCACCCATCGACATCGTCTCATGGGGACCGAGTGGCCTAGTCTACAACTATGGAGTCACCACGATGCCCGAACGGTATGCAGACCACTTCTGGGTGTGCAATTTTGGAGGAGCCAATGGCGATCTCGAAGCCTTTACGGTGAAACCCAAGGGGGCTGGATTTTCATTGGATCAGCATGAGACCTTCATGGTCGGCCTGGGCAATACCGACGTAGAATTTGGTCCGGATGGACGCATGTACCTTAGCTGCTTCAACAACAATGGCTGGTATAAACAAGACATCGGGAATGTTTATGCACTTTCGTCTCCCGATCCTTCAAACCCGGATCTGCTCCATCAGACCCACGAGCTTCTGACGACCGAATTCCCCACACTGCTTGAGACCGAGCTATCGGATCTTCTCGGGCACGCAGATTTGAGAGTTCGCCAGCGAGCCCAGTTTGATCTTGTTCGGCGCAATTCCGTGTCGATCCTAGCCGCAGCGATCGAGCAAACTGAGCGTCCTCTCAAGCGCCTCCACGGAGTATGGGGTCTGGGTCAGCTGTCGCGAAAGGATGAATCTTTGCTTAGGCTTCACATTGAACTGCTCTCTGATGCCGACTCACAAGTCCGCGCTCAAGCCGCCAAAGTCTTATCAGACTCGCGTTCAGAAACCGCCGGTGAGGCCCTCTTTGGCGCATTGGACGATCAGTCAGCCAGGGTAAAGAGCTTCGCCGCCATTGGAGTCGGAAAGTGCAACTACCCAACGGCGCTGCCAAAGCTGATTGAAATACTTGAGGCAAACAACAACAGGGACGTATTCCTGCGTCACGCATGTATTCAGGGCCTTTGGGGGCTGAATCAGCGGGAAAAGATGCTCAAGCAACTGAATCACGATTCTCCCGCCGTGAGACTCGGCATTCTTCTGACTCTCCGGAAGCTTGAGGACCCCCGCGTGAAATACTTCCTCCACGACGACAGCAAATTGGTCCGGGACGAAGCCATTCGGGCCATTAATGATCTCGATCTCATCACCGCCCTTCCCGATCTCGCGGGTGAGATCAATGTCTATGCCCAGGGTCACCATATTGAGTCTATCAAAGATCACCGTGACTGGCTGACACAAACTCGAATTATCAACGCCAACTTCCGTGTAGGCACCCTAGAGAATGCGGCATCACTCCTTCAATACGCAGCCCAGAGCCAGTTGCCTGCCATCCTTCGTGAACAAGCCCTTCTGGCACTGCTGGAATGGAACGAACCTAATCCAGTGGACTCCACCAACGGTTTCTACCGTCCTCTCGATGCCTCCACGCGATTGGACGTCTCAACAGCAGTCAAATCTGAACTCCCGGCGGTTTTCACTTCCGCACAAGGCACTCTGTTAAGCCTGGCCATCAAATTGGCACTTCAAAACGAGGTCGAAGCTCCTGTTGAATTGCTCACCCGACAGACTCAGGACGAGTCAGCCAATATTGAGGCCCGAATCGCCTCTCTCGAGGGACTCGCCAGTCAAAGCCCGGAGGCATTGCTAGAACTGATTGATGAGCTGCTTCTCTCCAAGGAACCTCAATTCAAATCATCCGTCGTCGAACAATTGCTGAAAATTGCACCGGAACGGGGTCTGCAGGAGGCTCTCGATCTCGCCGACTCCAAGAAAATCAGGCTCCGCCAGTCGGGCTATCACTTACTGGCAACCCAGACTGACGATGCTGCAAATGAGCTGTTCGCACGTCGTCTCGCCACCATCGATACTGAGCCCGCAAGCTCTTTGCTGGACTTGCTCGATGCCGCCGCCCTGAAAAGAGATATCCCTGACATTGCTGCTGAGCTCGCCGCTTACGAAAGCAGCCTCGATCCTACGGACGTTATAGCTCCCTTTCTCCCAACACTCGAAGGTGGCGACATAGAAAAGGGCGAAGATATATTCATGACCCACGCTATTGGGCAATGTGCCAAGTGCCACAAAATCAATGGTGATGGCGGCGTGGCGGGTCCAGATCTGACGGGAATCGGAGACAAATATGACGCAAAATACTTCCTGCAATCGCTGGTCGATCCCAGCGCGGTCGTCGTACCCGGATACGGACTGACCCTAATGACCCTCAAAAATGGGGAAAGTATCGGCGGTGCATTTCTCAGAGAGACCGACGAGGCAGTCGTCCTGAAAGTTTCCGATCCGGAAGACTCAGCAAAACAGATCGAAAAAATGATCCCGCTTGACCAGATTGCCAGCCGTCAGCCCCCGGTTTCGGCGATGCCGCCTATGGGCTTTGCCTTGAAGAAGTCGGAAGTTCGAGACCTGGTGGCGTTTCTTTCTTCACTCAAAGGGAAAAAAACCAAAAAAAAGAACCATTAAACAGGTGGCTCATCCGTAAAAGTAGAATAAGTGGTGCTCCTTGAATACGCGCCGCTCGCTGTTATACTACATCTACGATGAAGGTACTACCCTTGTTCATCTCCCTTGGAATACTCTCTGCTTCAGCTCTTTCTGAAGCACAACAGGTCAAGAAAGGAGGAATCTTTGGCTTCGGCCGAGATACCAACGAACTCTCTTCCGAGCTGTTCCCGGATACCTCACTGGCTTCTGAGCCAGTGCCAAGAGAGACCATTGAAGATGCCATCAAGCCGCCAGAGGAGTCAGGCGCGGGCTTCAACATCTTTCGCGGGGGAAAACCCAAGAAAGTCGACAATGTTTCCTATGTGATCGAGGATGGCCAAAAGGTCGAAGTCGCCGATCCGAAGGAAGAAAAGAAAGGTCTCTTCTCTTTCGGAAAGAAAGAGAATTTGGAGGATGTTGCCGAGGAGAATGTCATTTCCCCCGTCCCTGCTCCAAAACCAGTAAATTCCACGCCTGTTGCCTCGAGCCCTGAACTGATCGCTGCCACCAATGGTTCAGTGGAGGAAGCTAAGGAGCAGAAAGGGTTCTTCTCTTTTGGAAAGAAGAATGCTCCGACCGTCGAAGAGGTAGTTGCCCCTGAATCAACAGTTTTGACGACCGCGCCTCAATCTGCCAAACCGACATCCATCGTTACAGTGCCGGATACTGCCGCGGCCACCAATGGTGCGGTCGAGGAAGTGAAAGAGAAGAAAGGATTTTTCTCCATGTTCTCAAAGGATACGGAGCCAGTGCCGGATTCCCAGGGGACATTACCCTCCACGGTTGACGTGTCTGGCGCCGCTACGACAACTACCTCAACCGAGCCACTCAAGGAGATCGTTCCAATTGACCCGGTTCGCACTCCCGCACCCGCCCCCGCACCAATCAGCCCTCCGGAAGCAGACGCAACATCTGTCGTCGCGGCAAATGCTCCAGTTCCTGAGTTTGAAGGAGGCACAAGTTCAACGGTTTCAAAAGAGAACAAGGAGGGTGGATTTTTCACCAACCCCATTTCCAAACTCCGCCCCAAGAAAGAAGTAGATATGACGGGCGCGGAAACAATCATCCAGAACGGAAAGATTGTGGCCGACAACGATTCGGCACCCGAAATCGTCGACGTGTCGTCCAATGATGGGCCGCGTGAACCTCCCAGAATAATTGATGGAGTTAAGACCTACTCCTCATGGGATGACGTTGAAGCAGCACCTGTCTCGGCAGCTGACAAAATTCTCAAGCAACTCAGGTAAAATTGCTTCATAGGAAGCGCAGCTGATTCCACTGGAATTTCTGTCACATTGGGGCAGCATTGTCCGATCGCATTCAGGACAATGTCAACTCCCCTGGCCCGCCCCAACTATTCTCGTCGCGTCTACTTGTTACTCGGCATTGTTCTGGGCTTTCGGCTGCTCTATGCCGCTATTGTCCCTGAAAACCCTGCCGGCGACGAAGCCTACTATTGGGATTGGGGCAGGCATCTTGACTACGGCTACTATTCCAAGCCGCCGTTCATCGCCTGGCTCTATGCCTTTGTAGACTGGATTGGCAACGGCAGCCTCTTTGGTATTCGGGCGACAGCAGCGATTCTGGGAGCTTTCTCTGCCCTAATTCTCTATCGTCTGACTTCGGCAATGTTCGATGAACGAGTCGGGTGGACGGCTTTGATTATTTGCCTAGCAGCCCCTGCCAGTTCGGTTCTGAGCTTCTTTCTGACCATTGACGCGCCTCTCACTCTTTGCTGGTCGATCGCCTTGTGGATGCTGTGGAGATACATTTCGGGTGCGGGGAAAACAGGAACGCTAGTCGTTCTGTTCTTTGCCCTGGGAATTGGCCACCTCAGCAAACAAATGATGATGGCCTTTCCTGTCCTGGCCGTCGCATTATTGCTGCTGCATCGTGATACCCGTCCATTACTCAAACGCCCGGGCCTGCTTCTTGTTCTTTTTGGATCGTATGTGTCTCTTATTCCGCCGCTGGTTTGGAATGCTCAGAACGAATGGATCACTTTCACCCACACCCAACACCACTTCCAGACAGGAGCCAGTGAAGGGAATCTGATTCAGGAGACCCTGAAGCACTTTTTTGAGTTCATCGGCAGTCAGTTGGGCGTGCTTTCGCCCATTTTCGGTGTGGTTCTCTACTGGGTATCTCTCAGTGGGCTGAAAAATATTCGAGCGGCTTCACTCCCAGTTCGATTTCTTCTCGTTTTCGGAGCCCTTCCTTTGGCTGGCATGTTGATTCTTGCGCTAAGACAGGAGCTACAGCCTAATTGGCCAGCCGTGTTCTATACCTCTTCGTTGATACTTACCGGAGCATTCTTTAGCTCGGCGATGTCTGGAGACAGAAAAGAGTCCAAATTTTCGCCTCAGGCTTGGAGGAAAATCTTCGTTTTTGCCGCGACCACTGGATTTCTCCTAAGCGCCTACTTCTACGTCAGCCCCATTGTGTATCAGGCAATTGGCAAACCTGGCCACAAAGCCGACCCGAACCGACGCCTCATGGCGCATGATGACATGGCTGCGGGATTTGAAAAATTCCGTTCAGGGCAGCCTGATTCCGATGAACTGTTCATCGTCACCATAGGCCATCGCGACTTCGCCAGCCATCTCGCATTCGCCCTACCCGATCAACCAGAAGTCTACCTATGGGAGGCATTTGATCAGACTATATCCCAGTATCAGCTGTGGAATAATCCTTATGAGGATGGCTTCAGCGCACAGGACGGGTTGATCCTACTTCCTGGCGGAGGCACCCCTCCAACAACCTTTTCCGACGGGTTCTCGAAAGTAGAGAAACTGGGTGAATACGACGTGAGCTATGGATATGATCGCAGTCTCACCTTTACTGTTTTCCGAGGGTTCGGACTCAAATTCTGGCCCAAAGGCTCTCCCTTACCTGAATCCTGAAGATCCTCCGCCACCGTATGATGAACAAACGAGGCTACACTTCCCCATTTTCTAGAACACCGGGCCTTCGGGCCCACTCGCCATCATTGGATAGCGTGAGTATCATCATTCCATTCTACAACGAGGAAGAGTGCGTGGAGTTTGTGCTGAAAGAGATTGTCGGCTGCCAACCCTCCGCCGAAGTGATCGCAATCGACGATGGAAGTAGCGATCGCACTTGGGAACTGATGCAGAAAGTCGACGGCATCACCCCTCTCCGCCTCACCGAAAATCGAGGGCAAAGCGGAGCGCTCTATGCAGGAATGACCTTCGCCAAAGGTGACCTTCTGGTCATGCTAGACGGTGACGGGCAGAATGATCCTGCCGATATCGAGAAACTCGTAGCACTCGTTAAAGCAGGTGAATGTGATGTCGCCGTCGGTAGACGGGCCAAACGAAAGGACACATGGAGTCGCCGTGCCGCCTCGAAAATTGCCAATCAGGTCAGACGCTGGTTCATTCACGATGGCATCAGTGATACGGGCTGCTCCCTCAAAGCATTCCATCGGGACCATCTCGATCTGCTGGTTCCCTTCAACGGGCTTCACCGCTACTTACCTGCGATATTCACTCACGCCGGCCTCATCATAGCCGAAATTGACGTGAACCACCGTGAGAGAAAAGCCGGCGCATCGAAATACACCAACTTCGATCGCGCCATCAGGGGAGTCTACGACCTTGTCGGAGTTTGCTGGCTCTTAAAACGAAAGATCGTCAGTCCCCCCTTGGAGACGAAGACTCGGCCTGAGTCGTGAAGGCACTCTTTTACCTTCCGCGTCGTTGCTTCCTTCGCCAGAACCTGACAGACTTTCATGCGTCGATGAAACACCTCAGACACAACTCCGTCGCCGTTCTCATCGCCCTCTCGAGCTTTGCGCTGTCCTCATGCGTTGTCGAGCCAGGGAGCACGTCCTCCTCGCTAACAGGCGCAGCGTCAAATATACCGCCGATTCAGAAGTTCAACAAACACGACGTAGCGCTGCGCTTCTTAACTGCCTACATTCGCCTCGATAGAAAAATGGCACTTCATTTTGCCTCCTATGAAGCGGTCAGTAAATTGGACTGGAGTCGCCGACACTCAGGCAATATCCCCTATTACGACGATAAAATGCTGCTCCATTTTTCCGGCGGCTGGGCTCGCGTTTACTTCCAGGAAATAAACGGAAGCTACCTTGTTTCCGATCTGGAAGTACACCGCCGGTAAGAAAAGGCGCGTCGCGACTCTGAACGACTACCGGAACATCTCGCGCGCCGAGTAGGCGACACCGAGAGCAGCCGGCCAATCGCCTCCAAGAGCCCACTCAAATCGAGTTGTAGATTGCTCAGGATCAATCGGACTTGAGAGATACATTGGCCAGGCACGTTCTTTGAATCCCTCCAATACCCATTCGAGGTACTGATGGCGAATCTCAGACTCAGCTAAACCTCCTCCGATCACCACGAGACCGGGATCAAAAACACGAACCAGATCGGCAATGCCATACCCAAGAATCTGGCCCTGCTGGCGAAAGATTTTAATAGCGAGCGCGTCGCCCTCTTCAGCAAAGTCTCGCAGTCGAAATGCTTTCTCTTCGATAGGCGAATCATCGTTTAAGGGGTGGTCCCGATTATCGTCTTTGGCCAACTCAAGCGCGATACGACGCCGGAGAGCGACCAGAGAAACCCACGCTTCAAGGCAGCCTTTCAACCCGCAGGAGCAAGTTGGTAGCTCTCCATCCTCTTCACGATGAGGGACAGATACATGTCCCACTTCCATCGCCAATCCGCTATTCCCTTCGTAGGCACGACCTCCAGGCAGCACCAATCCTCCGCCCAACCCGGTTCCGGGTGCCACCAACATCAAGCCGCCATGGTGCTTCTTCCGAACCGCATACTCACCGAGTGCAGCCGCGTTTCCGTCGTTAGTCATGTAGACGGGAACACCACCCAGTCGCTGTGAGAACAAATCCCGCACGTTGCTACCCACCCAGTTCTCCGCCAGGTTGGCCCGTCCCCATATCACTCCGTCACAGGAGGGAGCGGGAACATCCATTCCAATTCCTTTAATGCTATCCCGGCTTAGCCCGACATTTCCAGTGAGTTGGTCCAAAGCGTTCTCAAGCTGCCCGAAGGTGGCTTCGTAGCCGTCTTTGACGTGGCTTCGGACCTCGACCATTTCGCCGACTACCTCGCCACGTTCGTCTACAAGAACGGTCTTCACCGTGGTACCACCGATATCAAGCCCGGCAAAATATTTCGTGTCTTCAGCCATAGAGTTTTCTGTATTTGGAGTCCGCGAAATGGATACGATGGGCCACATCGCCCGTCAACGATCAAATCAGCTGACTCTGATACAAAAATTGACGAATCTTGCCACTCACGAAATCGGGCACCATACGCATCGCCGTAGCTAGAAATCGTTTTATGCCGAACTGGCCATGGACTACAGTGTTGCACCGAGCACCCGCATGTCACCATCCTCCAAACAGCTGAAATTAGATTTTCTCCGTAGTATTTCACCCGAATCTCATTTTGAAGTGCTCTTCGATACTCTCCCCGGGGTTTCGTTCTTCGCCAAGAATCATAATTTCGAAATCGTTTCAGCGAACCGAGCCTTCTGGAAGAGGCTTGGGTGTGGTGCTGAAGCTGACGTGATAGGCAAAAACGACTTTGAACTGTTTCCGGATGAACTGGCTCAAAAATTCAGACGAGACGACGAAGTTGTCATAGCTACAGGCAAGCCGCTTCTGAAGATCGTTGAGCTATTCTTTAATCGGCAGGGTCTTCCCGATTGGTACTTCACCAACAAATTCCCCGTATTTGGAGAAAAAGGAACCGTGATCGGAGTCATGGGAACCGTCCAAAGTTACACGGGGCGGAAATCGGCCCTCACCTCGCACTTCCAGCTCGATCGTGCAGTGACACATATCAGGAATCATTTTCAGGAACCCATAAATATGACCGAATTGGCGAAGCACACCGGAATGTCAGTGAGACAGTTTAACAGGCGCTTCAGAGAAGTCTTTGGAACCAATCCCAGAACATTTCTCATCAAGACTCGAATTCAGGCAGCCTGCGTCGAACTCCGCACCTCGGAGAAGCCCATTAGCGACGTTGCACTTGATTTTGGATTTTGTGATCAAAGCTCTTTCACTCAACATTTTCGAAAGCACATGGGAGTCACCCCCTTTCGCTACAGACGTGAATCGTGATCCTGACAATAGTCTTGAAAGACAACAGTGTTTAGTCAGGCACCTAACCCTGTTGAGTTTCGGCCAAAACGGCTTGAAACACATCGGCCGTTGCTTTTGCCATGGCGGTTTGATCGGCCTCCCTCCGGACCCAGGCTCGGCCCCTTTGGCCGAAAGCCATGGCAGTTTCCGAATCAGCCAGCATCTCTGATAGAACTTCCGTGAGAGACCCAACATCCTTCGGGGAGAAAAGTAGCCCCCCGCCACTGGCATTGACCATTTCCGAAAGTGCCCCTTCGTCCGGCGCAATCACAGGAAGCCCGCAAGCCATCGCCTCCAACAGATAGAGACCTTTCGGCTCCACGAATCGTGCCGGCACACAAAAAACATCGATCTCGCTGAAGAATTCAAGCTTAGCGGCTACCTCCGGCGCCTCGATATGGCGGAATCGCCCCTCGAAGCCCGCCTCACTGATCTTCTGCAACTGTTGGTTAAAAAAATCGCGGTCCTTCTCTGAAATCCATCCGCCAACATGCAGTTGTATGTCTGATTCACTCCGGGCTAAGCGAATAAAAGCATCTACGATAAGATCCAATCCCTTCTCTGGTGAGAGCCTGGCAAAGTACCCAATTACTTTCTCTCTGGGCCGACTTTTCTGGATCTCAAAAACAGGATCAAACTCCTGACATTCAACTCCCAGCGGAGTTAGATGAAACCGGGCTTCTGAGATTTCCAGCAGAGCACTCATGTGCTGCTGATAATATTTCGAAAAAGTGATGAACCCGTCTGCCTGTTGTGCCAGATCCTTCATTTCACTCAGAACCTGTTCCTTCCAAGGCTCCTCTAACTCATCCAGAAAGACATCATCCCCCTGGAGGGTCACCAAAACCGGCACCCCCAGCTCCCGTTTGAGGGCAGGAATAGATCCCCCCACTAACAAATTGGTTAGGCAAATCAGATCCGGTTTCACCAGTTCCTTGAGCCATAGAACTAATCTTTTCACCTCTTTGCTCTGATAGCCATGCTCGCCCTTTACCATCGACAGAGTCATCGACCCGAGTTCAGAGGCACTCACTGAGACAGCCCCGGAGGCGATTCGTCGAATCAACTTGGGATTGTCGAGCCAGCGATCCAATACGGCGGGAAGGTGCCTGAATAGGGGTATCTTTTGTTGCAATAAAACGTTGATACCACCAAAAAAGATCTGATCGATCGAATAGTCCTTCTCGTCCACACGAATAGGGGTGTAGAGAGGAAGCAGGGTGACATCCCATCCAAGTTCATCAAGGCCAGCCACGAGAGAATTATCTCGAATGCAACTTCCACAGTACATGCCCCCCGCTCCGGCAGTGATATAGACAACTTTAGGCTTCTCGTTCACAGATTATATCCTGGCTGGTCCGTTCTCGAAATGATAGCACACCCCACCCTTTCGGAGACATCATAACGCCAGTCTTTGCTGCTACGGATTTACCTGGATGCGAGTAGAATGCCTCTTCCAGTTTACTATGAAATTTTCATTCCTCATTTTGAGCGCCTGCGTGCTCGGCCAATTATCGACCGCCTCCGCTGACTGGCCCCAATGGCGCGGCCCTGATCGCAACGGCTCTGCCGACGCCTCATCAGAACTCCCTGATCAACTGACCGAGGAGAATGCGCCAGTCAAACTGTGGGAGTCCGCCGGGATTCCAAGTGACAAGGACGGAGGCCACGGCAGCGTTGCTATAGCAGACGGGCAGGTATTCATCTCCGTCGTCTGGCACCGCAATGAGCCCACCGAGACGCGCCAGATTGATAAGGACGTCCTTTCCACTCTTGGGCATCGTGGGACCACTGGGCTTGACCCCGAGATTGTAGAGAAAATGGAGGCTGATCGAATTGGGCTTAGCAGCCGTACCCGAGGAGCCGCCCTGGACGAATGGGCGAACGAATGGATTGAATCCAACCTCGATAAGAAGACGCAACTCAGCCTGGGAAGCTGGATCAAAAGTCGCTTCATAAAAGGCCAGGCAGCTATCCCTCTCTCTGTTTTCGACACACTTCTGACGGCCCCGAAAGAACCCTTCGCCAATCAGAAAGCACTCGAAGCATGGGTTGAACTGCAGAACTTTGAGCCCGCGCTAAAGGCGCAAATTCTGTCCGCAGTTCCCAATACCAAGAAAGTGGCTGATGATGTCGTCCTCTGCCTGAACGCCGAAACCGGAGAGCAGATTTGGAAATTTTCTAATCCCGGCAGTCCATCGGGAAGGTCTTCATCAAGTACGCCCGCGGTAGCCGATGGAAGAATCTATGCCGCCCTGAGCGACAACCTCTATTGCCTCGATGTAAGCACCGGTGAAGAAGTCTGGAAAGCCCCCCTGACGGGGAAGAAAGGCCCGGCCTCTTCGCCTTTGGTCTACGAAGGGAAGGTCTACCTGCAACAAGGGGTTCTCTCCGCTTTCGATACCCTGACAGGTGAAGAACTCTGGCAAAACAAGGATGTATCAACCTCGAATCCTTCCCCCTCTTTATGGGAAGGAGTTATCCTCTGTAATTCGAAGGGCAAGTTGCTTGGCGTAGATGCCTACTCGGGTGCTACTCTCTGGTCTGTCCCAGGCGGAGGCGATGGTACTCCCGTCGTTTCCGGTGATATCGTGGTCATCAGCAGCAGCCTCGAAGGAAAGAACCTGATCGGATACCGCATGACAGATACTTCCCCATCTGAAATCTGGTCTCTCGACTTTCTCGCGCGCCGCTACGGCTCAAGTCCCATTATCTATGACGGGCACGTCTACTATCTCGGTAGCGAGCGCCACTCCTGTATCAGCCTGGAGAGCGGGGAAATTCAATGGGAGCGAGAGGCGCAGTCGTCGATCTCATCGCCCCTCATCGCCGATGGAAAACTTCTCGTCTACGAAAATAAGGGGGGATTTGCAGCTATCATCGAGGCGACACCAGAGGAATACCGCAATTTGGGTAAGACCAAAATCGGAGCCCTCTTCTGCGCCTCCCCCGCCCTGGTTGGTCGAGACCTGTTCCTTCGTACCACTGAGAGCATTGCCTGCTACCGGTTTCCGTAGACTGCCAGAGCGTGGCCGATACTAGATCCCAAATTTTCACAAAAAGCGCTTTACAGACCAGTCTGTCTGCTTAAAGTAAGGGCAGATGAGGAAGCCGAACGCCAAAGAACGCATACTGGAAACAGCGGGACGCCTGTTCCACAAGCGCGGTTATTCCGAAGTTGGCATCAACGAAATCATCGACACGGCTGAGACTGCGAAAGCGAGCTTCTATCAGCACTATTCATCGAAAGAGGCTCTGTGCGAAGCTTGGCTGTCCACCGTTCATGAGAAGTCAGAGGATCATCGCTCTGATATCGTCAAGAGTCCGCTGACTCCAGCTAAAAAGGTCGAGAACTATTTCAACGACCTTGAAACGTTCATGGTGAACAGCGACTACAGGGGATGTCCCTACTCTAATACGAGCGCCGTGTCGGACAGCAGCTGTTTTGGCATCGTCGGCCAGATCCAAGACCACAAGGAATCGATTCGCCAATTTTTTCGCGACATCTGTCAGCAGCAGTTTGAAGACGCCACTCGTGCCAACGAAATCGGCGACCGCATCTTTCTGCTCTACTCCGGGGCCACTACTGAATCTCAGAATCTGACCTCCAGTTGGCCAGTTGAGAGTGCCAGAATAGCCGCGCTCGAACTTTTAACTCTATAAGGACCTTTTTTTGGCCCGCCAAAACAGACAGACCTTTCTGTCATCAAGCCTTCCAACCCCCACTCAAATCGCTACACCATGACCCCACAAACTCTAAATCCCGAAAACTGGAACCTCGCCTACCGCGACTACCTGATTCGCTTCGCTTTACAGCGAATCTCCGACTACGGAACCGCTGAAGACCTAGTCCAGGAAGCCTTCCTTTCGGCGTGGAACGCCCGAAGCCGATTCCGCGGTGACTGCAGCGAACGGACATGGCTCACTGGCATTCTTCGAAATAAGATCATCGATCAGTATCGCAGGACCGGCCGTCGCCCCTCAATTCTGACCACCGATCTCGACGCCGCGAGTTCCAACGAAAATGAAGTTTTCTCGTGGATTGACCAGCAACCGGACAAGCGCACAGCCAACCGTCCTGAGGCTGAAACGGAGCGCCACGAATTCCTGGAAGAATTAGAGAGCGCTGTAACTACCCTGCCAGAGAAGATGGGTAAAGCCTTCAAAATGAGGGAGATGGAGGGCTACTCAACAGAAGAGATCACAGACGAACTCAACATTTCCAAATCCAATCTCTGGGTGCTAATCCACCGCGCCAAACAGTCGCTGAGCGAGAGCCTGGGCGAGAACTGGAACGGTATTGATGAATTCGGAGGAAGGATGGCCGCATAGTGAGTCAATGCAGTGGAAAAATCGATCCACTTTCGGCTCGCCGTCGTAACCCGTTAGCGCCCCTCAAACCAATGACGTTGTCTGCTCTACTTCACGAAATGCTCCCCACCGGGAAAAGTAGGGAGTCGGATAATCTCAGGTCGGAGATCGTCCATACGATCAATCCCGCCCCGGCTACGAACGAGGATATGTCGATCGTGGCGAAATCCATCATCCAACAGCAGTGGGGCCAACGCCACAATCCCGACCCAGGGACTCGAAAGCGCGCTCGAAGTCTCATTAAGACCCACTTGATTCTTCTTCGAAAGTGGAGTGGTGAAGAAGAGGGCGATTCACCGGTTCGACACTGAATAGACCTGGGCAGTATAGACGGCTCAAATCAGCGTCCTTTTCCACAAAGGGATAGAAGGAGGCAAAAATTATACCGCAAACCCTTTGCAGCCTCGCTGTTTTCTAAAAACTTTTATTTAACTTTTGTTAAATTTACATTATCCTTAAAGAATGATTCCGTCCCGGAGATCAATTCTTGCCCCAATTGCACTCTGTTTCCTCGTATCTGATGGGGTTAGCGCGCCATTGGCACCCAAAGCACAGTCGTTTCGCCCCATTGTGCCCATCAATAAAACGATTTCCCAGAGCCAGGAGGTCCAAGCTCAGGTCGTCAGACTGACAATTCCGCCTCCAGCTATCCCCCAGCCCGAGTCTTCACTCTTCCCAGAGAACAGCGTCCCGGACGTCATCATTCCACCAAGTTCAGAAGTGATCGATCTCGCTTCGGAATCGATGAATGAATTCGCATCCCTCACTCCCGAAGAAGAGAATCCCTCTGATGTTGGAAGCAACACGTCCAATGATGATGGATTAACCCTGGCCAGGCTTCGCGAAGAGGCTCACCGATTGGCCGACATGGGTTTGAGTTACCAGTTTGGGTCGGATGACCCTGATGAAGGAGGATTAGACTGCTCAGGAGTCATTCAGCACATGCTCACAGATATGGGTGTCAAAGGAGTGCCTAGGACTTCTTACAACCAATATGCATGGTTGAAGCGCAACAAAACGCTGCAAGACGTGTCAGGCAAAAGCGCTAGTTCCAAACTTCTCAAACGCCTGTCCCCCGGCGACCTGATATTCTGGGGAGGCACGTGGGATTCAGGCCATAAAGTTTCACACGTGATGCTCTATATGGGATACAACCCGAACGAAGACAAACACTACATTTTTGGAGCACGAAGCAAGAGCTCAAAAGGACTACTCGGCAATGGCGTCGACGTATTCGAACTGGACCCAAACCGGGGAAGACTCATCGCTCACGGTAGGATACCGGGCATTAAATACTGAGTAAGCCACTCACTTCAACGGTGAGAGTAGATCATCCAACTCAGTTTCCGAAAATGACAGCTTCTGGGGGGTTCCATCGAGAATCCCTTCAAACAAGGCACGTTTCTTTTGCTGTAGCAGTAGAATTTTTTCTTCAATCGTTCCAGCCGTGATCAACTTATAGACGAAGACCGGATTCTTTTGGCCGATTCGATAGGCACGATCGGTGGCTTGAGCCTCAAGCGCAGGATTCCACCATGGATCGAAGTGAATTACCGTGTCTGCAGCGGTCAAATTCAACCCGGTTCCACCAGCCCGCAGGCTGATCAGAAACACCGGCGCCTTCCCAGCCTGAAAGTCGTCACACAATTGCCCCCGATCTTTCGACTGCCCTGTCAGAGTGAGGAATCGGATACCTTCCTTCCGCAAGGCCTCTTCAATCAGATCAAGCATTCCTGTGAACTGGGAAAAAATCAGTATACGGCGGCCATCCTGAACCATTGAAGGCAGCCACTCCATGAGGAGATCCATCTTTGCCGAACTTTTCGCCTTCTGAGCAGAGGGCAGCTTCAGAAGTCGTGGGTGATTGCAGACCTGACGCAACTTCATCAATGCATCGAGAACCATGAGCTTGCTCCGCTCAACTCCGAAACGCTCTATCTCTTCGTGAACTTCACGACTCACGGCCGCCCTGACAGCCTCATAAAGCTCCACCTGCTTCGGCGACAGATCCACCGTTCTCACGATCTCTGTCTTCGGCGGAAGCTCCGTCGCGACCAGAGCTTTAGTTCTCCGCAACATCAAAGGTGCCACCCGCTCGGAAAGCCGCTTTCGCAGTCCCTCGTCCCGATCCTTTTCAATCGGGCCCCGGTAACAGCGGTTGAAACTGTCTTCACTCCCGAGGAATCCCGGCATCAGGAAGTAAAAGAGAGACCACAGCTCACCCAAATGGTTCTCGATGGGAGTTCCTGAAAGGCACAGTCGGTGCCTCGCATCAATTTTGTAAGCAACCTTGGTTACCTGTGAAGTGGTGTTTTTGATCGTATGAGCCTCATCGAGAACCACGTAATGAAAGGGTTGGTTCAAGAGTTCTTCCGCGTCGCGAAGCAAGACGGGATATGAGGTGACCACGAGATCGCAGTATCCCAGGACAGGATAGTATTTTTTCCGATTGGAGCCCTGAAGGGTCAACACTTTTAGGGAAGGGGCAAATTTCTTCACCTCTTTCTCCCAGTTGGGTACCACACTTTTCGGGGCGATAATGAGACTGGGAAGATTGGCTCTACCATTCGCTTTCTCATAGTGCAGGTGGCACAGAGTCTGAATCGTCTTTCCAAGCCCCATATCATCGGCCAGAACTCCCCCTAATCCCTGCTCCCGCAAGAACTGAAGCCATTCAAACCCATCCTGCTGGTAGGGGCGTAGTTCTGCCAGAAAGCCTTCAGGAGCGGCCGGGTCTGCCTTTGGCTTCAACTCTTCAAGTTCCGCGGCCCGGAGTTTGAGATTCTCCGGCACCGATTCGACAATCCTGTTTTCTCCACTGTATTGGACCAGTTGGGCAGCTCTCACTTTGTGGAGTTTCAAAGTCCCCTCCTCTGACACCGGATGATGATCAAAGAGTTCCGTCAAGATCTCCAGAACTTTGCGAAGTTTCCCAGCAGGCAGTGCCACGAACTGCTCAGTATCTCCAACTTGGATGGGAATCTTGCTTCCCGAAGGCATCTTCTCGAGAGAAGATAGCATAAAGCTCGCCGGTCGACTCTCGAGGTAACTGACTAAACTGGGTAGAAGATTGACCTGCTCTCCTTTGACACGAATACCATACTCAAACCCAAACCAGTCGACATCCTGATCCTGCTCCTTAATCTCGCCGTAAAAGTCCATCGGCTCGACCACCTGCAGGCCAAACCCTTCATCAATGATAATCTCGCACCCGAGATCCTCGAGTTCAGAACGACGATTTGAGAGAAAATCGGCCCAAAACACTTCCTGCATGCCCCGCCTCACGGCTGAGTATCCGTAGCACTGGCGGAACTCACCCTCGATTTCATCCCAAGGGTAAAGTTCAACGAGCCGCCTAAGTCCCATCTCGCGAAGTCGAGTTTCTACTTTCGGATCATCCCCACTCACTTTTGCCAGAGGCATTTTCTCCAGCACTGCCCTCGCCTCTGAATCATCCCAGTGAAGAATTCCAGCCCTCACGTCTGCTGAGAACAAGACGATAGCGGTTTTCAAATCGCCGAAACCAAAACTGTCGTCTTCAACCCCGCCCTTCTCCAGCAGAGCGGCCATCAGAAGCGCCGCGACAAGCTTGTCGTTCTTCCTACTTCCCCGGTCGCTGCTTCCGTCAACCTTCCACATCCCATCATCCGCCTGCTGGACAACGATGCTCACTTCGGCTTTCGGCCCGCCATCAGGGAGTTCGACCTGTCCAAAAATCCCAGCGAACCGCCCTTGCACATTGGCGGTAACAACGCGCACCAGACCATTTTTGACCAGCCAACGCCCCTTCTCCAGAGATTCGCGCTCGAATATCTCCCCGAGAAAGGGGGCTTCGTTCAACGATATCCGGGCTAAAACCCCCCCTTCACTTCCCGAATCGACTTCATATCGGGGGCTGGGGTCGGTCACGGAGTCTTTCAAAAGTAGTGGGCGGCTGAATCTGGGTCCATCATCACCAACCGCTGTAAAATTTCAACACTTACGAACTAAAAATCACACGTGCTGAAAAAAGAAGAGCCAGGCGGATAAATCCGCCTGGCTCAACAGGTTTTTACGTCCACTGCCGAATTAGATTCGGCGGGAAATTCTTACTGGGAAAACTGATACTTCAACTCACTCAAGGCACGTTGGTTTCTCTCCAGGGCTGATTCGAGCTCTTTACGTTCCTGGGCGCCTACCGGCATGGCCGAAATGATTCGAGTCAGTTCACTTTGAACTCCCTGAAACTCTGCGGAAAGTCGGATTTCGCGATCGAAACGACTCTCGGCTTTGGCTAACTCCGGACGAAAGCCAACCATTACGATCCCCTCATCACTATTTCCATCAAACTGAGCGCGCTGCTCCACTGCGGGAGGCAAGTACGAATCGATTCGATCGCCCGCTCCCTGCGCTGAGATCACTCTCATTTCTCCAGCTCGATGAGATACCGTAGCCAATCCATTGGAATCCAAATAACTGGCGTCCAACACGGTTGGACCATCACCATCCGACTTCCAGCTACTTGCCAGATTGAGTTGAGAAATATCATCCACCTCGTCAGCCATAAAGAGCTGAGGCACCGTCCCTCGAGGAGCAGAAGTCACTCCAACCAATTCAGTGCTGCCGATATCAATACTGGAATCCACAGCCGAATCAGAATGGCCCTGCCCCCAATCAGCAACCTCGACGCCGTCGTGCTTGGAGACAAACGAGAATGCGGCAACCAGCATAGCGACTGCTGCTGCGGCAATACCAATCACCACCCGGCTGGGTTGGCGAAAATTGACAGGGACCACCACATCATCAGAGATCGGTTCCACTACTTCCAAATTCGGTGAATCCAGCTCGGCCTTCCATTCGCTCTTCAAGCCAACTGACAACATCGACATGATGTCTGACATCGAATCCAACTCCTTCTGAGCTGACGGAGAGCTTTTCAAGCGAGCCTCAAATTCAGCCGTCTCTCCAGCCATCATTTCTCCCAAAGCGTAATCAGTCAATTGCGGATCATCAGAACTCACTTCTGACATCAGTGCGGTTGACTCGACTTGCCACTCGTGGTTCAAACCTACTTTCAGCATTGAAGTGAGATCAGCCATCGATTCCAACTCCCGCCTCGCCAGAGGCGACATCTCAAGACGAGTTTCGAATTCAATTGTTTCGGCCACGGACATCTCTCCCAATGCGTAAGCAGTGAGTTGAGGATCGTCCGGATTTACGGGTTCGCGGTTCATGAGTATGGCAGGTTTTAGGTAAAAAATTTAATCAGGCAACCTCGACTCCCATCAAGGTTCTCAAACGCTTAATTCCAGTGTGAATCAAAAAGCCGACATTACTGACGCTAAGCCCCGTGACTTCAGCGATCTCCTTATAGCTAAGATCCCCTTGAAACTTAAGGCGAATGACTTCCCTCTGGTTATCGGGCAACCGATCAAGAAACCGAAGCACTTCTTCGAACCGCTCTTTGCGCTCCATCGCATCAGACGGATTTGGCTCGGAATTATCGAGGTTCTCGAAAGCTTCACCCGCAGTAGTCTGCATCGGATTCTCTTTCCGCAGAACGTCAATGGATCGATTGCGGCAGACGGTGTAGAGCCAGCTCTTCAGTCGACCGCGAATCATTTCCGGATCCTGACGATGCAACTTGATAAAAGTATCCTGCACGACATCACGAGCCCTCTCCCAGTCTCCACCCAGGAGGCCAGCGGCATAGCCCGTCAACGGGCCCTCGAAATCTGCCTGAGCAGACTCAACAAGTTCGCGGGGAGAAACCTCCATGATATGTTTTACAGCGGCTGACATGGTCGTAGCACTACACGAGCTAAAACGACCCACCTGCTCTCTTCTTAGTAAAAGTTAAGGTAATTTAGTTCAAATTCTCTTCCCCGACAAACACTGGCTACAATTCAGCGGCAATAGAACGCAGTTTCCCCAGTAAATCACTTGTTTGCGTCCTCTCCCCGAACACTCAATTCCGAGCGTCTGAGAATTGAGATTGTCAAAAATGAGATTTTTTCGTTGCATTAGTTAAGAAAACCGTAGTATTTGATAAAGTTAATTACTCAAGCACACCCACACAACAATCTCAATCACTCAAGACCATGGCCAAGGTACTCATTATTGACGACGAAGCAGCGATCCTAAATCTGATGTCGAAATCCTGCCGACAGCAAGGACACGACGTAACCGCAGTTCAGACTGGTCGGGATGGAATGAAAGCACTGGATACAATCCAGCCCGACCTGATGATCGTCGATCTCCTGATTGGCGACATGAACGGCCTCGATATCATCCGATACAGCGAGGAAAATTACCCGTCCACTCAGGTGATCATGGTCACTGGCAACGGATCGGTGGAAACGGCCGTGGAAGCCATGAGGCTTGGCGCCTTTGACTATCTGACTAAGCCCTTCGAGCTAGCCGATTTGCAACGCACCGTCGAACTAAGCCTCCAGCAGCCATTTTCCTCCTCTACATCTTCGACTCCATCAGAAGATTTCCAGGCTGCCGCCATCACCATCAATACAGGCGGGCTCATCGGAGAGAGCCCCAAAGTGAAAGAAATCCTTCAGATTATTGATAAAATCGCAGAAAACCATTCCCCAGTGCTTCTCGAAGGAGAATTTGGATCAGGCAAGCAAATGGTGGCACGAAGCATCCACAACGCCAGCTCCCGCAAAGATGCTCCGTTTAAAGTGCTTCAGTGCTCGGCACTTCCAGAAGATCTCTTGGAGCATGAACTGTTCGGCTCCCCAACGAGCCGAGCGGAAACCATCTTTTCAAGAGCCGCTGGCGGAACAATTTTCCTTGAGGAGATTCACGTTCTACCTCTCCGGCTTCAGTCTAAGCTCGATAGCTACCTCGAAGAGGTCAGCACACGGCGCGTCATGGGAGATCTGCCACGTCACATGGACGTTCGTTTCATCGGCTCGTCGGCGAAACCTCTCCAGGACTGCATCGACTCGAGCAGCTTCAGGGAAGACCTCTACTACAAGATTTCTATCATCCCAATTGAAGTTCCCCCTCTCAGAAGCAGGACTGAAGATATCGAGCCTCTGGCTGAGCACTTCCTTAAGCAGTATTCCGAACGCTCTGGTTCAAGCACCCCTGAAATTGATAAATACGCTAAGCGATTGCTGGAAGGCTACAATTGGCCGGGGAACGTTGGAGAACTTCAGAATGCTATTGAGCGCGCCTGCGCATTTTCCGAAGGTGGTCGCATCCGTCCCGTTGATCTTCCTCCAAAGGTAACTCAAAAGGTGGAAATCACCGACGAAGACGAAAAAACCACGCACCATCTTCCGATAGGCTCAGGGCTTTCCGATTACATTCGTAAGCAGGAAAAACTCTTTATCCGTGAGACTTTGAAATACAACGGCGGCTCGAGAGAAAAGGCAGCCAGTATGCTCGGAGTGAGTATCGCGACGCTTTACCGCAAGATGGGTCTGAAACTTGAGAAGGACAAGATGCTCGCGAAGTGAGCCAATTAGAGATTCTGCGGAGCCCAGTGTGCCGCGCAACTTCGCCCCCTTCGCAAGACGGGGGCTTTTTTGCACCCCTGCCCTCCCATCAAAGTGACTCGGAGAGAAGTTCTTGCTGCCAATTCAAGAGAACCCCGTCCTTTTCTTCGGAACTCAGATTAGTGGAGGCAAGCATTTCCATACTGCTCCTCGTAGCAATCAAAGTCGGCTCCAGACCGAGGGCCTCAGCTTGTGAATCACGCTTAGCCCGAATCTTGCCAAACTGGGCTTCATTAATGTCTAAACGGGGACCATTGACGCGAACCTTTTTGTTTGGGTATTCGGAAACAGGGGTCTCAATAGCCTGTTCAATGCACTCCTGCATTCGCTTAACGTAGTTCGGCCTGAGGTAGTGAGGGGGACCCGCATTCCCCCCGCTTTCCAGGTTGCCCGCCATCCGCAGTATCTCCTGATTACTCAAAAATTTAAAAGCAGGCCGATCAAGGCGCCGGCATTCTTCATCCCGCCAGAACCAAAGAGCTTTCAATAGGTTCAAGCCCTTCGGAGACAGTTTTCCCCATCCCGTGATCCTCCAGTGTTCTTTGGCAGGTCTGCCATCACGCTCATAGACATTCCTACGAGCCGCATCACAAGTCTCCAAAAACCAATCTTTCCGTCCGGCTTCCTCGAGTCGAGTCTCAATCTTCTCACCAAGATCGATCAAGTAACGCACATCGTTGAAAGCATATTCCAACATCTTGTCACTGAGGGGACGTTGACTCCAATCAGCCTTCTGAGACTGCTTCGATAATTGAACCCCATATTCATCTTCCAGAAGGTGCGCGAGGCCAAACTTCTGTGCGCCAAGAAATCGCGCACCAATTTGTGTATCCAGGATCTGTCGGGGAGACCAGTCAAACGTGAGCCGAAACAACGAGATATCGTAATCTGCACCATGCATCCAGACCGTTTCGAATCGGTCGATGAAGGCGGCAAAAGCCTTACAATCCTCCCCATCAAAAGCAAGAGGATCAATGATCGCTAACTCTCCGGGGACAGCAAACTGAATGAGACACAGTTTAGTCTCGTACGAATGCATGCTGTCCGCCTCCGTGTCGATGGAGCAAGCATTTAGATTGCCGGACGCAATTACCGACTCAACGAAAGCATTTAAGTCGGATTTGGTGTCAATATACCGTTCCGACACGGAAGTGAACTGTTCAGATGTCGCAGAAGCCATTTTCGATTCGAACTACTTCACTGAATTCCCCTAAGCAGCAACTCAGCATTGGAATTTGTAGATTTAATAAGTTTTAGCAGGACTTCCATCGCTTCAGGTGCAGGCCGCTGAACCATCTGCTTACGTAAGCTTTGAATCTTCTGGTACTCTTCTGGATGATAGAGAAGTTCGTCCTTCCTCGTCCCACTCTTCAAAAGATGAATGGCAGGGAACACCCGGGCCTCTGCCATCTCCCGGTCCAAAGTAATCTCCATATTACCTGTGCCCTTAAATTCCTCAAAGATCACATCATCCATTCGACTGTCGGTCTCAATCAAGCAGGTCGCCAAAATGGTCAGGCTACCGCCCTCTTCCACATTCCTCGCTGCGCCGAAAAATCGACGGGAACGCTCCAGAGCCTTTGGCGAAATACCACCACTCCCAATCGGACCGCCGCCGCCACCACCGCCGCCGCCACGACCTTTCCTACCACCGCCACCGCCACCGCCACCGCCACCGCCACCGCCACCGGACTGATTAGCTGAGTTGTGAGCCCTCGCGAGTCGCGTCAAACTATCCAGTAGAATGACGACATCCTTTCCTGCTTCAACCAGCCGCTTTGCCCGGTTAATCACCATATCAGCAACTTCAACATGACGCTTCGACGATTCATCAAAGGTAGAACTGAAAACCTCAGCCTCCACCGTCTCCTTAAAATCAGTCACCTCTTCTGGCCGCTCATCAAGAAGCAAAACAATCAACTCAACGTCTGGACTATTCTTGTGAATCGAAACGGCTATATGTTTGAGTAGAATCGTCTTTCCTCCCCGGGGAGGCGCCACAATCAAGCCTCGCTGTCCCTTACCCAAGGGAGCAACCAGATCGATTACCCGGGTCGACGGAGCCAATGGATCTGAAGTTTCCAAGATCAACCGCTCAGACGGAAACATAGCGGTAAGGTTATCAAAACTATTCGGTGCCTCCCATTTGTCGATCGGCACACCTTCGACCTCAAGGATCTCCTCCACGGAAAGAAAGTTTTCCCTGTCGCGGGGAGTTCGAACGCGACATTTCAAGCGCTGCCCCACCCCAAGCTCCTGCTTCTTTATCAGCCCGGCCGGCACGTAGACGTCATCGGCATTGGAAGCAAAACTGAATGCGGGCCATCTCAAAAATCCAAAATTGTCGCCTGAAAAATCGAGAAATCCCTCAGCGACCATTTCGACGCCATGCTCACCGTAGTACTTCAATATCTCAAATACGAGCTGGTGCTTGGATCGGACTCCCGCCACCCTCAATTGCAGCGCCTGTGCGGTCGAGTGCAAATCATTGAGGTTACTTTGCTGAAAGGCGTTTACGTCCACGAAATCAGGCAGTTCTACGGCCGGAACATTTACTTCCTCCACAGGATCTGAATCCCCAGGGGCGATTGTAGCTTTTTCTGTCATTCAATTGAATAGTGGCTGGCATCGCTCAGCGAGATGATTGATTTGTTCGACCAAAACATCTCGATGAGAATCATTCCAAACCACGATATCTCCACGTACTATTTTCTCTTCGATAGGCAACTGAGCTCCAATCATATGATCGGCCATCTCGGTTTCCAACTGACGTTCCTTCCGAAGCCGCTGACGCTGAGTTTCAGCTGAAGCGGCCACCACTAGATCAAGATCTCTCGCTAAAGGAAACTCCACCTCATACAAAAGGGGGACTTCCATTAACACCACATCCGCGAACGCTTTGCTGTCTTCGCGGAATTGATTTGCACGATCAAGAACCAGTGGATGAAGAACAGATTCAAGTTTCTCACGAAAATGGGAATTTTCAAATGCCCGTTTACGTAACTCAACCTTTTGGACCAATCCCCCCCTAAAAAGAGCTCCACCCGCTGAGTCAGCATCAATATGCTCAATTCTCTCTTGGATATCTGAGTCCTCAAGCAACTCTACGACGACCCGGTCACTGCAGAACTGGGCGACCCGTCCTTTCGGTAACTCAGCGGCAAGCATCTCGCAAACTGACGACTTCCCGCAGGCAATCCCCCCTGTCACAGCGATGACAACCATGCGCTTAACGTTTGTTCCAAAGAAAACGGCGCGTCTTTGGAAGACGCGCCGTCAAAACTAATATCACTACGCTCTAACTGGTTAGCTTACTTTTGGTATGGAAGTGGAGCGAATGAGGAAGGAGCTGTAATTGGTGGACGCGGGACCGGCTCAGGAAGCGGATCATCCTTAAGGCGGCCGTGAATTGGCATACCAGCGGGATCCATCAACTGAGCCTTCACAAAGATGGTGAGGTTTCGCTTCAAGTGAAGCGAGACACTGGAGCGGAACAAACGGCCGACAATGGGGAGATCACCGAGGAAAGGAATCTTGTCCTCAACATCCTGGACATCTTCGCGAATCAATCCACCCAAGGCAACTGTCTGACCATCCCAGATGGTCACCTGCGTCGTCACTTTACGGGTATTGAAGACAGGCATCTCAATACGGTTTTCTGTCACCACCTGCGGAACAACCTGACCGAGACCATTGACTGAAGTCGTTTGAATTGGGCTACCGTAGTTAATGAATCCGTCAAACTCGACGACTTCCGGAGCCAAATTCAAATCAATGGTAAACTCATCAGCACCTAGGACAGGGTCAACTTCGAGAGTCACACCAGTATTTCGAGTCTCAAATGCCGTCGGTGTTGCTGGTGTTACCGGAAATCCCCCGGCGGACTGCCCTCCTCCAAGGAGACCTGTCGAAATAGTTCCCGTAGATCCGAAACTATTGGGAATCTCAGGTGGATCATATTCCGTAGGATAGATGAACTCCCGAATCACCTCAATCTTGGCGCGCTGACCACTCCTCGCCATAACTGACGGAGCAGAGAGCAGGTCGACACCCTTCTTCTGACTGAGAGCGCGAATAACGACTTGAAACTGAGGATCGGTGAAGACACCCGCAATCCCGAAAACAGCAGGTGAAACGCCAGCTCCATTCTGCCCGGTAATCAGGGCATCAATCGAATTACTATCAATCGCCTGAAAACCAGAGCGCAATCCGGCGGTCATCGGGTTACTGCCAACTGGGGTTCCAGTTGCAGGATTAGAGAACGAGTAGTCAGCAGCGGTGGGACCCCCGAGTGCATTACCAGTCGTTCCACCACCAGCAAAAACACGTGGAGTCGACCCGAGGTTAAACGGACCCATAAGCCAGTCAAACCCAAGCTCATCACCGTCTTCCTCTGCAATCTCGACAAAACGAGAAGTGATATAAATCTGCTTTTCAACACCCGAGACGATCGAATCGATATAGGCCTCAACCAACTCCATCTGATCCTGCGTGTTTCGCACGATCAACTGGGAAGTAGAAGCGTTGTAGATGGCGCTGGCACCCGTGCCAAAGGTAATACCGGCACCGCCGAGGATGTCCTTGGCATTACGACGTCCACGGACTGCAAGGCCACCTGTGTCGACTGGATCCGCGAAAGGATCCGCGGCAGCCGCAGCGCCACCACCGCCGCCTGAGTCAGTCGAAAGAAATGTAGGGGGAACTACATAGACGTTTGTGAACAGGTCCTGATCGGGCGTAGAAAGAGGCACCACCAAAACGGCGTTTGTCTCAACTTTGAATTTCAATCCGGCCAGGGAAGTCGTGTAACGCAGAGCTTCAGCCAGAGGAACATTACCCAATCTCAGGGTGATCAGCTTACCAGAGGAGCCACCACCTCCTGCATCGAAACCACCGCCGCCGCCGCCCTCGAAGCCGAAGCCCCCGTCAGCAGCCGGTGCGGGAGCTGCACCCCCACCCCCTCCGCCAGTAACTCCGGCAGACAGAACAATATTGATCCCTTTAAGCGCAGGATTCAGCTCCTGAGTATCGAGTTCAACACTTCGCTGCTGGAGGAATTCAAGAGCATCCTTCAGAGGTGTCTCAGCAAACTCAATGCTCGGAATCATGATGGTCTTCAGCTTGTCCTCAATCCGACGAATCGAAGTTGTGCTGGTGTCCGTAGGAATATCAATCGGAGGACCACCCTCGATTCCAGCAGGAACCGGCGTCTCCCATCCTGCCGCCACCTCTCTCAACATTTTCGAGCGAGTATGGTCATAGGCCGCATCGTAGTAATTCATGCGATTACGCTCGTTATCTTCCATTCCGCGGCGAGCCGCAGTGCTATAGGGATCATCGTTCAGCGCCTTGTTGAACTCGCGCTCAGCCCGATCAAAGTCGCCCAGGTCGATGAAACCCTGCGCTGTTTTAAGGGCCAGCTTTACCCGTCTCACGCGTTCAAGGTGGGAAGGTGTCAATGCGGGTGAATAGTAATCAGGGTCGTTAAGACGCTCCAGAAGACGCTTCGCATCAATATTGTCGGGATCGACGTTTGGCTGAAGAACCTCTTCCACGAGCGCAATAGACTCTGGATAACGACCTTCGTCGGCTCGCTGTGTAGCAAGAAGAACGCTGGAACGAGAGAACTGCTTGATGTAAGCACGGCGACGAGGCTCAGTCATTGGAGCTTCGGGCAATAAATCCAGTGCGGCTCGGAACTGGTCGATTGCGCCCTGATAATCGCCGTCTGACAACAGCTGAGAGCCTCTAAGCGCCGCGGCATCAGCCTGCTTCACTCGCTCTTGCAGCCGAATGACATAATTCGTAGCTATCGACGGAACACCGCCCCCGCTCCCGTAACCGGAAGGACCCGCAATCACTCCGTCTCCACCGATGATCAGCGTTGCCAATCCGGCAACAATCAGTCGGCGTGATGTGATTTGTGTTTTCGCGATACTCATCTTCATAAACTTATTTTGCTCAATCGTTTTCCGTCGGAAACCACTCTTGGCAGAACCGAACATGAAAAACAGAATAACCTACTAATGTCAACTTTTACTTCTTGTTAATTTCTACCGTTTGCTCAGGTTCTGAGCCCGTTTGATAGGTGATGGTGACTGAATCTTCATTCACCTTCGTGACTCTATATTTCGTTTCAGGGTCTTGCACCAAATTAAAGGTTTCGCCCTCTTTTACGTAAAAATTGTTACCTGGATCCAATAGGAACGTCAGCTCTGCATAGTAGGTCGGGATATCATATTCAACATTCCGAACCAGAATGTGCTTTTCCTGCTTCGGAAGATGAGTAATAAAAACCTCTGTGGCATCAACACTAATCCCGTTCTTAGTCCCAGTCTTTTCCTCAAAAGAATCGACCCGAAACTGCTGATCCGAAGAAATCTCACCTACTTTGAGATAGAAATTCTCCCGCTTCGGCCATTTTGCGGTGGCAATTCGCATGATTTGAAAGCGTTCAGCATCAGGCTTAGCTGAGAACTTAAGCTTGTAGACCGACTGCTGCCGGGAAACCATCGCCAGCTTGTCAGCATACGGTGGATGAGAACCCGGATCAGAGGGATCCGTCTTCGATTCCCATTCTGCCGAACTTGAGAATCCATCACCATCAGGATCGAGGCGCAATACATTGGAGTTCAGATAATCCAGATTATTATCAATCAGCCAGATATTGCTGACCGGTGGACGCAATATTGGGGCGTTCGGATCGGTCATATCAATCAAAGTGCCGTTTGATTCTACGATAGGAATTGACACGAACAGAGGAACTGGCTTCGAACCATCTCCCAAGCGCTTAGTCTTCCAATCGCTGGTGGACTCGACGAACTTTCTAGCGATATCGGCACGTCCCACATCAGTATCCGGAAGCGAGCTATCCGGAGTCGCGGGACTCATCTGGAAGATATCCCCGTAGCCCATTGATTTGAATACGAACATCCCCGACAGGCCGATTACGACGACCGCCGCCGCTAACAACAAAAATTTATCCCAGGAGTTGCTGTTCATCGTCTCTTGCTGCTTCCGCTATCTTCTGTTGTTTGCTTCCCTGCTTCTGAAACCTCTTCTGGGCTCAAGAATCGGACTATGTCTACAACCATGTAGACGTTGAGTTTCTCCTGCCCCATCAAGACTCGGGCATCTTCAGTGGAAGGAGCGTAGCCGTCTTCCGCTGCAGCCGCCGCAATCTCCTCGCTGGAAGCCGTTCCCTGCCCCCAATTGACCAATTCGTCATAACTGGCCTGTTCTCCAGATTCTGAATGATAAAATGTAGTCGCGCCGGCCTCATCGTCAGTCTGCTTGAACGGCCCCTCTTTCACTTCATTCTCCACCTTCAACACTCGAACGATGTAAAAGAAGTTCTTATCATTCGCGATGGAGTTGATAAACTGCTGGTACGCAGAGTAACCACTCTGAAACTGAAGACGAATCGGGTACTTGTGAACCACTCCGCTCTCATGACGGGCCGCCATTCCCGCTTCTCCGGGAATGGGATCCCGTTCAAACGCCGTCAGAGACTCCGCACCGGCAACTACGAGTTCTCTCAAGAGATGATCAATAGCTTCGAGCTCATAGTCGAGCACCGGCACCAGTTCCGGAGGCGGAATCGAACTGCTGTAACTGTCAAATCCCAGTTGGAACTCTTCAGTGCTCTCGATCGCAAGCCCACCCGACTTAGCGATTCCTCTGAATTCCTGAACACGATTTTTCACCAATTGCTGAAACTCTGTGGCGGCCAGAGTTACGTTCAAGGGACGCTGATATGAGTTCAAGCTCTGGTAAAGGCTCTGAACTGATCCCTTATACTTCGCAACTTTCTCCTCAAGCGCCTCGGCATTGGACTTATTCGGGTAGGGAACCTTTCGCTCCAAACTCTCAATAGTCCCCACCTTGGTGTCCCAACTCGAAAGCGCGTCGGAATATTTCCCGTAACTGGAGATCGCGTAGAATGCGCCCCCTCCGATAAGCAGGGCGGCAACCACCCCAAAAACTGTTAACCAAACCTTGTGATTCATGAATCCTCGGAAATCTATTTCGTAAATTTTACCTGATTTGTCTCAGGAAGCGGCAATACCATTCGGAAGGTGTAGGCATAACGATCACCCGCGGTTCCAGCCTCAACCTCAACCACCTCCCCAATATCCACGCCCTCAAGAGCGAAGAATGACTCTACGCCCTCAGCCTCTGAATCTGCCTTGAGCCCCTTAAAGTATTCATACACGACCTCCGGCCCCCTGGAATTCTCACGCCACAGCCCCTGAATCGAAAAGGAATCAATAGTAGCTTCCTCTCCTGCCACTACTCCAACCAAGCCGGAATTCTCATCGGCAATCACCGGTTGTGAATTGGCCAACGGCTCCAATACAGTCAAGAACATGACGTCGTTCTCCATCTTACGACTGAGGTAGTTGAACACCCTGACCCAATAGACTCGGTGTCGAATGGCCTCTACATAGGGCTTTTTCTGACCATCGATCGTTGTTATCGCCGCCTTATAATCTTCGATCTCCCCATTGAATTCCGAAAGATCCCGAGACTTCCCTTCAATGTCCCCAGCCTGCTCGACTGCGATATCAGCCCCCTTTGTGAAAAAGAAACCCAAAGAGCCTAACAAAACAACCAATACAGCAACCGCCATCATGAGAGCAGGCTTACGCCGGTCCAATTCCTTCTCCTTCAGAACTGATTCAGGAATCAATTCAAGAGCCAGAGGAACCTCGCCCGCTTGAGCAATCGCGCTGCCCACAATCTCACCTAACATATGCGCACTGGTGCTAACCAGGTCCTGATCAGCGCTCCCCGAAACAGTCACATTTCGAAATGCGTTAAAATAGTCGACTGGAAGGCTCAGCTTCTCAGCAAAAAATTCTCGAATGAACGGCAATCCCGAGGTTGCCCCGCTCAGTAAAACGAATGAAGGGGCAGCCCCTCCCTGCTGACTGCGGTAAAAATTAATGGTCCGCATGATTTCGGAATGCAGACGGGTCAGAGAATTTCTCACCACCTTTGAAATGCCGGCAATCTCGGGGTCTTCGTGATCCGCATAAGGGCCTCCCAGCGCAACAAATCCATCAGCTACCTTTTTCTGGTCAGCCATGACGTAATTGGCGCCAAACTCCTTGGAAATGGCCCGTGTTATATCGGCCCCGCCGATCTTGACAGTGCGAATGAAGAGCTTATTTCCCTCCATAAAAATCATATCAGTTGTTCGCGCACCGATATCAACCAGCAAAGCCACTCCATCAATGTCAGAGTAGTTGAAGCGTAAAGCATTGTAGAGAGCAACAGGAGCCACCTCCGCCCCTTGAGACTTCAATCCGGAGCTATTGACCAGATCATCGATTTCATTGAGCTCATCTGACTTGACCGCAGCCAAGATAACCTCCACTTCGATGTCATCTGGATCCCCCATCAACTGGTAACCCCAAACGACCTCGTTGATCGGGTAAGGCACCTGCTGCTGAGCCTCAAACTCAACAATCTGATCCACCTGCTCGCCGTCCAGTGCAGGCAGGCTGGCAAATTTCATCAATACCGGGAACGAAGAAACGATGTAAGTAGATTTCGCACCATTGGCCTTCAATCCGGCGACAACTTCCTTAAGCGCCCCGGCACATTGGGCTGTTGCGTCATCTCCGGCCGGATCGCCGACAAACTCGCGACGCTCGATCTTATCCAATCGCAGACCACCTCCTGCGGTTTTAGAAAATACAGCACCAGTAACCTGCTGAGACCCCAGGTTGAATGTTAAGATTCGATCATCCGCCATAGCAGTTACTTAAAAAGGAGAGAAACAAACGCAAATTCTAACTTCAACAATCACTAATTCTTCTCAGAATCCGCATATCTATCCAGCCAAAGCAGAGCAAATGGTGTTTCAGCCTTACCCAGAACTCCCGGCTCTGGGCTGACTGTGCCTGCCTTCCAAAACTGCTGACTACTGCCACTCATGGTAGAGTCAAGCCCCACCATAACTCCATTGTAGATTACTTCGACGCCTACAGCCTTGATTGACGACTTCTGAAATCGTCGGAAATCGCCAGTAATCTCACCCAGTCGACTGGGAGACACGTAAACAGCTGAATAGCTCTTGTCACCCATGAACACATTAACGTGCTTCACATCGCCAGTTAGCACCCGGGTGCTGCCGTTTTGATCTGCAATAGCAATATAATAGCGAAAAAGCAGATCGGATACCACCTCGTCAGAGGGACCATTCACCTCAAACTCCACTTCTAGCTCCAGCCACTCTCTCGGGCTGGGAACGCTTTTTGATTTCACGTCAGCTGCATTGAAATTGGGCGTCTTCTGAACCTCAACGGTCGTGGAACGAATCTTCACATCCCCCGGTTCAAGCCTAATCGGCTGCTGGGCATTCGCCACAAGAGACAGAATACCAAGGGATGCGAGCGCTGTTAAAAAGGTTTTCATAGAGATGATAGAGGAGTGTTTTTGGAATGAGGCAATACTCCCTCATTATAGCGCTCGGATCCTACGACAATATTTTCTCACAGGTAAAGGCTCAAATCCTCTCAAAGTTCATTTTTTTGGTCTCGTCGCATCTAAGTAGTATCACTTTCATGAAAACCTTCTTCAATGATCACTCAAAAAGCCAACCTACCCCATAACCAAACGGGAACTAAAGGCGAACGAGCCCCAGTCCTGTGACACTTTCCATCGATTCGGTCAACCCAATTAAATGGTTAACATTACTGAATTTTCCCACTTCTTGAAATTTCGAAGTGAACCGAGAATTACCGTAATTTTCACCATTCAATACCTTCGCCATCGAACTCGAAAGACCAATGACTCGCCGAGCCGAAAAGTAGCCCGAGAAGGTCAAAATCCCCGCCAGTGAAAACCTAGAGGATGAACGAGCTCCACCTTCGATCACGCCGGTGCCGTCTCATCCAACTCCACTTCCACCTGAATGCCGTGGCGCTGCGCTGAAGCAATGGCGAGGCTGCGAATCGCCCCAATTGTTTTGCCGTTTCGACCAATGACCCGGCCAGCATCCTCAGGATGCAATCGAATCCGATAAACATGGCGCTCGCCGTCCTTTTCGTGGACGACACTTGCTTGATCAGGGCGCTTGATCAACTGAACCACCACATATTCAAGAAACTCTTGAATGGCGATTTCGGCTTCCATGAATTTTAACCGGCCTCTCGGGCTCGGCTGGAATGGGAGTCACTCCCTTGAAGGAGTGTAAAACTCGATCAGGCCTGCGCTTTGCGGGCCTTTTTGATCAAGCTACGAACCGTATCGGAAGGCTGAGCGCCTTTGCCAATCCATGCATCAGCTTTTTCCACATCGATTTGAGTTTCATCCCCCTCTTTCATTGGGTCGTGCGTACCGATCTGCTCAATGTAAGCGCCCTCACGACGCGCTCGGCCGTCAGCAACAACTATTCGGTAGTATGGACGATCCTTAGATCCTTCGCGTCTCAGTCTAATTTTAACCATGTTCCCTTGTCCTTTTTGAAATCCCCAGCCGACGCATGGTGTGCGCCTTTTCCGGAGAGCGGAACTTGTTAACTTCTTTTCAAGAAAAATCAAACGGTAGTTTCCCGAAAAATCGCTTCCAAAAAATCGGAACACCCCCATCTGATTTGGCTTGGCTTCCCTCAGGCACCTTAGTTCAATGCCTCCATGCCGCTCGACGAATCTCAAATCGCCTCCTATGCCGACAAGATTAACGGCCTAAAAGCCGAGCTCAATCAGGTCATCTACGGCCAGGAGCCACTGATCGACTTGGTTGTCACGGGGGTGTTGGCGAGAGGGCATATCTTGCTCGAAGGCCTTCCTGGACTGGGGAAAACCGAACTTGTGAAGGGACTCGCTAAGTCTCTTGATCTGAAAAACAAGAGGCTGCAGTTCACACCTGACCTCCTTCCGGGCGATATTACAGGCAACCCAATCCTTCAAGACACCGAGAGCGGAAGGCAGTTCATTTTTCAGGAGGGACCTATATTCGCCAACATTGTTCTGGCTGACGAAATCAACAGAGCATCGCCAAAAACACAGTCAGCGCTGCTTGAAGCGATGCAGGAGGGCCGGGTCACGGTATTGGGTGAGTCCCATGCACTTCCGTCCCCCTTCTTCGTTCTCGCCACCCAGAATCCCATCGAACTTGAGGGAACTTACCCGCTTCCCGAAGCTCAGCTGGACAGATTTCTGTTCAAACTCGAAGTGCGACGCAATTCTGTTGAGACGCTTGAAACCATTGTCCAAAATCGCGAAATGGGGGTGGAGCCCAAAGTCAAAACCGTTCTGACCTTCGAAGAACTTGCTGATATCACAGACGCCGTTCGCAAAATATATCTTCCTGATGTCGTATCATCCTACATTGCCAGACTCGTCGACGGTACTCACAGGGGCTCTTCGGCTGCGGCAAACTCGATCAAATATGGAGCCAGCCCCCGAGCGGCTCTCGGCCTTGCCTCCGCAGCCAAGGCGAGAGCTCTAATAGCGGGGCGAATTAATGCCAGCTTTGAAGACGTCGCCGACGTCGCTATCCCAGTATTGCAGCATCGAATTATCCTCGATTACGAAGCACGTATTGAAGGTCACACCAACCGGCAGATCGTCGAAACTCTGCTCAAGGAAATCCCACGCCAGCAACTTGACCTCCCAGTCACGCTCAAAGAGGCCTGAAAGTTTGCCGCTAATTTCCCGTATCTATCCATCAACCCTTTCCTCGCAATGCTGTTAATTCGGGTTCTTTCCGTCTGTCTGGTTCTACACACCCTAGCCGGATCACTCTTCGCTCAGACTGAAGTGATCAATGAGACCTATCCAAAATTTGAAAACAGTTCAGTCAAAATCGAAGCAGTCTTCACCCCCTCAGCACAGCAGGGAGCGGTTCCGCTCCTCGTGACGATAAGGAACAACACGGGAAAAGACCGTATCTGGACGATAAAGCTGACTGAAGGCGGTTCGAATCGCCAACTCTCGACAGAGATAGTCGATAGCATCGAGGTTGCGAACGGCAGCGAAGTAAAGAGGGAGATGGTGATGCCTATCGCCCCATCTTTCACCACGCACTCTTATCGCTATCTCAATACTCACGTGAGTTCACCCGGTCTGCCATCCCACTCTCGAAGTTCGGGCCATCAGGCGAATCAGAACTACCCCACCCTCGCCATCAGCAAACAGCTCGCGCGGCGAAGCCTTACTGACCTCAATGACTATCTCAAAAACCGAAGTTCGAGTGACACTCGTTTCGCTCAATCCTTCAATCCAGAGCAGCTGCCGACCGGCTGGAAGAGCTACACCGCCCTCGACGGCTTATTGATCGATGTCGAAAGCTGGGCCGAAATCAACAAGTCCCAGAGAAGAGGCATACTTGAATGGGTCCGGCTGGGTGGACGACTCGATATCTTTGCCCCCGAAAATAAGAAAAGTGGATCAAAACTGACCATCCATGATCTCGGGATCGCAGGTATTCAAGCGGTCAAAAGCTCAAAACAGGTCGGTCGCCTCAGCCTGGGTCAGGTCAATATCGAATACTGGAATGGCGACCAGCTTCAGCAGAAAGTGGCTGACTCATTTGACCGGGCTCCTCACCGAGCTGAAGAACTCGAGGATTTGTTTGGCCAGGACTGGCCGCTGAAGAAAGAGTTTGGAGACAAAGTTTTCAACGCAGCACTAATTCTGTTTCCTCTCCTGATCTTCGCCATTTTCGTGGCCCCGGTTAATTTATTCTACTTCGCAGGAAAGGGAAAGCGGCACCGGCTCTTCATTACCACCCCCCTCATTTCACTTGCAGCCTGCATCCTGATCGTGATCATCATTTTCCTTGAAGATGGCATGGGGGGCCGGGGAATAAGGGCAACCCTGGCCGATATCCAATCCCACCCCCGTGAAATGCGGCTGTATCTTTCTCAGGAGCAGATCAGCCGAACCGGAGTCATGGTGAATCCCGGATTCACATCAAGTTCCTCCTTTGGATTGGATTCGGTCAACTTGCCCAAAAGTGTGTTCAATCCTCTGTCGAAATACTCTAACAGAAATACAACATTCCGATTCATCGGCAACGACTACAAAGGGGGCTTCTTTCGGAGTCGGTCAGAACAGGCCTTTTCGCTGCGCTCAGTCCTCCCTACCCGGGCAAGGATTGAGCTCACTTCAAGTAGCGGTTCAACAGAGCCACCGGTCTTGGTCTCAAGCCTTCCGGTACCCGTAAGTGATGTGTATTTCCGAGATGGAACAGGCAAGGTGTGGCGATCGACGCCCGAAGTCAGCATCGCGCCGGGCAGCCCCATCCCTCTGGAGGCAACGGCTTCTCCGGAACTCAGCAAGTGGCTTACTCTTCAGTCTACCCCGTTCAGTAAGGCGCAACGTAAGCGGATTCAGAGCATGGGATCTGAAGCAAACCGATACTTTGCCCTGCCGACATCTTCCGCTCCCTTCATGATCAATACCCATTCAGCAATACGCTGGGAAAAGGAATACACTCTCCTGACCGGACAGGTCACTTCACAAAATCCTCCCCCCGCCGCTTCGAATGAGTGAAACCCTCGATACCGCCGAACCGAAAGAAGGAATGACTCCTGAATCCGACCAAGGAAACGTCCAACTCGCGATTGAGGTAAATAATCTCTCGAGGCGATTCAATGGTGTGCACGCAGTCAACGGGATTTCATTTTCAATTGAGCGAGGACAAGTGGTGGGATTTGTCGGCGCGAACGGCGCTGGAAAGACGACCACCATGCGCATTCTTGCCACCCTCGACTATCCCAGCTCGGGCGAGGCAAGAGTCGGAGGTATCAACGTCATTGATTATCCGGCCGATGTCCGGCGTTTGATAGGGTGGATGCCAGACCACTACGGAACCTACCGCAACATGACCGTACTGGAGTATCTCGATTTCTTTGCACGAGCGCTCGGATACAAGGGGCAGGACCGGGTCGATCGCATTGTTGAAGTGATGGAGTTTACCGATTTGACGTCTTTGTCAGATCGGCTCATCGATCAACTCAGCAAAGGAATGGGACAACGGCTCTGCCTGGGGAGAGCCTTGCTTCACGACCCCGAAGTTCTCATTCTGGATGAACCAGCCGCCGGCCTTGATCCGAAAGCGCGCGTCGAGTTGAAACACTTGATTCGAATCCTTGCTAAAGAAGGCAAGACCGTATTCATCAGCTCTCACATACTCTCAGAACTTGGTGAAATGTGTGATTCTCTGCTCTTTATCAATCAGGGGGAAATCATCCACCATGGCTCGGCCGAAAGTTTGAAACAGGGATCATCTGTCAGCACTCTTATCGAGGTCCAGCTGGGAGAAGGCCCTGAGCGCCTTCAAGAGTGGGCGGATCTAGCCCCTCACGTCTCTTTCCTCGACTCCGCCAAATCCGGGGGCCGCATCGAAATCGATTCCACCGAGGACGAAATCATAGCGACGGTGCTTCGCAGGATGATCACCGATGGACTCTCTGTCACCGGCTTTCACCGGGAAGAGAGAAAACTGGAGGACGCCTTTATCGAAATCCTCGGAGAAATCGAAAATTCAGGAACTCCAATTGTGAGCTAATTTCATGAAAGAACCACATTCCATGCTCACTGCCTCCCACGACGCCCCTGAATGAGCGATCCCTCCGCAGCCGAACCGATATCGATAGAAGGGAGAGTGACGGACTTCTCTCCTCGCCTCAGCCCCATGCTGGTGAAAGAGCTTCGTCAAGGCATGCGGACGAAACTCTTCTCAATCGCATTCATTTTGCTTCACACGTTCATGATATTCTGCCTTCTGGCGGCTCTGTCAAACCCCGGGTCCAACGACTCTGACGGCTTCTTCTGGTTCGTGATCGTAAGTGTCCTTCTGTTCGTGCAGCCGCTGCGCGGCTTCAATGCCCTGAGTTCTGAGTATCAGCTCAACACCATGGACCTGATACAACTGACCAAGCTGAACGGCTGGCGAATTACCTTGGGGAAATGGACTGCCCTCAATGCCCAGGGCATGCTCTTCCTGTCAGGGGTTTTACCTTATCTGGTCATTCGATATTTCCTGGGCAACGTCAACTTTGTGCTCGATCTTGTTGCCCTTGGATTGATTGGGCTGGGCTCAATCTTCTCCACTGCCATCACGATTGGGTGCTCCGTATTTCAGAACATCATTCTTCGGGGTGCCATCGTCGTCGGAATGGGAATCGCCTTCACCGTTCTGTTTGTCGTCGTTACTGAGACCATTCTGGACCGCGGAGGCCTTGGCTCCGATCAATGGACAGCCATCGGACTGCTTTTCATTGGCTGCGCCTATGGCTGCTTCTTCTTCCTGTCCTTCGGAGCCAGCCGAATTGCACCTCTTTCTGAGAACCACGCCACCCGAAAACGTCTCGTCGCGCTTCTATCGGCAAGCCTCTGCCTTGGCTTCCTCCTCATTGGTGCAGATAGCAGTCCTGTCATAATTACTATTGCTTTGATTCTTGGAACGGCATGCATTGATGCCCTGACTGAACCACTGCCTGTGTTCTCGCGAGTATTGATCCCCTTCTCAAAAAATCCGCTCACCCGATTTCTGGCATTCTTTCTGAGTCCCGGATGGATTAGCGGCTTAGGATTTTTTCTAATTTGTTCTTTGTCCTATTTTGGCTCGCTCTACTTCGCCGGCTGGATAGATACTCACGATTTCCTCAACAAAAATGAAGATGTGATAGCACAACTCTGCGGCTGCAACCTCTTCATCTTCCCCCTGCTCATCATCCATATTTTTTTCCCGAAGCACACCAGCGCCCACTTCACTTTTGCGATCTACTCGGGAATTCAAGCAGGCATCGGAGGCATTACGATAATGATTGCCGCGATCGCAAGTGCCATCGGTCGGTGGGAAGACCTTATCTATTCTCTGATTCCGATGCCATCAGTCCTTCTGGTGGCCTACGGGGAAACCGACATTGAGAGGCCGCATTACGTAATCCTCACGGTAACCACCACACTCCTCTGTATTCTCGTCCCTCTACTAAGACATCGAGACAGTGTGAAAGAATTCTTCCTCCACCTCAAACCCTCGATCTGATCTATGGCCATTCTGTCTGAACAGATCAATCTCGATGCGATCGCAAGTCGAGCGCAGGCCTACACCGGTCTGTTTACGCTACCGCTCAAAGACCGCAACTGGCGGGGAAATCCCGGCGATTATGCAGGATCGGGAGTCGGCAGCTCTCTCGACTTTCAAGATCACCGTCAATACCTCGCCGGAGATGATCCCCGCCATATTAACTGGCAAGCCTTCGCCCGAACCGGAGATTACACCATCAAACTTTACCGGGAAGAGGTTCGCCCAATCGTTGAGCTAATTATTGATGTATCAGGATCCATGTTCACCGAAGATGAAAAAGCGATCCGCTCTCTTGAACTGTTCTACTTTGCCGCCTATGCAGCAGAGAAGGCAGCTGCCAGCGTCAAAGCTTACCTCATCAAGGGCGGCCATTGGAAGGCGCTTGATGCGCACTCATTAATTTCCCACAAGTGGCAGAATATCGCTGAATCCCTACCTGAGATCGAGGCTTCTACAGCGCCCAATCTCGCCGTCATTCCGTTCCGCCCCGGATCTCTCCGAGTTTTGATCACTGATGCG
>CAXBHX010000050.1:0-36497 GCA_963975655.1 uncultured Verrucomicrobiales bacterium
ATCTACTGAGGGATCGTGGATCGCTGATTGAAGTTCGTTGAGCCGGCGCTGGTCGCTACCGGCAAGATAGCCTTCCTGAGAGAAAATCTCCGGTGAGTGCGCAATTTCGTAGCGTTGCTCGAGCCAGGCCACTCCGCTGTGGAAGGCCGTTTTATCAAATGGGCCAGCTGGGGCTACGATGGCCAGTTTGGAACCTTTTGATACGGGCCGAGGCAGTGGAAATGACATGTGCGGCTCGATCTGGAGGATAACCTCAGTGTGGCCCGATTCAGAGAGAGTCTGCGCGAATCCCGCTGGGGCGGTGCGACACAACAGGGTCAGACGAAAGACTTAACCCTGTTGCCGCGAACTGTCCTGTCAGAGGATTCTACTCTTCAACGGGAGCAACCATACCGTAGTCTCCGTCTGCACGGCGATAGATGATGGAGAGTTTATCGGATTTGGCGTCGTGGAAAAGAATGAACGGTCTTTCGTTCATCTCCATGTCCATGATCGCTTCGTCGGAAAACAGGTGCTTAATTTTGTAGTTCTCCTTGTGAATGATGACAGGCTCGTGCTCATCTTCCGGCTCATCCGGAATTTCAGGTGGGAAAATCACTTCGGCGAGGTGACGAATCTCTTTGTTCCGCCTTTTCGGGCGATGTGACTTCAACATGCGGGTCTTGTGCTTACGCATGCGACGGGCGATTTTGGAACTCGTTTCGTCGATAGAGGCATACATATCGCCTGTGGTGGTGTCAGCTTCGATCACGATGTGATTGGCGCAAAACAGAATGATCTCGGCAATGTGCCTGTCTTGCTCAACATTGAGAAGCACCTTCGCCTCGATTATTTTTGGGTAGTCTAGATGCAAGCCGGCCACTTTTTTCTCAGCATAATCTCGCATCGCTTCGGTGACTGATACGTGACGTCCTGTAACGGTGATGGGCAGATTTACGTTTGTGACTTGCATGGTAGACTCGTTGTAAATGGGTTGGAGGTTAAACTTCTAGTCAGGTGTAATGGTACCAATTTGGGGGGGGATTTGACAAGCTTTCTATGTGGCGGGGATGCAGGTATTTTGATTGACTTGCCTAGTCCTTACATGGTGAACCGGTCGCCCAGATAGAGCTCACGACTGACGGGGTCGTTGATTAGAAAATCCCTAGTTCCTTCGCGAAGGACCTTTCCTTCGTAAATAAGGTAGGCTCGGTCCACCAGTTCCAGCGTTTGTCTGGCATTGTGGTCAGTGATGAGAATGGCCAAGCCGGATCTTCGGAGATCTTCCACGATGGATTGGATCTCGTTCACCGCGATCGGATCGACACCCGAAAACGGTTCATCCAGCATGAGAAGGCTAGGTTTTGTGACGAGGGACCGGGCGATGGTGAGGCGTCGCTTTTCACCACCTGAGCAGGTGAGTGCAATGTTTTTGCGGATGTGGGTGATGCTGAAGCGTTCCAGCAGTTCATGGCATCGCTCGATTCGCTCTTTTCGGGGGAGATCGAGAGTTTCCATCACCGCCATGATGTTCTCTTCCACAGTGAGCTTTCGGAAAATTGATTCCTCCTGGGGGAGGTAACCCATTCCCAGCCGAGCGCGCTGATACATGGGTAACTTAGTGACATCCCCTTTCCCGAACATCACGGTGCCGTCAGTGGGCGGAACCAGTCCGACGATCATGTAAAAGCTGGTGGTTTTTCCAGCACCGTTCGGTCCGAGAAGGCCGACGATCTCTCCGGGGCGCACGTTGATGTCGACACCGTTGACCACAGCGCGACCGTCGTAGACTTTGACAAGGCCTTTGGTGTCTAGCAGGAGGTCCTTTTGAGGGGCTCCATCATCTGCCGTGTCGGAGGCGAATTCCATGCGACCGGGATCCGCTGCGGGTGAAGATGGCTCGGGCTTCGGTTCTTCGATACTGACTGCTGGAGTAGCCGCTGGAGTAGCCGGCTCGCTGACCCGTGATGGAGGAGCGTCTTCGGTGGGGGGGGGCACTGGGTCTGGCAGGGATACTTTGACGAAGTTCCGCTTCTTCTTTGGGGGGAGAGTGGAGTCAGTCTCTGCCTCGGAAGCAGGAGGGGCAGGATCATTCAAATCAGGCAGATCAATCAGCAATTCCTCGTCGTCCGCTTCGAGAACAAGTTTATCTAACAGAGCCGGAGCAGCTGCTGCCTTTTTCTGCGAGGCCACTTTGTCTGGAGGAGTTAACTTTACGGGCGTTTTTACCTCGACCTTTGCATCCGGTTTCCCGGCGGGAGTTGCAGATTCTCTTCGAGCTGGAAGCTCAGAGCTCGGCTCGGAAGAAGGTGCGGCCTTTGATGAACCCTCGTCACTTTTTGGGGTGATGATAGAGTCAAGATTAAGATTAGGCACCTCCTCGGAGTAGCCTGTGCCTGAATTCTTATCGTCTTCAAACAGCTCAGCTATTTCATCGCGGTCGTCGGTGTAGCTCATATAAAGGAGAGGGCGGAAGAGCTGCAATGCTATTCGTTGAGACGGTCGATGCTACCGCCGAGGCTGTTGCCGATTCCGATGTTCTTCGAATCTCCATCGCTATCGATCGGGATACTGATGGTATTTCTGCTCTTTACTCCGGTATCAGACCCAGTGACTTGATACTTACCGTCACCCGTCATGATGATTTGTGAATCTTCGGAATGGGTCCTCACATAGCGATCGCCGTCTTGCAAATAGGGGGGGCCGCCGGAGAGAACTATTTCTTTCGTGACACCGTTGTAGTCAGCCCGTCGCGCTAGCGCGATCTGGGTTTTCCCTTCAGGGCTGACACGGCGAATCTCAACCATTCCGCCGGAGGCAATAGCGCGCTTGAAAGAGCCGCCTCCCTCGGATTTCTTAGCCCCTTCATCCGCCAGCTCGATCACCAGCTTTTCACATTTAATTTCCAATTCAGGGTGGTTGATGACTACGTTTCCAAGAAAGGTGATCAAGCGTGCCCCGTTGTCCATGATCGACTCACGAGACGTAATCACCATATCGTTCCTTTCGGCGGCTTGGTAATTGCCGCTGGAATTTGCTTTGTAGTGAGGAACCAGAGGTTCGGGCGCCGGGACATCGGAACCGCTCAGAAGAGGAGAGTCGGGGATCTGTGGAGCGGTGGGCTCGGTGCTGGGGAGCGGCTCGACCATTCTATCCTGAATGATAGTTTCTGCTGCGACAGTGGCTGGCGGAGGTGGCAACTCACCTTCAGTTGCGGTGGCGAGAGGTGTTGCGACTGGCGTGGCGATGGCCGTTTGCGCTTTATTTGCCGATCTTGTTGCCGGCACTTCGTTCGAGGAGGATGGGGCAGGGGCCGGCAGCATCCGAGTCAGTTGCGACATCGCCGAGGTGGCGGTCGTTTTGATGGACTCTTCGTCCGTTGGGATTTTGGCAGCACTCTCTTTAATGATGTCTGGATTCTCCTGAAACATTCGAGTTGCTTCGCGAACGGCCGTATCCGCTCCTTCTTCGACGGCTTTGGTGGTGCCCTCCGGATCCTCTTTGACCGAGCGGAGCATATTCTTGAGGCGTGGATCAGAGAGCAGGCCTCGAGCTTTGGACTCAACTTCATCAGTCGTGACGTCCTGCCCGTCGGCATTGGCGCACAGGGCGAACAAAAAAACTATCAGAGTCGATCGGATGTTCATGAGGAGCATTGTTGCGATGTGATTTTTCTATTTGGAGTCCTTCGAAGAGGGCAGTCCAAACTCAGGAGATAGCTTTCTGGCGTCCGGCACAACAACCCTGACATTTCCTTCGAGGCGGCTCACTTGTGAATTGGACTCAAATATCATGGTGTCTCCCGTCATTACGAAGCGAGGTTGCTCAATTGTTGATGGAGTCTTGCTTCGCAGTTCGCTCAGGGTCAGGTCATACGCCGCTTCGTCCATCGTGATGGTGGTCTCCGCTTCCTCCTTGCCGTTGTATATAGTAATGATGAGGTCGACGAGATCCAAATAGCGGTCATCGACTCGAATGACGGATTCAGCTCGCATCACAGATTTGAGGGCTTCCCCTGTGTAAGAGGGAATGGCGACGCCAATGAACTCGCGACCTATAGGAAACATCGCAGTGAGTTCAGGCGGCAGAGCAGACTGCATTACCTGATCGGCTGGTGTTTGAGCATCAGCCTGGACGGGAGCCTGAAGCAGAACCGCAGTAAAGAGCGCGACTCCCAGGAGTTCAATGTTGGAAAGTGGCATTACTGTGGAAGTTCTCTTACGAGACTGTAAATCGCTTTCAGTTGGGATAGAACCCCGGCCAGTTGATCGAGGGGCACCTGGTTGGGGCCGTCACTGAGTGCTTTTTCTGGATTGGGGTGTGTCTCCATGAATACTCCGTCGCAGCCGGCTGCTACCGCTGAGCGAGCAAGGACCGGGGCCATCCTACCGTCGCCACCGCTGGTGGTGCCCTGACCGCCAGGACGCTGTACGGAGTGTGTGGCATCAAACACCACGCGCAGTCCATCTTCCTGCATCCAGGGAATCGATCTCATGTCCGCAACCAAAGTATTGTATCCGAAACTGGTTCCCCGTTCAGTGAAGAAGTAATTATCACAGCCGAAAGCGTCGAGCTTGTCGGCAATGTTCTTAACGTCCCACGGTGCAAGAAATTGGCCCTTTTTTACATTTACGACTCTCCCTGTTCGGGCTGCTGCTTCGATCAGATCGGTTTGGCGGCAGAGAAATGCTGGGATTTGAAGCACATCGATGTATTCACCAGCGATGGTGGCCTCCCCGATAGTGTGAATATCGGTTGTGACGGGTACTCCCAGTTCTTTCCCAATACTGGATAGAAGCCGGCATCCCTCTTCACAGCCCATCCCGCGAAAGGAACTGATCGAGCTTCTGTTGGCCTTGTCGTAGCTGGCTTTGAAAACCATGTCGACACCGACTTCGTCAGCAATGGCTTTGATCCTCGGAGCAATATCTCTGATAAAGGCTTCCGATTCGATGACACAGGGACCCAGTAGGAAGAGCGGTCGATCGCTTCCAAGTTGGTATTTCCCGATGGTTACAGTTCCTGATGAGTCGGCCATATTTCCTGTGAATCTAATGCTGAGAATGATCTGAGGCAACCTGTTGGGGTAGTTATAGTGATTATCAAGAAACTTGAATCATAGGGCGATGAATTTTCTGGACGTCGAAAAGCGGAGCGATACACTGACGCCCCGTCGATTTTCCAATTCTCCGACGATTTTTTTGATGCAAGATTCACCCGAACAGGTGCCATCCGTGAGCGAGTGTCCCGAATGCACACAGCCCGTCGATGTGTCTGGATTGCCCCCTTATTCTAAGATTGAATGTCCTCATTGCAGGCGCTCAGTTCGAGTTAGCAGCCAGATGGGGCAATACCAGATTACCGGCCTGTTGGGAGAGGGCGGAATGAGTCAGGTGTTCAGAGCTTTCGATGTTCATCTCGGAAGGGAGGTAGCGTTGAAGGTTTTGCATCAATCCCTCAGCCGTGACAAGGCACTGACGGCCATGTTTGAACGGGAGGCTAAGCTGACGGCTTCTATTCTCCATCCGAATGTGGTGAAGGTATACACGGTGGGGAATGAAGTGGGCTATTTCTTCATTGCGATGGAATTGGTCGATGCGACCAGCCTGGAGCACATGATTGCTTCCAAAGGCGCCTTGCCCGAGCAGGATGTACTTCGGATTGCCCATGATGTGACAGCGGGATTAAAGGCGGCTCATCAGGAAGGGCTGATTCACCGGGATATTAAGCCCGGCAATATGTTGGTAACAGACGAGGGCCCTTCGAAGTTGGTAGACTTTGGCCTCGCAGTTCAGCAAGGAGGGGATGATGAGTCTGAAGAACTTTGGGCAACCCCATTCTACGTGCCGCCGGAAAAACTCGACGGGCACCTAGATACCTACCTTGGAGATATTTATAGCCTGGGGGCAACGCTCTATCATGCACTCGCGGGTAAGCCTCCATTTGAGGCGAATACTTCGTCGATGGAGGAGCTCAAAGAGATTAAGAAGTCCGAAGTCGATCTCAAAGCGGAGTCGCCGGCGACCTCAAAATCGACCATCAAGCTGATTCAGCGAATGATGGCTTACGACCCGGTAAGCCGGCCTCAATCATATGATCTGCTGCTGGCGGAAATAATCGACATCGAGAGGAGGAATTTCGGCTTCGTGCGTTCGGCACGAGGTCCGGGCGGGCCTAACCGCAGTCCCTGGATAAAAGTGGGGATCTGTTCTGCCCTGTTGTCCGTTGGCGTAGGAATCTGGGTATACAACGATGGAAAAAGGGGGGCGTTGGGTGAGCGAGAATTGAATCTCAACACAGGCGACAATGTCATCAGCGCTGGGGCCACCTCGAACGCTGAAATGTTTTTAGAGGGCCGAGAACTCTTGCTGAGAGGTGAGTTCAGACGGGCAGAGCAAACTTTTGACAACCTCGCGGGTGCGACTTCTCTTTCTCCGTCTACCCGGATGTGGAATTATTTCTTTCAGGGGACGCTTCAGCTTTTGCTGGGAAATGAAAAGGAATCGCGAGAGTCGTTTGGTCAGATTTCCTCGATTAAGCCGGATGGAGATGAGGGAGTTAAGGACGTGATACGCTTTCTGAGAAAGTCCTCTTCACCTCTCAAAGATTCTCTCCCAGTTTTGGATGCTAAATCGAAGTTTTCTACAGACTCAGTCGAAGCACTGGGGATATATGCGGCTGGATTAAAAAATTGGCAGCAGGGAAAATTCGAATCAGGGATGGAGTTGCTTGAAGCGTTTTCAGAGTGTGATCCTCCGGATGAGTTTGAGTGGATCGGGGAGTTGAAGGCTGGCGTCGATGCCTACCGGGCCGATTTCGCCAAGTGGCAGAGGCTCCCAAATCCTTCACGCGAATTGGGGATGGTAGCGTTAAAGCAGCAGCGAGAATTGTTGAGTGATCAGATCTCAAAGGTTCAGACCAAAGGGGCTTTGCCCCGTCTGATTGCACAGCGGGTCAAGCGGATCGACGTGATTGAGGCCATGGTGATTCAGGAGAAAAGCTCAAAGGTGATCAGCGTCGTAACAGAGGTTGAGAAGGACCCTGAGATTCCTCCGCCGACGGTTGCTGCTGAGGTTATGGATCCCTTTTCTGACTCGCAACTAACGCCTGAAGAGAGGGAAGAGAAGCAGCGACTGATCACATTGCTGGGATCCCTTCAGAGCTATGGTGAGACATTGTTGTTTTCCGAGGCGATGAACAAGCTTCAGTCTGAGCCGCTTGATTCTTGGAACATTCAGGAACTGCGGCAGGATCTTGTCTATGGATTCGGGAAAGCTGATGGATTTATTGGAATGCTTGCGGGCCAGTTTGCTGTGGTCGACTACTCTGGGGTGATTCGCCGGCGTCAGGGGGTGCCAGTTGAAGCGGCAATCACTTCCGCCGATGCTTCCACCTTTGTAGTGGATCTAGGCTTTGGGCCAAACGATGTGCCCGTGACGGATTTTGCCCCTGACTGGCTCATTGAAGTGGCTGAGGAAGTTCTTCCGCCACCGGGGCCTGCCACAATGGAGTCGTGGGAGCAGGTGCTTTTTTTCGCTTTGGCGACTAACCAGGCTGAAGCCGTGAGCCGTGTCTCGGTGCCATTATTGAGTGCTTCGCCTGAATTCAAAGAACGCTGGACCCGGTTGATGTCACTATCTTCACCTGGCCGTTGAATGCTGTTTGAGGCGTTGCCATAGGATTTCGGAATTGCAGCGATAGGCTCCTACAAAATCGGCTTCGGGTTGTAATCGCGTAAGAGTTCGGTGACCTTACCGTCTTCTTCGTAACCCCACGAAAGCATATGGCCGACAAAGACGATGATGGACAACAGGGGTTTCCGGATCCAGAGGAGATCTCACGGAAACTTTCAGATTTTTTGAAATCGAATTTTGGAGATAACGTCTCCTTTTCTTCGATGCCGGGGGGAAGTAATCCCTTCGCCGAAGTAACTGAGGCACCCGCTTCGACAGGAGAGGATCACGACCTGATCGACGATGCTCCTGATGTTTTCGAATTTGATTTGCTGCCCCGGCAGATTAAATCGCACCTTGATCGTTTTGTGATCAAACAGGACGAGGCGAAGAAAGCGCTCTCGATTGCGGTCTGTGACCATTACAATCATGCTAAGTATCTTCGTCGTCTTCACGACGAAGACCCGAAAGCGGCCGATCGAATCGAGTATGCAAAGCAAAATGTGATAGTGGTCGGTCCAACCGGAGTGGGCAAAACCTACCTGATCAAGCATATCGCTGAGCTGATCGGGGTTCCTTTCGTCAAAGCCGACGCCACGAAGTTTTCAGAGACCGGCTATGTGGGCGCGGATGTGGATGACCTTGTCAGGGAACTGGTGCGCAAAGCCGATGGGGATGTGGACCTTGCTGAGTACGGAATTGTTTACATCGATGAGATCGACAAGATCGCGTCGGCCGCGAATGCGGGCGGGCGTGATGTCAGCGGTCGAGGAGTTCAAACAACGCTGCTCAAGCTGATGGAGGAAACCGAGGTCGCTGTGCGCAATCCGCAGGACATTCAGTCGCAGATGCAGGCGATGTTTGATCAGAATCGCGGCGGAAAACCGAGTCGTGAAACGATCAATACAGGTCACATTCTTTTTATCGTCAGTGGAGCGTTTTCAGGTTTGGAAAAAATCGTCGAGAAGCGATTGCGCCAGGGAGCTATTGGATTTGGGGCAGATCAAGCGGTAGTTGCTGACGAGGCCCTGTTGCAGGAATCTGTCGGAACGCAGGACTTCATCGAGTTTGGTTTTGAAGCCGAGTTTATCGGTCGCCTTCCCGTACGCGTTGTATGTGATCATCTCGAGAAGGAGGATCTCTTTGAGATAATGAAAAACTCTGAAGGGAGCTTGATTCGACAGTATGAGCGCGAGTTCGAGGCCTACGGAATTCAGGCCGAGTTTGAAGACGGCGCTCTAGAGCGTATTGCCGAAGAGGCCGCCAAAGAAAAGACGGGAGCCCGTGGTTTGATGACTGTTTGTGAAAAGCTGCTGCGTCACTTTAAATTCGAACTCCCGGGAACCAGCATTGCTGAGTTGAAGATTAATGGAGCTCTCGTTGACGGCCCTGAGATTTTCCTGGCGAATTTGCTGGAGAAAGCGGAGACATTTGGAGACTCGCGAGTGGTGGCGGAATTGGCTGCTTTTAAGCGAAAGTTTGAGCAGGAGCACGGCGTAAAACTGACCTTCGATGGAGACGCCGTTGCCCGTATCGCCGAGCTCTCGGAAGAGCGAGGGCAAAGTGTGCTGCAAATGTGTGAGGAACTGTTCCGCGACTTTCAGTTTGGTTTGAAATTGATCCAGAAAAATACCGGGCAGGATTCATTTGCAATTTCGTCTCAGGCCATCAGCGATCCGGATAAATATCTCAGCAGCCTTGTGGTGGCGAGTTACGGGGAAGAGGAAGAAGAAGGCGAGAGGGAGAATCTGTAGCTGAGGTCTGTGACCTCGGGGTAGGGCGCTTAATCACCCCCGATGTCCTCTTTCCAAAGCTGTGGATGTTGCTGAATGAACTCGCGCATCAGTGTGTGGCAGTCTTCGTTGTCGAGTTGCACCAACTCGACTCCTCGTGACTGAATGTAGTCTTCGGGGCCCTGAAAGGTGGTATTCTCGCCGATGACAATTTTCGGAATGCCGTATAGCAAGATTGCCCCGCTACACATGTCGCAGGGGGACAGGGTAGAGTAGAGGGTGCACTCACGATATTCGGCGGCCGTGTGTCGTCCTGCATTTTCGAGGCAGTCCATTTCGGCGTGGAGAACGGTGCTGTCGTTCTGGACTCGGCGGTTGTGTCCGCGACCGATGATTTCGTCGTCAAGGACCAGCACGGAACCGATGGGAATGCCGCCCTCGGAGCGTCCGAGTCGGGCTTCTTCGATGGCGGCTTGGAGGAAGGTGTCCATATTTCAGTTCGGATTAGCGGCCTGCTGGCAGGAGGACAAGCAAGTCAACATTCAGAGTGGCTATGGCAACGCAGCCTTCCGTCGCCTCTTCAAAGCTCGGTAGACCGATCTCGTCCAGCGCTCTAGAGTGAACTGTCCATTGCCCTTTTGGATCCTGCCGGCGCATTGGCTTGAGTTTCTCGATGGCGGGTGATTCCCCGTTTCTATATGATGAAAGGTCAGTTGGCATTGCCGTACGATTGCTGCGCGATTTGAAAGGAGGGTAACATCCTGGCCGAAATGGAGTCAATTTTTGAAACCGGTAGAGGGTGTTCAACATTGCGGGAGTTAACAGGGAAAAGGGGCTCCTAACCCTGTAGAGCGATTAGAATGCTCTTGATTCCCGTCAATTTAAGGTGATCTTAATTTATGATAATTATAAAAAAGCTAATTTGTATAGCTTCAGTCTTAGCCTTGATGGGGGGGTGTGCGAGCCGCAGTCCTTTTGAAAAGACGGAATATATGACTCTTGAAGCCACGGGTTACTGCAAGTGTGGCGAATGCTGTGGGTGGCGTCGTAATCTGCTGTTGCAGCCGGTCTATGCCTCCGGATCCATGAAAGGCGAAAAAAAGAAGGTCGGCAAGACCGCTTCCGGCACCAAGGCAAAACCGGGTACGATCGCAGCGGATACCAGCGTTTTTCCGTTTGGCACTCGATTGAAAGTTCCGGGATACGGTTGGGGAACTGTGGAAGATCGCGGCGGTGCGATTAAAGGCGGAAGGATCGACCTGTTTTTCAAGAGCCATAAGCAGGCGCTCGAGTGGGGGCGTCAGACAGTGACCGTTGAAGTGAACCGCTAGTGAGAGGTCGTTTTTCGTTGCAGGGACCGGTTCTCTGTGAGAATAACGCCCATGGTTTCATTTGAAGATCGCGTCGTCGTCGTGACCGGTTCCGGTCGGGGTATAGGCAAAGAAATTGCCAGAGCTTTTGTAGAACGAGGCGCCAAAGTGGTTATCTCGAGCCGTACTGAAGCCAACTCTCAGGCGGTCGCGGACGAACTCAATGCGATGGGTCCGGGGCAGGCGAAGGCATACTCTGTCGACATTTCTGACTACGAAGCGACGATTGAATTCGGGAAACAGGTCGTCTCTGATCTGGGGCCCGTCAGTATTTTGGTGAACAATGCCGGCGTGACACGGGATGGACTCGCCCTGCGGATGAGCGAGGAAGATTGGGATACGGTGTTGGATACCAATCTCAAGGGTGCTTTCAATGCCGTGAAGGCGTTCCAGCGTGGGATCCTGAAAGCAGACCAGGCGCGCATTATCAATATTAGTTCTGTGATCGGGTTGATGGGAAATGCAGGCCAGGCAAATTATGCGGCGAGCAAGGCGGGCCTAATTGGTTTTACCAAGGCTTTGGCCAAGGAGTTTGCTGGACGCAAGGTGTGTGTGAATGCTATTGCCCCTGGCTTCATCGTCACTGACATGACCGATGAACTGGCGGAAGAAGTCCAGGAGCAGATCAAAAGTGGAATTCCTCTGGGATCCTTTGGCGAAACGGATGACATCGCTAACGCTGTTATCTTTCTGGCGAGTCCCGCCTCACGCTACATCACCGGTCAGGTTCTGACTGTTGATGGCGGGATGGTGATGTAATGATCTAGCGGTAAGCTTGATGAAATTGAATTGCCAAGGGCGAGTCGATTTCATACATCAGAACCATGTTCACTGCGCGCATGATGGTTCCGGCAGACTTCGATGAAGTCGCCGAGTTGATTTTTCTCTCTACTAACAGCTGGTATCAAAAGCATTTCGGGCATTCCGTTTTTCAATGTCTTCCCGAGGATTGTCGTCTTTTCTGCGAGGTATATGAAGACCTCGATCCGGGATGCGGCCTCGTAGTGGAGCATCCACAGACCAGGATGGTGGTGGGTTCCTGCTTCTATCATATCCGGGAGACTCACGTGTCGCTCGGGATCATGAATGTGCATCCCAACTACTTTGGCCATGGAATTGCCGGACTGATTCTTCGTCAGATTATCGAATTGTCCGAGGCGCGTGGGCTGCCGCTACGCCTGATCTCTAGTGCGATGAATCTCGATTCTTACTCGCTTTACAATCGATCTGGTTTTTCCCCGGTCAGTATTTATCAGGACATGGTGGTGACGGTGCCGACCAAGGGGTTGCCCGATCGGGACGGACCGGCTTTGCCTGAAGTGAGGGAGGCCGAATTGGTCGACCTGGTTGCGATGGGACAGATCGAGTTTGAGGTCAGTGGGATTTCGAGGGAGCGCGATTATTGCTATTTTATTGAGAACAGCACGGAGGTTTGGCACACAGTGGTCTCAGTGGACGATGAGGGCCAGGTCGATGGATTTCTGGTATCGATTGATCATCCTGCGTCCCGTATGATTGGACCGGGTGTGGCCAAGAGTGCGGCGGCGGCGGAGGCGATGCTTCGTATCCAGTTAGACCGCTTCAGGGGTAAGACGGTCGTATTTCTGGTGCCGGCGGGGGAGGCCGATTTTGTTCAGGCGGCTTATGCGCTAGGTGCAAAAAACTGCGAGCTTCACTTCGGTCAGATTCGCGGAGATGCGCAACCGGTCAGCGGTATTGTGATGCCGTCGTTCCTACCTGAGTCGGGCTAGCGCCCAAGTAAACTGAAGGAGAATCTGCTCAGGGAGTCGTCAGCTTTTTGGCCAGCTCCAAGCTCTCGGGCGAAAGGCGCGAAGCGGGGAACGTGTAAATTTCTCCGGCCTCGGTTTTGAGCGAAATGTTGCCGCTCTCCAGAGAAAGGAAGACTGCCTTGATTGTGACGTTACTGGTATTGGTCCAGTCGTGAATCTCGGCGGCGGCGGCCGGCGTCACTGCTGTAGTGGCCTCAGGTTCCGAATCGGGCGCATTCGCATCCAATTTGGCACCCTCTGAAATCCATTGCCTAATCAGGTTAAGCTCGCTTGATGTCAGTGCTTCAGCTCCACGGGCCCGAGCGGGAGGAGGAGGCATGGCGTCTCCATCAGAACGGGGCAGTCCAGCTTTGATGGCGAGAAGGCTAGTGGCTGGATTATTAGGAACAATAACAGGGTCGTCTCCTCCAATACGTTTTGTGAAGTCGGGTTCCGAATCCATGCGCAGTTTGCCTTTGGCCTTGGGGCCGCTGTGACATTTGTAGCATTTGTCATTGAGGATCGGGCGGATCTCGGTCTTGTAGTCGACGGATGAGCCTGCCTGCGGAACGAGAAGGGCAACGAAGGCAAGAATGATGAGGGAGGGGCGATTCATTCGCAAATTAGGGGCAATTTTTGACAATATCCGCATAGGTGCAGATTTGAGTCGGAAACCTATCAGAATGCAGCGCGGAGTCAATTCCGAGCCGCAGATGCGCCGTTCGATGGAGTGGTTTCTAAATTGCTTCGATATTCCGGTCAGTGTAAGTCAATGGTTATGAGAATCATTGCAGTGACGCTATTTCTTTCAGCTGTTACCTGGATGTCTGCATTTGCTGAGGACGCCAGGCCGAACATTCTTTTCATCTTTTCGGATGACCACTGTCAGCAGGCGTTGAGTGCCTATGACGATTCGCGGATTGTGACCCCTAATATGGATCGCATCGCTAACGAGGGTGTGAAGTTCAATCGGTGCTACGTCACCAATGGAATTTGCGGTCCAAGCAGGGCCGTGATTCAGACCGGGAAGTACAGTCACATCAATGGATTTGTCAGAAACGGGAATACCTTTGACGGTTCACAGCAGACATTCCCGAAACTGATGCATGGGGCCGGGTATCAGACGGCAGTGATCGGGAAGTGGCACCTCGGTTCAACCCCGCAGGGTTATGACTATTTTGATGTTCTGAAAGGTCAGGGCCCCTATTACAACCCTCCGATGCTGCGCGGTGGAATTGAGGCTGAGGCGACTCTCCATGAACATGTCGGCTACACCACTGACATTATACGGGATAAGGCGATGTCCTGGCTTAAGGAGTCACGTGATCCTGACAAGCCGTTCATACTGATGTTCCAGCATAAGGCGCCTCATCGCAATTGGCAGCCCGGTCCAAAGTATCTTACCTGGCTCGACGACAAGGAGATTTCTGAGCCGGAAACTCTTTGGGACGATTATTCCAACCGTGCCAGCCCGGCATCAGATCAGGCGATGGAGGTGAAGACTCATCTTTCAGACAAAGACTTGAAGTTGACTGATCCGACGGGCCTGACTCCCGAGCAGTTGGCCACTTGGAAGGCCGCCTACGATCCAAAGAATGAAGCCTATATCTCGAAGCGGGATTCAATGAGCGAGACGGAGATCATCAAGTGGAAGTATCAGCGCTACGTGAAGGATTACCTTCGTTGCGTGAAGTCAGTGGACGACGCAATTGGTGATGTGCTCGACTATTTAGAGGAGGCTGGTTTGGCGGAGAACACTCTGGTGATCTACTCCAGTGATCAGGGCTGGTACCTGGGCGAGCACGGATGGTTCGATAAGCGGTGGATGTATGAAGAGTCGCTCAAGACCCCGCTTCTAGCAAAATGGCCAGGGGTGATTAAGCCGGGAACCGTGAATAACTCGATTGTTTCCAATCTAGACTTTGCGGAGACGTTTCTCGATGTCGCTGGGGTGACTGTTCCTGATGACATGCAGGGTAGTAGCCTGGTACCTCTTCTGAAAGGTGAGTCACCCGAGGACTGGCGTACCTCTTTTTACTATCACTATTACGAGTTTCCCGGCGGACACAATGTGGCCCGTCACTTCGGAGTGACCGATGGGGATCACAAATTGATCAGCTACTATCATCTCGATGAGTGGGAGTTGTTCGACCTGAAGAAAGATCCCAATGAGCTGAACTCGGTATATGACTCGGCCGAGTATGCGAGCAAGCGCAAGGAGCTTGAGTCAGAACTCAAGCGATTGATTGACCTCTATGGGGTCCCTGAAGATCCTCGTCCCGAGCCTCGCGCTCCTAAAGCGAAGAAGAAGAAAAAGGCGTAGCCGGATTAGTAGGCTGGCGGGTTGATAGATCTGTCAGCTGAAACTTGCAGTCGTGAAAAAGCGACTCGTTCTGGAAGGGGCGGTCGCTTTTTTTATGGCCGCCGATGTTCAACTGCGATGAGAAAGGGCGGAGAGTTTCGCTGATTCTCGAACTGATAGCGAATGGCTGTGAATTTGTCCTGATCAAGGCTGTTCGCCCAACGGGAAACAGCTTCTCCTTCCTCGGCTCCTCCCTCGTGACCGGTGTAGAGGATGATCGTGACGATCCCGTTGTGGGAAAGTAGCTGGAGGGATTCATTCAGTGCCTTAATGGTGGAGTCGGCGCTGGTGATGATCGACTTATCACCCGACGGAAGGTATCCCAAATTGAATGTAACCGCCGTGACTTGAGTTTGGACAAACTCGGCCATCTTTTCGTGTCCAGCGAGATGAAGGGATACCTGTGGCAGGCTAACTGTGCGTGCCCGGGTTTTTTCAATGGCTTGCTTCTGAATATCAAAGCCGACTACCGCCCCGGTGGGGCCGACGCAATCGGCAAGGAATAGAGTATCGTGTCCGTTGCCGGTAGTGGCATCGATGGCGGAGTCTCCAGTGCTAATCCGCTCGCGGATCAATGAGTGGGCGAGTTCGGTAGCCCGGGGGAGGCGGGTGGGGGGAGTCTTCATGGTGATGTTTTCTCACGGAAAATTGGCCAGGATGTCGGCCTTTTCGGGGAGTTCACCTCCACTGACCAAATGTTCTGCGAGGCGGTCAGCATGCCAGGGGCCATTGAGAACTCCTTTTGACCCGAGTCCGTTGAAAAACGCGACTCTTGGCTCCGACGGGTGACGTCCCATGAATACCTGACTTCGTCGAATGGTGGGTCTGATCGCCGATCGGTGTCCGATGACCTCGACCTCCGCGGGAGTAATAGCGGCCAGTTTCGCAAGCACTTCAGCTCTGCCTTCGTCGTGGGGGCCCACTTCGTCAAAGTCGTGGCGGTAGGTGGATCCCGCACGAAAACGGCCATCGCCCATCGGTATCAGCCATCCCCCTGAATTAATGATTCGGGACTCCTTTTCTAACTTGGGTATCGAAATGTCGAGGATGTCCCCGGCGGCTGGATTCATTGGCACCCAGTCAAAGAATCGGTTCTGGTTTCCGCGCCATCCCTCGGCAAAGATAATCCCGTCCGCCTCGATATTCTTCCAACGAATACCAGTGTCATTGACTTTCACTTCATCGGAATTCAGTTTTGCGATAGCGTAGGCAGTGCGCTCGAGCAGATGCTGGCGGGTCACCTCGAGAAACAACGGCATATTCATCCAGCCTCCCAGCTTCATTTCAAAGCCACCGTGCGGTGCGGGTAACAATTTAGAAGCTGTCGTTAGCGGCGTACAGAATTTTTCATAGAGGCCTGGATCCCGGGCGCGTCGCTTCCCCCATTCAGTGTGCTCTTGCTGACTCCGAAAGATACGTGCGATCCGGTGGTGATGAAAAAACCTCTCGTGCGTTGCTTCTTCGGTGTCCCAGTAGAATCGGTGGGCGAAATTTAGACGCTCGGGAAGGCCCTCGGGAATGGTAAAGCGCGAGCCGGTGATAGGGGTGAGAAGGCCTGCAGCAACTTTCGAAGAGGAGGCCAGTTCGTCGCGATCGACAACGAGAACCCGTTGATCCCGACGCAGAAGTTGCCACGCCAGTAGCGATCCGGCCAACCCCTGGCCTACGATGATGTAATTCACTTTCAAAAGAGGAATCGGAAGATCGCTGATAATCGTTCAGAGCGAGCTGTCAGTCGAAAGGAAAAGAGAATTTTCATTCCATTTGGTTAATCTTTTCAGATATTTAATATTTATAAAATAAATGATTGTCATAATAGCCCTTTGCCTTCACAATAATAGTTAGTTAAGTCACTATATTGAGTCAAATTATGAAGATTACTAACCTTTCAGGGATTACAGTAGGGGTCTTGAGCCTGTTGGCTGTATTTTTCACCAGTTGCAGCGATCCTCAAAAGCAGGCGCAACGAAGCCTGGAGGAAAAAGGATATTCGCTCACTGCGCGTGACCTTTTTCTGGCAGCGGGTTCAGGCGATCTGGAAGGTATCGATCTCTTCATGGAGACGGGAATGGACATTGATTCCGCGGATGATTCTGGAAATACAGCGCTGATCAAAGCTGCTTCGGCCGGCCAGATCATGGCAGTGGAGAAGATACTGGGCTTGGGAGCGGATCCCCGACATGTCAACGATTTGGGCCGGGATGGGTTACTGACCTCCTCGGCGAAAGGCTATGAAGATGTGGCGAGGATGCTTTTGAGCCGCGGGGCGGATATGGAACTGCGGGATGTCGAGGGTTGGAGCGCGCTTTCAATTGCTGCCTATAACGGCCACGCTAACATCGTCAGCCTCTTGTCAGGTCAGGTGACTTCTGAAGCTCTGGATGATGCACTTTTGGTTGCGAGTTTCAACGGTGACTCTCGCGTCATTGGCACTTTATTGGGCCAAGGGGCCAACATCAATACTCGTAGCCCGGATAGCCAGACACCTCTCATGATCACGGCAGCCGGGGGCAAATATCAGGCGGTGCGGATTTTACTTCAGAATCAGGCCAATCCATACTCTGAGGACAGTGATGGAAATACGGCCGCCATTCTGGCAGAGACAGGAGGCCACGAAAAGGTGAAGACCCTGATTCTTTCGCCTGACTCGTGGGGTTCAACTCCTGAGAGTCGCGAAGTGGCTGCGCAAATGTCAGAAGCGAAGCAGGCTCTAGTTGCCGAAGCAGGCATAGAAGAAACACTTGCTGAGCCCTTGGATGATATGGACTCTACAGCAGATGTGGCGTCAGCCGGAACCCCTCAGAGGGAGTCAGGCAGTTCCGTTCCTGCAACTAGAGTCGCTCAAAATCATCGCACCCCCAATCCTGATCGGATGAAAATCCGTGAGGAGGCGAAGGCTAAGCCGGTCGTGGCGCTCAATGGCTCAACTATTCGGTCAAGAAGCCCGCGGAAAGCTCCAGTTGAGTCGATGGTGCTGGCGGGTTTTCACGAGGAGCCCCTTTCTATTGCTGTGGCAAAAGTAGATGGGAAAAAGGCGGAGATTCGTCGATTGGGGATCGGTTCTGAGGAGCCGGTTGAGGTGACTGCCGGTGCAATGATCCCCGGAACCCCCTACAAGGTGAAGGATGTGACGCGGAAGTTTGTGAGTTCCAAGGAAGGAAAAGGAAGAATGGTTGATGTGTCGCGAGTTCGAGTCGAAAACACGGAGAACGGTGCGACCCACCTCCTGGTTAAAGATATTGCGGGCCAATCGTCCGATACCTATGCGATCCTGACGGCACCGAACAGCCAGTATCGCTATGTCGTGAAATCCGGCGATGTCTTCAAGACCTCGCAACCGGGAACGGGAGAAAAAGAGTATCAGGTTCTCGACATCCGCGCAGGCGGAGTCGTGATCAAGGATCTCAAGACTGAAGATGTCGTCACGGTCGCCCGCGACGGTGTCCTCTAGATCCCTCCCTGCCTATTTAGACCACGGTATTGTCAGGAATTACTTTGCCCTTCGGCACCACAATGATTCCGTCACGAATGTGACACCATTCGTTGTCCTCGTTCATCCGGTCGCGCGGGTGAATGACAACGTTCTTTCCGATGATGGCGTTCTTATCGATGATCGCTCGGTGAATTTTGGTATTCTCCCCGATGAAGATGGGAATTTCCTTCACTGACGATTTCTTGTCGATGTTCAGTTTGTTGTAGTAGTCCGACCCCATGATGATGGTGTCGGTAATCTCGCATCCGGTCTCAATCACTGACCGAACGCCGATAATGGAGCGTTTGATAGTCGCGCTGGTGATGATGCAGCCATCAGATAGAAGTGCCTCTTCGATCGTCGCGTTATTGATCTTACTGGCGGGAAGCAAGCGAGCCCGCGTATAGATGGGGTTGTGAGGATCGAAGAAATTAAACTGTGGAACGATCTTCGTGACCTCCAAGTTTGCTTCGTAGAACGATTTGATGGTGCCAATATCCTCCCAGAAACCCTGAAAGGTGTGACTGAACACTTCTTTGCTTTTGATGATGGACGGAATGATGTCGCCTCCGAAGTCCTGGAGATCATTGTCCAGAGCCTCCTCGAGGACCTCTCGATTAAAAAGGTAGATACCCATGGAAGCTTGAAATCGTTCTTCGCCTTCGGATAGGCCTGCTGATTTCAGCAGTGCTTTCGGCATCACCAAGCCATCGAGGGTGGCGTCGTCGTCCCCGGGCTTCTCAACGAAGCGGGTAATGCGACGGTTGTCATCGGTATCCATCAAGCCAAAATCCCGGGCTGGCTCTCGTCCTACCGGGGTGGTGGCAATGGTTAGATCAGCACCGGAATCTTTGTGCTCCTTCAGCATTTTCCGGAAATCCATCCGGTAAAGTTGGTCACCGCTGAGAATTAGGAAATGCTTGTAGGGGCGTTGCAGGAAGTAGGCCAGATTCTGCCGCACCGCATCGGCGGTGCCTTGATACCAATTGTCGTCGCCCGGAGTTTGTTGGGCTGCGAGAACATGAACAAAATTTTCCCCGAAATGATCGAATTTATAGCCGCTGGTCACATGGCGGTTGAGGGACTCGCTGTTGAATTGAGTCAGCACATACATTTGACGAATCCCGGAGTTGATACAGTTACTGATAGGGATGTCGACTATTCGGTACTTGCCTGCCAGTGGAACGGCCGGTTTCGACCGGAGATGGGTCAACGGGAATAATCGAGATCCCTGTCCTCCTCCCATAATAATAGCGAGGGTGCTTTTGAGCGTTTTTGAGTGATTCGTATGCGGCATAGTTCCTACAGCATACTAGGAGCAATTCTGATCAAATGGCACTAATATAGTGACAAAATTTTTGATTAAGAGGTGGTACGAATTTACGCTTCCTTGTATTTTAGAATTTATAGAATTTATGTGTGGTATTATTGGCTACGTTGGCAAGGCTTCGGCTTCTTCTGTTTTGATCGATGGATTGAGAAGGTTGGAGTATCGCGGATACGACTCATCGGGATTGGCCGTCATGAACGGTTCCAATCCCATTGAAATGAGGAAGCGCAGCGGACGGCTCGATAATTTGAGATCGTTGCTCTTGGAGCAGCCCGTGGAAGGAGACTGTGGTATCAGTCATACTCGGTGGGCTACCCATGGAGAGCCGACTGATGCCAATGCGCACCCTCATACGGATCAGAGCGGGAATCTCGTAATGGTCCACAACGGTGTCATTGAGAATTACCAAGTCCTCAGAGATCAGCTAAAGAGCGAGGGCCACGAATTTCTCTCTCAAACTGATTCAGAGGTTTTGGCCCATTTGATCGGCAAGCACTATGACAGCAGTAGCGAAGAGGATTCGTGTAAGCGTCTGGTCGCTGCGGTTAGGGAAGCTCTGACTCAGGTCGCGGGGACCTATGGAATTGTGGTAATGCATGCCGACGCGCCCCGATTTCTCGTTGGCGCAAGACTGGGAAGCCCACTTGTGGTAGGATTGGGGAAAGGTGAAAAATTTCTAGCCTCCGATGTGGGGGCTATCGTGGCGCACACCAGTGATGCCATCTATCTCCGTGATCGGGATCTGGTTTACCTGACGGATGATGATTTCACCATTGAAAAGGTCGATGGTGATCGTTCTGACTATGAAGTTAGTACGGTTGACTTTAAATCCGAGGATGCGGAGAAAGGGGACTACCCGCACTTCATGCTCAAAGAGATTTACGAGCAGCCTACGTCGATCGAAAATGCTTTCCGTGGAAGATTGGTGGATGATGAAGCCTCTGCTCTTCTCGGTGGGTTAGGCCTGACCCCGAGAGAGCTTCGCGATGTGGATCGAATTGTGTTGTGTGGTTGTGGGACCGCGTCGCATGCGGCGATGGTGGGGGAGTATTTGATCGAGCATCTCGCCCGGATCCCTACCGAAGTGGAGATTGCGAGTGAGTTTCGATATCGCAACAGTCCTTTGGATAAGAATACTCTCGTATTTGTGCTCAGTCAGAGCGGCGAGACAATCGATACGTTGTCGGCGATGAGGGAAGGCCAGCGGAAGGGCCATCGCGTATTGGGCATTGTCAACGCGGTGGGATCAACGATCGCCCGTGAGTCAGATGGGGGCAGTTATCTCCACGCCGGGCCTGAGATCGGGGTCGCTGCTACTAAGTCCTTCACTTCGCAAGTGACCCTGCTGTGTCTCCTAGGTTTGCTGCTGGGGAGGATGCGTCATCTATCTGTAGATTCCGGGCAGCGTATGCTTCAGGAGCTCAGAGATCTGCCGGCGAAGGTTGAAAAGGTCTTGCAGCAGAGTGATCACATCAAACAGATCGCTGAGAAGTATATTGATGCTCAGGGGATGCTATTTCTGGGTCGTCAGTTTAACTACCCGACCGCTATGGAAGGCGCGCTGAAGATGAAGGAGATCTCTTACATTTTTGCTAGCGGTCACGCTGCGGCCGAGTTGAAGCACGGAATTATTGCTCTTGTTTCTGAGGAGACCCCAAGTGTGTTCATTATGCCTAAAGACTCTGTCTTTGATAAGAACGTCAGCACCCTGGAAGAGGTGAAGGCCCGAAAGGGACCTGTGATTGCGGTGACAACCGAAGGGTGTACCGAGCTTGAAAGAATTGCGGATGACGTGATATACATCCCGGAGGTATCGGAATGCCTCAGTCCCATTTTAGCCAGTATACCGTTGCAACTTTTGAGCTATCATTTTTCAGTGGCTCGAGGTTGTGATGTCGATAAGCCTAGAAATCTGGCCAAGAGCGTGACGGTCGAGTAGGGCACTGGTCAATTGATTCACCACTTGAAAAACAACTCTAATTCTTTCAATCCATGGATAGCGACGAGTCGAACGAAATTGAGATCGAAGAAGGAACTCCGATCCGTCAGATCGCCGTATTCCTGCCGAACCGGCCTGGAGCCTTTGTTGCAATTCTCGATTTGTTGAGAGGAAATTACGTAGTAGTCCTGGGATTGTCAGTTCAGGATTCAATCGACAATACCGTGGTTCGACTGGTCGTCAGTGATCCCGATTCGGTCGAGACGATCTTTATGGAGCGTGGGATTCCCTACAACTCAACCGAGTTGGTAGTGGTTGAACTGCAGAACGGTGCCGAGCAGATGCCTGATTGTTTACGAGCGCTCCTGAATGCAGAGACAAATATCCATTTTATCTACCCACTGTTGACTCAGCCAAACGGGCGGGCCGCACTGGCGCTCTGTGTGGAGGATAACCATTTCGGGCAGACTATTCTTTCGAAGGCAGGGTATAAAATCCTTCGCCAGGAAGATCTCAGTAGATAGTGATTGCCCTAAACGCTGGCCCGTCGGAACAGGGTGTCGACTACGTTCCTGACATACTGTTCATCCGAAAGCCCGATGGTGATTTCCTCGGGGAAGTCGGAGGCTTCTCGAAAGTAGTCGGCGAGTTGGGAGAAAAGCCGAAGTCGGCCATCTGGATCCAATTCGTTGCGTCGAGTCACAGCATCAAGTGCGATGCGGGCTTCATCGGGTGTGGTGCGCTGTCGAAGTCTAGCTTCGAGATGGGGGACCGACGCAAAAGAATTTTCGCCCGCCGAAAGAAGTTCACTGAAAGAAGGTGGGGGAACTGGCAACTCTCGAATAACAAGAGTCCCCGCGGCAATGTCACCAGTGCGCTGGCATCGCTTCGTGAACAGGCAGCACACGCTCCCGAGGAGGTAGAAGGTCGATGGCAGAATGTCCAATAGTCGGAAGAGATTACGAATCACGACTTGTTTGAATGACAGTGACAGTCCTCGCTCGTCAATCACCCTGAGTTTGAACAGCCGCTTTCCGACCGTTTGGCCCGACCAGAGCCACTCGGTAGCCATACCGTAGAAAGTGAAGATGAGAAATTGGAGCAGGATCATGGCGCCTGTACCAAAGTCGGAGAGGATCTTTCCGAGTATGGGAACCCCTGAAGCCATCGTCTGAAGGGCCACAATGATCTGCGTCATCAGGATACTCAGAGCAAATACGACGGCGAAGTCGACGGCGAGAGCGAGGCAGCGACTGAAAGGACTGGCAATGGGTACTTGAAAAGTAACCCCCTCCGGTGTTTTGACCTCAAGTGAAACTGTTTGTCCTAGCATCAGAGGGTGACCTCTCGGTTGGCTGTTGATCGTCGACCGGAAAACGAAAGATAGAGGATCAGCGCTATCAGCTGAATTGCTCCCATACCGATCTTCCATGGGTAGAAGTCAGGGTGGTGATACTGAGAGAGAAAGGACTCAACGATTCCCGCCCAAATTAGAAGTAGCCCGGCTCCACCGACCAGTGTGAGGAGGTCGCTTCGGACTCGGGCAAAGCGTTGTCGAAGTCTGAGGTTGGTTCCCCATCCGAACATGGTTCTTGCGATAACTAGGCCTGCCTGGCCGCCCATGAAAATGGCGGGGAGTTCAAAAGACCCGTGCGGCAATAGCCAGGCAGTCAGGAAGGTGCCTTGACCATCCGATATGTAGTCGAAGATGACGACTCCGATAAGGATGCCGTTGTAGAAAAGAAGGATCAAAGTAAAAATCCCCCAGAGGAAACCCGTCACCATGGTGAGCACCGTCACCTTGGTATTATGAGTCATGAGCTGTGACGAGAAAGCGTGTCGTCCCTGAAAGGCATCGAAATCCTGCTTCTCTTCCCTGTCGACCCGTTTGGATGGTTTCTCGTTGAGGTGGCTGAACTGAGGTGGGATGAAATCAGACTTCAGATTATAATTGATCTTCAGCGCCGCTGCTCCGAAGGCCGCGCCAACACAGAATGTCCCAATTGAGAGTGCAAACGCGATCCAATGGCGACGAAAAGTAGAGGGGAAGGTCCGTGACACCCACCGCCAGGGACGGAACGGAATGGACTCTCCACCAGTTTCATGAAGGCGGCTGTATGCCCGGGCGACAAGTTGCTCCAGGAAACGGGTGGTCTCGACCTCCCCGGCGAAGGTATTCAACTTCACCAAGTCGGCCGACGTTCTCTGGTAAAGATAATAAAAGCGTTTGGCCTCTTCCAGTGGAGGCTGGCGGTCAGGTTGGTCATCCTGACGCTGCAGAAGCACCGCCAACTCATCCCAGAAATGGCGCTCTTTGGCGATAAACTTGTCCAAGTCGAGAATCACATCCGGACTATGCGCAAAGGCGAATCAGATGGCAAGGGAACATCTCAGCGTGCCTGTTCAATAGGCGCAACTCGGCGAGGGAGTCGGGGTTGACTCACACCTCCTTTCCCTGCGATGGTGGAAGGGCTGGTTTTGAAGCGAGCTGGATTTTTATGTCACTGATACCTTTACTCTCCCGAATCTCAATGGACAGCGGTTGTGCTGATGCGCCTCGCTGTGAGGCCGTCCTGTCTGAGGCGGCTACCAAACAAAGTTCTCTCGTGGACGCAGTGTTCGATGCCGGGCTGGTCGATGAAGAGGCCTTCGGGAAGAAGTTGGCTGCCGAAGCCGGGTTGGCTTTTATGCCGGAGTCAGAATTGGACTTGTCCGAATCTCTTCATCGGAAATTTCCGGCAAAGTTAGCACTCCGATATCGGTTGCTTCCGGGAAACCTTGAGGATGGCCAGATTTCCCTGATGACCTACGATCCGTTCGATCTGGAGGCGAGGCAGGCCGTGGGTCGTGAATGGCCAAAGCCAGTGACTTGGGTGGTGGGGACTCGCTACCGGATTATGGAAGGCCTTCGTCAGGGCTACGGCGTGGGAGCCGAGCAGTTTGATGAACTAATCGAGGGGCGTGACGAGAATTCGGATGATGAATTTGAGCAGGAAGTGACCCAGCTCGATGAGGATGAAGAGGAGGCTTCTGTCATGAATTTCGTGAATCAGGTGTTTCGCGAAGCTTTGCGGGAGAGGGCCACTGACATTCACATCGAACCTCTGGAAAAAAATCTTCGGATTCGCTATCGGATCGATGGTTCGCTTCAGGAAGTCACTGTGCCGCCGGATATCAGGGCGTTGCAGGCGTCTCTAATATCGCGACTTAAAATCATGGCGCAGTTGGATATTGCGGAGCGCCGCCTGCCGCAGGATGGGCGAATCAATCTCGAGCTGGACGGCAATCCTGTTGACGTTCGGGTCGCTACGATTCCGTCGGTGAATGGAGAGAGCGTTAGCCTGCGACTGTTGACCCGCGAGAACTTTGACATGTCAAAACTGGGACTGGATCAGGCAACCCGTGAAACAATCGAGTCTCTCCTCATTCAGCCTAACGGAATTATTTTGGTGACAGGGCCGACAGGGTCCGGCAAGTCGACCACGCTTTACACTTTTCTGAAGAAGCTGAATACCAAGGATACCCGCATTGTAACCGTAGAGGATCCGGTGGAGAATCGGCTTGATGGGGTGATTCAGATTGCTATTAAGCAGGAGATTGGTCTGACTTTCGCGAGCGGCCTGCGGAGCATCCTTCGAGGCGATCCCAATATTATCATGGTGGGTGAGATGAGGGATCTTGAGACTACGGAGATCGCGATTCGTGGCGCACTCACGGGTCACCTTGTATTCAGTACTCTGCACACCAATGATGCGGTGTCAGGGATTACCCGTTTGCTGGACATGGGGGTGGAGCCGTTTTTGATTGCCTCCTCGGTGAGGGCTTTTCTCGCTCAACGTCTTGTTCGTAAACTTTGCGACGAGTGCAAGCGCCCCGTTCGGTTGGAGGATGAATATCTGGCTGAAGTTGGATTTCCGGCCACTCTAAAGGGCGGGATTCATGAAGCGGTGGGGTGTCAGGCCTGTCGGGATACCGGTTATCGAGGTAGAATGGCGATCCTTGAAATCTGTGTGATCAATCCAGCACTCTCGGAACTCATTACGAATCACGGTTCCTATTCCCAACTAAAGGGGATGGCGATGGAGAACGGCATGACCACTCTGCGTGACTACGGCTGGAACAAAGTGGGCAGTGGAGAGACGACGGTTGAGGAAGTTTTGAGTAACGTAGATCACTGATTGGCTTCCATGGATTCAGAGGTCCGTGTTCTAACCGTTGTGCCGTTCGCGAATGGATGGTTTCTGCTGGGTTGGGGGACTCTCGACTAGCAAACAGAATCCAGATGAGAATCTATAGTAAGATACTGCGGCTGGTGAGTTCTGAGAGAGGATTCCACTCCTGTTTTGTTTGAATATTCTTGGTGGGATTTGGTGTTACCTCTATCAATTTTACATCGACCTATGGAGACGCCGGAAATTCACAAGCAGCTCTCAGTGAGCAGTTTTAACGAGGTTTGGGAGTTATTAGACAAGTCCGACCGGTCGAATGAAGAGAATAGGCTGATGCGTGAAATGGCTCATGCTTCCCTCTTTCATTGGTTGAAGCGGGAAGATTGTCAGCACATGAACCTTTCGATCGGGCTGTGGCTAGTGTCTCGCGTATATGCTGTTCTCGGAAAATTCACAGAGGCGACGAGTTATGCCGCCGAGTGCATTGAAGTGTCTGAGCGGAACACTCTGAGTCCCTTCTGCCTGGGGAGGCTGCCGCTCGGGCAGCCAAGTTAGTTGGGGATGATGATCGATATTCTGAATCGATTGATAAAGCGACCAACGCTCTTTCAGGAGTTGTCGACGAAGAGGATCGAAGGTTGCTGGAAACTGATTTAATTTCCCTCAGGAGTTCATCTTAAAGAGAGGCCCGTTCATGGCCATTTACCCCGTTGATGACAGGGGGCGTTGCAAGTCGAGGGATGCAACGGTGAAGATTAAGTCGAGGACTCGAAGTATGGCCTCTTAGATTGGGTCAACGATATCGAGGAAAATCGAGTTGAGCGATGGGAGTCACGGGAAGGTGCTCCACCCGCAGAATCCTTCGGTCATCTGACCGTGCAGGCTTCCTTGAAGATGGGCTCCATAATCGGCCTGAGAATTCTTGATCCATAGGGCGAAAGGTGGTGGCGGTCGCCGTAGAGAGTATGGCCATCTTTCACGACAAGATACTTCCCTGACTTATCAAGAAAGAGGGGGAGCGGATCGATGACCTTCGCAGAAGACTCCTCGGTCGCTTCGTGGATGATCTGATTGATTTCAGCGTTTTCTGCCTCCACTTCCGAGGCTCTCCGAGCAAAAGAGTTTAAGTCGCGCCCGCGGCTTGCCAATTGGGCGAGTGCGGAGGGGACGTCAGTGATCTGGGTCACAACGTCCTTCATTACCCATACTTTCACGCCTTGCTCTTCCCAGTCGGAGATCGCCTGCTTCAAGTTCTTCACAAAAACCTTACGAGCTTGACCAGCGTTACTTGAACGGGTTTCGGAGTCAGAGAGCAAATATCGCAAGTCACCACTGTCGCCTCCAAAAAGGTAGATGGACCAACGTGCGATCAGGAGGACCTCCTTAATATCGTTTTCTCGAATAAATCTGAGAACCGGCTTCCCGAGGTGAGGGGGGCGGTGTTCGTTATCCTCTCTTCTCCTGAACGTATGAGGAACGGGAGGTGATCCGGGTTTTGTGGCGGCATAGACGGTAACCCCAAGTTCCTTGCCTAAGTCGTCCAATATCGGGAGCATGGCCATGGCGTGACTGTCTCCCCAGACTAGAATCTTTCCGGCGGGTTCTGCTTCATCTGAGGCCCCTACAGCCGGAAGTGTCCCTGCTTCGATGAGTTCAGGTAGTCCTGATAGCTCATTGTATGGATGGGCTTCTGGTGCGAATTTGAGGACATCAGGAGAGAAACGATTGGGAAATCCGTCCTTGCGATAGATATAGGCGCCAACCCCAATCATCAATGCGCTGACGACTGCGGCCGCGACAAAGAGGGAGTTGCGTGTTGCCAGCCTTTGTTTCGATCGGATTGGATTCTCGATGTACTTCCATGACACCCAGGCGAGCACGACGCTGAACCCGAGGGCGCCGGTCATTTGCATCGGTGTGAGATCGATTACAAACACGTATTTTAGGAAGACGATCACAGGCCAGTGCCAGAGATAGAGAGGGTAGGATATTTTTCCGATGAAAAGCAGTGGCTTGAGGCTGAGCAGCTTGCCGCAGTTCGTGGTGTTGTTGGAATTCCCGTAAATGACTAAGGCAGTCCCGAGGCAGGGGATTAAAGCTGCCGATCCTGGAAACGGGGTATTGATGCTGAAAGAGAATACTGCCAGAAGAATCATAGACAGGCCCACCCAGGCAAGGATTTCATTGCGCAGAGGGGACTTGCTTTTTGCGGCAGGCAGAAGAGCGAGGAGAACTCCAAGAGCAAGCTCCCAGATTCGGGATGCAATGAGGAAGAATGAAAATGAAGGGTAGTAGCGGGTTCCGTAAATACTCCAGGCCAGAGAGACAATACTGAGAGCCAGAAGGCCCTTAAAGGCGAAGCCTTTTCCGCGTCGTGTCAGGAAGAGAATTAATGGAGGGAATACAAGATAGAACTGCTCCTCCACCGCAAGCGACCAGGTGTGAAGTAGTGGCTGAAATTCTGAGGCGGTTTCGAAATAGCCCGTCTGTCTCCAGAAATAGAAATTGGAGATCAAAAGCGGCTGAGCTATCAGGGACTGACCAAAACTCTTGAAGTGTTCGGGCACCATCCAGATGGCACTGGCTGCGAGCGTGGTAAGCACGACAAGTGCCATGGCTGGAAATAGTCGGCGAATTCGTCTCTCCCAGAAGTTGAGATATCGAAAAGTTCCCGAATCTGATTCCTTAATAATAAGCGAACCGATCAAAAATCCCGAGATCACGAAGAAGACATCAACCCCGACGAACCCACCAGAGCAACCCAGACCGGCATGAAAAAGTAGTACGGGCAATACGGCGACCGCTCGAAGTCCGTCAATATCTGGGCGGTAAGAGAGTGAGGCTTTTTGACTCATTCGGACAGGTCATCTGCGGCATCCCTTGCTGCGCTATTACGGCATTCTTCGCCGCAATACAGGCCGTGTTCTTCTAGGCATTCTGGACAGACGAAGATTTGCTCGTTGCAAACTGGCCACTTGCAGTTGCCGTAGTGGAGTTCTTCGATACCGCAGTGGCGGCAATGTGTGATCACTTTGCGAGTCTCGGTGTGGTTGATCTCGACCCCGACGCGTTGATCAAAAACATAGCAGAGGCCCTCAAAATCGCGTCCCTGTATCTCAGCGTCTTTTCCGTATTTGACGATCCCGCCTTCCAGCTGGTAGACATCCTCGTATCCTTCGGACTTGATGAACCCGGATAACTTTTCGCATCGAATCCCGCCCGTGCAGTAGGTGAGAATCTTTTTCCCCTTCAGTTCCTGTTCGTTGTCTTTGAGCCAGTCGGGGAACTCACGAAAGTTTCCGATAGGGGGGCAGATTGCGTTCTTGAAGTGACCGAGCTCGGCTTCGTAGTCATTGCGACCATCAATGATAACCACGTCTTCCTCCTTCATTTTCTCGTAGAACTCGCGGGGAGATAACCGTTCTCCAGTGACAGCATTGGGATTAATATCTGACTCAGTTTCAAGGCCGAGTGTTACAATTTCATCACGGGCTTTGATCGACATCTTTGGAAAAACGTGATCGTCAGCCGGGTCGATCTTGAACTCCATTTCAGCAGTTCGAGTATCCGCGTGCATCGCTTCGATATATTGCTGAGTTGCTTCGTAGCTACCCGAAACTGTGCCATTGATGCCTTCGCTGCCTACGATGATACGCCCTTTCAAGCTGAGCGATTCGCAGAGCGTTCGATGTTCCTGCATATAGGCAATCGGATCTTCGATCGGCACATACCGGTAGAAGAGCAGTACCTGAAACGGCGGAAGCGTGATGGAGGAATTTGCTGACACGGCTGGAATCTAGAGCTTTTCGCCGCCTCCTCAAGTTCAGGATTTTGGGTAGCCCTGCAAAAGAGTTGAATATTTGACACTCAATACTGAGAATATCTTCAAAATTGACAATAATATCTGGATTTCCGATAAATATCCGCTCTAATCGAAGGCGTGAGTCATCTTGGAACCACAGTCCGACAGCGCGTTGTCAGCAGGGTAAGTTTCTACCTGCTGGTAGTGGCCGTCATGTGGTCAGCTAATCACCTGTTGCCGGACTGGGCGCAGATTGAGGAGGACAAGTGGGTAGCGCGGGGAGTAGTGCCTCCACTGATCGCGGTGCCCTTGTCCGATTTATCATTTTCTCCCGTCCCTGCAGTGACGCCGAATTAAAGCCTGTGGGTTGTCTCAGGCCGAGAATCGTTGTTCACCGCCTACAAAAACAGCGACGACGTCAAGCTCAGGAGTCAACAGGGTCAGGTCAGCGAGTAAACCCTGTTTGATGTCTCCACGATCCTTCAGGCCGAGGGAGCGGGCTTGATTGGACGCACAGGTTCTGGCCAACTCGTTGAGCGGTGTGTTGGTGAATTTGGCTGCGTTGCGCAATGCCTGATCAAAAGTGACGATGGAGCCGGCGAGGTTGCCTGTGGGAATTCGAGCGGCACCATCTTTCACAATGATTTCGGTATCCTGCAGCGGGTAGGTGCCATCTCCTAGATGGGACGCTGCCATTGAGTCGGTGATGAGCATGAGTCGTTCGCATCCGATTTGTTTGAAGGCGAGACGAATCATGTCGGGGCAGAGATGGATTCCGTCGCAGATGACTTCCACCATGACTTCATCGTCGAGGAGTCCCGCACCGACGAGGCCGACTTCGCGATGATGCAATGCTGACATCTGGTTGCAATAATGAGTGAGGTGCTTCAGCCCTGCGTTCTTTGCTTTCTGATACTCGGCAAAGGTGGCCGCACTGTGAGCGGCTGAGGTGACGATACCAATCTCAGCCATGTCGCGAATGAATTCGCAGGCCCCCTCAAGCTCAACAGCAAGGGCGAGAAGTCCGACAGGGCAGATTTGATGAAGGTTCCTGATCTCTTCGCTATCGGGAAGGCGCATTTGCCGGGCGTCCTGCGCACCCGCTTGATCAGGGTTGAGGTAGGGTCCCTCAATATGCAGAAAAGGAGCGCGGGCAAATCGTTGGTTCTGTCGATAGGCTCCGGCGGCCTCTGCCATAGCGATTGTGTCCTCCTTTGAGGCGGTCCAGGTCGTCGGGAGGAACGTGGTGACACCCTCGGCCAGTTTGGCCTCGGCAATCGTCTCCACGGCTTCATGGGTCCCTTGTGCGAGATCAGCACCATTCGCGCCGTGGGTGTGAATGTCGATGAATCCGGCGAAAAGGAAGAGCTCACCTCCGCCGTCGAGAATCACGTTGCTCCCATTGGGCGGAGTATGTCCTTCGTGGATCTGCTGAATGAACCCGATGTCATCGATTTCAATGGAAACCGGACGAATCAGCGATCTCGGTGAAACCAGTAACACGTCTGCGATAACTGTTGGCATGTCTCAATCTACAGTGGGTGAAAGGGAGCCAAAAGAAGATTGGCTATAAAAAAGCCGCCCTCCTTGGAATAGGACAGGGCGGCAGAGTGAGTGGCGGAGTGAAATTAAGTGCTTCTAATTGCTCTCCTTCGGCGCCGGTTTCTCAGGGACTGCAGTCTTTTTGTTCTTCCCTTTGCCTTTGCCTTTTCCATTGGATGGCTTCGCCGTCTTTGCCGGAGCCTTCTTCTTCTCAACTGGCTTTGGCTTATCAGCCGACTTTGCTGGAGCAGGCTCTACCTCAGCCTTAGGGGCCGCTTTCGGCGCTTCAGCTTTGGGTTCAGGCTTTGGCTCAACGACGGGGCGCTTCACGATTGGAGGATTGCCAATTTTCAGCAGCGCGATCTTGTCCTCGGCATAGCCGAAGAATGGATTGCCGGGATGGGAGGTGTAGGACTCCTGATACTGCTGGTCCGCCGTTTCCTTGTCGCCGGCTTCCGCGGCTAGATCTCCGAGACGGATTCGAGCGAGAGGTGTGAGTTCTCCGTCACTTTGAGCGGCGATTGTCTGCTCGTAGTAGTCTTTGGCTTTCTCTGCGTCTCCTGAAACGTGGTAGAGGTTGGCAAGGCCAAAAATACCTTGTGCGTGACGAGCGTGGGTGGAGAAGTCGGCTACGAACTGCTCCAGAGTTGCCTGAGCATCTTCAGGTTTGCCTTGATCGATTTGAAGCTCTGCTTTGCTGAGAAGAGAATTTCCTGCCGCAATAGATCCAGGGAAATCCACCACCACAGCGTCGAGGGCAGCGATCTCGCCCTTGTCCAGTGCTGAGGTGTAGGCAGAGGCAGCCTCAAGATGCTTTTGCTTCTTCATTTGCCCGACTACAAGAAAGGCGCAGGCGGCAATCGCGCTGGCCACGATGACAATAAAGATTTTGGAGCGGTTACGATCAATTGAATCAACGACGGTGGCCGCATCGCTCGCAGAGAGAGCTTCGATTTCCTCGGGCGCCTGGTCCTGATTCTCGGGAGTTTCTGAAGTCATAGTAGTAATTGAAAAATAGATCGAGCCGCTGTCACTGAGGACGAGCGGCTCGAAAGGTAATACCAATTTCCGTTTTGTCAGCCACCAACTGCGGCACGAGCCTCGTCGGCCAGTGGCGTCGAAAGATAACGCTCACCGGTGGAGCAGGCGATCGTGACGATAACTTTTCCGGCGTTCTCAGGGCGACTCGCCACTTTGATGGCGGCGCAGACGTTCGCCCCGGTGCTGATTCCAGCGAGAATGCCTTCCTCTTTGGCCAGGCGGCGAGCCATGGCGAATGATTCATCGTTGCTGATTTTGACGCACTCGGAGATCTGAGATTCCCCTGATTCGGACTGAAGGTGGAGGTTGTCGGGAATAAATCCGGCGCCTGTGCCTTGAATCTTGTGGGGACCGGGAGTCAGGTCCTCACCGGCGAGAGTCTGGCTGATCACTGGAGAATCTTCCGGCTCCGCGACGATGACCTGAATGTTCGGGTTCTTAGCTTTGAGTCCTTCGGCACAACCTGTAGCGGTGCCGCCGGTGCCAACGGCAGAAATGACGATGTCGACTTTCCCGTTGGTGTCTTCCCAGATCTCTTCCGCGGTTGTCTTGATGTGGATCGCCGGGTTTGCTGGATTGGTAAACTGCTGAGGGATATAGGAGTTGGGCGTGTTGGCGGCGATTTCCTCCGCTTTGGCAATGGCACCTTTCATGCCTTTGGGGCCTTCGGTGAGCACGAGGTCGGCACCGAGAAGAGCCAGGAGTGTTCGTCGCTCAAGGCTCATCGTCTCAGGCATTGTGAGAATGAGTTTGTAACCCTTGGCGGCAGCCACGAATGCAAGTGCAATACCGGTGTTTCCACTGGTGGGTTCCACGATGACGGTCTCACTGGTGATGGCCCCTGACGCTTCGCCGGCTTCGATCATGGCCATTCCGATTCGGTCCTTCACCGAACCGAGTGGGTTAAAAAATTCGCATTTGAGGGCGATGGTGGCATCGATGCCCTCCGTCACTTTGTTGAGTTTCACCAGCGGAGTGCTTCCGACTGTTTCGACGATATTGTTGTAGATCTTTCCGTGAGCCATAATTGATAGGGAGTATTTGGGTGCCAGCCGCCTAGGCCGAGATTGAGAGATTATTGCTTGTTATAGGTGGTATAGCGAATTCACACCGCCTTGCAATGCGAATCTCATCCCAGAAAAAGGGGTAAAAATCGCAAATTGTCACTTGCGCATTTGTTTTTGTCCTCTAGCGATTACGGATACGAGCAAAATCGTAGTTTTGCTTAAGCAACACAAACACAGTCCAGCCATGTCTGATCTAGTCGCAAAGGAGGAAGTTGAAGGTCTTCTGAAGAAGTTACCCGAATGGGAGCATGAAGATAAATCAATCTTCCGAGTATTCGAATTCGATGATTACATGGAGTCGATAGACTTCGTAAATGCTGTCGCAGAGATTTCGGAAGAAGGCGGCCATCATCCTGATATGGATATCCGCTGGGGACTGATCACTGTGCGTGCTACCACGCACGAAGCAGGTGGCTTGACCGAGGCTGACTTCGACGTTGCCAAAAAGATCGACACATTGCTCGACTGAGGTGGCCGGGCAGAAGCGCCGAATTTGGATAGGAAAAGGCTTTTCCTGACACGGAGGTTTCGCTAGCGTCTTGCGCCATGAAGAGGCGTATTTTCTTATCGGGAGCATTGGCTCTGGTCGTATTTGCTGTCACGAGTTGTCGTGAGTCGGGTCCTGCAAAGAAGCGGTACGCGTATGTGACTAACGGCGTGGCAGAATTCTGGACGCTTGCGCAGTCCGGGGCTCACCAAGCTGCGGCCGACTTGGGTGTCGAAGTGAGTGTCCTTATGCCGGGTTCACTTTCCGATCAAAAGCAGATGCTTGAGGATGCGCTCACTCGCGGAGTGGAGGGTATCGCAGTGAGTCCGATCGATCCATCCAACCAGACTGATATGCTGAATCGAATCGCAGAAGATGCTGATTTGATCACTCACGATTCGGATGCGCCTGATTCAGATCGTCAGGCCTACATCGGCATGGATAACTATGAGGCGGGGCGTCTATGCGGTCAGCTGGTGAAAGAAGCGATGCCAGATGGCGGCGACATCATGATTTTGATTGGACGAATGGAGCAGGATAACTCCCGGAAGCGGCGTCAGGGCGTGATCGATGAGCTTCTCGATCGGTCCAGTGATTCTTCCCGGTTTGATCCTCCGGGAGAGGTGATCAAAGGAGACCGGTTTACGATCTTGGGAACGATGACCGACGGATTTGATTTAGCGAAGGCGAAAGCAAATGCCGAAGACGCTCTGTCCCGCCATCCGGACATCGATGCCATGGTAGGACTCTTTGCTTACAATCCTCCTGCGATTCTTCAGGCTTTGGAGCAGGCCGGGAAGCTCGGGAAAGTCAAGATTGTTGGATTTGACGAAGATGTTCAAACCTTGGCTGGTATCAAGTCAGGCTCCGTTCACGGGACGGTGGTGCAGAACCCATATGAATATGGCTATCAGTCCGTGAAACTTCTCAATCAACTCAGCGAGGGAGATAAATCTGCTCTTGCGGCTGGATACTTCATTCAAATTCCGGGGCGTCAGATCAGGAAGGACAATGTGGATGTTTTCTGGGCTGATCTAAAAAAGAAGCTGAACAAGGAATAGCGATCTCGGTTTTGATAGCCCTGATCAGAACTTTCGATTGAGCTCGGTTCGCAGGCCAATCCCTTTGTCACTGTCGTCTGTGATGGTTCCGAAGCCTGCCAGCGTCCAAATCAAGTTGTCAGACAGTGATTGCTGATACTGCAACGAAAGAGCGAAAGAAATGGCATCCTCCGGGTCGGGGGCATAGGAGCCGCTTGCCCCGGCAGCTACAAGCAATTGTCTGCGTTCCTGATCATCGAGGAAGTGCTGATAGGCGATTTCGAAACCCAGTTGATTGCCACTTTTCGCATCGATTGCTGGTCCATAGGTGCCTATGCCAACAGCCCTCTGCAAGACACTGATGCCTCCAAGTGGACCTCCAGTTGCCGGGTCTCTGGCTGCCGATGTGTAGTTGTCGATTTCACCAAAGGCACTCAGTGTAAGAACGTCGTCACTGTAGGACATGGTTCGGGAAAGCTGACTCGACAGGAGCCATCCATCTGCGATGGCGTCGTTGCGTTGGCTGTTGAGAGAGAAGGATGCGTTGACTCGAAAAGTGGAATGCCAGTAGCCAAACTGAGCTAGGTGGCCAATGCCGAAGTAGGCGCCATCCCCGCCGAGAGACTCCGAACCGCTCAAATAGGCAGCATCTGCCTCGATCGTGTGTTTCGGATAGTCAAAGACTCCCGACAGCGCGATCAGACGACCTCGTGAATCTCGAATATGATTGTTGCGGTGAAGTTCGTTGAAGCCGAAGAACGCGGACATCCGAGTAGCCGACGCATTCATTCGAAACATGTTGTGTCGGGTGATTCCGAACGCGTCCATGTTATCGTTGGAGAGGATGCCGTCCTGGAGAATAAGGGGTTGCCGGCCGATTGAAAATCCATAGTCGAGATGGCGTCGGTCGTAGGGATCCAGATTCGGGAAAATCTCTCCGAAATCACCTTCAAAGAAGAAAGTGGTGGGCTTGAAATTGAGGCCGTTCGTGAATCCACTTTTTGCTACGCCCTGGCCTCCCGCTACGCCAGTGAAGACGCCCTCATCGTCGAGCGGACGAAATCCGAAGAGAAACCGTTCGGTGCTAGAGAGGGAGAGGTTGCCGAAAATGTCCAGTCGATTGGCCCATTCGTTGGTCCGCTCTCCTCCAGCGGCTTCATAGCTTTGAAGGGCAGAGCGGAAGTTTCCGAAAAGGAGGAACGAGGGCCGCCAGGTGGCACCAGTGGACAGCTGTATTCCCTTGCCGATCGGACCGGAACTGAGGAATCGGTCGGATCCGAAGAGGCTCTTCCTTTTCGGGACCACCGTGTCGACATCATCGAGTGGACGCGCTGCCAGCATCTCACGGCGTTCGATATTCTCGGGGTAGACATGGTCATCGATGACTTCTGTGAGAGTAAGGGGCCTGGGGGACAGTCCTTTGCCGAATGACTCAAAGGGGATTACCTCATCGCTCAATCCGAGGGAGTGGCTTTTATGGGATTGATCCTGATGGTTGGGATCAGTCTTTGAGTGCGTGTAGCGGTGGCCAGAGTTATTGGATCGATACCCCTCGATCGGTACCATTGATTCTGCGTCTGAACTGACATTTTGTCCCTCTGCTACGTTTCCCCCCGTGAGTATGAGCCATGACAATGCGATGCCGATCGCTGCCTTCAGAAGGCGATCGGGCATTGAATGCAGGCAGTGGGGGAATCGACTCATCGCTGTCTATTCTCCTCC
>CAXBHX010000051.1:0-35359 GCA_963975655.1 uncultured Verrucomicrobiales bacterium
CGATTGAACCTGATCTAAAAATCTCTTTCGTCACCCGTCTGTCATATTTGATCGCGCGTCCACGCGGTCAGGAAGTGAAGTGGCGCCATTGAGTAAGCTCCGGCTGTGGCATCCAGATACTCTTCCAGGTAGGCCCGGGCCAGTGGATTGGCTTTAATGACTTCCAGCAATTCGGGCCGATCGGCTCGGACTGCGAGGCGGGCGAACAGATTGGAAAGGCGTAGATACGAATCCGAGTGGAGGTCGCGTAATGAGGGGTCCTGGAGAATCAGGATCGTTTTCTCTATCGCGGTCTTCCAGTCACGCTCTTGTGTCGCGAGCCCGGCGCGGAGGTCTTCCACTTCACCCGCATACGAAGGATTGGGAAATTCAGCGAGGTATCCCTCGATGGCAGCCTCCACCGGAGCTGGATCCCAGGCTAGCTGATTGGGGTGGGTTTTTCTTATATAGGAGTCTCCCACAAACGGATTCTCCGGGAAGCTCACTTTGGCACTGTAGAGTAATGGTCGTCGACCCCGGTAGGATGATCGCATCAGAAGCAGCCATACTTGTTCTCGTTTTTCGCTTTTAGTGTGGTTTGCCAGGAAGCTAATTGCTGCCGCTTCAACCCCGGCGTAGTCCCGGGTCTCGATGGTGCTTTCTCCTTCACCAAAACCTCGGGATGATTTATTGATCGGAATCGAGATTTCCCGGTTGGCTCTTATAAAGATAAGAAGGCACTCAAGGCGATCATCGACCGACTTCATGGCGGGATCGGCGAGAGCCTCTCTCACTTTTGCTTCAACGAAATCGTCAACTCCGGGACCACCGGTAGAGCCGTTGACGGTGGGAAGGCTGAACGCAGAGTGCCAGGCCATGACATTGATCACTTGTCGCCGAATAGTCACATAGCGTCGCATCACTTCCGGTGGGGGAGGGTTCTCGGAGGAGGCGAGAGCAGCGAGGTCTTCGATCGCATAGTGAACGCAGGCCTGATTCCAGTGATCGTAGAGTTCCCGGGAACGATTGCGCAGCACGCCCAGTTCCAGGGCCAGTTCTCCAATATGGATGCTTCCGTCGACCCGGAACAGTTCATCGACGACAGCCTGGTATCGCTTGCCTTCGTCGCCGTAGCGAGAGGGCGCATGATGGCCTCGACCCATCGATGGATACAGGAATTCCCGGTGCCGGGTATAGTTCTGGCTGAACCCATAGTAGGACTCTTTCCAGGGAGGCGCGACCTGGTCGAATGGATCTGCGGTAGCGGGGTCAGGACGCGGCTCCTCTTCATTTTGGTCTTTCTCCGCCGGAAAGTCAGGTCGTGCCGCCATTCTTGCCTGAGGGGAGTCGGGGCAGTCAGTGAGCAGGGTTTGGTAAAGCCGCTCAGCCCAGCGGGACCAATTGTTTTCGGCGGCATATCGCCGGGCGAAAGGTGTCGCCATCGCGATGGATGGGAGGGCCTCAAGTATTTCGCCCAGAGCCTCTGCCTGTTCTGCCGATCCCGGGAGTGCCAAGTCGGCTGCATTCTCCCAGAGTTTCACCGCGCTCCAAAGTTCATCCATGGTGAGGAGATGATCTCCTTTGATACCGGTGAGCCCTATGGCTGCCGCGTTCTCGAGTCGCATCACCTCCGGAGCCTCGGAATAGCTGTCATTGTATATCTCGTATCGATCTACAAGCCAGGCGGGAGCAGTGATCTTACCTCGAGCATCCCTCCAGGCATTGCCAAGCTGAAGATAATTCGACACGGACGGGGCCCGGTCGATTTCGGAAGCAATGGAGGCGATTCTCTGCACTTCGGCACCATTTTCTTCCCCGGCAAATGCTGCTGCGATTTCTAAATGCCCCTCTCCTAAAGCTCGTCCCAGAATTATGATCCGAATTTTCTCCCACACCAGAGGATCGAAGGCTGCGGTCATTGATTGCAGCGTGGCCAGTTCCGATAAAGGGCCAAAGTGAAGTAGGGTATCGAGGTACTGCTGCACCTGCACGTTCTCCGCAGCGCTGATATCGGGGCTCAGCGCACTGGCCGCCGGAGGTAGGGACTCGGGGCCGTAGCCGGATGGATACTGGGAATCCGAGGAAAAGTAGTCCAAGTTGACGGTCCCGTGTGAGTCCAGTTTGTTCTGATTTCTCGACTGCAAAATTTGCAGCAACACGGCGACGGCGTCTCCGCTCCTGCCATCGTCCTGAAGAGCCTTCGCGGTAAGGAAAGAGGCACCCTGTCGGAGAGGGCTTTCGGGAAACCGGGTGACGAAATCACGATAGGCCGAGACCGCTTCCTTCGAGCGGTTTGCCCGATGTAGAATGACGGCACGAATGAATGCGACATCGTCAGAGCTGGTGACGAGGTCAGGGTACTTCTCAATAACGGCGAGCGCTCCGTCCTGATTTCCCGCATTGCTCTCAGCATGCGCCTGAATGGCGACGAACCAGGGCATGGCATTGTGATCCTTCCAGGCCGCTTCGTTCAGCCGCACTGCTTCCGCGAGCCGGGGCAACCAGTGGGCTCTCCATTTATGCACTACTGCTGGGTGATCGTAGAATCCGTTGTAGCGATCGGCTTCGGGGGCATGAAGAATCCAGTAGACCGTTCCCATGGCAACCTCGGGCTGCATCGCGATATCGAGAATGGGTTTTTCATTCGGCTTAGCCAGAACGATCCCGACCACTCGTTCCACCATGTGGGCTCCGCTTCTCACTACTTCAGGATGACCTTTTACGTTCAGTTGGCGTGAGTACCAGCTGAGGGCATTCGCAAAATTCTCTCTTTTCACCTCAATTCCGCCAAGCCAGCCATACACGTCCCCTACGAATCGACCTTCAGGATAGCGATTCAGATAGTGCCGGTAGGCGCCCTCTGCATTGGCGAACTGATCTTCTGTCGGGGATGCATCCCATCCGCCCGGAAGATTTCGATGGGCGGCCCGGGCCTTCATAAACAGAGCAGTTTCTGCCCTGGGATGATCAGGGAAATTCGCGACGACCCAGGCGAAATCATCTTCTCCATGCCTCGCTTCGGAATGTCTGGCAAGAAAACTATGGGCTCCTAGAAGGTAGCGATAGTGCGCACTCAGGCGGCTCTCGCCGGATTGGGATAGTTGCTTCATTTCGGCAGCCACCTCTGCCTCCAACCCTCCAGAGAGGGCGCCCAGTTCGGCTCGCCACTGGCAGTAGGAGGCAGCCTCGTCGATCGGCGTTTTTTCGTCGGCGATGCAGTCCCGGAGGTCGTGAATCAGGTTCAGCCAAATTGATGAAATTTTGGTGCTGGCACGAAGTTCTGCCAGCAGTTCATCGCATCGCTGCAATGATTCACTCCGGGACTGCTGGGCGATTGAGCTCCCGATCTCTTTTGCGCGCCATTCCGCGTAGGACGCATCGATGTAATCCTTCTGCTTTGCTGACGCTTCCTTTTCCTGAACCAGTTCGTTAATTGATTTGGCAGGAAGCCTGCCTGCGTAGTGCTCCAGTCCTTTGGGTGACGTGGCCCAACCACCGGTGGCAAGAAGCCAAGAGGGGGACAGTGCGAGCGCGAGTGCGAGTATCAGGGTGCTGTAGTGGGGCATGTCGAAAAGGGCAAGGGTGTCCAGGAATCTTCTCCAATCCGGTATTCCAGGGCGAGCGAAATTTTCGGATCTCGAAAGAGAATCAGTCCACTCGAACGACTCTCCCCGGCCGGGATATTGGAGATGGGAAAAGTCATCCCTGTTGCTGCGAACAGTGGAACGTCTTGCTCGCCGCGCTGGAATGAGGGGACATCAAGGTCGCCGGGAATGTATTCCCGCAGAGCGGTGCCGTTCCACCGAAGGGAAATTTTAGTCCCACTCTCCCAGCCGGGAGACAAATCCGATGTCCCTGTATTTTTTGCAATGAGAAACTGATCTCGAATCTCGAGGGCCAGCTGAGGCTGTCCTTCAAACCCGTTTGCAATCTCTCTGAGACTCCAGCCACCCGAAGCGAGCCCCGTTCTGGGCATCTGGAACCAACAAACGCCCCGGGCACTGGTTCCGTGAGTCAGCTCGATTGCTTTGCGCAATTGAGTGCGGTCGCACTCCCGTAGGCAAAGTCGGGTATCTGGCTCGATGGCGAACTCCCCGACGCGAGTGGGGCGGGCTACTTGAAAGAGAAAAACCCCTGGCTCGGTTTGACCGGTGAGTGACAGGTCAGGATTCCCGAGCAGATCTTCTCGGGACCAGTCGCGGATGTGCCCGTTGGATGTGCCGTCACGAAAAATAGTGAGCCGGCGAAAATTTGGCAGACCGACCTCCCACGGAATGTTGACTTTTTGATTCCACTCCGCCAGGAGCTTTTCCAGCTGAGGCACCTCCACCAGAGGCCTCGGATCAAGCGTGGATTGCTTTTGATCTCTCTCCGGAAAAATGTCGTAGAGCATAGGGAATGCACTATCAATTTCACCTTCGACGGCGGTCCACCCGTCAGCGTAGCACCAGTCACCCAGTGCGGTAATCGATAGCTCGATGGGTCCGAATGCATTGCGAAATCCCCTCAGAAGTTGACCATACTCCGGGAGAAGGCGATTCGGACAATCGTAATCAAACTGAACCGTTGAGGATACTCCCGCTTCTCGTGCCCAGACTGCGAGTTTCGAGGCGTCGAGGTTCTCTGGACTCGCTACGCTTGAAGCAATTCGAATCACGGGGACCACCTGAATGCCGCCCGTCGAATCAGGGATCTTGAATCGGGATATCGTCTCGATTGTCCCATTTAGCACACTTAGTTCTCCTAACTGCCAATACAGGCGGGCGACTGATGCTTGTTCCAGGGACTTGATTTCTTTGGCTGACAGAGGCGTCTGACGGTTCCAGATCCAGAAGGAGAGGGAGCGGCTTTTCGATTCCGAAGTGCCTGATTCCGCTATCTCATTTCGCGAGCAGTTGGTTGAGAGCAGCAGAGATGTCGCTGAAATCAACGCAAGCCAGAGCTCAGGTTTTCCTGTCATTTTTACGAATTTTCCCGGTCTGTCTAGTTTTCAGAGGTAATGAGATTTGTAATTGATGGTCCCTCTTGGGGAAAACTATCGGAACTTGAGCACATGGGATTCCTGCCTTCCGAATCCGGTGATTTCAAGCCGGTCAGCATAGAGGTCGGCATAGGCGAAGGCATTTTCCTCTTTCGTTTCGACCATTCCATCGAGAGTCAAATAGTGGAGGCCCTCTGACTCGGCGTAGAGGCCAGCATGGTTGTGGCCGTTCAGGTAGAGCTTGGCGCAGGTATGGCGTTGCAGGATTGCATCGAGTTCGGTGGCATTCCAAACGGAGTGCCCTGTGGTCGGTATGATAGGATGATGCCCCAGAACGAGCACGGTCTCCTCTGCTGAACTGGCGGCCTCCAACTCGGCTTCCAGCCACTTGATTTGATCATCGCCAGGGCGGCTGTTCCAGGGTTTGGCGGCAACTGACTTGGCAGCCTTGTATCGCTCCATCTCGGCGGTAGCCAATCGAGTCTCCCTGGAGTTTTTGGGATGCCGGTAGTTACTCACCTCGGTGGTATCGATTACGATGAAACGAAACCCGTCTTTACTGAAGCTATAGTAACCTCGATTGAGTCCGAGTCTGGCGGGGATCCCGGCCTTGGCTTCATCGGGGACGTCGAAGTCATGATTGCCAAGAGCATGGAAGAGTTCAGATCTCAACTTGGTTGCGATGGGCGACAGGTCGTCGAAGCTGGCCAGATCACGGTCGATGAAGTCGCCGAGGTGAAAGGAAAATGCGAGGTCGTGATGGTTTAATTCAGTGATCGCCTCCTCCAGTTTTCGGGGGCTCTCACGATAGAAACGGGAGCCCTTGGGATCGGCATCGACATACTGACAGTCGGCCATCAGACCAAAGGAAAACAGGGGTTCGCTAGTCGACTTGGAAAATCCTGCCGATGAAGCCAACGTGGCTCCTGAAGTGGCAATGAACTGGCGGCGAGAGTGTTTCATTTCCGGACGAACTGTGAATTAAGAGGGTTGAGTCGATCAACCAACCCTGTTGGTTTTTGGCGCGATAGGCAAGACTGCTGAGACGGTTCCTGTAGATCTCAGAACCCCCAGTTTCCGCCGTTCTGAGGAAGGTCGACGACGTAGTCTTTCACCGTGCCTTCCTTGTTGAAAGTAACGGACGCGCCCGGCCTTGAACTACGGGATGCCCGGTCGATCGATCTCACGCCATTGATGGCGGATCCGAGATAGGGGACTGGAGCGAACCCAGCACCGATTCCGATGGCCTGATCGAGAACCATTTCATCGGAGCTACGCTCATGCCGTCCTCCGTAGATCCAGGTTTCCGCTCCGGATTTGATGCGTTTGTGATTGGGTTCTCCCAGGAGGTTGAGAACTTCCGATCGGGTAGTGGAGCCCCGTTGAATTCTTGATGGGACTGATTCGAATTGCTGCCGTTTGGTCGTGGTGCAACTGGTCGCGATTGTCAGTATGGCCGCCAGGAGAAGAATCGCCGGAATGGAGGGGATTTGACGCATCGTCGAAAACATGAACTCGTGATGCGACGAATGCGAGTCAAAAGAGTGCCTACTCACGTCCAATCGCTGAAGGTAGCTAGGCCTTGTTTTCTACATGGCAGGCCATAGAGGGCTGAATCCTGAGCAATATCAGGAGGACTCGCCCGACGGCGGTGATGACTCCTGAGTCTTCTTCGCCGCCGCTTCGCGTAGTTTGTCTTTTTTGCTTTTGCGGCGGCCTTTGATGCCTCCAGTGCCATCATTGTTCCTGGGGACAGCAAGAGGTAGCTCGATGGGCTCAAAGCCGGGAATTTCTTCCCGGGGTATGTTGAGCTTCTGGCGTTTCTCAATGAGGCAGAAATGGGCGTGAGACTCGGCGGTCACGAAACTGATAGCAATGCCAGTCTCTCCAGCTCGGCCAGTGCGGCCGATGCGATGGGTGTAATCGACTGCGGAGCGGGGTAGGTCATAATTGATCACCACAGGAAGCTTCTCGATGTCGAGCCCACGGGCTGCGAGATCCGTGGCGACGACCACTTTCACTTGAGACTCTTTGAAGTCGGTCAAAACTTCCTGGCGCGAACCCTGCGTGAGGTCGCCGTGGAAGGAGAGGGCACTGATGCGGTGCGAGCGCAGCTTGTGGGCGACGTGGTCGGCTGCGTATTGCGTGGCGACAAATACCAGCACACGCTTCCAGCGCTCTGTTTTGATCAGGTGGCGCAGCAGAGGGGCTCGTTTGTCAGTGTCCACCCGGATGGCGCGTTGTTCGATGGCTGGAGTTTCAACCGGGTCGGGGACGATTTCAATGCGGGTGGGATCCTTCAGCAACTCCATGGCCAGAGATTCAACCGCGGGCGGAAAGGTGGCGGAGAAGAGCAGGTTCTGGCGCTGCTGAGGAAACAAAGCGAGGAGGCGACCCAGCTCATCGGCGAAGCCGAGATCGAGGAGGCGGTCGGCTTCGTCCAGTACCAGTGTATTGACTTCGGCGAATTTCACCGCATTGCGCTCGGCGAGGTCAAGAAGTCGACCCGGGGTCGCGACGATGACGTCGGCACCACCGCGCAGAGCCATCATTTGGGGGTTGATAGAGACTCCCCCGATGGCACTCACTACTTTGATCGGCTTAGGGAGATGCCGGGAGCATTCCTGAATCACCTCTCTGACCTGGGCGGCGAGTTCTCGCGTCGGCACCAGAACGATGGTGTGAACGCAGTTTCCAAGCGCTTGATCAACGGGTGATTTTGGGGTGTCCAGCCAACGCTGAAGCAGGGGGAGAACAAACGCTGTGGTCTTCCCTGAACCTGTCTCTGCCGAGGCCAGGACATCACTGCCCGCCAAGACAACAGGAATCGTTGCGACTTGTACGGGCGTGGGAGCCGGATACTGGCTGACTGCTTGGATCAGCGAGTCAGTAAGGCCGAGAGAGGAGAAGGGCATAGCCACATATAGTCGCTAAAGGCGATGCGGCCAACTTTCGCTATTCACGCTCTGCTCAGCCTTTGGCTGGTTGCCGGCGAACTAAAGAGGCCGGAGTCGGACACTCCGAAACGAAGTCTCGCTGCCATGAGTCTGGAGCGCGATGTGCCCTGTAGGGAGCTCACCCATGCCTGGGAATTTGCTGAACTTGCTCGCGGCGATTCTCTCATTCCACTCCGCTCCGCCTATTTCAAAGGCAGCGATTTCCACATCATTGAGAAGGACCTGAATGTTCTTCCCTTTGGCGATGATGCGTGTCTCATTCCAGGCGCCGTGCTCGCGAAAGGACTCCGGCTTTGCCGGCCACAGGGCATATACTGCTCCTGCGGCATGCTCCAGCCCAATCGGCTTGCCGTGATAGATATCGTTGTCGAGAATCTGAATCTCAACCGCCGAGTGCCAAATTGCTTTCTGATCCTCTGAAGCCCGGTAGAGAATACCGCTATTTCCGCCGGCTTCGATCTTCCACTCCACAACCAGCTCAAAATCGGCATACTGTTCTCTAGTGACTAGATCGGTCGTCCCTTTAGTCGGTTGACTTGTCAGGACTCCATCCGCGACAGACCAACCCGGTGGGACGTCTTCTATCTTGTAGCCACGCCACCCCTTGAGGGTCTTTCCGTCAAACAGGTCCACCCAGCCTTCTTCGTCGGCTGCAGTGGTTATGTGGGTGCTGCCGGTCAATGTCATCGTCATCAGAACGGCCCCGGCAAGAAATTGATTCAGTTTCATCATCGCAGGATGATAGCTCTTCCGAATCGACTGTCACTGCATTTCAGAGTCAACTGATGGCCTCTTTGTGGACCTTTAGGATGTCTCGTTTCGAGACAGGCGGTCTCCTCCCCGGCTGATTCCGTGAATGTGCCCTGTCACCTCTCTGGAAAAAGCTGTTACATTTGAGCCTTGTTGCGGAGAGTTACCTAGTGGTGAAGCGCTGGAAATTCCTCCCTTCGATTCCCTTACTTTTTCGACCATGAAAAATGCTGCATTCTTTCTACCGTTAATCCTTCTCAGCTCGATATCGCTCTACGCGACTGAAGGGGATGATCTCATCGCTCGATCCGGGGTTCCCGGTGGCCTTCTAGTCCACGTTGGCTGTGACTCGGGTGACTTGACCGTCGAATTAGGCGCCCATTCAAAATTCATCATTCAGGGGCTTGAGTCAGATCCGAATCAAGTCGAACGGGCTCGCGGGCTACTTGCTGAGCGTGACCTGCACGGGCGCGTCTTGATTCAGCAGCATATTGAGCCTACCACGCTGCCATATGCCAACTCGTTGGTGAATCTTCTTATTCTTGAAGAGGACCACACTGTTCCGCGTGAGGAAGTGATGAGAGTGATCGCACCACGTGGGGTATTGATGGAACGCCAGGCCGATGGGTGGAAGAAAACGATCAAGCCCGTTCCGGGAACGATTGATGAGTGGGGGCATTTTCTTCACAATTCATCTAACAATGCGGTGTCAAAAGACTCGGAACTTGATGTTCCGCGTAGCCTGCGGTGGGACTGTGGGCCCATGTATAGCCGATCTCACGAGATGGACGCCAGTGTCGCTGCTGCGGTGACAGAGTCAGGGCGTTTTTACAGTGTGGTCGACAAGGGACCGGCGGGAACGATTGGGAAAAATACACCTGATAAATGGGTCATCGAAGCGCGGGATGCGTTCAGCGGCGTACTGCTGTGGGAGAATTCTCTTACTGGTTGGGGCTGGCGTACCTGGAAACCGGAGCTCGAGGAACTCAAGCCGGAAGAGTGGGGGCGCCTGATCGCACAGCGACGGTTTATACCGTCGACTCTAGTCAGGCGGGTGGTTGCTGCGGAAGGGGATGTTTTTGTGACGGTGGATCTCAATGGTGCGATCTGCAGGTTGGACGGCGCCACCGGCGAGCTGTTGGACACCTACACGGACACGAAAGGAGCGGACGAGTGTGTCATTGATAACGGAGTTCTCTACGCAACGGTTCGGCCAAAACTGCGTGAAATATCCTATGGCGAAGCTACCCCGCTGACGAAAGTGCTCACTAACCGAGGCTCAATTCCCTCCGTGATGGAGACCGGTGTGGTCAAGGCCATTGATCTCAAGACGGGAAAGCTAAAGTGGGAGTCCAATCATCGTGACATCTTGCCTTATACACTCACTGCCAGTGGCGATCGGGTCTACTATCATACGGGTGAGGAATTGATCGCGGTCAATACGGCCACCGGCGAGACGGACTGGCAGGCGCCAAGCCCCAACTTCTCGGCGAACCGCTGGGACAGTAGTAATGTGATACTGGCCCACGATGAATTTGTCATCATCGCGAGTAAGAATGCGAGTGCGGCTTTTGATCGCTCGACAGGAGAGTCCTTGTGGGAATCGGGCGGTGGCAGAAAGACTGCGTTCGGAACGACACCGGTGGATGCATTCATTATCGATGACCTGCTCTGGTTCACTTCTCTAAAGGGTGAATACAGTGGCCATGATCCGGCGACGGGCGAGGTGGTACGAACGATTGAGCCCCCCACCTATTTCCTGACCCCGGGGCACCATCTGCGCTGTTATCGAGCCAAGGCGACGGAGCGATACATCCTGGATAATAAGCGAGGGATTGAGTTCATGGATGTGCAGGGCGAAAATCACCAGAAGCATGACTGGGTTCGCGGGATGTGTCGCCTCGGCATTATTCCCTCCAACGGGATGACCTACACTACGCCGACGCCTTGCAGTTGTTATCAGACGGTACAGCTGAAAGGTTTCAATGCGCTTTCCTCTGAATTGCCACCCGCTAAGGCGGTTAACTTGCTGGTGAAGGGGCCTGCTTATGACGATCGTTCGAGTGAACCTGGGAAGTCCTCCGACTGGTCGATGCATCGCGCCAATTCTGCCCGGGAAGGCATCGCGGCCGAAGCGAATCCAGGGCCCGACCTCCAGATGAAGTGGGCGGTCCCGATCGGTGGCGAATTGACGCAGCCAGTCACCGCATCAGGTCGGATTTTTGTTTGTTCGCGAGAGCGGTGTCAGCTCGTCTGTCTCGACAAAGAAAGCGGTGAGATTGTGTGGCAGCAGGAAACTGCGGCGCAAGTGGATTCGACACCCACTTACCACAATGGCTTCCTTCTATTTGGTTGCCGGGACGGATGGTTTTACAAACTTCGAGCGAGTGACGGGGCTTTGGCCTGGCGGTTTCGGGGCGCTCCCTCCGAACGCCAGATCGTCTCCTACAATCGATTGGAGTCGAGTTGGCCTATCAACGGGTCGGCACTTGTTCTGGAGGAGAAGAAACGTTCGGTGGTCTATCTGGCGGCCGGCCGTAACACCAACCTTGACGGTGGCATTCATCTTTTCGGCCTCGATGTGGACACGGGAAAGGTGCTCTATTCAAATCGCCTCAGTGACGAGGAACAAGATGAGGAAAAGGCCTACCATCCGCACCAGCTTGAAGGAGCTCAACCGGATCTGCTGCTGTTCGACGGCACCTATATCTCCATGCAAAGCCAGGTTTTTGATCGGAATCTTAAGCTGGTAGAGCGCCCCGCGACACGCCATATATTTGCCTCGGGCGGGTTCCTCGACGATCGCACCTGGCACCGGAATTTTTGGACCTACACGACGGCATGGCCAACGATGAACAAGAATGCCAGCACCTTTCCCAATGTGGGGCAGGTGCTGTTGCATGATGGCGATCGCTGTTTCGGGCAGAAATATTTTACGGTTAAGCAGGGGCAGAGCATGGTGGTCTATCCTGAGACGACCGGCTATTATCTCTTTTGCGATCGAGACACCAGTTCGTGGGATTCTCCCTTGGTGGATCTTCTTCACAACGACACTGATGCGGCAGCGAAGAAGCGAAGGGGGCTTGATGATGAAGCTACGAAGTCCGACGCAAAGAAAGCTCCGGCCAAAAAAGCAGGCACAACTAGCTCCAATAAGGACTGGGAGGACGACGAGGCCCGTGTCTGGGGCCGGTGGATTCCCGTTCGCGCCCGCGCTATCGCGGCCGGCAAGGGAAGTCTCTTTGTAACAGGAACTGAAGACAAGGTTCCTGAGGCTGATCCGCTGGCGCCTTTTGAAGGTCGCGGTCCCGGCGTGATGAGCGTTCACGATACCGCCACCGGCGAGGAACAGAACCGGATCGCACTGGACTCTCCGCCGGTATTCGATGGAGTCATTGCTGTGGACGAAATGGTTCTCATGTCGCTTGAGGATGGGCAAGTGCAGTGCTGGGAGTGAGCCAAGTGACCTCCTGCGATCGGACGCCGCTAGAAGTAGAGGCCAGAAAGGAGCTCTGCAAATGGGGCATGGGGACGGCCTTGAGAATGGGCCTCTGGTTCATATTCTTTCTTGGCGACATTCGCTCTGATCAGTGGGTAAGTTAGACCTCTATGTCGGACAGAACTCTTGCGGTGATTGGAGGTGGATTGGTGGGTCTTGGTGTGGCCTATCGTGCCATGCAGGCGAACCTCTTCGACCACATTGTGGTTCTCGAGAAAGAGTCTGTCGCGGGGCGGCACCAGTCGACGCATAACAGTGGGGTGCTACATTGTGGCCTCTACTATCAGCCGGGGTCGCTCAAGGCGAAGCTGGCGGTGGAGGGCCTGGCTCAGATGACTGAGTTTTGCCGTAGATTCGACATCGACCACGAAATCTGCGGTAAAATTGTATTGGCGGTCGAGGAGAGTGAGCGTGAACGGCTCAGCGATTTACAGCAGCGGGGAGTCAAGAATGGACTTCAAGGATTGAAGTGGCTTGAGGGAGATGAAATTCAGGAGCGGGAGCCGCACGCCCAAGGGGTTGCGGCTTTGCTGGTCCCTCAGGAAGGTATTGTCGACTATCGAGCCGTGGTGGATCGGCTGGTGAGTGAACTGACTGCTGCGGGGCACGAAGTGCGAACCGGGATGGAAGTAACCGGCGTCGTTGAGGACGGCGACGATGTTATCGTCGATTCTGTGAGTGAATCTGTTAGGGCAAACTTTGTGGTGAGTTGCGCGGGATTGCAGAGCGATCGTGTTTCAGCGATGAGTTCCGGCGGAAAGCGGAAGGCACGCATCGTGCCTTTTCGTGGGGAATATTATCAGCTCAACGAGAAAGGGGAGAGCTTGGTGAATCATTTGATCTACCCGGTGCCGGACCCACGATTACCGTTTCTGGGGGTGCACTACACCCGTATGATAGGTGGTGGAGTTGAAGCAGGACCCAACGCCGTTCTTGCATTCAAACGGGAAGGGTATCGGAAGACTGATTTTTCAGCGCGCGATCTGTGGGATACGGTGACTTACCCGGGTTTCTACAAGTTCATGATGAAGTACCCTAAATCAGTGGTGAGCGAATTCTCGAATTCGTTTTCACGAAAGATTTTCCTTCGAAATCTTCAACGCATGATTCCGGGTATTGAGGACGAACATCTGGCTGATGTGGGCGCTTCCGGGGTGCGGGCTCAGGCAATTGCCCCGGATGGGTCGCTTCTGATGGACTTCGCTTTTCAACGAGGCAAAAACCAACTGCACGTGGTTAATGCGCCTTCACCGGGCGCCACCGCTTCCCTCGCGATTGGCCAACACGTCGTTGACCAGATTCGCGAGGAATGGGGAGGGGCGTGACTATCGGTTAGGGAGGTCGGAAATCCTTTGGGGGTGGATTAGTTGGCGAAAGCTTGAACGGCTTCGTTCAGTTCAGTTTCCAACGCTGCGTCGGAAATGCCCTCTGCCGAGAAATTGTCATAGAACGATGGCAGACTAAAAGTCGCTTTGAGATCCGCGCCCATGCGAGGGAAGGTCGCTTTGGCGGCTTCAAGAACGGTGGCGCCGCCGCGTCCCCCTGGAGAACTGGCCATCAGCAACATCGGCTTATCGGACCAGACGCTCTGATCAATTCGCGAAACCCAGTCATAGAGATTCTTGAAGGCGGCGGCGTAGGAGCCGTTGTGCTCTGCCAGTGATAGAATGATTCCGTCGTGGCTGTTGATGAGGTCTTTGAAAGCCTGGACATCGGCTGGGATCCCGTTGGATTCTTCTTCATCCGAACTGTAGATAGGGAGAGTGAACTGACGGAGGTCGAGTTCTGTCACCTCCGCGCCGGGGACTTTCCCGGCGGCGTGGTTGGCGAGTTGACGATTGATCGAGGAGGAACTGGTCGAGCCTCCGAAGGCGAGGATTTTCATAGAGTGTTGGCTCGGGAGCGATGGCTAGTTTACGAGCTTGGCGAAGCTTGAACGACCCGCCCAGAGAAGAACGGCAGAAAGGACAGCGACAAGGATGACGGGTGGTTGAGCGAGTCCGCCGGGAGCGACGAAAATGTTAAACGCGAGGATGTTGATTACGATAGGGCCGAGGACGAGAAGTCCGATATTTCGTGTTTTGGGGACCGCGACGAGTAGTCCACCCAGGATTTCGAGCACCTTAACGAAGGTCAGGTAGCCGGATCCATACATGGCACCCATGAAGGCTGCGGCAGGGGTTCCCTCAGCCGGAGAGGGCATGGGAATGAAGTGAAGGAAGAAGTTCAGTCCGAAGACGACGAATAGCAGGCCAAGGAGACCTCCGGCGATGAGTGCGATTTTGTTTTGCATAGTGATGGTTGGGTTGGTTGTGAACTGTTTTGGGTTTTAAGAAAGGCGGAAAAGAAGGAATTTGCTGTCGGTGGAGGCTGTGATTTCGAAACCATCGGGAGCGTCCTCGATGGCGAGGCCGTCGGCGGTGCTGAGAGATTCTCCCAGAACTGATACGTCGCCGGAAATGATTTGAATCCAGGCGTGTGGCATAGAGGTCGAAGCGGGGACCGTCACCGTTTGATCGGCACCGGTGTCTCCGGATTCGGTTTGGCCAAAATAGATCTCCGCATCCTGACGAATCTCAGTGGAACCTTCCCGACCATCGCCGGAGTAGAGGAGCGTCAATTCATTGGGCCTGGCAATGTCAGCGAGAGGTTTCTCCATGTAGCGAGGTTCACCGCCCGGCTCACTGGGATGAAGCCAGATCTGGTATAGATGGGTTTGATCGGTCTGAGAGGGGTTGAACTCACTGTGTTCGATTCCGCTACCCGCACTCATATACTGCAGATTGCCGGGGGCGAGAACCGCTCCGGAGCCAATACTGTCGCGATGTTCAAGTTGGCCCTCGATGATGTAGGTGAAGATCTCCATGTCCGAGTGCGGGTGGGTGGGAAAACCGCCGCCGGGCTGGATCGTGTCGTTGTTCATGACCCGAAGGGATTTGAATCCCATGTGATCGGGATCGAAGTAGCCGGAGAATGAGAAAGTGAAGCGAGCCTGAAGCCACCCGTGGTCAGCTCGGCCTCGCTCCTCAGCGACGCGTTTCGTAGTTTTTGGGGCTGAAATTGCTTTCATGATGTCATCATGCGGCAAGATGAGAAAAGCAGCCAATACCTTGTTATTGGGCAGGTATACGTTTTAGTTATGGCTTATGGAATTGCGACACCTGCGGTATTTTGTGATGGCAGCCGAGGAGGTCAATATCAGTCGGGCGGCGGCTCGACTGAATGTGTCGCAGCCGGCAGTGTCCCGTCAGATTAAAGACCTGGAGGAGGAGTTAGGCCTGCCGCTCTTTGTTCGTGAATCAAATGGGCTGAGTCTGACTGAGGCAGGTTCTGCGGCTCTCGCGCACGCCCGGGAGATTTTACGGCAGTCGAATACGATGTTGGAGGCGATGCAGAATTTGGCTCAGCGGGATCATCGGACCTCTGTAAAAGTCGGTTTTCTTCCGACGGCCTTGCCCGGATTCCTTACCGAAGGGATGCGAAAGTTTAATCGGACTTATCAGGACGCCTGTGTGGAGATTTTTGAGATGACGCCGACAGAGCAGGAAGAGGCATTGCAGAATGGGAAAATTGACCTGGCTCTAATAGGGGAACCGTGTCCGAACATCAAAAGAGACTTTCGTGTCGACACGATTCGTCGAACGGAGATGGCAATGGTGGTTCCTGATGATCATCGTCTTGCGGGGCGAAAGTCAGTCGATCTCTCCGAGTTTTCAGAGGATTTATTCGTCAGTCTTCACGAAAAGAATTTCCCAGGCAGGCCGGAGATGATGGCGGACATGTTTTCCAAGGCCGGGATCAATCCGAAAGTGACTATTCTAGCAAACGGGTTGTCGGAGTTGCTAGGTATGGTGGGTGGAGGTGCCGGGGTGGCGATGGCGCCTGCAGATCTTGAATTACTGCCTCACTCAGGAGTGGTCTTCATCAAGATGAAGAAGCCAAAACTGACGCTGCTATTTTCAGCGGCATGGAGAAAGACCGGCGATGTGGCCGGAGTCGAAGCTCTGGTCGAAATGTTGCGCGAGTAGTAGTCAGGGAAACCCTAAATGGGCTGATCTGCCTTCTCTAGACCGAGACTGGGACCTATTGATTTTTGCAGAAAAGGAAATTTCGCCACTTCGCAGTGGGGTGGCGATAAGAGACCTTTTCTGTATCTGAGGCAGGATACCTTTTCCCTCCGTGCCAAAAGACACCGCCGTCGTAGCCGAAGTCTTCAAATATAGCTGTGATTTTCGCCAGATCCGATTCGTCGATTTCAATCAGGACTTTGGGCGAGTATTTTTTCAATACACCCACGGCTCCGTTCAAGACTTCAGCTTCGAAGCCATCGACGTCGCACTTGATGAAATCGAGTCTATCCAATTGATGGGTCTCAAAGAATGAATCGAGGGTCACGGTTTCTATCTCGACCTTTTCGTTTTGCCAATCGGCTCCAGCGACAAGATTGGCGGTTGTTCCCGCTTCGCCCCGAAAGAGGGTGGCTGTTCCGTTTTTGTCAGAGAGTCCAATGGTGTGGATCTCGATGTTGCTCATTCCGAAGGTCTTCGCGACCCTCGAAATTTGCTGGTTCATTTCGGATTGCGGTTCAAAAGCCACCACTTTCCCTTTGGGCCCCGCCTGCCGGCTGAGGAAATAGGTCACGATGCCTTTGTTAGCTCCGATATCCAAAGCGAGCCCGCCGGGTAGAAATTCTTCTTTGATGAAGATGATTGTATCCGGCTCGGATCTTCTGCGGTATCGCCAGAAGCGATGGCAATAGCGAAGTTTTTCCAGAAACGATAGGGATTCAGATTCCATAAAGACTCGATTACATAGTGGAAGGTCACCTCTGGATCAACTCAATATGGAGCTCTTCGAGCGGGAATTGAAGGAGGTAGGGCAATCGATCTTGCACAGGTGAATCCCTGACCTAGTTGACTTCGCTCCTCTTTGGACGCTTCGCTTGCTCCTTCGGGACACCTATCTCGCCATGCTCGATTGTCTTTCTCCACTTCGTTCTGAATCTGTTGACTGAGGGTCTGGAACGAATGACCCTTTAGGCGTTCATTCGCATATGAGTTCTCTTCCAAAAATAGCCGTTACGATGGGCGATCCGGCGGGCGTTGGTCCCGAGGTTTGCCTCGACCTCCTGGCCCACCCCTGCGTGTCTGAGATTTGCGTGCCGATCGTGTTTGGCGATCGAGCTGTGTTGGAGCGCTGCGCTGAAGTCACAGGTAAGCCATCGCCGGTCAGGTTTGTTGAGGAGGGAGGGATTGCGAGTTGCGACGGTCCAGCCGTCTTTTCCATTCCCAGTATTGGGTTGGATGATTTTGAGCCCGGGGCCGTCAATGCGGCAACGGGGAAGGCGGGATACGACTACATCGATCAATCCATCAAGCTGGCGTTAGCCGGCGTGGTTGACGGCGTGGCGACAGCGCCCATTAATAAGGAGGCTCTGAGGGCAGCCGGTCACCCGCAACCTGGACATACGGAAATTTATGCGGAGCGGACCGAGGCCGAGAAGTTTTGCATGATGCTGACGGCCGATATCTTGACCTGCAGTTTCGTGACCGTGCATGTGGGGTATCATGAGGTGCCTGACCTACTGACTTCGGCACGTATCGGGGATGTCATCGAATTGACCCGGGTGGCAATGCGACGGATACGGGACCGGGAGCCCAAGCTGATCGTTTGTGGACTGAACCCTCATGCAGGTGAGCGTGGTCTATTTGGGAACTCGGAAGAGGAGCGCATCATTGTGCCAGCCATCGAAGCGGCGCGAGCCGCTGGTGCTGACATTGAAGGACCTTTGCCGCCGGATACTGTTTTTCTGGAGTGGCGCCGGGAGCAAACGGACGCGGTCATCTGCATGTATCATGATCAGGGACACATTCCGATGAAGGCTCTGGCTTTTGATCGGGCGGTGAATACGACCTTGGGACTGCCGTTTCCCCGAACCTCGGCGGATCATGGTACAGCATTGGACATCGCGTGGCAGGGCAAAGCCAATGCTCAGAGTCTGATCGAGGCCGTGTTGCTGGCTGCTAAACTGAGTTCGTGACCCGGTAAGATGGCGGAAGTAGTTCTCGCAGATGATTTCACGGGTGCGGCCGAGATAGCTGGGATCGCCTGGCGATCCGGTCGGTCAGTCGATCTCTGCTATCGCGTGCCGAATCAGTTGGTGTCCGAAGTGACTGTTATTGATACCAACTCAAGGCTGCTGCCGGAATTAGGGGCGGCAGCAAAGGTGAAGAGTATCTGTCAGTCGGTTCAAGCCCTGAGACCTGATCGTGTTTTCAAGAAAATCGATTCCGTCTTGAGGGGGCCTGTCGAGTTGGAGATAGAGGCGGCATTGTCCGGTCTGAAACTAGAAAACGCATTGGTGCTTTCCGCTAACCCTTCGAAAGGGCGGACGATTGAGGAGGGGGTCTATTTGATCGACGGGGTTCCACTGAATGAAACTGATTTTTCGAAAGATCCGATTCATCCTGCCCGGACATGTCTGGTGCGCGAGCGCCTCGGGGAGGCGAAAAATATTGAGTTGCCAGATGCTGCGACGGTTGAAGATGTGAGGAGCATAGCTCAGGGAATGGGGGCAGGAACACTGGCTGTGGGAGGCGCCGATTTCTATTCGGCGTGGAGCGGGGCGGAAGAGCTGAGAACCGCAGTGCCTGATCCGGAAGGAGGTCGTCTCTGGATTTGTGGCAGCCAGGCGATTCGGGAGGATAGGGAACAGTTGTTCAAGCAGTTCGGTATTCCCGTGGTGTTGTACGAATCCGGTCCAGCGGAAGAATGGGTCGCTGCCGTTAAAGAGGATATTTCATTGAGTCCCCGTATCGCTATGGAGATTGCTCGGTCGACTGAACTGGGCCCGGCAGATTTGATTTCCATTCTAGCTGATGCAGGAGCGAGCCTGATCCATGCGGCTGATTTTGCCATGGTGATGATAGAGGGCGGTGCTACAGCCACCGCTATCATGGAGCGGCTTAACTGGGATCGATTTACAGTATCACGGGAGCTGGCTCCGGGTGTGGTTGCATTGCTGCCGGCAGAGGTGGAAGGAGTTCCCGAAATTGTAGTTAAGCCAGGAAGCTATCCCTGGCCTGATTCACTTTTCGAAGTGAGTTGAATACGCAGGGAAGTCACTGCGGGTTCTCACTGGTTCCTGTCATGGGAACAAATCGGACATCCAGAACTGCCTTCTTTTCAATTTTTCCGTCCCGCTTCTCGAGGAGATAGAGTTTCTGTATCGCCGTAACTTGGCCAACGGGAATCATCATACGGCCGCCCTCCTTGAGCTGATCAATGAGGGGCTGAGGGATATGGTCTGGAGCGCAGGTTACGATGATGGCATCGAATGGCGCCTGCTCCGGCCAGCCCTGGTAGCCGTCGCCTGATTTGACGTAGACATTGTCGTAGCCGAGACGGGCCAATGTGTCAGCGGCGGAATCGGCGAGAGACTCGACAATTTCGATCGAGTGAACCTGGGCGACCAGTTTCCCGAGGATAGCCGCCTGATAGCCGGACCCGGTTCCGACCTCGAGCACTTTGTCAGTTGGCTCGGGTTCGAGCTTCTCAGTCATGAAGGCGACAATGTAGGGCTGGGAAATGGTCTGAGAGAAACCAATCGAAAGCGGGCGATCTTGATAGGCTTCGGCTCTGTGGTGCAGCGGAACGAACTCGTGTCGGGGAACTGCGGACATGGCGGCAAGAACCCGCTTGTCGGAAATACCCCGTCGTGAAGGGAGTAGCTGATCTTCGATCATCGCTTCTCGGTCTCTTGTGAACCGGGCATCCTCTTTCCAGGAGCGTTGAGGATCTGGCTCATCGGTGCCGGAGCAGGAAGTCGTCATGATGAGAAAAGTCAGGGAAGAGGCGAGAAATTTCCCCGGCAGGAAGGGGCACGGGACTCTCATCCCTCACTTTGCCAGAGACCCGAGGGAATTACCAGCCTGACGGGTATGCGGGATTGTGGGATCCTTGGGAAAGTGTTCCAATGAGCTTTTCTCAAAATGGTTGGGCGCGTTTTTATTGATCGGATCACCTTCATGGCGGTGGGGGCAGGCATAGTGCTGGCGACTCCGGAAGCCGGGGCGGTCGATTTTGAGAAGGACATTCGGCCGGTTCTGGAAAAGAAGTGCTTGAGTTGCCATAACCCTAATTTGGAGAAAGGGGATCTCTCTCTCTCTGATGCCGCGTCCGTGTTGAATCCCAAGTCTGAGTTGGTGGTTCCCGGGAAAGCGATGGCGAGCGATCTCTACCTGATGTCGACCCCCGAGGAACCGGGAGAGGATCCCGAGATGCCAGAGGAAGGCGAGCATCTGACTGATGACGAGGCTGAGTTGTTGCGGCAGTGGATCGATGAGGGGGCTGAATGGCCGGAGGGGATTGTGCTACGCGAGGCGTCGAAGGCAGATAAGTCGTGGTGGGCGTATCAACCGCTGCGAGGCAGTGAAGCAATCGATTCAATTGACGGGTTTATCGATGCGCGATTGGAAAGGGACGATCTCGCATCGAGTCCGCCGGCTGATCGTCGTGTATTGATCCGGCGGGCGACCTATGATTTGACCGGACTCCCACCGTCTCCAGAGGATGTGGAGGCTTTTATAGAGGATAAGAACCCGGATGCTTACGAGCTTCTCCTCGATCGATTGCTGGCGTCGCCTCATTATGGAGAGCGATGGGGGAGGCATTGGCTCGACGTGGTGCGTTTTGGTGAAAGTGTCGGCTTTGAGCGCAATGGCATCATCAATAATCTCTGGCCGTTTCGTGACTACGTCATTGAATCGATCAATGAGGACAAGCCCTTCGACCAGTTGATTCGCGAGCACATCGCGGGTGATGTCTTTGGGAAAGATGATCCCGACGTTGAGGTGGGCAGCGCCTTTCTCGTGGCCGGGCCCTATGATAATGTCAACAATCAGGACGTGGTGCAGAAAGCGCAGATTCGGGCGAACACACTCGATGAAATCATCAGTGCCACGGGACAGGCCTTTTTGGGGATGACAGTAGGGTGTGCCCGGTGTCACGATCATAAGTTTGATCCCATTTCTCAGCGCGACTATTATGGGCTCTATGCCACTTTCTCCGGGGTGCGTCACGGTTCTCGGGTGATGGCGTCGGCGGAGGAGCGGAAACGTCACCATGAAGCCTTGGCTCCGCTCAATGAGAAGAAGACCTCACTTGAGAAGAAGCGGAGTGCCATCCACGCAGAAGTAATGGTCCGGTCCAGGGCAAAGGCTGCAGAGCATGAGGAGCGATGGACGCGTCCCAAAGTGGATCGTACGGGAACGGAGGAGAAATTTGCTCCGGTGGAGGCTCGATTTGTGAGGCTGGTATCGGAGGCGAGAGATGACAATCCTGCCGCCGTGGCCGGATTCAGAATCGATGAGTTCGAGGTCTGGTCCGCGGAGAAGACCTCTCGGAATGTGGCGCTCGCCAGTGCCGGTGCCAAAGCGACTGGAGCGGCCCGTGAGATTGAAGATTTCCCCAACGCCTACGGTGCGCAGCATGCTATCGACGGGAAAACCGGAGCGCGCTTTGTCTCGGTCGGTCAGGATTTGACCGTGGAATTTCCCGAGCCTGCCACGGTGGATCGGGTGGTCTTTTCCAGTGCCAAAGGGGAGGAAACACCAGAGCATCAGAAATTCATTTTCGTGTGTGAATATCGCATTGAAGTCTCGAAAGATGGTGAGACTTGGAGTGAGGTAGCGAACGGTCAGGATCGAAAACCGGTCAGTGAGGCTCATCGTGACCTTCGATGGCAGAAGTCTGAAACGCGTCGGAAGGAAGCCAGGAAGCTTTCCAAGTTGAGAAAAAAGCTCGCGGAAGTGAATCGTGCTATCAGCGCCTTGCCGGGTCTGAGCAGCGTGTGGCTGGGAAGTCGCAACGAGAAGGATGCGAAGGGTCCGTTTCACCTTTTCGTCGGAGGCAGTCCGCAGAAGCCGGGGGAGGAAGTTGTTCCGGCGAGCTTATCTACCTTGAGCGAAGTGGCACCTCACTACGAACTATCTTCTGACGCGTTGGAATCAGAGCGCCGGCTCGAACTGGCGGATTGGATCACGCATTCGGATAGTCCGTTGGCGGCCCGGGTTCTGGCAAACCGGCTCTGGCATTATCATTTTGGGACGGGAATTGTCGATACGCCGAATGACTTTGGCTACATGGGTGGGCGTCCGACCCATCCTGAATTGTTAGACTATTTGGCGCTTCAACTCAAAGAGAACGGCTGGCAGATCAAAGCGATGCATCGGCTCATCATGACGTCGAAAGCCTACCGGCAGTCGTCAACCTGGCGGGAGGATGCGGCGAAGGTTGATGGTGACAGTCGTCTGCTGTGGCGGTTTCCACCTCGTCGGCTTTCAGCGGAAGAGATTCGCGATACCGTTCTATCGGTGTCAGGACAATTGGATAAAGCGCGCGGAGGTCCCGGGTTTCGTTTATTTCACTACATGGAGGACAATGTCAGTACCTATGTGCCACTGGATGAGCATGGACCGGAGACCTATCGCCGGGCGGTATATCACCAAAATGCCCGGGCGTCGGTGGTTGATTTGATGACCGAATTTGATCAGCCAGACTGCACTTTTTCTGCACCGAGGCGATCAGAGACAACGACGCCACTGCAGGCGTTGACGATGTTGAATCACGATTTTACTGTTGAGATGGCAAAGGCATTGGCGGAGAGGATTGAAGCGTCGCCTATAGAGAATGGGGTGCCCCAGGTTGATGCGGCTTTTTCAATTCTCTATCAGCGTGAACCTTCCGAGCAAGAGCGAAAGCGCTGTGGCGAGGCGATCGAAAAATTGGGCCTGACGGCATTTTGCCGGGCGGCGTTGAACTCGAGTGAATTGATCTATCTGGATTGAATGGATGCCTCAATCGACAGCAAGCAATTCTCTCAGCTTCCTTGCAGTCTGCTCACGATTAAGTTTTCCGGCAGCGACGCTAAGCGTGAATTCGAGCCATGTTTTCACTGGCAGTTCTTCGTTTGGCAATATGTCATTTCTGCTCAGAAAAACCAAGCAAGTGGCGAGAGCGACTCGTTTATTCCCGTCGATGAAGGGGTGATTACTACACAGGTAGAAAAGATAGGCGGCGGCGATTTCGATCGGATCGGAAAATATTGGCTCACCCATCATCGTAGCTTGAGGGGCAGCAATTGCCGATTCCAGAAGCTCACGGGACCGAATTCCGTCTCCACCACCATGAGCAGCCAATACTTCGCGGTGGATGGCAAGAACCGCCTGGACGGTTGGATGTTTGATCGACTCACTCAAGACAGGTTCCGAAAGAGTTCATCGTTTTTCCCGATTAATCTCTTCGCAGTGGCGGCAGCGGTTTCTTCATCGATTACATCATGGTCGAGGGGAGTGATGGTGATGGCACCGCCTTGGTGCACTTCCACGTTCACTTCATCGCCTGCCTTGAGACGAGCCAGCTGCAGCAAGGCAGAATCAAAGATAATCCCATGCGAATTGCCCACCTTTGTGATCGTCTTAATCATAGGTAAAACTACGTTTTACATGCCAATTTGTCAATTTTGCCCCCGATATCCATGAATTTCGACTTCCCTCAGCCTCGCCGCGAATTTCTAGGCAATGTCACTTCAGGGCTTATGGGGGTTGGCTTGACACAACTTATGTCCCGGGAGTTGATGGGGGCGGGTACCAGCACCGGTAAGCCGCATTTTCCGGCCAAAGCCAAAAGAGTTTTACAAATTTTCTGCCCGGGGGCGGCTTCGCACGTCGATCTCTGGGAGCACAAGCCCATGCTCGAGAAGATGCATGGCAAGCCACTTCCCGGTGAGGAGGATTTCGTATCGTTCCAGGGTAAGAACGGGCCGCTTATGAAGAGCCCTTGGGATTTTACCCCGGCAGGTCAGAGCGGCAAAATGTGGTCGTCCATGTTGCCGAACATGGCGGACCATGTGGATGACATCGCTTTCTTTCACGGGATGCATTCGAAGACGAATACGCATGGACCGGGGTGCGTGTTTATGAATACAGGACATGACAGGGAAGGTTTTCCCAGTGCAGGTGCCTGGGTGAGTTATGCGCTGGGAAACCTGACTGATGATTTGCCAACCTACGTGGCGATCCCGGATATTCGGGGAGAGGCGCCTAACGGAAAGGCAAACTGGAGCAATGGGTTTCTGCCGGCACGGCATCAGGCGATCATGATGGCGGCGCATCAGCCGATTCGGAATATTGAGCGGCCGGGATCCATCACCGAAGCGACCGAGAAAGAAACGCGTGATCTGTTGAAGTTCTTTAATGAAACACATTCCGCAGCTCGTCCTGAGGAGACCGATTTGCGAGCCCGAATCGGTGCCTATGAGTTGGCGGCGAAGATGCAGATGTCTGCGCCGGAGGTGAGCGATTTTGCGAGTGAACCGCGACACATTCACAAAATGTATGGCACCGATTCCGGGAATGAGTTGAAGGCGGCCTATGCCCGGAACTGTCTCCTGTCCCGGCGCCTGCTGGAGCGCGGGGTGCGATACGTGAATCTCTACTGTTCTTCGCGGGCCAGTGGGGTGGATGGATTGCTCAATTGGGACGCGCACAAGACATTGAAGCCGGATTACGAGCGCCATTGCCCGATCTTTGATCAGCCTACCGCTGCCTTGCTGACTGACCTGAAACAGAGTGGAATGCTGGAGGACACCCTCGTGCTGTGGACCACGGAATTTGGACGGATGCCGACTCGACAGGTGGGGACGGCGGGGCGCGATCACAACCCAGATGGGTTCACCCTCTGGATGATGGGGGCAGGAGTGAAAGGAGGCGTTAGCTACGGAGCGACCGATGAATTTGGGCGACGGGCGGAGCAGAATCCGACAAGTGTGTGGGATTACTATTCGACGGTGCTGCACCTGCTCGGGTTGGACTATCAAAAGCTGAGCTACTACCACAATGGCATAGATCAGCGACTCACTGATGTTCATGGCGGCGTGGTGCGTCAGGTATTGGCGTGATTAGCGCAAAGAGGGGAGTGCAATCTCAGTTCGTTTGGCCATTGTGAAGAAGACAAACTGCTTCTTCACAATGAAATACTTTCTCCTCATTTTCTTCACGCTCTCCTTATCCCTGAGCGTTCAGGCCGAAACGCCGACCCGGCCAAATATCATTGTCTACATGGTCGATGACTTGGGCTGGAATCACATCAGCGCTTCGCAGGTCACGATGGGCACCCATGGGGATCAGTACCGGACTCCAAATCTGGAGAAACTTGCGAATGAAGGCCTCAGTTTCACCCACGCCTATGCGCAGCCAAACTGTGCTCCGACGCGGGCCGCGATGCTCACGGGGCAGTACCCTGCCCGGATTCACAACGACGTCTATGTCGTGCAGAGCTTGAGCCGATTCAGCAGAGGCTCTGGTGGAGGCATCACAAAATCGGAGGCCAAATTTGTTCCGGGGAAACAATCAGATGATGTCGCACCGGAAGCTGTGACTATTGCCGAGGCGCTCAAGAAAAATGGCTACGCCACGGCTCATATCGGGAAATATCATGTGGGTGGGCACCGCGGGGATGAGACCATGCCCGAGAACGTCGGTTTCGACATCAATATCGGTGGATTCAGTCAGGGCCATCAGCCGACTTGTTTCTCGAAAGAGGAAAAGGGAAAGTGGATTTTCCCCAAGGTTGGTCTCGGGCATTTTGATCAGTGGGCGGCTCCCTATGATGCCGACTATGTCGAAAAGCACGGCCTGCCTGTTAATCTGATTGGTTCGCCCAAGCATATCAGCGATGCGGTCGGTGACGCTCTTGAATCGACGCTCGATGAATTGTCCACCGGGGATCAGCCTTTCTACCTTCAATTTCACACCTATGCCGTGCATGGCCCGGTTAAGGCCCGGCCGGATCTGCTTGCTGCGGCCCAAGAATACGCCAGCGCAAAAGCGGAGTATTCCGGGTTCATTGCCAGTGTGGATGAGAATATGCGCCGTATGCGAGAGGCTCTCGAAGACCCCAATGGAGACGGCGACACTTCCGACAGTATCGCGGACAACACTCTGATTCTGTTTACCTCGGACAATGGAGGAACTCACGCGGAGAATACGCCGCACAAGGGAATTAAAGGCATGTTGAGCGAAGGTGGAATCCGCGTGCCACTGATTGCTCACTGGCCCGGGGTGATTCCGGCCGGCACCGTCACCGATCGCAAGATTCACTGCATTGACTACTATCCCACCTGCCTGGAATTAGCGGGAGGCAAGTGGCTTCCAGATGCGGCCGATCATCCACTCGACGGCGAGTCATTTGCCAAAGTGCTGCTCACCGGTAAATCAAAAGGCAAGCGCGAGCCGGTGTTCTATTTTTTCCCCGGATACATGGATGTCCGTGCGCAGCCCAGTGCGGCCGTCATCGATGACATCAAAGGCAAACGCTACAAGCTCTACTACGAGTATGAGTCCGATTCATGGGAGCTCTATTGCCTGAGTGACGATGTGTCCGAAGCTAACAATCTGTTCAAAACCGAGCCTGAAATTGCGGCTACTCTTTCAAAGAAGATCAACGCCTGGCTCACTCAAGAGCATCCGACCTGGAAACCGAAGTATCCGACCGTTAAGAAGACAGGGGAGCTATCCGGTCCACCGCCGGTGTTGTAATGGGATCAGAGTTTCGGGGTACAACAGGGTTGAGCCAGTGAGCCAACCCTGTTGGACTTAGGTTAAGGACGGCTGTCCCTGCGTTGCCTTCGGCATGAAGCTCCATGCCGTTTGTGATGTGAGTTTTTCCTATACTCGCGGCGGGTGGATGGCCACCCCGTGGATGGCCACCCCATCGAGATGCACCGCCCTACCTCATCAGAGCAAAATGCCTTCTTGAGAATCCTCTGGTTCAGAGTTTGGTGATATCATGATTCGATTTGCTCTCTTTGCCCTTTGCTCAATGGCCCTCACGGCAGTTGCGGCGCCTTCAAAACCGAACATCATCTACATTCTGGCTGACGATCTAGGGATCAATGATTTCGGCTGCTACGGGCAAGAGATCATGAAGACGCCGCGCGTCGACCAGATGGCGGCGGAGGGGATGCAGTTCTTCAGTCACTACTCGGGCAGCACAGTGTGTGCGCCGACGCGGTCTTGTCTTATGACAGGGCAGCATACCGGGCGGACTCGAGTGCGGGGCAATGGGCCGGCCTACCTTAAGTCGGAGGATGTCACGGTGGCCGAGGTGTTGAAAGAGGCGGGATATCAAACCGGTGTCATTGGTAAATGGGGGCTGGGTGAGGAGGGGTCGTCGGGGGTGCCGAATGCCCAGGGGTTTGACTTTTTCTTTGGCTATCTCGACCAGACTCGCGCTCATCGCTACTACCCTGATTGGATTTGGCGCAATGGCGAAAAGGAAGAATACCCTGACAATGCCGTCAATCGGGATGTCTACATTCACGACAGCTTCACTGAAGAAGGACTCAAGTGGATCGATGAACAAAGTAAGACGGAGGCTCCTTTCTTTCTCTACATGGCCTACACCTTGTCTCATGTGGACCTCGATGTGCCGAAAGATTCGATGGAGCCCTATTTCGATATCATCGAAGAGGATGGGCCCTACAAGAATCCTAATTATCCGAAAGGTTATCGCGATCACCCTACGCCACGAGCTTGCTTTGCCGGCATGACCTCACGTCTGGATCGGGACGTCGGACTGATCCTTGATCAACTCGACAAGTTGGGAATTGCGGAGAATACACTGGTCATTTTCTCGAGTGACAATGGTCCGACCTCGGCAGGCGGAGCGGATCCTGATTACTTTGATGGCAACGGAATTTATCAGGGCATCAAGCGTGATCTCTATGAGGGCGGGATCCGTTCGCCTATGATCGCGCGCTGGCCTGGCACGATCGAGGCCGGTTCAAAGAATGAGCATATTTCGGCTCACTGGGATGTCATGGCGACCTTAGCTGACTTGGCAGGTGGTCAGGTGCCGGACGCTCAGGTCGGTGTTTCGTTTGTTCCGACTTTGCTTGGGAAATCGAAGGAGCAAAAGGAGCACGAGTATCTCTACTGGGAGTTTTACGAGAAAGGCGGCAAGCAGGCAATCCGCTTTGGCGATTGGAAGGCGGTCAGGCTTAATCGCGTCAAATCGGGGCCCGATGCTCCGTGGGAGATATACAATCTGATTGATGACCCGCGTGAGGAGGAAAATCTGGCGGAGCAGAACCCGGAGTTGCAGGGGGAATTTCAGAAGATTGCGGCAGAAGCGGCGACGGAAAATGAGTTCTTTTCGTGGAAGTCGGATAAGAAGAAAAAGTGAGGTTGAGGGCAGTGCATCTCACTCGGATGCGGCGTAGTGGTAGAGAACTCCACTACCGCTGTGTGCGGTCATTTTAACAAGGTTGCGTAGAGCCTCGCTGGTTCGAGAGTCTGGCCTGCGGCGATTTCACCTTGGCTGGATTCACTGAGCATTCAAATCGCCAAAAATTCTTTGAAATATCCTTTGTTCTGTTCCCGTAAAGGAAACAATGAAGCGTATGTCCAAGAAGCCGGAACCTGAACGCCACCTCCCGACGCGGATGCAGGCGTTGGTGTTTCTGTTCAAGTCATCACTTCTCAAGATTCGCCGGGCTCTGATTGATCTTCGGAATCCAATCTCCTCTCAGAAGATTGGGCAGACACTCGTTGACGCTCCTGTCGCCGGGGACGCTCGGTCGGATTTATGGACCCATGCTTCGATGGAGGAGTTTCCGCTGACTGCAGGAAAAGTTCAGAACCTTCGGGTCGCCTGCGCCGCTCTTCACGGACTGGAGTTTCCGGCGAATGCCGTGTTCAGCTTCTGGAAGCAGATGGGACGCGTCACGCGTCGCAAGGGATACGTCTCCGGCCGCGAGCTACGCGAAGGTTGTCTTGTTGCCACGACGGGGGGAGGGCTATGTCAGCTTTCGAACCTACTCTACAGTGCGGCCCTGGACGCCGGTTTCGAGATTGTCGAGCGGCATCCACATTCGCGGCTTATTCCTGGCTCGCAGGCAGAGCAGGACCGGGATGCCACTGTCTTCTGGAACTACGTCGATCTTCGCTTTCGGGCTCCCTACGCTTATCGCCTGGAAGCGACCCTGACAGCAGATCAGCTCTCCGTGCGGTTTCGCGCGGCTCGAAAGGAGGCCGCATCGGGGCCCGCGCTCGGGCCTTCTGACGCGGAGTCGGAGAGTAATCCCACTCGATCCAACGTTTCCGGAGATTGTCATACTTGTGGCGAAATTTCCTGCTTCCGGCATCCTTCAACGGTCTCCGATGACCAGCCTGCCACCGGGCACACGGGGTTTCTGTTAGATGAATATTGGCCTGAGTTTCAGGAGTGGTGCGAAAATCACAATCAGCCGAACGACCGGTGGTTTCTACCCCTCGATGGCGAGCGCTGGAAAAAGCCAAACTATGCCTGGTCCGTGCCTGACCGCGCGTCAGTTCGATATGCGACCCTTCAGACGCTCAGGCACTCGCTTCGCTCGCGCCGTCTTCCCGCTCAGGGAGCTGTCCGGCAGCGGGCCTTGCTTCTTCGCGAAGAAAACCTTGCCGCGCATTATGCGGCGGGTCTGGATCCGAAAGCTCGCCACCTGATTGTTTCACAGAACCTACTCCCGCATCTTTGGAAAAACGGTCACCTTGCTGGGCGCACGTTCGATGTCCTGATGACGCGTTGGCCCATTGTTGAACTGCAACGCTTGCTGGATACCGCCGCTCATCATGATCCTCTTTCCTCTACCCTGACAGACTTTCGAGCGGAGCCCGAACACGTCCGAGCTGAGACCGAAGCCTTGTCTGCCGCAGCTCGTGTCGTCACTCCTCACCGGGCCATTGCCGGCCATTTTGGTGCCAAGGCGATTCTGCTTGAGTGGGTGTTGCCCATGCCTGAAGAGTCCTTGCCCGAACGTCATCCGAACCAGCTCTATTTCCCTGCCTCACCCCTCGGTCGTAAAGGAATCTTTGAGTTGGCCGAGGCGCTGCGAGGATTCGATGGCGAGCTTCTCGTGCTCGGGCGAGCGCGAGAAGAGGGAGCCGATCCTCTTGCCTCAGTGAGTCATCGTCCTGGCCTGCCTTCGCAGTTATTGAGCTGTGCGGCCGTCGTCTTGCCAGCTTGGGTTGAGCATCAGCCCCGACTTGCCCTGCGGGCACTCGCCAATGGCGTTCCCGTTGTTGCCAGTTCCGGCTGTGGATTGCCCGATCACCCCCAATTGTTTGAAATAGAGAGGCCGGCAGCAGGGGCACTTCAGAAGGCCCTGTCGGAGGTTCTCACCCAGTCACGTTCTCTGGTGAGTTGAGTGGATGTCAGGGCGTGCTGCTTATTTCGCTTCGTCTTTCTTCAAGAAATCATACTCAGGCGCCTCGACCTTGCCTTTGGCGTAGTCATAGACGGCCTTTAATTCTTCGGGACTGTCCATGTGCTGCCCCTGATCGTCGGTCTCCTCGATCCATTCCTCGAGAATCTCTCGGTGTTGTTTGAGGACGGCGGCATACTCTGGATCTTTGGCCAGGTTGTTGAGTTGATCAGGATCTTTCTCAATGTCGTAGAGTTCCTCACCGGAGCGGGTTTCAGCGCTCATGTAGGAGGCCTGAAGAGGCGTCATGTTGCCTGCTTCATAGACTTCCTTGAGCTCGATGATGGATGCGAATTTGTCGCGGTACTGGGACTGGTAGAAGGCTCGATCAGTCAGGTAGTTGCGAATGTAGCGAAAGCGCTCGGTCCGCACCGCACGAATGCGATCCACTGCGATGCCGCAGCGGTCGCGGGCGGAGATGGTGAACTCTTTGGGCTGGTAGTCAGCGGCGAAGAGATCATCTCCTTCGAAGGAAGCGGGGGTCTCCAACCCTGCCAGCGCCAGCGTGGTGGCAGAGATGTCGATGCCATTGACGAGATCGGTGCGGACCGTGCCGGGGCTTGCCGGTGCGTTCATTGACGGCGGAAATCGCACGATCAGTGGCACTTTGGTGCCGTCTTCGTAGAGGAACTGTTTGGAGCGGGGCAGGGGTGCGCCGTGGTCGGTGAAGAAGAAGACGATGGTGTTGTCCCAGAGCTCGTATTCTTTTAGACCGGAGACAATGGCGCCGACCTGCTCATCGGTTTCCACGACTTGCTCGTAGTGGCGGGCGATGGCATTGCGCATGACAGGTGTGTCAGGGTAGTGTGCCGGCACGTGGACGGTCGCTGGATCGACCCGACTCTCAGACGGATACTTGGATCCTGTCTCGCCTCCGAACTTGCCGCCTTTCAACTGAATTTGACCGAAGAAGGCTTTTCCCTGGAGTTGCTTGAGGAAGGAAACGTCCCGTCCGATCAGATGACCTCTCATGGTCGGGCGATCGAAATCAGCAGTGAATAGATCTTCGCGATCGTAGGCGAAATTGTAGTCCTCTTTCTCCTCGTTGAAGGTGGTGTAGCCTGCCTCGAGAAAGAGCGATGGCACGGTGAAGACCCCCTCGGGGAGTGGTTTCTTCAGCATGGTGCGGTGACGGTGCAGCCCGTGGGTGGTCTGCATCGTCCCGGTGATGAGAGCGGAGCGTGTTGTCGAACAGACCGCGGAGGGCATGTAGGCGCGGTCGAAGCGGATGCCGACGTCGGCCAGGGCATCGATGTTCGGCGTCTCGACAGCGTCGTGGCCGTAGCAACCCATCCAATCGCTCATGTCGTCGACGTAGATCCAGAGGATGTTGGTGCCCTCCGAGGCTTTGGTGAGGGAAGGGAGGATGGTAAAGATGGCACACGTCAGCAGGGACAGAAATCTCATGCCATATCGTTCCATCGCCGATGATGTCGTGCAAGTTTTGGCAGGTGACCGTAACGCGGCAACTTTCGTGGGTTGCTTTTGGGATTTGAATCGGATCTTCGAAACCGCGGAGTTATGATCATATTAATAAGTTCGCGGTTTTCTGTTAAAGCGCGTAATTATATTAACTCCTATAAGTTCGCGGTTTCTAATAGACTGCATGGCAGAGGCATTTTTTGGTCGGGACGAGGAATTGTCTCGATTGCTGGAGTTTGTCGATTCGGAGGGGTCGGGCTTCCTGGTGGTGCGTGGCCGGCGGAGGATCGGCAAATCGTGGTTGCTAGCCCGGTTGGCTAACCAGGTTTCGGCTTTTTCATTTCAAGGGGATCAGGATAGTTCCACCCAAAGCCTGATACGGAAGTTTGCCCAGGAGTGGGCTCAATTCACGGGAGACGATTCGTTGTCGATTATTCGAGTTGTCGATCTGAATTGGGTTCGAGTTTTCCGTGCGATGACTCAGTATTTCCGTGCGAATCAGATGCAAAAATATGTCATTGCATTGGATGAGATCCAGTGGATTGCGAAACGGAAATCTGGGTTTCTTAGTCAACTGAAGGAAATTTGGGTGGAGTGGGAGCAGATGGGTAATGTGAAAGTTATTATTTGCGGATCTTCCCAGCGATTTTTTGTGAGTAACACGCAGTCAGAAACTTCGGTCCTATATCGCATGCGGACGGTGGCGGATTTGTGGGTCAGGCCATTTAGCCCAACAGAGATTCGTCGGCACTATTTTCCAGATTGGACCGACGAGCAGATCTGTCTTGCTTTTATGATGACGGGTGGGGTGCCCTACTATCTGGAGCGCATTCCCAAGAATGACAATTTCATCAGGGCAATCAATCGAACCTTCTTTACCCAGAACACCATCTTCCTCGATGAGTTTCGCGAAGTGATTAATTTGGAATTCACCAAGGGATCGGCCCGCACAGCGGAAAAAATAATGGCTTCCTTGGGGCAGGATGGATCCACCATGGAGAACATTCGCAAGAAGAGCGGCATCACGAGTGAATCAACGGTGCGGACTATGATTGATCAGCTGCTTGAATTCGACATCGTGAACGAAAAGACTCAAGCCGGAATCGCAAAAGCCAACCGACGAGGTAGTAAATATTACCTCAAGGATCCGTTCTTGAATTTTTACTTTCAAATTCTGAAAGGGTTTGCCCCTCGCATTCGAAAGAATGTTCGAGCCAACCTCTTTCGCGAGTGCATAAGCTCAAAGACCGGCTATTACATCGAGAATTTTTCAGGCAAAGCTTTTGAGCTGATCACCGAATGGGTCTTGCGTCAGGAACTCAGCCCAGTTGGAAATGAAAAAATTCTAAAAAAATTGCAGATTCGTGACGATGACTATGAGGTTGGGCATCATTGGGTGGAAGGTGAAACACAAGTTGACTTGGTTGTTGAGAACGAGGCTGATCGTGAGAGTCGACTGCTTGAGCTAAAGTGGATCAGCGGTAAGGCAGATTTGGGGTCCGGTTATCTGGAGCAGGTAAGGGACAAGGATTACTCGCCATCGAAGGGGTGGACCATCAGTTATCATTTGATTCTGTCAGGCGAAGCCTCCAAGCCTCTCAAGAAGAGTGCGAAGGCGGCCAAAGTGCAAATCCTGGGACTGAGCGATTTGTTTGAGGAGTGAAATTAGAAAGGCTCAGTTGTGGAATTCATAAGGGAGTAATGTAGGGGAGCGCCGTTGACACTTCGGTGTCGGGTGAATCAGAATCTGGGATGTTCCAATATCAGAGGAGGAATATTTTCAATATGGCCACGATTCAGCACTCCGTCGTTTTTCGTCTCAAGCATGGAGCCGGTTCCGTTGAGGAAATCGATTTCCTTAAAGCGACAGCCGTGTTGGCAGAGATTTCGGGGGTGAAGAATCTGCGATGCCTGCGGCAGATCGGTGCCAAAAATGACTTCAGCTTCGGCCTCTCGATGGAGTTTGATTCTCAGGTAGACTACGACGCCTACAGCGAGCATGAGATTCACATACGGTTCGTTGAGACTCGGTGGATCCCGGAGGTGGAGGCGTTCATGGAGATTGACTATGTGCCTTGGGAAGAAGGGTGAGTCGATATTTGATCCATTTAGATCCATTTAGATCCATTTAGATCCATTTAGATCCATTTATGGGCAGATTGGCCAATCGGGGGGCCGGTCAAAGCCCTCGTAAATTCTCCGTATCTCTGTGATCTCCGTGGTTAAAAGAGAAGAGGGGAACCACGGAGGGCACGAAGATACGGAGAGGTGGTGAATGGTCGGATGTTGCTGATCAGTTCTTTGGAATTCTCAGTGTTCTCAGTGTTCTCCGTGGTTAAAAGAGAAGAGGGGAACCACGGAGGGCACGAAGGTACGGAGAGGTAGTGAATGGTCGGATGTGCTGATCAATGGTTTGGAATTCTCCGTCTCTCTGTGATCTCCGTGGTTAGATAAGAAGAAGGGAACCACGGAGGGCACGGAGGAACGGAGAGGTAAGGGTGGATGTTGCTGATCAGTTCTTTGGAATTCTCCGTTTCTCAGTGTTCTCCGTGGTCAAAAGAGAAGAAGTGAACCACGGAGGGCACGAAGATACGAAGAGGTGGGAGTGAAGTTGTTGAAAAGTATTGCTGATCAGTTCTTTGGAATTCTCCGTATCTCAGTGATCTCCGTGGTTAAAAGAGAAGAAGTGAACCACGGAGGGCACGAAGATACGAAGAGGTGGGAGTGAAGTTGTTGAAAAGTATTGCTGATCAGTTCTTTGGAATTCTCCGTTTCTCAGTGTTCTCCGTGGTTAAAAGAGAAGAGGGGAACCACGGAGAGCACGAAGGTACGAAGAGGTGCCGAATGGTCGGATGTTGCTGATCAGTGGTTTGGAATTCTCCGTCTCTCTGTGATCTCCGTGGTTAAGTGATAAGAAGGAACCACGGAGGGCACGAAGGTACGGAGGGGTGGTGAGTTCGCCCGTAGTTGCTGGAGGCGGAGAGAGGGGGCGGAATGACTCGCTCCCGGCATGTCAGGCATGCTAGATAGAGTCATCATGGTCGTAGGAAGAAAATCAAATCCGCTGCCGGTTCTGGTCGGTTGTTTGACCTATCAGGTTTCTGGATGGGTGATGGGCAAGCGGATCTTTGATGGCTTCAATGCTGAAGCGATGCTGTTCACGTTCCTTGTCGGAAGCGTGGTTGTGTTCGGATGGATCTTTCTGACAATGACGTCTTGGGACTCCAGCAAATCTTGCCTGAAGCGGAGGTTTGGAATTGGGTTGATCGTCATCAGCGTGGTGGTGGGCGTGGGGATTCGCCTAGCTATCTGAAACGAACCCTAAAGTCTCACGAGTCCCAAACCTGACAGGAACCGAAGCCACCACGCGCCGGTCCCCACCAGGAAGGGTTTCGTGAGAGAGGGAAAACCAAAACCTGCCTCCTTAATTGCAGGTTTGGCGGACCCGAAAAGGGTCACTCCTTCTC